>CAIYIS010000077.1 GCA_903926385.1 uncultured Bacteroidota bacterium
CCTAAAATTTATCGGGGAGGATGCTAATCTTGGAAAGGAAGACGGTAATCCAAGAAAGGCGAACGGTAATCTAAGAAAGGAAGATGGTAATCCAAGAAAGGAAGACGGTAATCCAAGAAAGGAACACGGTAATCCAAGAAAGGAAGACGGTAATCCAAGAAAGGCGGACGGTAATCCAAGAAAGGAAGACGGTAATCCAAGAAAGGAAGACGGTAATCTAAGAAAGGCGAACGGTAATCCAAGATTCACATCCTCCCCGAAAATTTCAGTTTCCCCCACACACTTCTTTTTATTACCAAGAAAAAATGGAAAACAGGTCGGGGAGGACGCAAAACCGGGTAAGGAAGACGGAAAACCGGGTAAGGAAGACGGAAAACCAGGTAAGGAAGACGGAAAACCAGGTAAGGAAGACGGAAAACCGGGTAAGGAAGACGGAAAACCAGGTAAGGAAGACGGAAAACCGGGTAAGGCGAACGGAAAACCCGGTAAGGAAGACGGAAAACCCGGTTTCACATCCTCCCCGAAAAGCTAATCCCCAATTTTTGCATCAATTCTGAATAAAAAAGGTATCTGCTTGTAAAATAACAGGTAAATCCATTTCGAACGAACATAAACATGGGTTTGAAATGCGAAAAAAAGGGTCAACAATACTTACTCACGGGTTAGCAGTACGTACTGGCGACAGATAAACTTGAATTCACATATCAGACTGACTAACCTTTAATCCAGCGTTTAATACTAGAACACCCTTAATATAAGAACACTATTTCATGATTCTGTTTTTTGGAGGGGGGCGGTAATGAATAATTTGGTATTTTTGGGAATTCATATAAATGTATTTTATATGCCATGGGAGAAACGCATCAGAAATACCGAACTTGAAAGTTCGTTTACGAAATGAAAGTATTTATTAGTTATTTATTTTTAGTATTCTTTCTTTCCAGTCAAGCACAGGAAAGAAATGCTCAATATTGGGCAATAAAAGGAGATACAGCCTCAAATAACAAAAAGTATGAGGAAGCAATTCAAAACTACTCTAAAGCTATTGAACTAAACCCAACTAATCCCGATTATTATAATTCAAGAGGTTGGGTGGAAAATGTTTTAGAAAAATATCAAATTGCTATTGATGATTTTACAAATTCCATAAACCTTTATCAACAAAATCCAGATTATTACAACAATAGAGGAATATCCGAAGATAATATTGGGAAATATAAAAAGGCTATTAAAGATTATAAAAAAGCCATTAAACTTGATAAAAAAGCACCTTACTATTATTCTAACATTGGACTTGTACTTGGGAAATTACGTCAGCACCAAGAGGCTATTGAATATTTTACAAAAGCTATTTCACTTGATCAAAATGAGCCGAAATATTATTATTGTAAAGCTATTTCAATGGATAGCTTGGGCAAATATGAAGATGCTATTGATAATTATACTATAGCAATTAAACTTGCCCCTAAAGAACCGTGTTATTTTTGTAATAGAGGAATTGCAAATGCTGATATGGGAAAATACAAAGAAGCAATTGAAGATTATACTAAATCTATTGAACTAAATCCAAACAATGCATTTGTTTTTTATGACAGGGGAAATGCAAAATATAAATTAGGAATGTTTAAAGAAGCTATTGCTGATTAGACAAAAGGTATGTCTTTAGGCCCTGCGGAAAATGAAATTTATAATGAAAGGGGTTCTGCTTATGATGAATTAAATATGTATGAAGAAGCATTATCTGATTATGCGAAATGCATAGAACTAAATCCTAAAAGCCCATTAGGTTATTACAATAGAGGTTTAATGCTATATAAACAAAAAATATTTAGGTTGGCAATTGAAGATTTCAGTAAAGTAATAGAATTAAATCCATACTTTGACTCTGAAGCTTATGGTTATAGGGCAAAATCTTATGAGGAATTAAAAATGTATGATAAAGCGAAGGAAGATAATCTAACATTTGAAAAACTTTCTAAAAAGAAAAAATGAACAACGGCAAAAAAATAATAATCCTTTTTCTTTGGTTAATCATCAGCCAAGGATATGCTCAGCCCGATAGCACCCGCAAAGTTTACATCGGTATAAGCGCAGGATATGGATTTGGTGCGTTTAGAGATGAATTAGGGAAAATAAATACCGGAGATCCCGCAGGGGATAAATCAGTTTATTGTTCCTTCGGAAAAGGTTTTAAATACTCTTTAAATCTCGGTTATTATTTCAAACCCTGGTTTAGCATCGAATTGGGCATTACTTATAAAAAAGGATTGTCGGATTCAGTAAAGAAAAATTGGTCTTCCGGTGATGTGCATGTTCCATATAATATGACTGGCTATTTCAAAAGCGTAAAATGGACTTCCTCTCCTCAATTATTTTTATTTCCATCAGCCCGAATCAACCTTGGTCACAAAACCAATCCGTATCTGAAATGCGGAATGTCGATAGGGTTAATGAATAAACTTGTAAAGGATTCTCTTTTCAATGCCAATGCCCCCTCCGCAAATAATTCATATACTTTTCATCAAACCACAGAGTACACCAAAGGCTTTAATTTAGGAGTGGTAGGAGCCATAGGGTTGGAACATTTTTTTACAAAAAGATGGATGTTTTTCTTCGAATTTGATTTGAATTATATGACCTGGAAACCTCAGAATGTAGATATGGCTGTGTTAGAACTCAGCACCACTTCGCAAACCAACAACAACAATGTACCGATATACGAAAATCAGAAAAGAGCTTTTAGCAGTTGGGATATCAACACCGGATTTAGGGTGCTGTTTTAAATTTTTACACCATCACCTCTCCCCTGCCCCTCTCCACAAGAGAGGGGAGACGCGTGACGGTTGGAGATGATTGGTGATTTAACCTGCAAAATAAATAAATAAAATAACTAATGTGGCGACTACGCAAAAACAAAATGAAAAACTCAATAATAACTTCGCTTGTGGTGATGATGATATCATTCAACCTGTTTTCTCAAACCCAAAACAGCAAACCTCTTTTTACCTTTTGTGGCAAATCAGGAGTATGTACAATGACGCTGGATGAATTTACTAAGTGTTCGAAAGAAATAACCCCTAGCGACAAAAACATGAAGATAAATTCTTTTCATGTTTCGGAAATGGAATATACCAAAGGCGGTAAAGACAGTGTGTTTACAGATTGGGAAAACAAAGGGAATACATTTAGCAAAAATACGATTGATGAAATCGAGAAATTAATTCGCAACAAAAAACCAATCGCCAAGTTGTTTATCGAAAATGTTGACATTACCCAAGGCGACTCAAAAGTTAAAAATTCGAATATTATTATTATTAAAATTAAGTAAGCACCTCTCCCCTGCCCCTCTCCACAAAAATGCCTCACTCCTTAATCTCCTCTCCGAAGGTGAGGGGGAGATACGTGACGGATAAACAAGATTGATTATTGGTTATTGATTATTGTTTATTGTTTATTGCCTACTGCCGAATTGAACAATTGCAAAATTGAATTTATGGCTAACTTTACGAAGCACCAACCTGAAATCTGAAATTTGAAATTATAATCTGTGGCTAACTTCCCCGCCTCTCAATTTGAAATCTGGAATTTGAAATCTGAAATTCTATTAGAAATCATTAATCTTTCTAATCAGATAATTTTGCCCCAGAAACAAACCACAAGTACGAACAGCGCCAACAGTAACGCCCAATACTCCGTGCATACTTAGGTTTTGGCCGGTAAAGTAAAGGTTAGGAATTTTGGTAACAGGAGCAATAAAGGTACGCACAGGGTCGCGATAATCTTTCGAAATACCATATAGTCCACCATCTTTAGTGCCTATATAATCGCGATAGCTTAGCGGAGACGAAGTGGTGTAAGACTGAATACAATTGCGGAGATTAGGAATTTTGGCACATGCCATATCGATAACCTGCTCTGCTTTTCTGATTTTAAATTCTTCGTATTCTGGCCCGCGAGAGTGGTCGTGATGTGGCATCGTAGCATAAGTATCAGCCCATTTTTTCACTTCATCAAATTTCATGTATATCAAAAGCGTCATGCTTCGTGCATATTCACCTCCGAAAGACGACTTAGGAACAAACAATGCAAAACCCGCGGGCCCCATTTCGGGAGTGTTGTTAACGCCCGTCCACACATCGTTTTGGTTATAGTGATAAATATTATAGTTGATATATTTAAAGGTGTCGGGCTTTAACACAATGTCGATGATAAATGCCGAGGAACTGTTTTCGAGTCCAGCCATGCGATGGCGGAATGCATTTTTTATTTTGGTCGATTCCAACTTCTCCATGGTTAAAGCGGGATGGATGTTGGAAATAAAATTTTTACCATGAATAATTTCACCTGTGTTCAATTGAACATGTGTAACCAATCCTTCCGTCTCAACAATTTTAGAAACCTCAGCATAGTTTCTTATTTCTCCTCCATTGGCTCTGATATTTTTCGAAAGATAACGTTCTATTTGACCTCCACCGTCAATGCATTTGTAAGCACTTTCGATATAAGTATTGGCCACATGAGCATGAACATAAATAGGAGTTTTGTCCCCTTCACCAGCATAAATGGGGTTGGAGCCGGCCAATACAGATTGCAAACGAGGGTCGGATACCATGGATGCAATAAAATCGCGAGCATTAATATCAAGATATTTGGTTACAAATACAGGGTTATTATCTTCCTTGAGTTGATAAAGCGGAAAATAGTTGCACACCTCTTGTATGTGTTCGATATAATTTTTCAGTGCCTGACGTTGATGCGGAAATTCCTGTGAAAGTTGTTCAACAAAATTGTCATACCCTTGAGCATGCTTGTATTCACGGCCATTATCACCAAATGAGATGCGGTCGAAACCGTCCTCATCCATTTTTATCAACTTTAGTTTATCGTAAATATTAAAATACTTAAAGCACTTGTAGAGATTCTGTCCTTCATCTAATCCTCCGATATAATGAATGCCTGTATCGAAAATTGCTTTTTCGCGAACAAAGGTTTGAAGGCTGCCTCCAAGCTGACGGTTTTTTTCGAGCACCAGCACTTTGTATCCTTCTTTACTCAATATGTAAGCGCACTCTAACCCACCGAGTCCGCTACCTATTATTACTACATCGTAATCTGACATGTTTGTTGTTGTTGTTGGTTTGGTTTATTTTTTCACAATGTAAATTACATTGGATGTGAGTTTGGTGTTATCAATTTTCTGAATCGTGAAGTTGTTTTTTAAAACAACATCCATTATGAATGTCGAAGAAACAAATTCTAATTTATTTTTAGTTTTATTAAATCCTGAATTGGTTGAGAAAAACTCTGTGTAACGGGTGCCCCAGTGGCGTTTGGTCATACTCGCATCGGCATCTCTGATAAGAAGCATACCATTTTCGTTGAGTTGAGACAAACATTTTTCAATTAGTTTCTGTTGTTGTTCAGCCGGCAAATAATGCAAAATATCGCTCAGAATAAAAGCATCGCTTTTTGGTAATTCGCAAGTGGTAGCATCGGCTGCGAAGAATGAGATGTTTTTATTTTTCGAAAAACAATTATTGGCTGTAGCTATTTTCGTTTCGTCATAATCGGTGCCTATAACAATACGTTCCGGATTCATAAAACTTAGCATGTATGGCAAAAATCCATACCCACAGCCCACATCGGTAATGGTTCCTTTCTTAGGTAGCAACGATTCGAACAATCTATATTTATCTTCTAACAATACTTTGATGCGCATGTACCACTCCAGCACAGGGCCTTTGTAAATATAATTTTTGGTGAGACGATTGTAGTAGTAATCCACTGTTTCAATCTCTGTGCGCATTTGGTTGTATTCCGCTTTAAAATATTTGCTGATGCGTTTAGTCCGTTCCGAATAGTTATCTCCGAAGGTTTTGCTATCAGCAGAAATGCGTGGCAGGTATTTTACTGTTATTCGTCCCGGCTTGAGTAAAAAACTGTCGTCTTTTCCTTGCACAAAGGCATTGCCATGAAAAATAACAGGAACGATATCTGCGTTTAAACGTTCGGCAATATAAAAAGCACCTTTGTGAAAACGCCCAATGTGTTCCGTTTCGGAGCGTGTACCTTCGGGGAAAATGGAAAGGGAATAACCATTGTCAATCAAATCTCTAATTTTATCAAGGTTCTCTTCATAGCCTGCCGACTTAGGAATGAAACCACCGAGACGTACAATAGGGCCCATAAAAGCAGAGTCCCACACCCAATCGTTCACCATCAAAATTAACTTCGGATTCAGCGATTGCATAAGCAATGAATCGATAACTGAAGAATGATTAGTGATAACAATCGCTGGCTTATCGAAGTTTTCTTTTTGAGAGTTGATAATATATTTCTTTACATGAAAGTGAGCGTAAATAACCGACTTGGTGGCGAAATGACGGAACACATGAAATATTTTTAATCTATTCTTTTTAGGTAAAGGCAACAGTTTTACGATAACAAAACCAAGAGGAATTAAAATAATACATCCAACCGCAAACCATGCATAAGCAAAGATAGATTGAAATAAACTAAGGAAGGTAAAGGGTACTCGCTTGCGATCTGTTCGGTTCGTGATAAAAAATTTGAACAATGCAGGCTGTATAGTATTCGAAATAATAAGCACCGAAAACATACCGATAATGGTAATAAGACCGATAGATTTTAAGGCAGGATGAGAAGCAAACACGAGAACACCAATACCAATCATAGTGGTAGTAGCCGAAATAAAGATTCCTGTTTTGTACGAAGCCAGATTCTTTTGCCCGGTATTGTATTCGTTCATCAGGGCATCGGTAATAAAAATGCTGTAATCATCGCCAAGTCCAAATATAAAAGTGGAAACAATAATGTTGATGATATTAAATTTCATTCCGAAAGCACCCATAATACCCAATATGCACAGCCAGCTTAACACCATAGGTATATAAGTAATCAAAGCCAATTCGAACCTGCCGTAAGAAATAATAAGCATAATAAGCACCAACAAAGAGGAAATACCGAGTATTAAATTGAAATTATTTTTAATGATTTCAACAAAACGATTGGTCAGGAATTTTTTGTCGAACACTACCAGATTTTTATTTTCGGTAAATGCATTGTACACCTTGTCTTCATTATCTGCAGTGGCTTTTATCACCGTTACCACAGTTGTTTCGTCTTTATTTTCGCTGATGTAATTGTCGAGCAAACTCGATTTTAATCCACTGAAAGCACTCACATCAATGGGGGTAAAATCCTTGTCGAGCATGGAATAGAAACCGGCAAAGGCATTTTCTTTGAACTTAAATTTATCGGATTTACTTATGAGTTGCTCTTTGAGCTTTTTTTTCTTCTCAGCAGTCCAGTAATTTTTCCAGCGAGCAATACGTTTCAGTTGCTCCCCTTTCGACAATAAGATGGTGGAAACTGTAGAGTATTTTTTAAGTACGTTATCTTTCTGAAGTTTGTTTAATGCCGGCAAACTCTTCTCATTATTGGCTAACGCTTCGTCCAGATTTTTTCCGCTTGCCACTAAATAAATACTCTTCAGGGATACGTTACTTATTGAGTTCAGGTTTTGCTCTGCTTTAGCCAAGTGTTTGTCAACAAAATTCATTTTCATCATATCGGTTTCGAAACCTACATTCTGAGAAGTGAAAATGGAAATGAAAGAAATAATGATGATAAACCAGATGAGGTATTTGTTTTTTTCAAACTTATATGAAGCTATTCTCTCCACGAGATTAAGTTTGTGATGAAGGTCAGTATCGTGTTCGGCAGCCTTTCTCTTTCGCATAAAATGAGGAAAGATGATAAGAGTGAACAGGGCGGCACCGAGTAAACTAAAGGCTGCAAACATGCCGAAATCCTGAAGTGCTTCCGATTTGATTAACGTTAGTCCGAGAAAAGCTCCAATAGTGGTGGTACTTCCGAGCGTTAATGGAAATGATAAATCTTTTACTGTTTCTTCAGCAGAGTTGACGTGCTTAAAGTGTGTATAGAAGTGAATGGTATAATCCATCGCTATACCTAACACAATAGAACCTGCGCCAATAGCAATACCTGCAATAGAGCCTTTCATCAAATATAGAATGGCCAGAGAAAAAGCTCCTCCAAACAAAACAGGAATAAATATTAAAAAGAAAACTTCGAGTCGTTTAAAGAATAAACTGATGAATAAGAACAATCCGATGAGGGTAATACTAACAGTAAGAGTAACGTCTTTCTTTATTTGCACAGCATTACCAACAGCCACAGCAGCTGTTCCGAAATACTCTGCATATAATTTATTTTTGGTGAAAGCAATATTTTTATTTATCGCTTCATCGAGCAAACCAAGCAGAATTGCATTCTTGGCAGTTTGCGATGATTTAACTTTTGGGATGATAAAAAACAAGAGGTGTCTTTTATCTTTAGTAAAGATGTATCCGTTTTCGAGTTCGAAGTTGTCGTCAAACTGCAAACTCTGCATTCGTTTTAATGCATACGGAGTAATGCCAATAGGGTCACGAAGAATATTTTTCTTCAACACCATGCTTGCCGGAGACAGCAAGGTTTTATAATCTTTCTCCAAAGTAGTGTCCAACCTCTCTGGCGTGATTAGATGACTAAGGGTGGCATAATCTTTTTCTTCAAGAAATACCGGAAGGTTATCAATAAAGGTATTGTAAACATCGTACATCACATCATCATTTACCTTGTAAGTTATTTCTTTTACAAGTGAGATGTCGAATTTCTGTATCGATGAAACAAGGCTATCGGTAAAGGCGATAAGTTCTTCGGGTTCGGGTTTTGCAGCAGAGTCGGCCAGCGACACCGTAACTACCAATTTATCCAAAAACTTAGAGTTCTTAAAAACGGTGTTCAGCCTTTCTACCTTGGCATCCGAAGGCATCATTTTGGTGATATCTTCCTCCAGTTTTATTTTGGATGAAAAATAACCAGCAAATGCAATGGCGCCCAGAAAAAGCAGAAAGAATACAACTCTTCTCTTTTTTAAAAATCGAAATATGAAAGTAAATATGCTGCCCATTTGTTTTCCTCTTTTTTCCTTCCCGCTTCTGAGAGAAGAAAACTAAGGTGAATAATTTCTGTTATTTATTTATTTCCTTTTTATCTAATGTTTCGTTATCTCCACCCAACAGTTCATTAGCCGGCAGAGGAATTATTGTTTTCAAAACAAAATAAGACAACACACCCAGTACAATGGCCATAATAACGGCAAATACCATACTGCCGATGGCGTACTCAAAAAGATGTTGTTTTACAGTTTCAAAGTTAAGCGGCTGATTAAAAATATTGCTATGCAAATTGGTTCCGAGCACTAGCTGTCCTGTTTTAAGGCTACCATAAAGTAAAAAAGGAATCATCGGTGGAATGCTAATGTTGGCAGCCAGTCCCACAATGGCTTTATTCAGTTTCATAAAATGAGCAAGAATAAGTGCTGTTACAAACTGATACCCCCAGATAGGAATTATACCCATAAATACACCGAAAGCCACTGCCAGCGCTTTTTTCAATACCGGCTCGTTCGAATCAAGAAAATGTTTATGCATGAACTTTTTGATATTGGCTTTTGTAAAGCTTTTAACAAAAAAAACAGGTTTGTACCATAGCAATGCAAGAATAACCAGATAGGTATTGAGCAAACTGATACGAAAAAAATCTTTAAACGGTCGGAAATGTGAAATGCGTTTGCCTTCTTCGGCATAATAAACACCAATAGGAACGGCTTCTACATTAATCCCTTTCCATGCAGCTTTCACCATCACCTCTATTTCGAATTCATATTTTTTTGTGAAATAATTTGTGCCTTTCATCTTTTCGATGGGGTACAATCGGTATCCCGATTGAGTATCCGGAAGCTTGATTCCGGTTTGAAACCGAAACCAAAAATTAGAGAATTTATTTCCAAAAGTGTTTTTCTTCGGCATATTTTCCTGACGAAGATTGCGAGCTCCCACCAAAAGAGAATCGGGCGAAAGTTCAATCTTATAGATAAAAAGTGGGATGTCGCTGGCAAAATGTTGCCCATCACTATCAATTGAAATAGCATAACGATATCCTTTTTGCTGAGCATATTTAATTCCGGTACGCAAAGCAAAACCTTTTCCTTGATTAACGGGATAGCCAATTATTTCGATACCCTGAACACCAGACAATATCTGCTCCGTATTATCTGTACATCCATCATTGATTACAATAATATTACTGGTGTATAATTTCACCTCATCTATTACCATCAACAACGTTTGCGCATTATTATACGTAGGAATAAGCACGCAACAATTAAGCGCAATAATTTTTTTTCCGTAAATTTCTATATCAGCTTCAAATGGCATTCTAAAAAAAACATAGCATTAATAAATTATTGTCCTTTTAAAAAGGTTGATTAGTAATAATGCCGTTATCATATAAATTTTTAATTAATTTCCGATTTAAGGGGTGCAAAAATAGCATTTTTAACGGTTGATTTAACACGGGAAGTATAGAAAAGGAAGAATCGTGTCTAAACAGAAAATAATTAAATAAAAACTGTCGTACGTACATTGTTTTTTAGCAAAGGAAATAGGCTAATTGATTGTAATTACAAACTACTCTTCCTTCGAAACTCCGAACAGATAACAGCAGTTGCAATTCCTGCATTCAGCGATTCGGCTTCGCCTGCAGTGGTTTTAAAATGTGAAAAAGAAGGAATACTTATCTTGTCGGTTATGTAAGGCAAAAGTGATTCCGAAATTCCGTTCGATTCATTGCCGATAACTATAAATCCATTTTTTGAAAGGGAGCGTGAATATAGATTTTCGCCTTCAAGCAATGCTCCGTAAACCGGCAATGGATTTTCTGCTTTTTGTTGATTGAAAAAAATAGGCAAATCCATATAATACAGATCAACTCTGGCAATAGACCCCATGGTGGCCTGAACTACCTTTGGATTAAACAGGTCGGTTGTTTGCAAACTGCATAATATAGTTTGAATGCCAAACCAGTCGGCTATACGAATAATGGTGCCCATGTTTCCGGGGTCTTTAATTTCATCCAGCACTAAAGTAAGCTGTCCGCTTACCTTTTTGGCTTCAAAAGTTTTCTCAGGAATTTGACAAACTGCCACCACCTCATTGGGTGTGTATAATGCCGAAATACGTTCAAGCTCGTTTTCTTTTATTTCAAATCGCTCAATGTCCGAATCTATTTTGGTTGTTCTTAAAAATTCGGAAGTGGCGTATATTTGTTTTACCTGAATAGTCGATTGAAGCAACTCCTTCACCATTTTCACGCCTTCGGCAATAAACAGTTGCTGCTCTTCTCTAAATTTCTTTTGTTTTAAAGAAGTGACAAATTTTATCTGATTTTTCGATAGCACAGGCAATAGCTTTAAGTTTTAAATTATATTAATTAGTATTTGGGCAAAGATAGATATTTTAGGTTTAGGGCTTTTTAAATCAATTGCATTTGTTTAGAATTCATAAAAACTGTGAATCTATTGCTTTTGAAAAATCTCTTTTAGAATAAATGAGTAATTTAGCCCACCAATTGCCAAATAGACATTGCGACAACTTGTGATTCGAAAAAATAATTATATAAAACTTATTTTATTTTTCCTGCTGCCATTTCTTTTCTTTGCCTGCAACCCTGCACGCAAACTGAAAAACGATGAACATTTGCTGACGCGTAACAGAATAATTGATGTGGATACCAAGATTGACAAAACCGAATTGGAACATTATATCAAACAAAAACCCAATCATAAAATCTTTAAAGTGGTTCGTTTTCACTTGTGGTTACACAATCTTGTTAACGAAGACAAAGTAAGACGTAAACGGATTGCATTCGACACCAGAAAAGCAGCGAAAAACGAAAGGCGAGTAGCCAAAGGTAAACAGGCAAAAAAATATACTCGCAGATTGTTTGGAGAAGTGCTGCTGGATGTGGGTGAAGCTCCCGTAATTTATGATTCGATGCTTACTCAGCGCTCTTCTAAACAAATGAAATCGTTTTTGAACAGGAAAGGTTTTTTTATCAGTTCAGTTACCGATTCGGTGCATTACAAACATCGAAAAAAAGCTAAGGTGTATTATAAGATTAAGGCTTCTGCTCCTTATACCATCAATAATCTGGAATATATCATCCCTGACGAAATGTTGCGTTATTATGTGTATGCAGACAGTTCAAATACATTGATAAAAAAAGGAAAGAATTACGATGAAGATGTTTTTGATCAGGAGCGCGACCGTATTACAACTGCATTAAACAATAATGGTTACTACTTTTTCACCAAAGATTACATTCATTACGAATGGGACTCTATTCCAGGTCGCCAGATTAACATGACCCTGCGAATTAAAAACTTTGCATCTAAATTTAGCGAAGCTTCTGATTCAATTGTAGAAACTCCTCATCAAAGATTTTACATCAACCAAGTATATATCGAAACGGATTATGTAAACAAGAAGCAGGACAATGTTCAGAAAGATACACTTCGTGCTGATGATTACGGAAAGATGAGTCTGGAGCGCGATGCGGCCTATTACATTTTACATACGAACAAACTCAGATACAAAACGCGTGTTTTGCTTAACAGTGTATTTATTCGTAAGGGCGAGCTTTTCCAGTCTCAGAATGTAGTGGACACCTACAAGCGTTTGCAGGAGATAAAAGCATTTAAAAGCATCAATATCGATTTTGTTCAAAATGGTTCCGACCGTCTGGATTGTTTTATCAAACTAAGTCCGGTGTTGAAACAAGCCTTTACTTATGAAATGGAAGGTAAAAACACTTCAGGAAATCTGGGTATTGGTGGTAGTATCGGATATCAAAATCATAATTTATTAAAAGGGGCAGAACTACTCGAGTTAAAATTCAAAGGGAGTGTGGAGGCCAATAAAATAAATTACAGTTCTTCCAGTACTTCTCCCAAAACTCAATTGAATACAGTAGAAATAGGTCCGGAGGGCAATATCTACATTCCTCGTTTCCTTGTTCCATTTCATGTTAAAGCCTCCAAGAAATCCAATCCGAAAACTATTTTCACCAGTTCATTCACTTATCAGCACCGCCCGTATTACATAAATAATAATGCAAACTTTTACTATCGTTATATTACCAATTTCTCTTTCGGGTACACATGGAAACAAAACGAAAAGATTTCGCACAGCATTTCTCCATTTGTTATTAATATCGTTAAAGTAGAGTTGCTACCCGAACTCGATAATTTTTTAATTAATACCATTCACAATATTTATATCCTGAACAGCTTTAGCAATCACCTTTCCACAAGCACACGATACACATTTACCTATAACGAACAGGATATAAAAAAGCATCAGAATTTTTCTTACTTCCGACTCAATGCCGAATCATCCGGAAATATTTTCAGAGGTGTTTATAATGCCATCAATGCCATTCAGCCTAATACCATTGCCAAAGATGATGAAGGTAGATATAAAATGTTTGGTGTGGTGTATTCACAGTATGTGCGTACTGATGCAGATTATCGTTTTTATTTTAACTCAAACGAAATAAATAAAGTGGTGCTTCGCTTTATGGCAGGTATTGGTGTGCCTTTTGTCAATTTCACATCACTGCCTTTCGAGCGTAGTTTCTTTAGCGGTGGTGCCAATGGCATTAGGGCTTGGCAAGCACGTACATTGGGCCCAGGTTCGTATTCCAACAATGGGCAATTTAATTTCGACCAGTATGGAGATGGTCAGCTCGAAGGAAATGTGGAGTATCGTTTCAAAATGATTAAGCAACTCAGCGGTGCTGTATTTCTCGATGTTGGCAATACATGGCTTAGAAAGCCCGACCCAAGCAGGGAGGGAGGCGACTTTCAACTCAATCGTTTTTACAAAGAAATTGCTATTGGTTCCGGTATAGGAGTTCGAGCCGATTTTAATTTCTTCATCATTCGTTTCGATGTGGGACTTAAAGTAAGAGACCCTCAGTTTGAAGAAGACAATCGCTGGGTGCTGCAAGACTTATTTTATCCGGCTTGGAAAGCCGAATATTTCGAAAGTCATAATGCTCAGAATTACCATTTCCTGTCCTATAATATAGGTATTGGTTATCCGTTCTAAAAAGATTCCGGAATTTGTGTTTCGGATTATTTTATCATGTCAAAAAAAAACAACAACCTTCTTAAGTTCCTTTTCATTCTTTGCGGAATGCTGTTTCAGGTTTCGTATGCAGGTGCCCAAACCGATGATGAGCCTGCAAAAGGTGTTCTCGATACGCTGGCTGTTTACAAAAAAATAAAGAAAGCTTTTTCTAAACATCGTGCTACCACATTGCTTTATGATGCCATTTTTGTTGACCCTGCTCCCAAACAATATGAGAACAAACCTCTTTCGGACAAGCAAACAAAAAAAGACCCGAAGAAAAAATTTGAAAAAAAATACATTCGCTCTATTTCTATTACCGTATTCGACCCGTTTGGTTATTCCGTTCACGATACCACTCGCACAGCCATCAACTCCTTTCAAAAAATTGCCAATCATTATCACCACACCACTCGACACCGAACCATACGAAACAATTTGCTCTTTAAGCAGGGAGATGAAGTAGATTTATTAAAAATAAACGAATCGGAGCGATTGCTTCGCGAAACCGGCTATGTAAATGATGCGTTGATTTACATCACCAAAGTGCCTCATTCCGATAGTGTGGATATTAAAGTGGTGGTGCATGACCGCTGGACTATCGATGCACCTGTTAATCTTAGTTTCACTTCGGGCAATGTTACTCTTCGCGACCGTAATTTTCTGGGCTTCGGTCAGCAACTCGAGCAGTTTGGAGCTTACGATGCCTCTTCAGGCGATTATCAGTATTCCGGAAATTATCAG
Source organism: uncultured Bacteroidota bacterium (assembly GCA_903926385.1). GTDB lineage: Bacteria > Bacteroidota > Bacteroidia > 2-12-FULL-35-15 > 2-12-FULL-35-15 > 2-12-FULL-35-15. The sequence goes on from CAIYIS010000077.1 coordinate 14,808, forward strand.
ATTGCAAACATTCATCGCACTTTTATTAAATCAAATATTTATTACCTCACCAGCAAAGACCTTACTCAAGTGGGTGTTTCATTCGACCGTCCTTTTTATTCTGTTACCACCAAATGGGCCGGAGGTGTTACCGTTCAGCAAGATTGGGGAGTTTTTAAATACACCGATACAGTAGAAAAGATAGATTACCGCTTCCCAATTCGGAAAACGTATACTGATGTATGGGGCGGCAGGAGTTACAATCCGGGCTTTGGCACTCCTGAAAATAGAAAAGGAACCAACATTATTTTTGCCTTGCGATATACCGACACGCGCTATCAAAAACGTCCCGGTTTCGATATCGACACCAATAAAAACAATGTAAACACCAATTTTATTCTTGGCAGTCTTGGTTTTTCGCTTCGTAAATATTACAAAGACCAGTTTATTTACCGCTTTGGAGCCACCGAAGATGTGCCCGAAGGTTTCCTGTTTCAGATTTTATACGGTGTTTTGTATAAAGAAGAAACCGGATTGCGACATTATTCCGGCTTCGAAATTTCCGAAGGCATTCACCTCGATGAATTGGGTTATGTTTCTCTCTTTGCCAATTACGGAACGTATTACAATCAGTTTGTGAAAAACAATGCCACTCTCAATTCGGGGTTTTATTTCTTTTCTCACTTGCTCAAAAACAACAAATGGTATTTCCGTCAGTTTATCAATTTTAAATATGTGGTTGGCATCAATAAGCTGCCTACCGAACGCATCACCCTGCGTTCTGACGAGATGTATGGCATGGACAATGGTTCTCTGAGCGGCACCAGGAAGATGATTGCAAATCTCGAAGCCGTAAGTTATGCTCCTTATAATATTATTGGATTTCGGTTTGCTCCCTTAGTTTTGGTTGGGTTGGGTATGCTACAGTCGGAGCAACACCTCTTGCTTCAGTCTCCCGTTTATCAGTCGTATGCTGTGGGTCTTCTTCTTCGAAACGAAAACCTTCTTAACTCCAGTTTTCAGATTACCTATGGCTTTTATCCCAATCTGCCCGACAATACAGGAAAACGCTCCCGATTTAACCCCGTGCTCTCCTTTTCTTTAAAAATTCACACCTTCACCATCTCTCGGCCAACTGCGATGGTTTATGAATAAGGGTAAAAATTTCAGATTTCAGATTATTGAGGGAAGGTTGCTAGAGATTGGCTGATGGAATTTATTTCCAGAATGAGAAAAACAAGAATGCACCTGCCGAGGAAGTGACTTTTTTCAACAAGAATTGCCTTTTGGGGGTTATCCTGTTGATATTTAAACCATTATTCCATTTACCCTACGTTCGCGTGTAAGTCCCTTTTTGAAAAAGGGAGTTACCTTTTTAGTAAAGGTAATTACCTTTTTGGTTAGGGTGATTACCTTTTGTGTAATTGTAATTACCTTTTTGGAAATGAGAGTTCCCTTTTTGGTAATGGTATCTGCCATTTTAGCTATGGCAATTACGATTTCTTAAGAAACATTTTCTTCAAAATAACATTTAAAAAAACTGTTAAGCCAAATATTAATACGAAACCGAATGTCTCAATGCTGAAACCATAAAGTAATATGTACCCAAAAAAAATCCCGCTCTGATTGCTCAAAGCGGGATTTTTGTGAATTTGAAACCTGAAACCTATTTCAAAAATCCAAGTATTTTTTCAACGCTGTCTTTAGCATCACCATAAAGCATTTCTGCATTTGGTTTGTAAAACAAAGGATTTTCTACCCCTGCATACCCTACCGACATCGAACGTTTCATGATGATTACTTTCTCCGCTTTCCATGCTTCGATAACCGGCATTCCGTAAATAGGACTGGATGGATCGTCCTGCGCTCCGGGATTAACCACATCGTTAGCACCAATCACCATTACTACATCAGTATCGGGCAAGTCGGGATTAATTTCGTCCATTTCCATAACAATATCGTAAGGTACGTTAGCTTCGGCCAATAATACATTCATGTGTCCCGGTAAACGACCGGCAACAGGATGGATGGCAAATCGTACTTTTTTGCCTGCTTTTTGCAATGCTTGTACAATTGTATAAATAGGATACTGTGCTTTTGCAACAGCCATTCCGTAACCCGGAACAATAACAATTGATTTGGCTTCTTTTAATAATTCGGCTACTTCTTCATGATTGAGTGATGTAACCTCTCCTTCCATGGCAGCAGCATCTCCTGATTGTGTTACTGCTCCAAAACCTCCAAGTATAACCGAGAAGAACGAACGGTTCATGGCTTCGCACATAATAATAGAAAGAATAGCTCCCGAACTACCCACTAATGCACCGGTTACAATTAATAAATCGTTGCCAAGCATAAAACCTGCAGCTGATGCAGCCCAACCCGAATAAGAGTTTAACATCGAAACTACCACCGGCATATCGGCACCGCCAATGGCCATAACCAACATTACACCCACAAAACCTGCCATGGCAGTCATAATATATAAGTATATCATTCCGTCAGTTCCTTCGGCTCCTGCAAACATAACTCCCAAAACAATGGAACCAAGCACCATTATTGAATTAACAGCATGTCGGCCGGGATACAACAATGGTTTGCTCATTATTTTACCTTCTAATTTTCCCCAGGCAATGATAGAACCTGTAAACGTAATGGCTCCGATAAACACCCCAACAAATACCTCTACTAAATGTATGGTATGTTCAGTACCTTTTAATGCCTGAGTGTTTACATCAATGTAAGAACCATAACCAACCAGCACGGCAGCTAATCCAACAAAACTATGAAGGATAGCAACAAGCTGAGGCATGGAGGTCATTTCTACTTTACGAGCCAACAGAGTACCGATAATAGCGGCTACTGAGATGGCACCTATAATATAAACGTGGCCTTCTACACCTTTGCCCAAAACGGTAGCAAAAATGGCGATGGCCATACCTACTATACCATAAAACACTCCGCGCTTAGCAGATTCTTGTGAAGACAAACCTCCCAAGCTTAAAATAAACAGAATACTTGCAAATAAATAGGCTGCTGTTTGTATTTCTTTTTCTATATAAATCATATTTCTTATTTTCTTATTTTTTTGGTTTTACTATTTTTCTTTTACACAATATTTATTTTTTTTACCACATAGGAGCATAGGGTTTTCACATAGGATATTTTAAAATTAATTTTTTGGCAATAATGCATAATATTCATTCACAAAAGTCTTTTGTCCTTCTTTGAAAATATTTGTACAACAAAAATTAATTAGAACACCTTTTGGTTTTTTTAGCATTTTCATGTAAGTCAAAAGAATTGCATCGTGAATAGGAATAAATTCCTCAATTGCTTTTAATTCAACAACGATAAGGTTTTCAACAAGCACATCATATCTTAAATCTCCTTCCAGAAAAATATTTTTATATTCAATTGGTATTTTTTGCTGGAAAGTGTAACTAAGTCCTCTTAATCCCAATTCATGAATGAAGCACTTTTCATATACACTTTCCATTAACCCAGGCCCTAAATGTTTATGAACTTCTATTGCACATCCTATAATATTATAGGAAAGTTCGTCTAAATATTTTTGAGTTATTTGCATTTATATACTTATGCTTACTTTAATATATTCTCTTTTTAATTTCTTAAAGATTTTCTATGTGAAAACCCTATGTATCTATGTGCCTCTGTGGTAAAAGAATTTTATCTGTCTATTTTATTTCACAGGAATCCAGTTAACCTATTTTTTAAACATTTTCAACATACGGTGGGTAACCACAAATCCTCCAACAATATTAATGCTGGCAACCAGAATGGCAATGGATGCCAAAACAGTCATCACAAGCGATGTTGACAAATCACTCTTTACTTGCAATAAACCACCCACTATGATAATACCACTGATGGCATTGGTAACCGCCATTAAAGGAGTATGAAGTGAATGCGATACATTCCAGATTACTTGCCAACCAATAAATACAGCTAATACAAACACGGTGAAATGTTGCATAAATTCGCCCGGAGCAAATTGGCCGATAAGTAATAAAAGAGCGCCAATTACACCTAGTTTAATAACCATTGATGTGGCTTCTTTTTTGTTTTTCCGTTCTGAAACAATTTTAGGGTCTTCTACTACCACTTCTGCGGCCTTCGGTTTTGGCGGGCTAACAGGTAGTGGTGCAGGTGGCCAATGAATTTCGCCATTATAAGTTACCATTGCTCTTGAAACAACAGCATCTTCCATGTCAATCTTCCATTTTTCTGCTTTGCCCATATCATCTAATAAATGACAAAGGTTATTTCCATACAACTGCGAAGCCTGACTTGGCAATTGAGATAATTTACCAACCATAGTTACTCCATTGTCGGTGGTGTAAACTTCTCCGTTCTTAGTAAGTGCACAGTTACCTCCGGTAGATGCAGCTAAATCCACAATAACCGAACCTGCTTTCATGGCGGCTACGTGATAATCCATCCATAATCTTGGAGCTGGACGTCCCGGAATTTGAGCGGTAGTTATTACAATATCTACTTCTTTGGCTTGCTCTAAAAACAATTTCATCTCTGCTTCGATGAATTCTTTACTCATTTCTTTGGAGTAACCGGATGATGTAGCACCGTCTTCGTTAATTTCAACGGTTAAGAATTGTGCACCCATCGATTCAATTTGTTCTGCTACTTCTTTACGAGTATCAAAAGCTCTTACAATTGCCCCTAACGAGTTGGCAGCACCTATGGCAGCCAAACCGGCTACACCTGCACCAATAACCAAAACCTTGGCTGGCTCTACCTTACCAGCAGCTGTAATTTGACCGTTCAGAAATCTACCAAAATGGTAAGAACCTTCTATAACGGCTCTGTATCCTGCAATGTTTGCCATGGACGATAACACATCCATTTTTTGTGCTCTGGAAATACGCGGAATGGCATCCATTGCAATAGCATTTACTTTTTTGTCAGCTAATTTTTGAAGTAAAGGTTGATTTTGTGCCGGCCACAGGTAACTCAACATTACCAAGCCCGGATGCATCAAATCCACTTCCTCCATTGAAGGCTCTTTTACTTTTAATACAATGTCGGATTGACTATAAATTTCGGCAGCTGTAGCAACAATTTTAGCTCCTGCTGCTTCAAAATCTTTGTCAGAAAAATTGGCTCTTGCACCAGCATTGTGCTGAATATACACTTCGAACCCTTGTTTCTGAAGTCGTGTAACGGTTTTTGGGGTGGCCGCAACCCTTAATTCGTTTGGGAAAATTTCAGATGGAACTCCTACCTTCATAATTTAATTTTCTTAGGTTTATTTTGATTTGAAGCACAGAAGTGGCGGCTTTCCTAGCCGTAAATCATCTGTACTCCTTTTTTTTGCGCCACGAAAGTAGTAAAAGAATGCATATATGCAAATGCAACTTGTCATAACAATATGTCAGGTTTTGGAAATGGTACATTTTTAGATGGATGCAGACCCAAAAAAAATATTTTATTTTATTTAAAGTATTTTACTTTTTCATTCGTCTAGTAGAGTATAACACACAAATTAAAATGAGCAACGCTGCTGTAAGTGAATTAAAAAATAAAGAAATTGACAATGCCATTCATAGCGAGAAGGGCAGGTTACTGAACTTTATCAGCAGCAAAATGCCTTCGATAGAAGATGCTGAAGATGTTCTGCAGGATGTCTTTTTTGAATTTATCGAAACAGCACGAGAAGCCGAAAGAATTGAAAAAATTGCATCATGGCTTTACCGAGTGGCCCGAAACAAAATTACCGATTGGTATAGAAAACGAAAGCCGGAACGATTCGAAAACAAATTAATGAACGAAAACGAGGAAGATGAGCCCCTATTTCTTTCGGATATGCTGGCTTCGATCGAAAAAACAGCTGATGAAAAAATGATGCTTTCGTTGTTTTCGGAACAATTGGCTGACGCCTTAGACCTTTTACCGGCAAATCAAAAAGACGTTTTTGTGATGCACGAATTGGAAGGGATGAAATTGAAACAAATTGCCGAGAACATGAATATTCCCTTAAAAACGGTTATTTCGAGAAAACATTATGCGGTATCGTTTCTCAGAGAACATTTGCGTGATTTATACAACGAATTATTAAACTAAAAAATAAAAAATATGAACGCGAAGTATGTAGTTTTTAAAATTGTAAAAGGAGTAGTGGCTGTGGTTCTGTTTGGTTCACTGGCCGGATTTGGTACCATGTTTTTATGGAATTGGCTTGTTCCATCACTTTTCGGAGGACACCTGATTACTTTTTGTCAGGCCATTGGCTTAATTGTATTATCCAAAATCCTTTTCGGAGGATTCGGAGGCCGAGGCAAACACTGCGGAGGAGGTAACCATCGGATGAAAGATCGTTGGAAACAAAAAATGCAGGAACGTATGGCTAATATGACAGAAGAAGAAAAAGAAAAGTGGAAAAGCCGCTGCGGACACCGTATTAATACATTGCACCCATAGTTTATTTCGGAAGAAAAAGGTTTACCAACCCCTGCTTTTAAAACCATTAAAGCAGGGTTTGGTATTTTACAGCGTGAAAAAATGTTAAATAGTTCTGCATTATAATTTACCTGTTGTTCTTTGATGTAATTTTGCTTCAACAATTAATCATCGTCACCCTAAAACTTATCCATTATGAAAAAAATCGCATTATTTTTTGTAGCATCAACAATTGCTTTAGCAATGAATGCACAAGACGGAAAATCAAAACCTGCAGCTACTACCACTGCAACACCTGCTGTAACTGCTACCAAAGTGGTAGATACAAAAGATGCAACTGCTAAACCACACGTTTGTACGGCAACCTGCAAAGGAGGAAAACATGTGTTAGCCCATGGTGAAAGAGGACATGTATGCACAACAGCATGTGCAACACCAGCAAAACCTGCTGATAAAAAATAGTTTTTAGTTTATGTGTTAATGATAAGAGTCCTGCCCTGGTGCAGGACTTTTGTTTTTGTAACGGCTGGTAAACATCCTTTCTATTAATTCATCAGCACTATTAATTTTCTGATTAAATTAATCAAAACTTCGTTTTATCCTTTTTTAGATAATTCAAGAATATCGGTTACTTCCAGTATGTTTTTTTCATAGCCTTTTGTTGAGGTGTGAATCATAGCTAAACCAAGTTCCTTTAATGAAGTGATGTATTTAGGAGCTAGTAGACGAATAACAGGTAATAACCATCCCAGATATTTATAGTAACTCAAAGTATTTTTCATTCCTTTTGTGGGTGATAATATTCCCGGACGGAAATTATACACACTTTTGAATGGTAATTTCATCAAATCGTTTTCTGTTTTTCCTTTAACTCTTGCCCACATTTGCTTTCCTTTTTCGGTACTGTCGGTGCCGGCTCCCGAAATGTAACAAAACACCATGTCTGAATTTTGCTTTGCCACTGTTTGCGCAAAGTGCATAGTAAGTGTATAAGTCAATTTGAAATAATCCTCTTCTTTCATTCCAACAGAAGAAACACCCAAACAGAAAAGACATGCAGAGTATCCTTTGAGCTGAGCTTCTATCGCAGATAGATTATAAAAATCGGCATGAATAATTTCTCTGAGTTTAGGATGTTTTATACCAAATGGTTTTCTGTTGATAATGAGTACCTGCTCCACATCAGGATGCAATAAACACTCGTGAAGCACAGCTTCGCCTACCATGCCGGTGGCACCTGTAACAATAATTTTAATTTTTGTGTTCAATTGGTTGGTTGTATAAAATGGTTTGATACTTACTTATATTTTGACGAAATAAAGTTCAATTTTATTTTCTATCTTCTCTTCTTACTGCATAAATTAATTCATCCAGATATTCCCCGTTTTTAAAAAGCACTTTTCTCAATCTTGCTTCGAGAACAAAACCTGTCTTTTCCAGAACCTTTTGAGAACCTATATTGTTTCCAAAAGGGCGAGCAAACACTCTGTTTATTTCAAAGTTATTAAATGAATATTCCAACATTTCCTTCACAGCTGTTGTCATTATTCCTTTCCCCCAAAATGGCTCGGCTAACCAATAACCAAGTTCTGCATTTTTCTTAAAAATATCGTGTTGAGGGTGTATACCTATTCCGCCCACAGCTTCATCGCTTAAGGTAATTGCAAAAATCCGAACAGGATTATCTTTTGAGGCCATTTCGATGAAACTTTTCCCGGCATCTTCGGTGTATGGAAACGGAAATTGGTCAGTTAAATATTTGGCCACATTCCAATTGTTGGCATAATTTACCAACTGTCCCAAATCACGTAAATTCCATGGCCTAAGTTTAAAACGCATCGTATTCTTTTTTATTAAGGTTTGTATATTTAGATGACAATTGAATTTTTCAAAACAAAAATACAAAATCTTTTGAAAAACAGGACTCACCATATTTGATTTCCATGCTTTCCATACTTCAGGAATAAGAAATACAATTAACTTTTAAGATAAAGGAACATTTACAGCCACCACTACTTTCTAAAAATAAGGTATGGTTTGAACCATTTTTAACTGCATAATGATGAAACGAACAATAAATTCGACAAGACCATAGCTATATAAGGTGTAGAATGAAAATAATGTTAATAAAAAAACTATCCAGTTTTTAATTTGAAAATAAATTATGCTTTACCTTTGTATCACTAAATTTCGAAAGTGATTTAGTTGTTTTCATGGAGTGTGGAGGTCCTGTAGGAGTGCGGGACCTCTTTTTTTATGCCTATTCGTTATCTCTACTTACACTGGTTATCTTAATCTCCCATTTCCTTGTAGTATTTTCCCTTTAAGAAGCCATCGAACCAATAACGTCATAAAATTTATAAAAAAACTTCCTCTTTACTATCTTCATAGCTTATTGCAGATCTAAACAGAGCAATTTTGCCGTAACGCTCAGTTTGGGGTGATGATTTAATACCCGGTTTCAACTACGTTAATTTCTTGAGTTCCCTTTATTAACAGGCTTATTACCTGCCTACGATTAATCGCAGGTAGGCGCTACTCCAATTTTCTTTTTTCTGTTTTGTCAAAATGAGTTTCAAGGGTGGTTTGAATTGAATTAGGATACTAAACAGAATGATAAAGTTTAGTAGATTTCATAAATGTTCTTACCAGGAAAAAGATAAAAATTGTTTTTTAAATCCCCCATTATACAAGATGGAATTCAATTACTCAATTCAACATTAAAATTAATCTCTATATTTACCAAACAAAAATTATCTGAATTAAAGCATGCAAAAAAGAAATTTACTTTCAATTATTATAGCTGTGGCCTGCATTTGGGCCAATAGAGCCTATGCACAATTTCCTGAAAACAATTACCAATCGAACACCAATCAATATTACTGGAAAAATAAAAAACCGTTTGAAGGATATTGGCAACAGGATGTTTATTACAAAATAAATGCATCGCTGGACGATAAAACCGATATAATTGACGGAGCAGAAGAACTTACCTATTACAATAATTCGCCTGATGAATTGAAATTTGTATTTTTTCATTTATACAGCAACGCTCAGGCCAAGGGTTCTTATCTGGCCGACCTGTATAAAAATAATGGAACAAAATTGACTTTTGGCAAATACTCCGAACAGGGGTTAGGTTGTAATGTGTCGTCAATTGTGGTTAATGGGAAGGAATTAAAAATGGAACAAGACAATACTGTTCTAAAAGTTATGCTTGATTCTCCTCTGAAATCGGGAGAAAACATAACATTCAAAATTACATTTAAAACCTATTTTAATGGAGGAACCATTCGTAATCGAATGAAATTATTTAATTCATTTGGCTCAAAACATTATGATGTGGTGCATTGGTATCCTCGAATTTCTGTTTACGACCGCAAACAGGGATGGGATACAGACCAACACATGGACCATGAATTTTATGGCGATTTTGGTGCTTACGATGTGGCATTTACTTTTCCAAACAATTACATACTTGATGCAACAGGAACCTTATTAAATACGGATGAAGTTCTTCCATCCGATTTAAGAGCCAAACTCGATATTCGTAATTTTGCAAATAAACCATGGAACGAAAAACCTTCGGTAATAGTAGCTCCTAACGGTACCACCAAAACCTGGAAATTTCATGCAGAAAACGTGCATGACTTTGCACTCACAGCAGATCCTAATTATCGTATAGGAGAAGCCGATTATAACGGAATTAAATGTTACTCCCTCTGTCAGGAACCTCACGCTTCGCGTTGGCAAAACGCAGCCTCGTATGCCGCACAAGTGCTAAAGGTTAATTCAGAATCATGGGGTTTGTACGCCTATCCAAAGATGATAGTAGCAGATGCTCAAGATGGGATGGAATACCCTATGCTAACGCTTGATGGAGGAATGGACCCCGATTACAGAGATTTGTTGGCGCATGAAATTTCGCATAATTGGTTTTTTGGAATGATAGGAAACAATGAAACGTATCGTGCTGCGCTTGATGAAGGATTCACACAATTTACTACCAACTGGGTGTACGAGCGCATTGATGGAAAAGAGAGATTGCGATTTCCTCCTAAAAATAAATATGTAAATTATTTTACCGAACCAGATGTGGTTCGAAATTCTCAGGTATACGCCTCATTTATGAATGACATTTGCAAAAACAATGAAACCAGTATGAGCACGCATTCTGACATGTATAACGGAGCTGTGGGACATGGAGGAGGTTACCGAAATGTTTACATGAAAACGGCTACCATGCTTTATAACTTACAATATACACTAGGCGACTCGTTGTTTCAGGCGGCCATCAGCCACTATTTTAATCAATGGAAAATGGCACATCCTTATATGGAAGATTTCAGAAATTCAATTATTCAATACACGCATGTTGATTTAGATTGGTTTTTTGACGAATGGATGGAAACTCCTAAAACTATTGATTATGCTGTAAAATCAGTAAAAAGAGGTAAGGGCAAAGATGAGTATCTTATTACATTTAAAAGAAACGGAATGCAAATGCCTCTCGACTTTTCTTTGATTGACAAAAATGATTCCGCCTACAAATTTTATATTCCAAATAATTGGTTTGAGAAGAAAACTGATGCAAAGATATTGCCTCGCTGGATAGGATGGGATAAAGTTAAACCGACTTACACAGCAAGTGTAACCATTCCGGAAGGCATTTCGGATGTGGTGATAGACCCCACTCATCGCTTGGCTGATGCATATATGCTCAACAATAATTTACATACACCTGTTAATTATCGTTTCGATTCAAGAATTTATATTCCATCTGACTGGACAAAATATGACTTGTATGCTCGTCCGGATATATGGTACAATGGGTATGACGGAATTAAAGTAGGGCTCAACTTGAATGGAAATTACATGAATTATAAACACATTTTTGATGCAACCGTCTGGTTTAATACAGGAGCCGGTCAAAATTATCTCGACACAGCTGCCGCCAAACACGATATGAACTTGCATGATTTAGTTAATTTTAGAATAAATTACAGAACAGCTACAGATATGTTCATGAAAGGTTCGTCAGTGTATGCCTCCATAAAAGCATTAGATGGACTTCAAGCAATGACTGTTGGTTTTGAACGAAAAGATATTTCAGGTAAAAATAAAATGTATATGTTTTTTAAATCCGCATACCGCAAAGACTCTACTTCTCTTCATTATTTACTTATGCCTGCCGAAGGCTCTGTGGACAAACTCAACAACACGATGAACATTGGCATTGAACATACTTATAATTATAGAATAGGAAGTGGGTTAATTAATTTTGCAATGCGCTCGTCTGCGTTGATGAGCGATTATGATTACAAATCGGCCAACTTAACCATTATCAACCGCACGAATTTGTGGAAATTAAAACTGAATACACGATTATTCGGGCAAATAGGTTCGGGAAACAATTGGGCTAATTCTTCTAAATTATATCTTGCCGGAGGCAATCCGGAAGAGATGATGGATAATAAATACACTCGCTCCCAAGGTTTCTTCGATCCGAAATGGGCCACATACGGAGCTACAACCAATAATTTTAATTACGGAGGAGGGCTTAACCTGAGAGGGTATTCAGGATACTGGGCACCACAAGTTCAGTCAGACGGAACAATAGCATTGACTTATAAAGGAGAAACCGGAGCTGCAGCAAATGCCGAACTCGATTTTGATGGAATTATAAAAATCAGAAAACAAAACTGGATTACTAAAACATTCAAACTCTCTACATACTTATTTGGTGATGCCGGAATAATAAATTACAATGAAACAACTGATAAAATTATAAAAATGTCTGATCTTAGAGTGGATGCAGGAGTTGGTGCTACATTTACAATTAAGAAATTCGCTTTCCTTCAAACTGTAAATCCGTTAACCATTCGATTTGACATGCCATTGTTCTTAAATAATATTCCGGCAACTGATAAAGATTATTTCCAGTATCGATTTGTTGTTGGTATTAACAGAGCGTTTTAAGGTTTTGCAGGATTTGATGACAAATTATTATTTATGAGTTATCAAAAAGAGTTCTGAATAAAAAGTGAAGTAATTAATAAATAAGTAGAACAAAACATGAAATTAAAAACTATAGTTTTCATCGCGATTCTGACAACACAAGCAGTATGGGTAACCGCCCAAAGCACAGAAGAACTTTTCGCAAAAGCACTTAAATTTAAGACCGCTTACAATTATAAAGAAGCATTGCCTTTATATCAGTCTTTGTTAAAGACCGATTCGAACAATGTGAATTACCTCACAGGCGGGGCCTACTGTTATGTTAAATATGCATTTTATTATCTGCCTGAAACGGAGAAAATGAATTATTATAATTCGGCAGGCCACCTTGCTCAGAGAGCAATAAAACTTAGTGAAACGAATGCTGACGCGCATTATTTGTATGCCATGGCGTTGGGACGTATTAACGAAAATGCAAGTTCAAAAGTAAAGATTGCTAATTCTAAAAACATCAAAACACAACTCGACCGCAGTATTACTCTTAATCCCAAAATAGCCGGTGCATATCATATTTTGGGCAGATGGCATCGTACTATCGCAGGTTTTAACAGTGTTGAAAAAATTATGATTAATTCTTTTTTTGGCGGAGTGCCCGAAGGGGGTTCTTACAACGATGCTATAAGTTCGTTTATGAAAGCCATTTCATTAGAACCAAAATTTATGTTGCATCAATTCGAACTAGCCGAAACATATCATGAAATGGGAAAAGATATTGAAGCGAAACTTTGGGCTAAAAAGGCCTTAGAATTAACACCCGCTTGCGAAGACGATATAAAAGCAAAAAAAGATTGTGAAGCACTTTTAAATAAAATAAAATAAAATAATCTAATACTGGATTAGGAAATAATTTTCTCCAACATTAATTAATGCCTAATGGTTGTAGAAATACTTTCAAACTTCAGAATCTGTTACATTTTGAAATCGGTGAGAGTCTTTGAATAAATTTAATCCCAGAATCGCCAACTTACTCCCAGTTTAAATGCCCTTTCATTTATAGGGTAATGAGGTGTTATCATGTAATTACTTCCAGTAAAACCGCTGTTGAGATGATCTATTTTTACAAAAACCCTAACCGCTTTTATTTTCGCGTTTACGAAAAAATCAATAAAAGGATAGTTACCATACTTTGCATCATTTTGCAAATAAAATTCACCCGTGGCAGGCATATAAGCATTGGCATAATAAGCGGAATTATAATAAACACTTGCACCAATTTGTAAATCGAGAGCTCCTTTAAACATTTTATTAATCGAAAAATAAAGTGAATGATTCAAAATTAAAGAAGGCACTCTTATCACCATAGAGTCGGGAACGTATTGATAAAGGACACTATTATCCAAGTGCCAGTTGCCTAATTTAAAATCCTTTTTCAAATATGCCGAAAACATAGGAATTGCACCTGAATATTGACGAGCTATTGCAAAATTATCAAAGTACAAATCATTCTGCACTATCGTATAATTAGCCCCCAATAGCATTTTCAGGCGTTTCATTTCAAAGTCTCCTCCAATGTTCCACTTCTTTGTTTTATCAAAATTATTATTCCAGAAAAAATTATTGGAAGCATATTTATTAAAGATAAAGTCGGGAGAATTGACACTATAGCTTCCTCGAAAAGTTACTTCAACAATACTATCAAAAAACTTCTTCCTGATAATACCTCCCAATTTAAAATCCCCTTTATTGCACCCATTAACAATATAGCGCCCCTCACCTTTCCAGTTCAAACTGTAATCCGAGTACAAATTAAATAGCTCTGCTTTAAGAATAATATTATTCATAACCGAATCCATAGCCCTTTGCTTCACTCGAATCAATTCATCTTTTATTCCACCCCCAAATCCAATTTTTTTGAAAAAACCTATGTGATTACCATTATCCACTCGTTTCCATTCTAATTCATTCCCGATACTATACGTAAAAGTTGTATCAAAAGTTTTTACTGAATCATAAAAAACATTTTTATAAAATCCTCCTAAAGGATAATCATCAGCATACTTCAATGCTAAATTATTATAAGTGGATATAAGTATAAAACGGTTGGCAGGGATTATCATTCCTAATGAAGCTGTATCCTCACTTCGTGTACCCATATTCAAATATTGCTTAACCATTATCCCGCTAGTCATTACACCTTGTTTTGCACTTTGAAGGTTCATATCAGTTAATATCCTTTCGCTACTGATTCCATTCACAAAATCCGAATCTCGCATCACACCGCCACTTTCCTCATTCTTAATACTATTAAATCCTCCACTCACCAGCAACCAATAGCGATTGTTCTTCCCCTTGTAATTTGTACTTAACCCTATAAAATTACCGAGTGTTTTGCTTCTTTTATAAAACCCTTCACTCCTTATTCGACTAAAATCAACTGTTATATTCCAGTTTTTTTTAATGTTGTATGCGAAGGTCATCTTGAAATAGCCCTCCTTTTTACTACCTGCAACATACATTAAATCCGAAAAAGGACTTCGAGTGTTATAGAACTTTATATTTTCGGGGAGATAAAAGTAGTTTTGATAATTATTTTTAAAATATCTAAAACCAATACCACTTTCAGACTCTTTCCAAACACCATCATTTACTGCCATCCCCACATTTCCCATATTGTTTCGAACAAGGTAATTCTGAAAGCTGTTCAAACCATTTTCTACTGAAAAAAGAGAATCACCAGGAAACTCGAAACCTTCGGCTGAAAAATAATGAGTAATTGAATTATCCTTCCATAACTTAATGCTATCCCCATTTCTCCCCACTAAAAACGAAGGAAAAACAAGAACACAACACAACAAATACATTCGAATCCGAATCATATAATTAATCTTAAGCGAACAAAAGTAACATTAAAGAATCCTAACTTGTAATTAAAATTGAAGTCTATAAAAATATTCAAAAAAAAAGCCCCAATTCAGTAATGAATTGGGGCTAATTTAAAAATGGCAACGACATACTCTCCCACATTTTACTGTAGTACCATCTGCGCTGGTGGGCTTAACTTCTCTGTTCGGAATGGGAAGAGGTGGACCTCACCGCTATAGTCACCTAAAATCGATGTCCGTATTGGCGGACAAATAAGATTGACATATAAAGAAAGAAAATACAAAGACAATTTAACAAACAAAAAAAGGGATACGAAGCTTAATAAGAAAGCTAACGGGTAATTAGTATTGCTCGGCTTTGACATTACTGTCTTTACACCTACAACCTATCAACGTGGTAATCTTCCACGACCCTTTAAAGAAATCTTATCTTGAGGTGAGTTTCGTACTTAGATGCTTTCAGCACTTATCTCATCTGAACATAGCTACCCTGCGATGCAGCTGACGCCACAACAGGTACACTAGCGGTCCATCCGACTCGGTCCTCTCGTACTAGAGTCAGGTCCTCTCAAATTTCTAACGCCCACAACAGATAGGGACCGAACTGTCTCACGACGTTCTGAACCCAGCTCGCGTGCCACTTTAATCGGCGAACAGCCGAACCCTTGGGAC
>CAIYIS010000078.1 GCA_903926385.1 uncultured Bacteroidota bacterium
GTTAATTTTGTAAGCTTTGCTTACATACCTCAATCCTCCTTTCCACTCCCAATTCTAAAATTCTACAAATTTCACCTCTAAAATTAAGTTTTTCCCAATCGTCCTTTCTCATCCCAACCGTCACCTTCTGGCCCCCCTCTCTTGTGGAGAGGGGTCGGGGGTGAGGTGCAACCCCCTACCGTCCCGTTTCTCCCCCTCTCTTGTGGAGAGGGGCAGGGGAGAGGTGCTACCCCTTAACTTACTATAAATCTGCAATATCGCCTCACTACCCCCCCCATATCATATTCCGTTCCCTCTCATCCCATATAGCGTAAACTCTCATACCACCCTCCGTGAGGGTCATCCCATATTCCGTAAAGTCTCATCCCATATTCCGTAAAGTCTCATACCATATTCCGTAAAGTGTTATCCCAGGTGGCGTGGAGCGTCATCCCAGATGGCGTAAAGCGTCATCCCGGGTGGCGTAAAGTGTCATCCCAGATGGCGTAAAGTGTCATCCTGGGAGGCGTGAAGTGTCATCCCACATGGCGTAAAGTGTTATCCCAGATTCCGTGTACTCTTCTACTGGATACCGTAAAATGGCATATCGAATACCGTAATATCACAATTCTTACCCCAAAAAAGCTAATTTCCCCTCCCGTTTTCCCATTTTCCCATTTTCCCATTTCACCCTTTCCCCTTCCCCCAATCAACAACCACCAATCAACAATCCCTCTCCCCCTATTCGTAAATTCGTATTTCGTAAAGCCCCCCCAATCACCTATCACCAATGCCAAATCCCCCTCCGTGTTACTCTGTGTCACCACAAAAGAAAGCGATAATAATTACGCCCAAAAAATAATTAGATATTAGATTTAAGTATTGAGACATGAGATTTGAGATTGCTTCGATGAGATGGCAATGACAAAATGAAATCAACCTTTAAAAAGCGAGTAAGAACAAAAACATGGCATATATGCAATGTTTTCTCTCACTTTTGTATGAAAAAATCTTTACTAAATTTGCACAAATGACAAGTAAAGCCCTTTTTCGTTTCTCTTCGCGCAGGCAGCTAATGCTGCTCCTTCTATTAGCTGTTGGGCTTAATCTGAACACGCTTTTTAACCAATATGCCGTAGACGATATTTATGTGATGACGCAAAACACAGTGGTTCAAAAAGGACTTTCGGGCATTCCGGAACTCCTTACCACCGATATGCTGCATGGCTACAGCGGCACAGGAGCGGCACTTAGTCAGGCTCGGTATCGGCCTCTGGCCTTAATTACTTTTGCGCTGGAGTATCAGTTTTTCGGTGCTCATCCTTTGGTTTCTCATCTTATCAATGTATTACTTTTTGGGGTGCTCATCGCCCTTTTGTATATCTTATTAAGTAGGTATTTGTTTAAAGAAAACGATGAGGCGATAGAAGAAGATTTGCCAGGCGAGGCCGCACCAAGCCCGTGGACAAAGGCCGGAGGGGAGCTGGCCTTTATTACCTGTTTGCTGTTTGTGGTGCATCCTATACATGCCGAAGTGGTGGCCAATGTAAAAAGCAGAGACGAACTATTAACTTTTATTTTCCTGATAGCTTCGCTTATTTCGCTTATTAAATTCAGCGCAAACCGCACTCGCAAAGGGTTTATCTATTCGATGGTATTTTTCTTCTTTGCATTGCTTACCCGCGAAAGCGCCATTACTTTTATTGCTACTGTCCCACTGGTGTTTTATTTTTTCTTTCAACAAAAAATAAAACAATCGGTTTTGTACACCTTACCACTTGTGTTTATAACGGTTTGTTATCTGGTTATTCGTTATCTGGTGGTGCGTAATGTGCATTCGGCACAAGTGCCGGACATACTCAACTCTCCTTACCTCTTTGCTTCGGGCACTCAGGCATTCGCTACCAAAACATTTGTATTGTTTAAAAACATCCAATTGCTTGCGTTTCCTCATCCTCTGTCGTGGGACTATGGCATCAATCAAATTCCTTACATCGATTTTAATTCCCTGTCTTTTCTTTACTCCTTGGTTATTCTTGTTGCTTTGCTTGTATGGGCGCTCTTTGCGGCCCGCAAAAAATCTCTGCTATCGTTTTCTATTCTTTATTTTTTCGTCACCATTTCGCTAGCCACCAATTTTATTACCGACATAGGCACTCCTCTTTCGGAGCGATTGTTGTTTCAACCTTCGCTGGCTTTCTGTTTGGTGATGGCAGGGCTTTTTGTATTCCTCAACAAAAAAGCTAATCTGGTTTCTAATTTGGTTTTACTGCTGCTTTTGGCTGCACTCTCTTTCAAAACTATTATTCGAAATTCAAATTGGAAAAATGATGAAACACTTTACACTACCGATGTGGTTACATCTCCCCAAAGTTTGAAAACAAATATTAGCCTAACTAAACTTTACATTACAAAGGCCGAGAATCAGGCGGCCTCTCCAACCAAAAACACACTTTATAAACAGGCGGTGTATTATGCTCAAAATGCCGAAAACATTTTGAATTCATTTCCTCATCCTCCGCTGTCTGACCAGCCCTTTCAATACAACGACCTGCTTACGGCTCACATTGCCTTGTTGTCCACTTATCCTTCGGTAGCACTTTGGCTGAGCGATAATAATTATAATCCGGCATCGCCCCAAACCAAACAATTGATGGATTTAATGAGTAATTCCATTTATGCACAAGGCAACGCTTATTATGAAAAAGACAACACCGATGCAGCCATTCAGTGCTATCTCAAGTCGGTTGAATTGAACAATCGTCACACCGAAGCATGGTATAATCTGGGAGGTAATTATTATCTGAAAGGCGATACCATCAACGCAAACAAGGCATGGGAAGAAGTGAAAAGAATAGCTCCCGACCATAAAATAGACAAGAAGGAATTTGTAAGTAATTAAATGATGAAGGTAAGTTTCTATTATTTTTAATTGAATGACAACAAAAAAAACATTTTCATTTTCGCCCTTTCAACAGCTGATGATAATTATTCTGCTTGCTGTAGGATTAAATGTAAATACGCTTTTTAATGATTACACGCTTGACGATGGGTTAATAATGACTGCCAACACCCTTGTGGAGCAAGGCATCAAAGCCATTCCGGAAATCCTAACCACCGATTTATTTCACGGATTTAAAGACACACCTTCTGCACTTTCGGAAGCACGTTATCGCCCATTCACACTCGTTGTAAACGCAATCGAACATCAGTTTTTCGGTGCGAATCCATTCGTTTCTCACTTGATTAATATTTTACTTTTTGCACTCATCTGCGCACTTCTGTTCAAGTTACTGCATAATTATATTTTTAAACAACAGCATTATTTATTTGCATTTATCACTTGTCTGCTATTTGCTGTTCATCCCATCCACACAGAAGTTATTGCTAATGTAAAAAGCAGAGACGAACTGATTACGTTTTTACTTATAATCGTCACGTTGCTATACGCCATTAAATATAATCTTCGCCCTAAATTGCACTATGCCATCGTTGGGTTGATTTGTTTCTTTCTGGCCATTCTTACCCGCGAAAGTGCGATTACATTTATTGCAATTGTTCCCCTTGTTCTTTATTTCTTCTTTGATAAAACAATCAAACAATCTATTCTCTATGCTTTGCCTTTAGCCTTGGTAACGATTGTTTACTTATACATTCGTCATACCATTATTGGAGGAATTCACTCCACCACTCAACTGGATGTGCTCAACTCTCCTTACCTTTATGCCACAGCCAGTGAAGCTTTTTCAACTAAGGTTTATATTCTTTTGAAGTATGTTGTGTTGTTGTTTGTTCCCCATCCTCTTTCTTTCGATTACGGGTATAATCAGATTCCATACATCACTCCTGTTTCGGTTCAGTTTATTTTGGCAGTTATTGTTTGGCTCGGACTTATTGCCTTTGCAATAATAACATTCAAACGCAAATCATTGTTTTCATTTTGCATTTTATACTTCATCATTACTATTTCTCTGGTAAGTAATTTTCTAGTAGATGTGGGCACACCTCTCTCCGAACGTTTCTTGTTTCAACCATCACTTGCTTTCTGCTTGGCACTGGCTGCTCTCTATATTCAATTCCGAAACCGTTTTGCTATGTATGCAAATGTTATTCTCGGCATTGTTGTAATTCTCTTTTCTGTAAAAACCATCCATAGAAATTCTGTCTGGAAAAATAACGTCACCCTCGACCTTACGGATGTGGTTTCTTCTCCAAATAGTTTTCGTGCCAATTTGTATGCACTCGAAATATGTATTCTGAAAGGAAATGAAAATACCAACCCGGAAGAGAAAAAAGCAAATCTTAAACTGGCCGTGAAATACGGAGAACAGAGCAACCGTATTTTCTCTGAAAGCCCGAGGGCACATTCCGATTTGCTTATTGCTTATCATAACTTGTTTGAATGTTACTCCTCCACTGATTTGTTTTTAAAAGAAAATAATTTAGACCCTACCAATACGGATGCAATTAATTTTATGAAGACGCTGAGCGAAGATTTTTACAAACAAGGAAATGGTTTTGCCGAACAGAACAACGCTGCTGGTGCCGTTCAAGCCTATTTAAAATGTCTTCAGTTAAACAATAAACATGTGGAAGCATGGTATAATCTGGGAGGTAATTATTACTTACTGAAAGATTCGGTGAAAGCTTCGAATGCATGGGATAGTGTAAAGAAGCTTTCTCCGGAACACTTATTTAATAAAGATGATTTTTATGCAAATTAAAAACATCATCCTTACTTCTTCAAAGCAGCTCATCCTGCTGCTACTGCTTGCAGTTGGTCTTAACATCAACACCGTTTTTAATCAATACGCAGTGGATGATGCAGTGGTGTTAACCGAAAACAGACTGGTGGAACAAGGCATAAAAGGCATTCCCGAAATCATTGCTCACGATATTTATTACGGAACCAAACAAACCATTGACAAAGGTTTATCCGGAGGGCGCTACCGTCCTTTCGCCATGGTTGTGTTTGCACTAGAATATCAGTTCTTTGGTGCCAACCCCGTGGTATCTCACCTTATTAATATTTTACTTTTTGCATTTCTGATTGGGTTGCTGTATCATTTTCTTCATAAGTATATTTTCAAAAATCAAAATACGTTAGCGGCATTTATCACTTGTCTCTTGTTCGTTGTTCACCCCATCCACACCGAAGTTATTGCCAATGTTAAGAGTAGAGATGAATTGATTGCCTTTATCCTTTTAATTACATCCGTTTTATCCTACCTTCGCTACATCGAAAAGAAACAAGTACTTTTTCTTCTTGCCTCTTTATTGAGTTTCTTCATAGCGCTGCTCACTCGCGAAAGCGCAATCACATTTCTTGTGGTCATTCCTCTTTTATTGTATTACTTCTTTAATCAAACCTTGAAACAATCTATGTTTCGTGCTTTGCCATTTACAATCGTTCTGGCGGGTTATCTCGCACTTCGTTTTTCAATCATTGGTTTTAAAACACCGACTGTGAATTACATTATGGATGCTCCCTTTTTGTTTGCTACAGGGGCTCAGGCATTCGCCACAAAAATATTTATCCTCACCAAATATATCTGGTTACTTATTTTTCCTCACCCCTTGTCATCCGATTATTCCTACAATCAAATTCCGTACATCAATCTTTTTTCTTTTCAGTTTATTCTTTCTGCCCTTAGTTTATTTGTACTTGTTGGTTTTGCATTTATTAATTTCAAAAGAAAATCGCTTAGCTCATTTTGCATTCTGTATTTCTTTGTAACCATTTCCATCGTGGCTAATTTTGTTGTAGAAATAGGAGCTCCAATGGGCGAACGTTTTTTATTTCAACCTTCCCTCGCCTTTTGTATGATTGTAGCAACGGGCTATGTGCAGATAGTGCCCCGTTTTCGAATGCTGACAAATATTGTTTTTATTACCATTATTCTATTGTTTTCGATAAAAACAATAGCAAGAAACAGAGATTGGAAAAACAACGAAACACTTTACCTAGCCGATGTTGTTTCAGCTCCCAATAGTGTACGCACTAATCAATATGCTTTGGAAATATGTATACTGAAAGCGAATGCAGAAACAAATGCAGAATTAAAAAACCAATATTTTAATAAGGCAATTGATTACGGGACAAAAGCACATGAACTTTATCCTGACAACCCTATTACCTCAATGGAATTAGGATCTGCCTATTTTGGCTTAACAGATTACTTCAAAGCTTCCGACTTGTGGATTCAGGCATACCAGCTTATTCCAGATGATCCGCAGGCAAAGTATTATGTGGAACTGCTAAGCACCATCTTGTATAAAAAAGGAAATGCATTTCATGAGCATCATAATTTTAAGGATGCCATTAAATGTTACAAAAGAGCTACCGAACTTAACTTTAACAATACCGAAGCCTGGTATAATCTGGGTGGAAATTATTTTTTGATAAATGATTCGAAAAACGCTATGCAGGCTTGGCAAAATGTCTTAAAATTGCAACCTTATCACAAGTTTGATAAAGATGAATTTACTAAAGAATAACAAACAACTTTTCATTCTCCTTTTACTGGTGCTTGGTTTAAACGCCAACACCCTGTGGAATCAGTACGCTGTAGATGATGAAATAGTGATGTTGGGAAACACCTACGTTCAAAAAGGCATTCTTGGCATTCCCGATATTCTTTCTCACGATTTCTTTTCTGGTGTAAAGGGCATCGATCAGATTGGTTTGTCGGGAGGGCGTTACCGACCTTTTGCTCTTGTTGTATTTGCATTCGAATATCAATTATTCGGAGCCAATCCTTTTGTTTCGCACCTCATTAATATTTTACTTTTCGCCTTACTTATTACCTTGCTGTTTCACGTTCTTAAAAATTACATTTTTAAAGAACAACATTATTTGTTTGCCTTCATCACTTGCCTGCTCTTTGTGGTTCATCCCATACATACAGAAGTGGTGGCCAATGTGAAAAGCCGAGACGAACTTCTTTCGTTTATTCTTATTCTTGTCTCCCTCCTTGCTGTGATTCGAAACATCGAAAAACGTTCGATTGCGTTTCTAATCTCTGGTTTAGTTTGCTTTTTTCTTGCCTTACTCACACGCGAAACAGCAGTAACCTTCATTGTTATTCTTCCAATGTTGCTGTTTTATTTTCTGAAGCAGAATATAAAAAAGTCGATTTTATACACACTGCCATTGGTCGCTGTATTTATTGTTTATCTATTCATTCGTTTTTCGGTTATTGGGTTTAAAACATACAGCATCGAAACCGATGTTCTGAACGACCCATATTTATTCGCCACCGCATCTCAGGCATTTGCTACTAAAATATTTGTGCTGCTTAAATACCTCATTCTTCTTTTTATTCCTCATCCTCTTTCGTCTGATTATTCGTTTAATCAAATTCCTTATGTCAATGTTTCTTCTATCCAGTTCATGCTTTCAGTTATAGTATTAACAGCTCTTTTGATAATAGCCGCAATTCAATTTAAAAAGAAAACCATCCTATCGTTTTCTGTTTTCTATTTCCTAATTACCATTTTTCTGGTTGCAAACTTTGTGGTTAATATTGGGGCACCTCTTGCCGAACGCTTGTTGTTTCAACCTTCTCTGGCTTTCTGTTTGGTTATGGCTTCGGGTTATATTCTGCTTCAATTTCGGTTACGCTGGCTTGCGAACAGTCTGCTGGTAACACTTCTGATTTTGTTCTCAGTTAAAACCATAGTCAGAAACAGTGAGTGGAAAAACAACGAAACACTTTATCTGGCCGATGTTATTTCTGCTCCCAACAGTGTACGCACTAATTTATATGCCGGCAAGCAATACATCAACAAAGCGCAACATGAAAATGACATTCAATTGAAGAATCAATATCTTGATAATGCTATTCAATGTGATAAAAAGCTTCTGGAAATATATCCTCACTATCAGGATGTGGATGTATATGAAGATTTGGGTTTGGCTTATTATTGCAAACTCGATTATTTCACTGCCGGAGATTACTGGGCTCAGGCTTTTCGAACCGACCCGAATATGCAAGGCTCTATAGAAACGGTGAGCAATCTGCTTTTTGATGAAGGCAACAAACAATACAATGCAGGAAATATTAACGAAGCCATTCGACAATATAAAAAAGCTGCAGAGGTAAATATGAACAATGCGGAGGCTTGGTATAGATTAGGCGGAAATTATTTTCTTGTAAATGATACTAAGAATGCATTTGAAGCATGGCAAATGGTGGCGAGAATTAATCCTCAGCACCCTTTCAACAAAGATGAATTCAAAAAAATAACTACACCGTAAAATCATGAATATGCTCTCCGGAACTATTGTAATCAATAAAAAGCGTCAGCTCCTTATTCTTTTGCTGATAGCGTTTGGACTTAATGTAAATACACTTTTCAACGAATATGCTATGGACGATGTGGTGGTACTCACCAATAATTCTTTGGTTCAAAAAGGTGTTAAAGGTATTCCTCAGATTCTCACTACCGACTTTTTTTTCGGAATAGAAAATAAAAAGAGCGACCTGTCGGGCGGGCGCTATCGTCCCGTTGCATTGGTTACGTTTGCCCTCGAATACCAGCTTTTCGGGGCCAATCCTTTTGTTTCTCATTTAATAAGTGTTTTACTTTTTTTACTTCTCGTAGCACTTTTATTCAAATTTCTCAATAACTATATTTTTAAAGACCCCGATACTTTCCCCACCACGGTTCCCTTGGCATTCATTACCTGTCTTATTTTTATTGTTCATCCTATCCATACCGAAGTAATAGCCAATGTAAAAAGTCGAGACGAATTAATCACATTTATTCTGCTATTGGTTTCAGCTTTTTCATTTATTCGATACACCGAAAATCGAAAAGCAATTCAAATCATCATTAGTTTGTTTAGTTTCTTTATTGCTCTCCTAACCCGCGAAAGCGCTGTTCCTTTCATAGCCCTTGTTCCGTTGATGGCTTATTTCTTTTTCAACCAAACGATAAAAAAATCTCTCCTATTATCTGTTCCGTTTGCCATAGTGTTTGCAGGGTATATGGCACTTCGATTGGCAATGGTTGGTTTTACCAAAGCATCCAACCTGGATATTGGTAATGCTCCCTTTTTATATGCCACTCCTTCCGAAGCATTCGCCACCAAAGTTTTTATACTTTTTAAATATGTAGGATTGCTTATCTTTCCTTATCCGCTCTCCAGCGATTACGGCTACAATCAGATTCCTTACATTGGATTTACGTCTGTTACTTTCATACTTTCTGCTTTGTTTTATACAGTACTTATTATTTTTGCTATTTACACTTTTCGAAAAAAATCCATTTATTCGTTCTGCATATTTTTCTTTCTTATCACCATTATACTCTTTGCAAATTTTATTATTGAGATAGGTGCTCCACTTGCCGAGCGACTGTTGTTTCAACCTTCGCTTGCCTTTTGTATTCTTTTAGCTCTGCTTTATTCAAAAGCAGCGAAGCAATTTTCACTACCTGCAAAAATCATAATGCTTATGGTTCTGCTTCTGTTTTCGGCAAAAACAATCTTGCGAAACAAGGATTGGAAAAATAACGAAACACTATATTTCACTGATGTATTGGCTTCGCCTAACAGCATTCGCCCCAATTTGTATGCAGCCAATCAGTATATCAAAAAAGCATTGAGCGAACCCAATGAAGAATTGAAAAAAGAATATTACTCCAAAGCCATTTTGTATGACGAACGTATTGCCTCCATTCACCCCGATTTCAGGCTTCATGCCGATTTGGGCTTGGCTTACTTCGGAATAAAAGATTATTTTAATGCGGCCAGCCATTGGCTGCTTGCTTATCAGATGTCTCCTGATGATACCGACACAAGGCAGCGGGTGATGATGTTAAGCGAAATTCTTTTTAACGAAGGAAATAATTTTTCGAAAACAGGAAACGCAACAGAAGCCATCCGAAATTATAAAAAAGCTGTGGAGCTAAACGAAAACAATGTGGATGCATGGTATAATTTATCGCGTACTTATGCGTTTATTAAAGACGAAGCCAATGCCCGAGAGGCTTGGTATCAGATGCAAAAACATACTACCAACCCCCAACCTTATCCCGAACAGAAATAAACCGGTGGAAATGTAGAATTAAGAATGTAGAATTCACAATTGAGTTAAATTAAAAATTCCTCCGAACGAAATTGTTCGCAGGAATTTTGGTTTGCAATTTGTTATTAGTTTTAGTGGTAGGTTTACTTCTTGATTATTTATCGAATCAACTAGTCTTTAACTTTATTATTCTCCGTTTTATTTAATCAAACTTTACCTTGGAGAACCTGTCTTTACCTTTTTGGTGCGTGTAAACAAAAACTCCATCCTTGTTGTACAAAAAGGGCATTTCGAATTCAATTGGGTAATTAAATACTTTTATATGATGATAGGTATCGAGGAATATTTGTTGTTCAGAATACAGAGTATAAGGAGAAGCCGCAAAACAAAAAGGTTTGTTTTGAAAAATTAAATTGTGGGCCATTTTACCATCATCAATTGAAATGGATGAATAAACAAAATTAGTCCCAGGAATATCTGTTGAATATCTCAAATCACCGGGTTTGTATTTGGGATTTGCTATTATTTTCAAATTGTCTTTTTGCTCATTATTTAAAATATATATTTTATCATCTGTTGCAAATGCGACATATTCTTTTATTTCGTCCTGTCCAATATTTTTTATTCCTGCAAAAGGTGGCAAACCTAAACCAGAATAAAACAAATTATCTCCTACCGTATTATAAACGTTAGTCTTTAACGGCAAGCTTTTAATCCATTCAAATCTTCCAGCTACATTATATTTCGCAATTACTACGTCTCTGTAATGCTGTGTTGTTTTTCGAGTGGTTGCTACTTGGCCTCCGGAGGGTCCAGCTACTGGTACTACTGTATAATCCTGTGCTATTCCATACATCTCGCCAACAATAAAAACATTTCCCCCTCTCAAAAATGAATAATCTACTTTGTATCTGGCTTCTTTGGCTTTGTCCATACAAGAATTCATCGCTTTCATTAAATGTTCATCAAAATCAGTAGAAACATTCGCTGTTATTTTCCGAGTTTTTGCATTGATTGTATATCCGAAAACGCCATGCTGCATCTCGTCCGGGCCTGACTTTTTGATTGCTTCCTGAAAAAAACCTGCAAAAACAACCTCATTATTATTATTAGGAGTAATACTAATATCCTGCACTTTATAACTCATTTCAAAACCTATCTCTACTATTCCTGGCTTCTCTTCATTTGTAGGACAAACGATAATTTTATAATTATTCGGCTTTACCTTGGTTTGAGGGTTTCTATCAATGTAGTTGAATCCATAATAAATGGTATTATTTTTATCCATACACAATCCCCAAAACTTTGTCCTTTTATAGCACTTATCAAAGTTTTCTTTTTCTGTATAATTATATCCAAGGTCACCCTCTTTAATTGTTTTTGTGCTTTCCTTTAAAAATGATATGGCATTTATAACCATAAAATCAATTTGAAATTTCCCTGTACGTTTGTTTATGTATGACGCTCTGACTCCAAACTTTGTTTTCTCTTCGTTTTGTATAATCTCTACCTCTTTCAATTCAATATCATCCGTAGATGTTTCTGCAACAAGTCCTTTATCGGGCATCAATTTCCCGTCTGCTGAAACTTCTTTAAAATACAGAACTGAGGCACTACCGCTAAAGTAATGATAAAAAAAGTATAATTTATTGCCAACCGAAAAAATATTATTCAAATCAACCTCATTGTCTGCAATGTTTTCTGAGTATAGTACATTCATTGTAGCTTTATCATATTTCTCAATTTTAAGATAACGAACGCCATCTACAATATTCAACCGATAAGTAAAAAAACAAGTACTATCCCCATCAAGAATTTTGGTTAACAATCGGTCCTCTTTATTTTCTATTTCCGGCCCATGCGTAATTACTTGCGAACAAACATAGCTATTTATTGAGGTAATAAGTAGTGCTATAAAAAGAAGTTTTTTCATATTTCCAATTTTCCGTAAAATTAATTTTTATTTCTATTCCTCTCTAAAAAAAACAATCCCGCTCAACTGCTCGAGCAGGATTGTTTTTGGTTTTATTCGTAAATTCGTTTTTATTCGTATTTCGTAAAAATCTATTTACCATCTTATGCTATACAGTGCCGTAAACGGTAATGGTAGCTTCATCGCTCCAGGTGCCTACAGTTTTGTTATGCATTACATATATCATTTTGTATTTCCAGATGGCACTTGCGCCTACTGCCGGCAAAGCCGAATTGTCTAAATATGGCGAACTGATGGCTCTTTCTTCTTTTTCGTAGCCTTTGCCCTTGTCCACCCATATTTCTACGGCATCAAACCCTCCTTTTACCCATTTAATAACCGGATGCCCGCTGTCCATAAAAACTTTGAAAGTGGGTTTGCCTGTTGATGGGTCGAATGGAGAAGAAACCGGAACAATTTGCAAAGCCTCGCCTTTGGTGGCATTATATGCTGGCGAGCTTTTGGCCTTAGCAGCATTTTGGCGAAAACGAGCTTCGATATTGGCCGCCACCAATGCCGAAGGTGTTTCGGTTGGAAACACATCAAAAGTTCCTAATACTTGCGTGCCGTTGCCGTGCCTAGCCAAGTTTTTATACTTGGTAACACCCGATGCAAATGTTTGCGCATCTATCTGAGCTTTTACACAAAATGTCATATACTTGGCATCATCGCTGGCTGCCGAAATTTCTGCGGGTGTAAACCCTAAACCTGCCAAAATTACATCTTCGCTTGCGAATTTGGTAAGCTGCGCTGCAAATCCTGCATCGTCATTTACTACAAAATCGTTAGTAGTTACGGTCATTGTTAAAATAATTGCTTTTTTCATTTTTTTGTTTGTTTTTTAGTTAATACTCGGTTTTATTTATGTTAATTTACTTAATTTACGATACTTATATTATTTTCAGCAGTTGGTAAAATGGTTCGGACAGTTGGTAAAATGGTCTGGACAGTTGGTAAAATGATTCGGACAGTTGGTAAAATGGTTCGGACAGTTGGTAAAATGATTCGGACAGTAGGTAAAATGATTCGGACAGTTGGCAAAATGGTTCGGACAGTTGGTAAAATGGCTCGGACAGTAGGTAAAATGGTCTGGACAGTTGGTAAAATGGCTCGGACAGTTGGCAAAATGGTCTGGACAGTTGGTAAAATGATTTTACCTACCCAATTTTGGGGTGTTAGTTTTAAAAACCAAACTCCAAAACTAAAAATCCGGTTGCGAAAAGTTTCGTAACCGGATTTTAAAATATTTAAAAAAGAAAAATGTCTTTTATGATTTACGTGTGTGTGTGTGTGTGTGTGTGTGTGTGTGTACAAACAGGGCGTTTCGGAGGCATTGGCCTTTTAAAACAAATAAGGTTATATGCTGTTTGTAAATTCATACCACAAAGTAAATAAATTAGAATTTAAAAAGCAAATTATTTTTTAGAAAATTACACATTTTCATTCTCAATTCTTACTTACAATTTTTCTTAATAATTTCATATATTTTCATGTCGCCCAGTTCGCCTGCTTTGCTCCAGTCTTTGCAGGCCCCTTGGGTGTCTCCGCTCTGAAATCGAGCTGTGCCTCGCTGTTCGTAGGCCTGAAAATCTTTTTTATTAATCTGTATCACCCGCGAATAATCTTCTATACTTGCCTTGTAGTTTTTGAGCAATAAGTATGACGAAGCTCTGTTGAAATACGCATCGGAATATAACTTATCAATTTTTACGGCCGTTGTAAAATCGTCAATGGAACCATGATAGTCTTCTAACCGTGCTTTAAGCTTACCTCTGCCTTTGTAGGCTTTTGCATTAAGGGTATCCAGGTCGATGGATTTGGTATAATTCTCCATCGCTTTTTTATCCTCTTTCTGTAAAAAATAAACTTCGCCCATATAATACCAGGCATCTGCGTTCTTAGGATTAATTTCCGAAGCCTTGCTAAACTCCATTATCGCCACATCGTAGTTGCCTTCGTTCATCTTGGCAATACCGTTTTTTATGTTTTGCGAATCTTGAGCAAAAGCAAACACTGGAAAATGAAATAATAAAAGAAGAAGAAAATTAACCCTTCCTCCTACTCTGCTTTTTTGGAGAAAGCTGAAGGTACACCTCCCCCCCATCCCCTCTCCTTGAAAAAGGAGAGGAGTGAAGCTTCCTGACTGTTGTAATGAATAAGGTTGATTTGCTTTTACTGAACTCATATTTGTTTTTATTTTAGTTTCTCACCAGCACCCCCCTCTCTTGCGGAGAGGGGATTAAGGGGAGAGGTGTGTGTTATTTTATTAACACCAATCTTCTGCTCAGGCTTCCCTGATCGGTTACTATTTCTACCATATACACTCCTGCATCAAGCGTACTCGAGTCGAATGTAAATTTATGTTTCTTCATGCCTGCACCATTCTTTTCTTCAGTTCGTGCATCTCTTACACTTTGTCCAAGCGTGTTGAACAAATAAATATTGATAGGCGTTTCTACCGAAGTACTGAACTCAATAGTGAATTCGTTGATTGCAGGGTTAGGATAAATAAGCACATCTTCCAGCGCAGCTGTTATCTCGTCAATGCCGGTATGTGTTACATGCACATTGATTACCGTATCCGAACTGCAACCCTGAGCATTGGTTCCGGTAACTGTATACGAAGTGCTGACAGCAGGCGAAGCAATTACTGTAGGGCCTGTGGTTACGTTCAGTCCTGTAGGCGGAGCCCATGAATACGACACCGCATTATAAGCAGTCAATGTAACCGAGCCTCCAAACACACACCCTACAGAATATGTATTGGCAGTAATCAGAGGAGCAGGGTTAATAGTCAACATAGCTGTATCCGGCACAGAGTTTCCGCACAATAAATTATTATCGGCTACATAATACATATACGTTCCGGCAACAGTTACCCCCGGAGCAAACGAATTACCACTTGCCAAATAATTCAGCAAAGTAACATCGCTATACCATTGAGGATTGGCACCGGTAGAAGTAAGCACACCCGAACCTCCTGCACACAATGTAGTGTCGTGAGCCACTGGTTTGGCAGCCGACTGGTTTATGGTGAGCATAACAGAATCTGCACCCATGCTCGTACAACCCGCCACATTATCGGTTACATAATATACATACGAGCCGGACGCTGTTTGTCCCGTAGCGTAGGTGTTTCCAGTTCCCACCTGTGTGGTGAGTGTGGCATTGCTATACCAACTCACATTCGTTCCGGTGGATGATAAACTCGGAATAACAGTGCCCGTACATGCCGAAACATTATTGGCCACAGGAACCGAAGGCACAGGCAAAATAACCAGTTGAGAGGTATCTGCTGTACTTCTGCAACCCGAAGTAGTGTCTATTTGTGTTACAAAATACGTATACGTTCCCGGCAATGTTTGTCCCGTAGCAAACGAATTTCCGTTAAACACTATAACATGAGCTGTATCGTACCATTGAACATTTGCTCCAAGCACAGTAAGATTAGGAATTACAGACGATGCACATACAGTAGTGTCGAGAGCAACTGGTTTTGCCGGCAAGAAATCAATTATCATATTTACCGAATCAACCGGGCTCACACATCCTGTTATCGTGTCGGTTTGTGTTACATAATATGGATAAATACCCGGCAATATATGTCCGGTATTATACACATCTCCTGTATGAACAAGGTTCATGGAAGTGTTGTACCACCGCACATCTTGTCCGTGGTAAATTAAAATGGCAAGCGCACTGCGGAAACAGATTGCAGTATCGTTCACACTCGGTATAGCAGGAGTCTGATGTATGGTCAACGAAACTGTATCCGTTAATCCGGCAGGACATCCCGCTACATTATCATTCACATAATAAGTGTACACACCAGCCGTTGTTTGTCCGGTTGGGAAATTAAATCCGGTGTTCACCAATGTTGTCAGCGCTGTGTCGCTATACCAGTTTACAATATTTCCGGTAGTAGCTACTAAATCCGGTATTGCACCTCCGCTACACACTACTACATTAGCCACTGCAGGCGCTGTGGTTGGTTGTGTATTGATGGTGAGAGTGGCAGTATCTACCGGACTTGCCAAACATCCCGGCAAACTATCTGTGATGTAATACGTATAAGTACCTGCCATTGTTTGACCGGTAGCAAATGTAGGGCCTACATTAACAAGTGAAGTTAATCCAGCATCGCTGTACCAATGAATAATAGTACCTGCCGAGGCAACCATATCAGGCACTGTAACACTTGTACACGAAACCACATTAGCTACCACAGGAGGATTATTCGGTTGAACACTGATAACTAAAGAAGCCGTATCTGCATAACTCGAACAACCGGTTACTGTATCTACATCTATTACCTGATACACATAAGTTCCCGGTGTATTGATTCCGGTAGCAAACGGACTTCCTGTTCCAACAAGAGTTGCACTTGCATCGTACCATTGTAAATTAGTTCCGGTAGCAGTAAAGTCGCTTACAGGACTTCCGAAACAAACAGAAACATTAGCTGCAACCGGTGTTGCCGGAAGTGCATGTATGGTTAAATTAACCGAATCGTATGCACTTTCGCAACCGTTCACGGTTACAGTTACTGTGTAATTATACACACCCGGCAATGTTTGTCCGGTAGCAAATGTATCCAATGTAGAAACTACCACCATGGCTGTATCGTACCAATTGATGTTAGAACCTTGAACTATCAAATCAGGTGTGGATGTACCAAAACAAACACTGTGACTGGAAGCCACAGGCGCTGTCGGTACTGCTTTTATAGTAAGTGTATCAATTGCTAACGGACTTTGAATTCCGTTTACAGTTTGTGTAGCGTAATAGATATACGTTCCCGGAAGTGTTTGTCCGGTTGCAAATGGATTACCTGAGAAAACATTTGTGGTTAGCAATGAATCTGCATACCAGTTAATGTTTGTTCCAACTGCTGATAAATCAGGAACTGCATTTCCGGCACATACCACCTGACTCGTAACCGCAGGTGCTCCCGGATAAATAACCAGAACTACTGTATCCGGTGCACTTTCGCAACCATTTAAATTTTGAGTTACATAATAAGTATAACTGCCCACCGCAGTCTGACCGGTAGCAAATGTATCAGAAGTAGAAACTACTACCATTGCTGTGTCGTACCAGGTAATGTTTGTTCCGGATGTGATCAAATCAGGAGTAGGTAAACTGTATGCCACCGAAACATTGTTAGCTACCACAGGAGGAGTAAAGTTTATGGTATATACTAATGATGAAACCGGGCTTGTACATCCGTTTACCGAATCAGTAACATAATATGAATACGTTCCGGCTGCCGTTACTGATGGTGTAAACGGACTGCCCGTATGCACCAATGCCGTAAGCAATGAATCACCATACCAGTTAACATTTGTTCCGGTTGCTGTTAATGCAGGATTGATGTTACCAAAACAATTGGCCACATTACCGGATGTTACTGGAGCAAGCGGAATAGCATTGATGGTAAGGGTAACTGTGTCGGCAGGACTTGTACAACCATTTATGGTTGACGAAACCGTGTATGTATAAATACCCGCATTCGTTTGACCGGTAGCAAATGTATCAGTGTTAGACACGGCTACCATAGCTGTATCGTACCAAGTAATGTTTGTTCCTGATGTAATCAAGTCAGGAACTGCACTTCCATAACATACCGTCTGATTAGCTGCAACCGGTGTTGCCGGAATTGCATTGATAGTTAAAGTAACCAGCGTAGCCGCACTTGTAATATTATTTTCAGTTTGATTTACATAATATGTATAAGTGCCAACGGCAGTATTTCCTGTAGCAAACGGACTTCCTGAATACACAAGATTGGTTAATAATGAATCGCTGTACCAATTAACATTTAAACCAGTTGCTGTTAGATCTGGAACCAATGTTCCGAAACAGATAGTCTGGCTTGGTGCTGTTGGAGCCACCGGATAAATAGTGAGAACAACTGTATCCAATGTACTTTCACAACTATTCATTGTCTGACTTACATAATACGTATATGCACCCACTGCTGTGAGGCCCGTTGCAAAAGTATCGTTAGTCGAAACGTTTACCATAGCAGTATCGTACCAAGTAATAGTTGTTCCCGCAGCAATCAAATCTGGAGTTGGAGAACCAAATACCGAAGAAACATTATTTACCGAAACAGGAGGAGTGAAATTAATAGTAAACACCACTGTTGCCATAGGGCTTGTACAGCCGTTCAAGGAATCGGTAACATAATAAGGATACGAACCTGCTGCTGTTTGCGATGGTGTAAACGGACTGCCCGTGTGAACAAGTGTTGTCAACAAAGAATCACTATACCACTGCACGTTTGTTCCAGTGGCAGTAAATGCAGGAGTGGCACTACCCAAACAGATTGCACTATTGCCGGAAGTTGTCGGTGTAAGTGGAATTGCATTAATAGTCAACACAGCTGTATCAGCAGGGCTCTCGCAACCATTCACAGTTTGAGTTACCGTATAGGTGTAGACACCCGGGTTAGTTTGTCCTGTGGCGAATGAATCGTTTACCGAAACGGAAACCATAGCTGTATCATACCAAGTAATATTTGTTCCGCTTGTAATCAAATCAGGAATAATACTTCCAAAACATACTGTCTGGTTGCCTGCCACAGGTGTTGCAGGTATAGCATTTATTGTTAATGTAACCACGGTTGCAGCACTTATAATATTATTTTTAGTTTGGTTTACATAATACGTATAAGTACCAACGGCAGTATTTCCTGTTGCAAAAGGACTTCCGGAATAAACAAGATTTGTTAATAATGAATCGTTGTACCATTTAATATTTAAACCTGTCGCTGTTAAATCAGGAACAGAAGTGCCGAAACATAAAGTCTGGCTTGGTGCAGTTGGAGCCACCGGATAAATGGTCACCACTGCTGTATCCAATGTACTTTCGCATCCATTCAAAGTCTGACTTACATAATAGGTATAAGCCCCTACCGCGGTTTGACCTGTTGCAAAAATATTTGCTGAAGAAACAACAGCCATTGCAGTATCGTACCATGTAATATTGGTTCCCGCAGCGTTCAAGTCCGGTGTTGGACTTCCGAACACAGAAGACACATCGCTCACCGAAACAGGTGGTGTTAAATGGATGGTGAATACAACCGTTGTATAAGGACTGTTACATCCGTTTACACTTTGAGTAATATAGTAGGTATATACTCCCGGAGCTGATACTGTTGGAGTAAACGAAGCTCCCGTAGCTACCAATGTAGTCAGTGTTGAATCGCTATACCATTGAAGATTTGTTCCTGTTGCGGTAAATACAGGATTCGACTGCCCGAAGCAGATATCGGCATTACCAGATGCAAGAGGCATTGCAGGTATAGGATAAATGGTTAATGAAATCGAATCAGCCGGACCTTCGCAACCGAATGTTGTTTGTGTTACGTAATAAGTATATGTTCCAACTGCGGTTTGTCCTGAGTTAAACGAAGCTCCTGCAAACAATAAAGTTGTTAGAGTAGAATCAGAATACCAATGCAAATTGCTTCCGACTGCTGTAAGCGGAGTAATCGGCTGTCCGAAACAAGCAGTAGCATTAGTAGTAACCGGTGCCAATGGAACTGGATTAATAGATAACACTACCGAATCAGGCGTGCTTGAACATCCGGTAATAGGGTCGGTTTGTGTTACAAAATAAAGATAAGAACCTATTGCCGTTTGTCCGGTATTGAATGAACTGCCCGTATGAACAAGTGTCATCGATGCATCATACCACTGAATATTGTTTCCGGTTGCGGTTAATGAAGGAATAGAATACAACGCACATACAAACACATCAGGAGCCACCGGGGGTGGTGTGAAATGTATTGTTAAGTTAACTGTATCTGCCTGACTTTCGCATCCTGTTATCGTATTGGTTTGTGTTACATAAAAAGTATGTACCCCCGGAGCCGTTATTCCAGTTGCAAAAGGACTGCCTGTACCTGCCAACACTAATGCTGTATCATACCATTTAATATTAACACCTGATGCAATCAAGTCTGGAGTAGAACTTCCGAAACAGATAGCCGTATCGGTTGAAACAGGTGTTGCAGGCAGTGCATTTATCGTAAGTGTAACCGCCGTTTGAGGACTCTCGCAACCGTTTACAGTCTGAGTAACCGAGTATGAATAAACTCCCGCTAATGTATTTCCTGTTGCAAATGGACTGCCTGTATGCACCAACAACGATGCGTCATACCATTGAAGCGCTGTACCTGTAGCTGACAAATCTGGTATCGTTCCGCCAAAGCAGGCGTTTTGATTTGCAGAAACAGGTGCCGATGGAATAGCATTTATTGTTAATGTTACCACGGTTGCCAAACTCTGAATATTATTCACGGTTTGTGTTACATAATATGTATAGACTCCTGGTGCTGTTTGC
Organism: uncultured Bacteroidota bacterium; assembly: GCA_903926385.1. Taxonomy (GTDB): domain Bacteria; phylum Bacteroidota; class Bacteroidia; order 2-12-FULL-35-15; family 2-12-FULL-35-15; genus 2-12-FULL-35-15. Next base: position 20,338 of record CAIYIS010000078.1, read on the forward strand.
AACGTAGCAAATGGATTTCCTGAATACACCAAAGAAGTGAGTGTGGAATCACTGTACCATCTCAAATTAGCTCCTGTTGCAGATAAGTCCGGAATTGTGGTTCCGAAGCAGGCTGTTTGATTCGAAGCAACAGGGTAAATCGGATAAATAGTCACAGTAACAGTATCAAGTGTACTTTCGCAACCATTCATAGTTTGCGAAACATAATATGTATACTGTCCGATGGATGTTAGTCCTGTTGCAAATGTATCATTAGTTGAAACTACAACCATTGCAGTATCATACCAAGTAATGTTAGTTCCTGAAGCAATTAAATCAGGAGCAGGAGAACCCGATGGTATGGAAATATTGCTCACCGAAATCGCAGGTGTGAAATAAATAGTGAATACCATTGCCACAGCAGGACTTGCACAACCATTCACATTTTGTGTTACATAATAAGTATATACACCTGGATCCGTTTGAGACGGTGTGAACGTGTTTCCTGAATTAACAAGTGTGGTTAACGACAAATCGCTATACCAGTTAACATTTGTGCCAGTTGCCGTCCACAACGGATTGGACTGACCAAAGCAGATAGAAGCATTTCCTGAAAGAACCGGTGCTGCCGGTATCGGATAAATAGTAAGCAATACAGTATCGGCAGGCCCCTGACATCCTCCGGCAGTTTGAGTAGTCAGATAGGTGTAAGTTCCAACAGCGGTCTGTCCTGTTGCAAATATATTGCCGCTCGACAACAAAGTCATGGACATATCATACCATTGAACTCCTGTGCCGGCAGCTGTTAGTGAAGGAACAGAGAATCCGAAACAAGCACTCGCATCTGCGGCCACCGGTGCAAGCGGAATTGCATTGATGGTTAGTGTTATTGGGTCAGGAACACTTTCGCATGATGTTGTACCGTCTGTTTGTGTCACAAAATAAGAGTAAGTACCAACCGCTGTTTGTCCGGTATTATAAGAATTTCCACTGACCAGATTTACCATAGATGAACTATACCACTGAACATTTGTTCCTGTCGCGGTTAGTGCCGGTATGGTTAAATTAGAACAAATAGCCACATCAGAATTTACAGGAGGAGGTGTAAAGTTAATGGTTAACGAAGCTGTATCCCATAAACTCTGACATCCTGTTAATGTATTCGTTTGTGTAGCGAAGTAATTATAGGTTCCCGGTGCGGTAACTCCTGTTGAATATGGACTGCCTGTACCAATTAAGTTACCAAGAGAATTAAACCAATTTATATTATTCCCCGTTGCAACCAAAGATGGTGTTGCGGTTCCAAAACATGAACTTGTATCTGAAGCTAGAGGCGTTGACGGTAGTGCGTTAATAGTAAGATTTACATTAGTGTGCGGCCCTTCGCAGCCATTCACGGTTTGAGTTACCGTGTAATTGTATACACCAACTGCTGTATTTCCGGTAGCAAACGGACTACCCGAGTGAACTACAAAGGTAGTATCATACCATTGAACATTTGTACCAGTTGCTGTTAAATTTGGTATAGTTCCACCTACACATGCACTCTGGCTTACTGAAACAGGCGCAAGAGGGATTGCGTTAATGGTTAACGTTACTATAGTAGCCGGACTCGGAATGTTATTTACGGTTTGGGTTACGTAATACGTATAAACTCCAACTGCCGTCTGACCCGTTGGGAATGTACTTCCCGTATGAACAAGTGTAGTCAGTAAAGCATTGCTATACCAATTAATATTAGCACCTGTTGCAGTTAAATCAGGAACTGTATTACCAAAACAAACCACCTGATTGCTTGCAACAGGAGCAAGTGGATGTATCGTCAATGTTACAGTATCCGGTGTACCTTCGCAACCATTCATGGTTTGAGTAACGTAATAAGTGTATGCTCCGATTGCTGTTTGCCCCGTAGCAAATGAATTACTAGTTGACACAAGAACCATTGCGGTATCGTACCAATGAATATTGGTACCGGCAGCAATTAAATTAGGAGTGGCTGAACCAAAAGCGACTGACACGTTATTCACTACAACCGGAGGTGTATAGTAAATGGTAAACACAACTGTTGCAGCCGGACTACTACATCCGTTCAAAGTTTGAGTAACATAGAAAGTATAAACCCCTGCGGCAGTTTGCACCGGTGTGAACGAATTACCGGTATGCACCAAATTAGTCAAACCGGCATTGCTGTACCAGTTTAAATTAGTTCCCGATGCAGTGAATGTTGGATTGGACTGACCAAAACAAATCGATGCATTACCTGAAGTGGATGGGGCAACAGGAATTGGGTATATATTAAGTACCGCTGTATCGGCTGTACTGGAAGAACAACCTGCTGTACTATCTTTCACGTAGAATGTATAAGACCCTACTGCTGTAATGCCTGTATTATATATTCCTCCCATATGAACCAGATTGGTCAGTAAGCTATCGTTATACCATTGTATAATAGTTCCGGTGGATGTTAATGCAGGAACAGACTGACCAAAACAAGCATTTACATCACTCGCGGTTGGTTGAGTAGGCGTAGAGTTTATATTTAAATGCACCGTATCGCTTTGGCTTACACAACCACTTGCACTGTCTTTCTGAATTACATAATAAGTATAATTACCAATCGCTGTTTGACCAGTTGTGAAAGGATTACCAGCAAACATAAGCGAAGTTAAGTTTGCATTAGCATACCATTTTACCGAATCGGAACCTGAAGAAGCAGCTACTAAATCAGGCACAGCATATCCAAAACAAGCATTCTGATCGGCTGATAATGGGCGTGCCGGCAATGGTCCTATAGTTAAATGAACAGTATCCGCATGACTAGCACAACCCAATGCGGACTGAGTTACATAATATATGTAATTACCTACCGCTGTCAATCCTGTATTGTATGGACTTCCGCTATGAACAAGAGTGGTCAATGCTGCATTACTGTACCACTGAATATTCGTTCCTGTTGTGGTCAGCAATGGTGTTGCTTGTCCGAAACATATTAAATGATCAGGAGCCACCGGTGTAGATGGAATCGGATTAATGGTAAGAATAACCATTTTGGCTGTACTTTCGCAACCATTTAGTGTTTGTGTTACATAGAATGTATCCACACCAACTGCTGTCAGTCCTGTGTTGTATGGATTTCCTGAATACTGTAATGTCATGGATGAATTATACCATTTCAAATTCGTTCCTGTACCTGTTAATACAGCAGGTGCACCTCCAAAACAAGCTGTTTGATTGCTTGCTGCCGGTTGAGGAGTAAAATGTATTGTCAATGTAGCAGTATCTCTCGGACTAATACAACCCAATAGCGAATCGGTTTGTGTTACATAAAAATTATAAACACCAGGAGAGGTTAAGCCCGTAACCAATGGGTTTCCATTTTGCAGGAACACCAAAGCCGAATTGTACCATTTTATAGTATCACTTCCTGTGCCTGTTGCCGATAACGAAGGTGTAGTAGAACCAAAGCAAGAAGATAAATCAGTAGCTACAGGTTTACTTGGCAATGCATGAATAGTTAATACCGCTGTGTCGGCAGGGCTCTTCGGACAACCTGTTGTACTATCCGACACATAGTATGTATATGTTCCTGCAGCTGTTAAGCCCGTATTATAAGGACTTCCCACATGCACCTGATTAGTTAAAGCAACATCTGAATACCACAATTGTATTGTTCCTGTTGAGGTCAATGCAGGTACTGCATTTCCAAAACAAACGGATTGATTACTTGCCGTTGGCATCACAGGGGCATTATTAATATGTAAGGTTACCGTGTCCTTGCGACTTTCGCAGCCATTTATGGAATCAGTAGCGGTTACATAAAAAGTGTAAGTACCGGCTGCTGTTATTCCGGTATTATATGGAGAACCTACATGCTGAAGCACCATTGCCGAATTGTACCATTTAATAGTATCGCCCTGATTGGCTGAAGCTGTGAAAGCCGGAATTGGATTTCCTTCACATTCGCTCACATCGCTTGATGTAGGAGGAGTTGGAGGAATAGAATCAATTGTCATTGTAACTGGAATAGTATCAACAGCATTTAACGGATCGTTAGAGTTCAAATAAATTGAAAAATTATGCACACCAGGGCTTTGTCCGGCTTTATAAAACATTGCTGTAACATTTGTACTACCACCTGCAACTGTAGTTCCTGACTGAGGATTGAATACAACAGTGTTTGAATAAACAGGAGCATTAGGTGGTGTAATAACAGTGTTGCCATTCAGAGTTCCATTATTTCCGAAAGAAGTAAGATCTTGAGCTGTGCCATTATTAAAATTCCAATACCCTTTTAATCCTGCCTCGTTACCCACAGCCTGATTGTGCATTGAATTAATAATTTGAGATTGTGTTAATGCATAATTATACACTTTCACCTCATCAATCCTTCCATTAAAAAATCTGCCAGGATAGTCAGTTGCACCTATGGCAAGGTTTTGAGATACCACCGTTGGAGTAATACCTAAGGTACCGCTTACCGGAACTCCATTCATATAAAGTGTAACCGAAGTTCCATTTAACACACAAGCTATGTGATTCCATTGATTTAATACGGCTGCAGGTCCTGTACTCGGAACGAAGTCATTGCACCATGTAGCCATACTTGGCAATCCGTTACTTTGAATTGAAAGTAAGAAAGACTGTCCGGCTCCCCAGCCCCACCATCCGCAGCTTCTGTTACCCCACGATACAATTCCGTTGTATGTAGCATCAGGATAGGAAACAGGATAAATCCATGCTTCAGCAGTCATCACGCTGCCTGTAGGAAGGTTGACAGAATTATTACTAATGTAATCTCCGTTTCCATCAAATGAGGCACTCATACCATTAGTAGTACTTAAATCCCAGTCCAGGTTACTACCTCCATTGGTGTTACAAACGTTTATTTGTTTTGCGATCGAATCTTGACAAATGGTAAAGTGTACATTTAGTGAATTTGGACTATGACATTGCTCCGGCTTCGGATAAGCAATGCCATGCAAACATACATGCTGCACAATACTATTACTTATGAATGTGAGTGTATCAACAAAAGTTCCTGCAGTTAAAGGAGCAAATGTAACTTGAAGACTGGCAGAATCGCCCGGAATTATTGTATAGGTTGTATGATTAACAGAATAAACGCTCAGTTGATTGGTGATATTGGTTATTCTTAAGGTATCGCAACCCGAATTGTGTATCATCAGGGAATGAACACTAGTAGAATAAGTCATAATCGAATCCATGTTCAGACAATTAGCTGAAAGATTCATAACAGGAGTTCCGTTAACATGCAATGTTAAAGGAATAGTGTCTAACGGACTTAATGGGTCGTTTGAAGTAACATAAATACTTGCATTGTATGTTCCAACAGCAAGTCCGGTTGAATTAAATCCTACCAACACATTTGAAGAGCCCCCTGCTGATGTGGTGTCGGCATGAGGATTCAGAGTCATCCAAGGAACACCTGTATTAGCACTATAGAAAAGAGCATTCGCCATTAAAGTCGCTCCATCGGTTGAAGCAACCCACCATCCTGATGAAACACTGCTTGAAGGAGGGAACATTCCTAAATCGACAACTCTTGACGAACCAAATGTTTTGGTTGCTACTAAAGGTCGTCCGTCCGTCCAGTCTGCAATTCTTGTGGCACCAGCATCTACTGTAAAAGAGTTTGCTCTGAATGATGAAGAACCACCATTAAAGGTGTTCACATTTTGCATAATCGGATGGCCAGTTTGATAAACCGTTCCAAGACTTTGCGGGCCTCCACTAGTGGTACTTGAAGAATTACTGATACACCAATAATGACCGGTACTATACCTGCCGGAAATCGGTGTAGTTCCTCCAACAGCAAACACCCCGGTAACTAAACCTCCTCCAGCATCCACATAATCTGCCAAATTATTTCCCAGTAAAGTCGAGTTTGCAAAGTTATAATCACCCCACACTAACACAGCATCGTATTGCATTAGTTGAACTAGAGTAGGTGTTACATTCTGACCAAAATAAGTATCCACAAGAGTGAACCTACCGGTAGCAAGAAGCTTACTTTTTACATCATTTACTTCAGCGGTATTATCCGCACCTATCAGTGCTACTTTGATTTGAGAACTTCCGTTCCCGGACAACTGAGCATAGAGGTTGGAACCTCCGGTATTACTAATATGCAGAGTATCTATTATAGAATCGGCACAGGTAAGGGTTACATCAAATGAAGTAGGATTAAAATTAATTATTGGTCTTGCATAGCCTTTACCGGTTAAACAAATTTTCTTTGTTACATCACTATTGAAAATTGTAATTGTGTCAGTAAATGTTCCAACTGCAACAGGATTGAAGGATACATACAACAAGGCTGAATCTCCGGGAGCGATAGAAGATACTGCGTAATTAACCGTATAAAGTGTGGTTTGTGTTGTGATATTGGTAATATTCAATACATCACAACCCGTGTTTTTCATATAAACTGAATCGAGGCTAGATGTAAATTGCATAATAGAATCGAGGTTCAGGCAATTTTGTGAAACCGCAATATGCCCCACCCCAACAACAGTCATTGTTGCCGGCACAGTAATACTTGGATGAAGTGGATCATTAGAAGTAATTATTATAGGATAATTGTAAACTCCATTGTTCAAACCCAAACTATTAAAATTTAATTGAACTGTCTGATTTGACGAAGAATTAACTGTACCAGAGTTACTACTTAGTGATAAACCCGGCGACCCCACACTTACCAAATAATCTTCTTCTTCACCATACCAACCGCTAAGACCTCCACAAGGAGCAGGAGCAGAGCCATTGGTCCAGTCTATAATTCTCATTCTTGTCATTCCAAGTGCTGCCGACATTGGAACGTTAATCGTGAAATTTGTCAAATTATTTGAAGTATAAACATTATTGACCATTCGTTCTGCCGCATCAAACACTCCGTTTCTGTTCCAATCTACCCAAACTGAAATGTATGAAAAACCTCCACTTCCCTGCGACTGTATAGTGAGTGTGTAAGAGGCGCCAGGTGACTGAGAAACTATTGCAGCAGGATAATAATTTACCCCTGCTCCCACATTACTTGTGAATCCGGCATCTACAGGGGCCAAAACATTTACATATCCACCAGAAGTGGTTACACTATTAATGTAAGAATATCCATTAGATGGATACATCGTGGGTAAGCAATAGCCCGAAGGAGGAGAACTAGAGCCTGTTCCACCATTAGCGCTCCAGTTGAGCACACTTCCACCTGTATTGTTTATAACAAGAGGATAGGAAAGTGAGTCGCCACAAGCAATGGTAACATTAATAGAATCAGGATTAGTTGAAATGGTCGGCATAGCCCACGATTTTCCGGAAAGACAAATTCTGACCGTGGTATCATTGTTCAGAATTGTTAATGTATCAACAAAAGAGCCCACTGTTGTTGGAGCAAAGGTTGCAATTAATTTAACAGAATCACCGGGAAGGATATTGAATGAAGTTTGATTTACCGAAAATTCACTCAACTGATGAGTAATATTGGTAATATGTAACGTATCGCAACCTGTATTTTTTACATAAAGTGAATCTTTGTGAGTGGTATATTGCATGATTGAATCAAGATTCATACATGTTTTAGTAACTGCAATATGACCAACACCCACCACATTCATGGTAACAGGAACGGTAATGAATGGATTAAGTGGGTCGTTGGAAGAAATTGCAATCGGATAACTGTATACTCCGTTATTCAACCCTAGACTATTCAGATTAACTACTACAGTTTGAGAACTATTCGCATTTAGTGTACCACTTGTTGGGTTCATACTAAAGCCTGTAGAATTGATTGTAATATCGTATTCTTCTGTTTCACCATAGGTGTAACCTGTGCAATAATTACCTGCACCAAGTGTAGATGCATAGACACATCTAACCCTTACTCTTGTTTTACCCAATGGGGCATTAGCTGGAATCGTAACAGTGGTGCTGAATAAAGCGGTACTGGCACTTGGGGAAGCATAAACAAATTCTCCAGCATCAGCATAACTGCCATTATGGTTGTAATCAATCCAAACACCAAAACCTTGAGCGTATGACGAACCCGACTGCATAGTCATAGTATATGTACCGCCTTTGTTTACAGTGGTGGTTGTACTCAGATCATAAATATAATTATTTGCCTGACCATTGCATCCGGAATTAATTTTGCTGAGGGTATTAAATGTAAACCGATTTATATAATCTGCTGAACCACATCCCGAACTGTATGTCGGTATACAGTACCCTGTAGGGGAATTACTATTAACAGCAAGCCAGTTTAGTACACCTTGCCCGGTATTGTTGACAGTGAAGGAAGCAGTAGTAGAATCTCCGCAAGCAAGGGTTACATTTATTGAAGTTGGATTGGTTGATATTGTCGGCATTGCAAAAGCTTTACCTCTCAAACATACACGTTTTGTAACATCGTTATTAAGAATGGTAAGTGTATCAATAAAAGTTCCAACTGTAGTAGGAGCAAACGTTACTCTCAGTTTTGCCGAATCGCCAGGAGCTATGTTGAATACTGTTTGGTTTACCGAATACGCACTCAGCACATGTGTAATGTTAGAAATATGTAATGTATCACATCCTGTATTCCTTATGTAAAGCGAATCTTTACGGGTAGTGTTTTGCATAATCGAGTCCGGATTCATACAATATTTCGACAACACGATTGTTCCATGTCCGGAAACAGTAATAGAATAAGGCACCTGGTAAGGATTATTAACAGGGTCGTTAGAAGCAAAGGTAAGATTACCCGTATAAACACCCGCTGTTAAGCCTGCTGAAGAAAAACGAACTGTAACTGTTGTCGAATTTCCGGCACCGATAGTACCAGCATACGAAGATAATGTAACCGCACCTGATATTTTAACCGTATAATCTTCGAACTGTCCATACGAAACATTATTGCAGGGCTGGGGAGCTGAATAACCTGAATACTCCGAACCTACACGCATTCTTAGGGCTTTGTTAACTAGAGCATTGGCGGGAATGGTAACATTAACAATATGCAACCTGTTTGGCAAAGTATTTAAATTACCATTCATTACTCTTTCACCTACCTGAAATATTCCATCATCATTGTAATCTATCCATGCACTCACATATTCGGCATAGGATGTTCCGGTTTGAATGGACAATGAATATGTTTGTCCGGGATTAACAAAAGTACTTTGTGTGGCTGTATAATTCTGATATCCTTGAGTAGCATTTCCTGTTGTATTATTTATCGTTCCAAAAGTAACATTATAGATTCCCATGTTGCAGCAAGTTGCCGTAGTTATGGGTGAACAGGAGGCTGCTCGTGGCAAGCCGGTTGTGAAGTTTGGATTTTGAACAGTAGTTGTATAATTCAATGCACTTCCCCCGGTGTTAACGATCATTAATGGTAAAGAAAGAGAATCGGCACAAGCCAATGTTACGTTAAACGATGTGGGCGATGAGGTTATTGTTGGTGCAGAATAGGCTTTTCCGATTAAACAAATTGTTGTGTCCAACACATTGGTGTGAATAGTAAACGAACCATTATAAGTTCCTGCAAAAGTTGGAGCAAACTGCACTACCACACGTCCGGAACCCCCTGGAATAATTGATGTTGGTGCCGATACTACGGTAAACTGAGAAGGTGTGATGTTGGTACTAGTAATATGTAATGTATCGCAACCTGTATTGGTAATTAATAATGAGTCTCTGCTGGTGGTGTAAGTCATTATCGAATCCAGATTCAAACAAGGCAGAGATGTATTGTACAAAGAGAATTGCATGTGAGCCAAGCCTGCTACTGTCATTGTTGCATTATAAGTTACAACAGGATTTAGAGGATCATTGGTGGTTATATTAATTGGATAATTATAAACACCGGCATTGAGTCCGGCACTGTTAAAATTAAGTTGAACTGTTTGTGTGTTGGAAGAGGTAACGCTGCCCGATGTCGGTACGATTGATAAGCCTGGTGAACCTATCTGAACAAGGAAATCCTCTTCTTCTCCATAATATCCACTCAAATTATCACAAGCATTGATAACGGCACTGTTCGCCCAATCAATTACTCTCATTCGTGTGAGTCCAGGAGAAGCGGAAACAGGCACATTGATTACAAAATTCTGCATAGCGTTACCGGAATTAAAACTAGTAACCATTCTTTCTCCAACTTCGAAAGTTCCGTTTCTGTTCCAATCAACCCAGATGGAGAAATAAGCTATACCACATGAGCCTTGCGCCTGGGTATGTACCGTGAATGAAGAACCCGGTGCCTGAGCAACGATGGCAGAAGGATAATAGTTTAGTCCCGAACCTGCATTGCTTCCAAAACCTCCATCAACAACAGAAACTATATTTGTAGTACCGCCGGTGGTGGTAAGTGTATTGATATATGAACAACTGTTGGAATAATACATATTTGGTAAGCAATAACCTGAAGGAGGACTGCTGAAATTTGCACCAGAAGTAGCAGTCCAGTTAAGTGTTCCTCCGCCAGTATTTGTTATCATCAAATTGGCAGACCCTGTTCCACCACAAGCAACCGTAACGCTGGTGGAGAGGGGACTTAATGAAATAGTTGGTGCAGCGTATGCTTTTCCGATTAAACAAATGGTCGTATCCACATTATTTGTATAAATGTTCAGATTAGCATTGAATGTACCTGCAGCAAGTGGTGAAAAGGAAACAAAAACATAGTCGCTTCCTCCGGGAACAAGGTAAGCCGGGGAGGACACCACTGAAAACAAAGTTGAAGATATTTGAACGCTATCCATAAAAAGCGTATCGCATCCACTGTTTGAAACAATTAATGTATCCATACTAGAAGTATTCGTCATTATTGAATCCAGATTCATACAAGAAGAGGAGGAGTTGAATAAAGAAACCTCCAGATGCGGATATCCTGTAACTGTTAAATTGCAATTAACAGGAATGGAGGGATTGGCAGGGTCGTTAGAGTTCAAGTACACTGTGGAGGTATATGTCCCAGGTAACATTCCGGTTGAATTAAAATGAATTGGAACATTTACAGAACCCGATGCATTCAAACTTCCACTTACAGGGGGCCCAGTTGCAAGCCAAACGGGAGTTCCATTGATGGCGTCCAAAAATGCATTCATAATATTTAGTGTATTTGCATCATTTATGTACCCTCCATTGTCAGAAGCATACAACAAGTAATAAATTCTTGTGTTAGTATTTAATCCTGCAATATCATCCCAATCATTATCGGTATTGGTGTCGTAAGTATGATTAAGCGAAGAGTTGTCCTGAACAATGATAAGGTGATTGATGGAAGGATCTCCAGCATTGTACACTCTCTTCACAAAACCTTTGTAAGTGTTGCCACATCTAGAAACAGTGAGTAGGGTGGCATCCATATTACCACCTCCATCTGCTCCATTGTTTCCACTGATATTAAAATCACCAACGTTATTAATATCGGCTGCCATGACAAATAACCCCGGATATTTTACTGTAAAGTACTGCCCTCCTATACCAAATGCGGCATCAGATACTATCGCATTATTGGAATAATTCAAATTAGTTCCCAGATTAGTTCCCAAATAGTTTCCGCCATCGTACATATCATTTCCGCCATCATTAATATTATTCGAAAAATCCCCGTCAGTAAAATCATATCGATTTGGTATCACACCATTCACTGCTGAATAATTTTGATTGATATTGGCAAGCACGACTGACAGAGGCCCTGTAACTGTGCAGGGAGAAATACTATAGGAGAGCGAACCGGGACCTCCGTTTTGAATAGACAATTGCTGCACGGCAGAGTCGTTACAAACCAAAGTTTGGTTAAACGTTTGTGGAGAAGCGGTGATGGATGGAGCCAATGCGCTTACGCCCGTTAAGCAGATTGTTGTGTCGGCAATATTGCTGTAAACTGTGAGTGTAGACGAAATAGAACCAACAGCAGTTGGTGTAAATGCAACTGTAAATTGTTTTGTTGAAAAAGGAGCAATACTATCAACTGCAGGTGTAACTGTAAAATCAGAATTTGAACTAACGATATTAGAAATATATAAAATTGCACAACCACTATTAGCTATCGTAAAATTTTTGTGTGAAGTAACATTGACTACAGTAGTATCTGCAGTTACACAATAAGATGGAACAGCCGCAATGGGGAAAGCAGAACAACAATCTCTAACCTGCACCGGAGATAAGTGACTTGTATTGGTAGCGTCACCCAATTGTCCATAATAATTATAACCCATTGTCCAGAAAGTGCCATCATTCTTCAGAGCGATGGTATGCGAATAGCCTCCGGCAATTTTTGTAATACCCGATAATGCAGTAATCTGAACCGGGGAATATCGCCATGTGTTAGTGCCGTCACCCAGCTGACCGTAATTATTATACCCCCAAGCCCAAGCGGTACCAGTGCTTTTTACTGCTAATGAATAAAAACCTCCGGCACTAATAGAACTAATACCACTAAAAGCGGGAACCTGAGAAGGAGTGGGATGATCGTTTGACGTTCCATCGCCTAACTGCCCGTAATAATTGTAACCCCACGTCCACACCGTACCATTATTTTTTAACGCCATGGAATGGTAGCGTCCTGCTGCAATGGATGTAATGCCAGAAAGCGTGTTTATTTGAGAAAATATGTTTCTATTGGTATATCCTCCATCCCCTAATTGACCATAACCATTATAACCTGTAGTCCAAACGGTGCCGTTATTTTTAAGTGCAATGGCATGATTATATCCTGCCTGAACAGCTACTATTCCGGTTAAGCCAATAGCCTGAACCGGACTTGGAGAAGCGTTACTCAAACCAATACCTAATTGACCATCCCAATTAGAGCCCCACCCCCAAACAGTGCCATTGCTTTTCACAACAAGGCAGTTATAAGAACCTGCGGTAACAGATACAACTCCGGTTAACGAAGGCACCTGAACGGGAACAGTACTGTTGTTGTATGTTCCGTCACCTAATTCTCCGTCTCCGTTGTACCCCCAGGTCCAAACGGTGCCGTCATTTTTTAGGGCGATTGTATGATAGGCTCCTGCGCTTATCGCAATAATACCTGTTAAACCATTCACTTCAACCGGAGTATTTTGGTAGTTGAAGTTACCTAAACCCAACTGACCGTCACCATTGTTACCAAACGTTTTCAGGGCACCGCCATTGCAGACCAATACACTATGATAATCTCCGGCTGCTATTAGTTGTGCATTCGAATTTTTGGTAATAAATGTTAGAAGAGAAAAAATAATTACCGAACGGAAGAGTATATTTATTTTCATATTAAAAAGATATTTTGGGAGTACATTAAATACGGTGCTAAATTATAAAAATCTTTGAGAGTAAAAAAAGATTTTTAATAGAAAATATAATTTATTACTTTAGCCGCATATTTTTTTACAGAAACGCTCAAATTTTAACTCTAATTTTTATACTATGGAAAAGCACTACTCCTCCGCCTTTTTTTTAGCCATCTTTTCTCTGTTATCTGTTTTTAGTGGATTTGCGACAGACAACAAAAGCAATACCGCATCAGCACCCGAGATGGTAGAAGAAGGAAATTCGTTACTAAAAAAAGGCCAGTTCAGCGCTGCCATGACAGTGTGGCAAAAAGTACTGGATGGCGATAAAAATAATGCGAATGCCAACTTTAAAATGGGCCTGTGTTATTACAACTCGCTCGACAATCAGCCCAAAGCCATAGCTTACCTCAAAAAAGCAAGTTTAAACCTTTCGGACAACTACAGTTTTTATGACAAAAACGAGACAACAGCACCTTTTGATGCCTTGTATTTCTTAGGCCAGTCTTACCTTTCGAACAATCAACCCGACAGTGCGCTGATTGCATTATTTCAGTATGACGACAAGTATAACGGCAACCCTCCTATTCCGGTTGATAAAATGATTCGCAATTGCATCAACGCCAAAAATGCAGTGAAAGCACCTCGCGATGTGACCATGAAAAACCCGGGAAAAAATATTAATTCTAATTATTCGGAAACAAATCCGGTACTCACTTTGGACAACTCCGTTATGTTCTTTGCATCGCGCAGAGAGCCTAAAGACGGGCATAAGGAGAAAAGCAATGTAACCGGCCAACTGGACGAAGATATTTATTTCAGTCAGAAAGACCCTTCGGGAAAATGGGAAACTGCTGTGCCGTTTAAATGGAACACTAACAGCGATGAAGCTCCGCTTTGCTTGTCGGCAGATGGATTGACACTGTATCTTCGCAAAGAAGTAAAAGGACAAACAGATGTTTTTAAAAGCAATTATGTGGACAAAGTTTGGAGCGAACCTAAACCGGTAACAGAAATAAATACCTCGGCAAACGAGACCGGAGTAAGCATTTCGGCAGATGGCAAGTATCTTTATTTTTGTAGCGACAAAGAAGGAGGTACAGGCAGATTCGATATTTATCAGTGTATAAAAACAGGAGATAAATGGGGAAAACCTAAAAACCTTGGTAACGTAATTAACACCAGCGCCAGCGAAATTTCTCCATTCATCAATCCTAATGGAAAAACATTATTCTTTAGTTCGAACGGATATGCTGATGGTATAGGAGGTTTCGATATTTTTTATTCAGAAATGAAAGATGACGGAAGCTGGGGAACACCGCAAGCAATGGGCTTTCCGATAAACACTACGCGTGATGATATTAACTATTACATCATCGGAGGAGGAACTCGTTACTACTCCACTGTGCGCGAAGAAAACACAGGATGGGATATTTTTAAAATTGAAGGAGGAGGTTTTTCGATTGAAAACATTGATGGCGGAGGACAAGTGGTAACACTTACCAAAGAGATGAGTGTGTCGGATGTGGTGGAAGTTAACAAAACAGTGGAGAAAGAAGTGGAAGTGGTAGAAACCATCGAAACTACTGTGGAAGTAATAAAAGAGGTGGACAGAGTGGATGTGGAGAAAGAAAAAATGAAAATGGATTCGATGCGTACATTGGCTCGCAGCGAGGTGATGGCCGACAAACTGAAAATGGAAACAGAAAAAGTGGTAGCCGAAACAGAGCGAGTAAAAGCTGAAGCAGCAATAAAAACAGCAGAAGCTACCAAGGCTGCAGCCGATGCCGAAAGTAAAAAAGCCGATGCTCAGAAAGCAGTGGCCGATGCCGACAAAGCAAAATCGGATGCTGCACGAGCGGCATCAGAAGCTACGAAAGCAAAAGCAGACGCTGTGATAGCTGCTGCACAAAAAGCAAAAGATGATTTGGCAAAAGCTAAACTGGATGCTGATGCGAATAAAGCTGCAGCATTAACAGCACAAGCCAATGCTGCAAAAGCTAAAGCCGATGCGGATAAAGCAAAGAGCGAAGAAGTGAAAGCTAAAGCCGAGGCTGATAAAACTACTGCTGCTGCCGAAAAAGCAAAAGCAGACGAATCGGCATTGCAGTTAAAAAACCAATTAGCAATAACCGAAAAACCAAAATACGAAGCACAGAAAGCACAAGCCGAAAGCGACAAATTAAAATCGCAGGAAGCCATTGCTGTGGCTAATCAGGTGAAAGACGATGCTGCTAAAGCCAAAGCACTGGCTGATGCAGCAAAAGCTAATGCTGCTATAGAAACTGCTAAAGCCGCTGCGGATGCTAAAAAAGCGGATGCTGATAAACTAAAAGCACAAGCCGACATAGCCAATGCTGAGAAAGCAAAATCGGATGCTGAAAAAGCTGCTGCTGCTGCAGAAACAGCTAAAGCCACTGCAGAAACTAAAAAAGCAGATGCAGATAAATTAAAAGCACAAGCCGATATGGCCAATGCCGAAAAAGCAAAAGCAGATGCTGCTAAAGCTACAGCTATAGCCGATGCTGCCAAAGCCGCTGCCGACACTAAAAAAGCAGATACTGACAAATTAAAAGCACAAGCTGATATAGCCAATGCAGCGAAAGCAAAAGCTGATGCCGACAAAGCTACTGCCATAGCTGATGCTGCAAAAGCCGCTGCCGACAGTAAAAAAGCAGATACTGATAAACTGAAAGCACAAGCCGACATAGCTAACAGCACAAAAGCAAAAGCTGATGCTGATAAAATAGCTGCCGCTGCAGTGAAAGCTCAGGCTGATGCTGACAAGGCAAAAGCTGATGCAGATATTAAGAAAGCACAAGCAGAAATAGCTGTTGCCGAAAAAGCAAAAGCTGATGCCACCCGAGCCGAAGCTCAGGCAGAGAAAGCGAAAGCCGATGCCGAAGCTAAAAAAGCTCAACTGGAAATTTTGAAATTACAGCCTCCTAAACCGAAACCGGCTGCTCCTAAAAAATAAAAAGGAAAAGTATAGCACACCCGAAAGCATTGTAAAATGAAACAATCGGAGCACCACCATTACTCAGTAAGCAAATAGATTCTTACTTTTGATAACAAAAAGAACTGCCTCGCAAGGGCAGTTTTTTTATTTACATCTGTTTGCTTTTTTATTCATTTCTTTTTCAAATATGTCATTTTTTATACAAAAACAGACACTGACATTTTGACAGCACAAGACTCCGCCATCTCCCCTACTCTTCTTTATTGACAAGGCTTTGGACGGAAAATGACAGTAGTTTTTAAAAAATAAAGCAATTACCGTTCACAGGCTAAAACTACCATTCACAATGCCAAAAGTACCATTCACAATGCCAAAAGTGCCGTTCGCCATATTGGCAGAAAAAATTATTTTTTTATGCTATATTTTTGTAACCACAAATAGTTCATCACGGAGTGTTGCCGAAAATCCAAGTAAAGAGTAGGCCATAAACAAGGAGCGTGCAAAGGCTGAGGCACGTTAATCATAGAAAAGCAAAAACTGAAATTACATAGTAATAAATAGTATTCATTAAA
>CAIYIS010000079.1 GCA_903926385.1 uncultured Bacteroidota bacterium
AAAAAACACAAACGTGATTCCTCGCGCACAACATAGTTAATTAACTTGTCTAGCGTGTTTTCTTTTTACGTTTGTATTTTTGTGTCTATTGTTTGTTAAAATTAATAATTTTGCAAAGATATGAGCGTGTTTCGCTCGTGTTTCTTATTCTGTGGCGTCCCGCCACATTTCGCTTTTTACATTTCGGCCTCTAAAACCCCCACATTTTAAAATCTTCTACAAATATATACTATTATTATATACCCAAAAAACAATCCCACCCATTTCTGAGCGGGATTGTTGTTTTAATTCTAACCGTTTTTTAATTGCTGTTAGCAAACCGAGTACTTTCCTTATCAAGGATTGTACTTTCCTTATCAAAGATAGTACTATATTTATCAAGGATTGTACTTTCCCTATCAAAGATAGTACTATTCCTATCAAGGATAGTACTATCTTAACTAAGAAATAGGGGTAATGTTTGGGGTGATTAGTTGTGGATAGCGTATTTTTTCCAGTCGGTCCACTCAGAATACTGGTCTTTTGCTAAAATCTGACGGTTGCGAAGCCAGAAAAACTTGTTTACATCCAGCCCTTCAATTACTTTTTCACCTGTTCGGCTGGGGTCAACATCTTTATAGGTTGCTCCCATGTCATAGCTGATTTGAATTTGATGAGGGCCTGTGCCAAGCATACGGTAAATTACCGAACCGGGCAATGTGCCGTCCAAAATTTCGTCTTGCCTTGGTCCGCGAGACGTGTGGGTTTTTAACTCCATTTCAAAACTTTGGGCAATTGCTGTGGCTGAGGTTTCGCTGTTGGTGGCGTTTTGCCACCACACAGAATACTTAATAATAATTAAGGATGCATAATTGAAATCTAATCTGCAAATCATTGGCTAACTTACCTTCGCATTCAATCCCAATTCCGGAAATTGTCAAATTCCCAAATTGCATTACCTTTGTCGTCCGATAAATAGAAACCGGATATTTCTGTTTTTCAAAAACACTAATTCTCTTATCAAAACAGATGTCGATAAAAGTTAACAGCATTACAAAACTATACGGCACACAGCGTGCGTTAGACAATGTTTCGTTTGAAGTAAATACAGGTGAAATAGTAGGATTTCTGGGGCCAAACGGAGCAGGAAAATCTACGATGATGAAAATATTGACCTGTTTTATTCCTCAAACATCGGGCACAGCAACGGTTTGCGGCTATGATATAACGGAGCAAAGCCTAGAAGTACGCAAAAATGTAGGATACCTGCCGGAGCATAATCCGCTTTATACGGAAATGTATATAAAGGAATATCTTGAATTTATTGCGGGTCTTCATCATCTTAAAAATGTAAAACAGCGCATTGCCGAAATGATAGAAATGACGGGATTGCAGCTGGAACAGAAAAAGAAAATAGGAGCGCTTTCTAAAGGATATCGTCAGCGTGTAGGGCTTGCTCAGGCGCTTATCCACGACCCTAAGGTGCTTATTCTGGATGAACCTACCACAGGGCTTGACCCTAATCAGCTTTCGGAAATTCGCCATCTGATAAAAGAAATAGGGAAACAAAAAACAGTGATGCTTTCTACTCACATTATGCAGGAAGTGGAAGCTGTTTGCGACCGAGTGATTATTGTAAACAAAGGACAAATAGTAGCTAATGATATTACCTCGGTGCTTCAGAATTCACAAAGTCAGAACAGGCAAATGATAACAGTAGAATTTGATAAGGCAACTACATTGGCTGCACTTAAAACAATAGTGGGGGTTGCCGGAGCTGCTCAGATAAAAGATAATTGCTGGCAGATAGAAGCCAATACAGATAAAGACATCAGAACAGATATTTTTCAGTTTGCGGTTCAAAATGCATTGGCTGTACTTACACTTCATAAAGAAGAGCAAAAACTGGAAGATGTGTTTAAGGAATTGACGAAATAGTTTTTTTAATCACAAAGGACACGAAGATTTTACACAACGGGCACAAAAAAATACAATTAAAAACAAAATATGAAAAAAGCAATTCTATTCACAGCTGCCGGAGCATTACTGTTATCGGCCTGTTCGCACAACGATAAAAAAGCGGAGCAAGCATCGTCAGTACCCGACCCTATCATTCAACACATCGACTCGAGCATTTCTCCTAAAGAAGATTTCTTCAGGTTTGCTAACAATACTTGGTTTAAGCAAAACCCAATACCATCTACCGAAAGCAATAATGGTTTGTGGAAAACCATTCAGGATACCCTTAATCAGAGCATCCGCAAAATTTGTGAATCATCGGCTGCCGATACCAAAGCTGCAAAAGGAAGCAACAAACAAAAGATAGGCGATTTTTATTTTAGTGGAATGGATACGGCTAGTATCGAAAAAGCCGGCATCACACCTCTTGCTGAAGATATGGCAAAGATAGATGCTATTAAAAACATGGCAGACTTGCTGGCCGAAACTGCACGTATGCAAACCATGGCGTTTGGTCCACTGTATGGTTTTGCGGTAACTCGTGATGATAAAAACAGCGAAAAATATGTGGTAGGATTATATCAGGTAGGATTGGGTTTGCCTGAGCGCGATTATTATTTCAATACCGATGCATTAACCGTGAGCATTCGTAAAGAATATGTAAAACATGTGAAAGCCATGTTTCAGTTAGTGGGAACAGACGAAAAAACCGCAGAGAAAAATGCAAACACCATCATGACTCTGGAAACCACATTGGCTAAGAGTTGCAGAAAAATGGAAGACCTGCGCGACCCATATAAAAACTATAATAAAATGTCGGTGGCTCAGGTTAACAAACTTATTCCAACTATTAAATGGGACGAAACATTACAGGCCCTTGGTTTGAAAAATGTTGATTCTATTGTGGTAGGACAACCTGAGTTTTTCACTTCGCTCGAAACGAACTTAAAGAAAATACCACTTGCCGACTGGAAACTGTATCTAAAATGGAATCTGATTGATGGTTCAGCTGTGTTCTTAAACAAGGCCATCGTGTCGGAGGATTTTAATTTTAATTCTACCGTACTGAATGGAATTACCAAACAAAAACCTCGCTGGAAAAAAATGGTAAAAGCTACAGATGGTATGCTTGGCGACCTTATCGGGCAAGTGTATGTTGAAGAATATTGTCCGAAGGGAACCAAAGAAAAACTTTTGGAAATAGGAAATAACATTCGCGATGTATATGCCGAACATATTAAAACCCTTGACTGGATGAGCGATGTTACCAAACAAAAAGCATTGAGCAAACTGAACAAAATCAATATGAAAGTGGGGTATCCTGATAAGTGGAAAGATTTGTCATCGCTCGAAATAAGCAGAGACAGCTATGCAAAAAATGTAATGAATGTAATGAAATGGAGATACAATTATATGTTGAGCAAATACGGAAAGCCTGTAGACCGCACCGAGTGGGATATGCAGCCTCAAACATATAACGCGTATTATAATCCGGCTAATAACGAAATAGTGGTGCCTGCATGTAATATCATGGTACCGGGTTTCGAAGGTCGTATGCCTGATGATGCGGTGTTGTATGGTATTATTGGAGGTTCTACATTTGGTCACGAAATTACACACGGATTTGACGACCAAGGCAGCAAGTATGATGAGAAAGGTAACCTAGCCGATTGGTGGACTAAAGAGGACAAGGAGAAATTCGAAGCCAAAACAAAATTAATCGTTCGTCAGTTTGATAATTATGTGGTTTTAGATAGCCTTCATCTGAAAGGTGCCAATTCTCAAGGCGAAAACATTGCCGACCTTGGTGGTGTGATTATGGGTTTTGAAGCATTTAAGAAAACCAAACAAGGACAAAGTAAAGATATGATAGGAGGTTATACTCCGGAGCAACGTTATTTCTTAGCGTATGCGTACGCGTGGATGGTAAACAACACGGATGCATCGCTTGCTAAACAAGTAATGAGCAACGAGCATGCACCTCCGGCATTCCGTGTTAATGGTCCTTTGGCTGATGTGGAAGAATTTTACAAAGCATTTGATGTTAAAAGCGGAGACAAGATGTACAGAGAAGATAGTGTAAGAGTAAAAATATGGTAAACGAAAAAAACACAGCCCTCACCTAAAAGCGAGGGCTTTGTTTTTTTTAGTGTATTGAAAATTTATAAGATGAATTATTTTTTGTAAAGGGCTTTAGTAGCTTCCTTCACCGAAGTACCGTTCCAGAACACAGGCAGTGTGTCGATACTAAACAAAATGATTCCCCACTTATCTTTCATGTTTTGCTTATCAATTATAAATGTACTGTTATTGCTGAGCAAAAACCGGAGATACCTCTTATTAGTAGGCATTGCCGAAACCTCAATTCCTTTTTCTTCTAAAACCTTAAATGCTTCCGACTGAAAATAACTGTTGTCCGATACCACTTCATTCCAGTCATCTCCGCCCAGCATGTTTTGTTGTTCGCTTATCCAGTCGCTATCGGGCACAATGGGAATAGCCATTGATTTTTTAATTACCGCTGTATTGGCTGTATTTCCGGCACTATCGCACTGAGCAAACTTTAGCGAAATAAGTGGTATAATGGTATCGTGAGGATGACGAGGGTGCCCTGAAGCATTTTCGGACAAAGGCTTATTCTGCTTACTAGAAGAGTTGCAAGCTGAAAGTACAATTAAGGGTATTAGTAATCGTTTCATTAATTCTGTTTAAAGGACAAAAGTAGTTTATTTAGTAAAGACATTACAATGTAATTAAGTGATTAATCATAGACTTCCAACTCCGACACATCAAAGTTGTTTGTCGAGGTTTTTCTCTATCATATTCGAAAATTCTATTTCTTTGTACTCATATTAATTTAACAATTATTTATCATGAAATTACGAACTACTATATTTTCAATAGCACTTATTACGCTTCTATCGGTTGGCGTGAGCAGCAATGCTCAGCAATGGGGAAATCATACCTTATACGCGCCTCAAAATGGCACTACGGCCACCATAGTAGACACAAACAATGCAATAACTCATAGTTGGACATTCACCACTCAAACAGCTTATGGCTCTTATCTAATTCAGGGCGGGGTGTTGTTACGCTCGGTAAAAAAGGCAGGCGTTTCTTTTTCCGGTGGCCCTATTTCCGGGGAGTTTCAAAAAGTAGACTGGAACGGAAATATTCTTTGGGATTACTCCTATTCCACCACCACACATTGCTCCCATCACGACATATTAGCTATGCCAAACGGGAATGTGATGATGATAGCTTACGACCGCAAAACAGCTTCAGAAGTTACTGCAGCTGGTTGTACTTTTGGTCAGGAAATGTGGCCAGAAAGCATTGTTGAGGTTCAGCAAACGGGCCCTACAACTGGAAATATTGTGTGGGAATGGCACTTGTGGGACCATTTGGTTCAAAATGTAAATGCTAGTGCGGCTAACTATCAAACATCAATTGTTAATCATCCGGAATTGTATAACATCAATTTTAATCTGGCAAAAGATTTTATGCACATGAATGGAATTGACTTTGATCCTATCAGAAATCAGGTGACTTTCAGTTCTCACATGTTGAACGAAATGTATGTGGTAGACCACAGCACCACCACTGCAGAAGCGGCTTCGCATTCAGGCGGACATTCAGGAAAAGGCGGAGATTTTTTATATCGTTACGGAGATCCTTCTGCTTATCAGGCTACCGGAACTACAGTGCTTAACGTAGTTCACGATGCTCATTTTATTCCCGAAGGGGTGCCCCATACAGGCGATTTAGTGGGTTTTGTAAACAACGGAATTTCTATGAACCAATCATCAGTAGACCGGGTATCAATTCCGAGAAACGGCTACAACTATAGTTTAACATTAGGTTCCGCTTATGCTCCTTCTAATTATACTGCGCGTTTGGCTTGTAACGGACATACCAATAATCAGGGAAATTCTCAACAGTTACCAAACGGAAACCAGTTGGTTTGTATGGCATTCTTGGGGAATATTTATGAAGTGAACTCGGCAGGAACCACTGTATGGACTTATTCTCCGGGAGGAATTCTGGTGCATGCTTATCGTTATGACGATTGTTATGTAAACAACGCGGCTCCTGCATTGCCAACCATTACAGCTACTGCAACCGATTTAACTTCGAGTGCGGCTTCTACTTACCAGTGGTATCTGAACGGAGACCAGATAGCAGGTGCAACCAATCTGACTTACACACCTGCGGTAAGCGGTATTTATCTGGTAAGAATTACCGATGCTAACGGATGTGCTTATTATTATTCAAACGATATGACATTTACCATAGCAGCTGTTGGCGTTGCCGAAAACGAATTAAATTCAAGCATTAATCTCTATCCGAATCCATCAACAGGTGTATTTACATTTGATGATTCGAAAATAAGTAACGAACCATATTCTGTAGTGGTTACCGATGTATTAGGAAAACAAATTATGACCAGAATGAACACCAACACTATCGACCTTTCTGCTTATACCAATGGTATGTATTTTATTACTGTTGCCTCAAAAAACAAAGGAACAGTAGTGAGAAAAGTGAGTATTTTGAAATAGAAAGTCTCTTTTAAACAGTGAAAAATTAGGGAATGAAAAAGCCCATCTTCCATAATGGAGATGGGCTTTTTCTTGAAGTGATATTTGATCAGAGTAACTTTTACTAATCATTCGTTTAAAATAGATTTACGTGATTAATGTCACACTTCTTTTTTCTATTTGTAATTACTTTTGCAATCTAACCAAATAACCAAATTATGAATTTAGCTCATTTACATCTTTTAATTAATCACCTGCCCATTCTCGGTTCTGTATTGGGAGGGCTTGTATTGGCTTATGCCATATTCATGCGAAGCGTTCAAATCAAAATTGTTTCGTATTATCTCCTTATTATTTCTTCGCTTGGCGCTGCCATAGCTTATGCCACAGGCGAAGAAGCCGAAGAAGCGGTAGAAAACATACAAGGCGTTTCTAAAGACATGATTGAACAACACGATGATTTCGCAATGATTTCGCTTATTGCTCTCGTAATATTAGGTGTTGCTTCGTTTGTTGGTTTAGTGCTTACATTCAAAAATTCAGTGCAAACCCGCAATATGGCTTTCGTTACGCTATTTATTTCAATTATCAGTTTCTGTTTGGTAGCTCGTACTGGCTATTTGGGTGGACAGATTAGACACAGCGAAATGAGCTCCGGTGCAGCCACACAGCAAAACGGAGGCGGAGACGAAGACCGAGATTAACGATTATGAAACAACCTTTGTTTTCTAAGTATATGCTACCATTTATTCAATGGTACGCCTTGATGATATTATGTGCCATCGCCATCGATTATTTTCTGCATCGTTTTGAGTTAGTCTTTATAGGTCACTATCTGGGCTTTGCCGGCACGCTTGTGGTTGTTGTGTCGTTTGTGTATTCGCTTCGCAAACGAAAAATAATGACATCAGGTTCGCCCAAAACATTATTAATGCTTCACGAATACCTTGCCTGGATAGGGTCTGTTATGTTGCTTGTTCATGCCGGTATACATTTTAATGCATGGCTTCCATGGCTGGCCATACTAATGTTGTTGATAACAGTGGCCAGTGGTTTGGTAGGGAAATTCCTTTTGCAACGTGCTAATGAGTCGCTCAAAGAAAAAAAGCAACAACTCATTAAAGAAGGAAACTCAGAAGAAGAAACCGAAAAGAAACTTTTTTTTGATTCAATAACGGTGGATATGATGAAGAAATGGAGGGTGGTTCACCTGCCTATTACCTTTCTTACAGCTGTTCTGGTTTTGATTCATGTATTCACCATTATCATGTTCAGCAAATGAAAAAGCTAATTACATACGGTATTATCGGGCTTTGCATTTTGCTAGCGTATTTGTATCCCCATGCTATGCTAAGTCCTGGAGAGCTCACCGAAGGGCATCAGAAACTGAACAACAATTGCACTGCTTGTCACAATCCGTTTTGGGGGATTGCCAACGATAAGTGCATAGCTTGTCATAAACTTTCGGACATTGGCAAACCTCGAGCAGGTGCAACCGACAGTAGTAGTGCAAAGAAAATTTTATTTCATCAAAATTTTACCAATCAAGCGTGCACAGTTTGTCACACCGACCACAAAGGAAGGATTACCCCAAGCAGTGTTGGTATGTTTAAACATGAATTGCTTGGCGAAACGGTGGTGAGCCAATGCATCACTTGTCACAGTAAGCCTGCTGATAAAATACATGCTCAGATTGAAGGTGCATGTAGCAGCTGTCATTCATTCAAAGGGTGGAAATCGGGAGTGTCGTTTAATCACGACATGATACAGGGTAAGGATAAAAACAATTGTGCTGTGTGTCATCAGAAACCTGCTAATGCCTACCATCAGCAGATAAAAGACAATTGCGACAAATGTCACAACCAGAGCAAATGGGTGCCATCAAGATTCGATCACTCTTCTTATTTTGTACTCGATAACAATCATAATGCTACTTGTGCCACTTGCCATACTACTACTAATTATGCTGTTTATACCTGTTACGGATGCCACGAACATTCAGAAAGCAGAATAAGTAGCAAACATCTTGAAGAAGGAATTCAGAATTTTTCAAATTGTATCGCTTGTCACAAGAGTGGCAGTGAACACGAGGGTGGAGAACATGGTGGAGGAGGAGAGCATGGTGGTGACGATGATTGATAGTTAACCTCCGATATTTGAAGTGAACAAAAAACTCTGCCACATACAGGCAGAGTTTTTTGTTTCTATGCAGTTGTCTTCTCTCGTTTAAATTTAACTGCCACAAAAATATCAAAAGCGGTTAGCAGTAACACAAACGAAAAGGCTACCCAAAATCCCCATAGGTCTTCAGAATAGCCCGAAAAGTGTGTGGAAACATACAGCGAAATCAGCGCAAGTGCATTAAGTATTGCTATAGTAGTGCGAGCCTGAGCATCCATATATTTAACAACTAAACTCAGCAGCAGAAGTAAGAACGAAAGAAAAACGGAGTAAAAAGGCAGATACATGGCTGTGTCAATTACAGACGCAATGCCCGAAAAGGTTTTCTCTTTTGGCACTAATAGCGGCTTAAGAATAGGAAGGCGCTTTACTATTTTTTCGGATAAAGTTGAATTCTTTTCTTCATCATCCTTGTCCTTATCTTTAGGATGAATAATGGCTTGTTGATTTGTGGTGTCTTTGTTTTCAACTATTGCAGGCTTGGTGGTGTCGGTAGTTGTTACTGCCACTGGTTTTTGTTTGGCGGTGTCATAAGCAGCAATAGTACCGTTTTTGGCAGCAGTAAAAGCTGAGGTGGAATCTTGCCGTGCTTTTTCTTTAGCAGCAGTTTCTTCTTCAGAAGGCCCTCCGCAACCCGTATAAAAGAATGGAAAAAGAAAACAGCAAAACACAGCCAGGTGAATGCGTTTGGAATAACTAAAGAATGCTTTCATGGGATGTTTTTAGAATAATTTATTTTGTTGGTTTATTGTTTTTGTGATAAAAGGCAGCTGCAGTGCGGTTATGCAACGCATAATGTTTTATTTTTTCCATTGCTGAAAATTTCATTTTACCTTGATGACTCATACCTGTGCTTCTAATTTCGTCAACATACTGATTGAAAATAATAACATATTTTTCGTTTTCTTTATCAAACATGTCGTTGGGGTCGCGCTGAAGCACTCTGTTGGCGCGGTAATACTTTAATTCTGTTTCTATCATTTCGGCACGTGCGGTTTCATCTTTTACGGTATGTTCCAGATGCTCGATATGAGTTTTGTTAACATCCATGCGTTTTTGAGCGAGTTCTTTTATTAGCTCACATTCTTCGTCTGTGAATTTTTCAAATTTTTTATCCATAACATTATGGGGTATTAAGATTAATTTTGATGAAGTAACAAGTGCTTTCGAATGGAGCAATATGATAAAAGGTGAAACGAGTCAGTGGAAGGGAAACAAAGAAATATTTTTTCATGCTAACAGAAACTAATATTTATACTACTGCAAAGATAAGTGTATTTTTTAAATTGAATACTAAGCTCAAAAGAAGGCTTTTTTATCAGCCTAAATTAAATGAATGAGAAATAGAAAAAGAAAACAGCCTTACTTCTTGTTTAGAACAAAAAGTAAAGCTGATTTATACTTGGAGGAAATTAGAGTTTACTGCAGTACTTCAGAAAAAGTTCGAGTGCTGTTTTTTTTCTGTCATCAAAATTGTATTTAATAGATTGGGTTAAATACACACCAATATCAGTAGGGTAAGTTTTTTTTGAATTCAGTTCTTCAATCAATAGATGGCGATGGTTCAAACCATACTTTAAAGCTTGATTAAAGGAATCGATAAATTGGTCAGAGAGTTTTTTATTGGCAACCCAGCAGGCAAATACAAAAGGCAGTTGTGTAAACTTTTCCCATTCTTCCGATAAGTCGTAAGCATAGGCGTATTTATTTTCTAAACCAAAAGTACGGTCGCCAATAATAACAGCAGCCACATTGCCGGACACAGAGTTTTCGAAATCTGTTTCGGTGGCCGCCCATTGAGGATTTATTTTCCAATATTCTTTTGCAAGTACTTTCACTAATGTTACAGAAGTACGCGATTGGTAATCGAGCAGAATAGTTTTGATTTGAAGCAATGGCACTTCGCTATACAGCATTACTGATGCTACTTTGCCTTCTGCTCCTATACAATAATCGCTTACAATAAACTTTTCACTGAGTTTAGGAATTACAGCCACTGGGATTAATCCCAAATCAACTTTGCCATCAATTAATTTTTGAGCACACACAGAAGGGATGTCGAGTTGCAAGTCGATTTCATTTAATATGCCCGAATGTTCCAGCCCATAAATAAAGGGTTTGGAGTTTAAATAAGAGACTACTGATATTTTTATTTTTTCCATAAATTAAATTTGCTTTGCCTCGAGTTTTTCTTTTTCCATTATGGCCAAACAGGCTGCCACCGGTGCTACCATGGTAACAAATACCAAACCTGCAAAAGGAATGGCGAACATAACGGAAAAGATAAATCCGTTGCCAATGGCTATTCCTTTATTCTTTCTAATATAAATTACACTTTGCGATACACTCCTTTTTTTGCGTTCGTTTACATAATCCAGCATAGAAAAGCCGCAAAAGTAATAAGACAGAAGCAAAACAAAAAATGGAAGTAACCAACCGGCTATCGGAATCCACATAAGACTGAAGGAAAGTAACACGGCTAACAGCTGTAAACAAAGGTTACGCAAGGCCAAAGCACAGGCACGAAAAATATCTTTCAAAAATTGTTTGGTTTCGAACGGAAAAGAAATTCCGGTTACGATGGTTTCGGTTTTAGCCGAAAGTATAGCCATAACAGGCGACATGAGAATAAGAACAATGTATTTGCTGAAAGCAGAATAAATAAAGTAGAAAATAATTTTGAGCCCTATGAACAAAAAGAAATGAAGTGCCGTTTGAAGATAACCTAACCAATAAGGCGGATTGTCTAATTTTAATAAGTCATTAATGCCACTCTCTGCAAGGGTGGTGAGCTGGTCGATAAAATAAAAGCCGGCAAAGAAAAGGAGTAAATAAATAAGAACGGGATAAATAAAGTATATCCACAGTCGTGTTTTTAGAAGTAAGGAAATGGCTGTAAAGTAACTTTTAACTCCTAAACCAAATTGCTCAAAAAGTGTCATGCGAAATAGAAATGCGAAACAAAGGTAGATTAATTTATGCGGCTGAAAGCAATTCTTCATTCCTGCATTGGCAGGAAATAAAAATTTAAACTATTTACTTTCGGCTACAATAGCCATTTTGCTTTGGTCGGGACTTATAGCAATGCGGGTAATATTGGTGATGCCAGTCTTGGATAAATCGAGCAGGGTTTTGTTTTTTCCGGTAAACGGAAACGAAGCCATTAGTTTACTTTTTACTCCGGTGATGTAAATAGGCTGAAAAGAGAGCAACATGGCAAAATCTTCGGAAGGAATTGCGAAGTAGTTTTTCTGTCTTTCTTTAAGGTCGGCCATATAATTGCTCACAAAACATTTGGTAGAATCTTGTTTTTGCACATAAAATAAAATTTGAGAAACCGACAACATACATCTTCCCACATTAGAGGCAAGGGTGTGGTGTTTTTGGGTTTTTACATTTACCACTTCCAGAGTAGGAGGATTAGTGGTCATTACCATGGCCATGCTGTCTTTGTTTATCCAGCAATGATAACCTACAGAGTCGATGTCTTTCATCACCATTACCGGAGCTCCGCCCTTTAACGGGAATTTCCAAACCCGTTGCGTTACGGTATCGGCCTCTACCATTACCACCGAAATGTTTTTGCCATCGGGCATAAATGTTGGCGAATACTCGCTGGTAGAAGTTCGTGTGAATTGAGAGATAAACTGAGTGGTGATATCGTATTTGTAAATATCGGCTTGTTTATCTTCGCGAATGGAGGTGTACAAAATGTATTTGCTGTCGGGCGAAAATGCAGGCTGATTATCGTACCCTTGCCTGTGTGTTATGTTTTGAGGATTGCGAAGCGCTATGCTGTCGTTATGCACTTCTATGTCGAGCAACCAAATGTCGGTATTGGGCAATTGAGCACGAAGGCAAGCAGCAAACAAAAGTGAGAATAATAAAAGGCCGTTTTTCTTCATCGTTAATTTTTGCTGGTGATGAAGAATTAATTGGTACACGTAAAAATAAATGCCGGAGGCAGATTGATGGGAGTAAAATCTAAATCAACTTTTTTAAACGTATTTTTTAATTTAAAGTAAGCATTAAGCGAATACTGATATTGAATAAATGCACCTTTGGGCAGCAATGTTCGTTTTACGGTAGAGAGTATACTCCTTACAATAGAATTGGGAATAATGCTGAACGGAAGTGACGACACTATGTAGTCTACCTTTTCGATATTGTTTTTCATTAAATATTCTTCCAGGTTTTCGGCACTGTCGCTTATTATTCTTATGCGCGAATCGTGAATTTCTTCCAGCCTATCGCAAAATTCTTTGTTGATTTCAAAAACTATTAGCACCGCATCGGCCGGCATACGGTTAAGTAATTCGTGAGTAATATTGCCTGTACCGGGGCCAAATTCTACAATACATTTTACTTTTGAAAAATCAATAGGATCGATCATTTTTTTAACCAAATGCTTAGAACTGGGTGCTACTGCACCTATATTGTTCTTCACAGGTTTCATAAATTCTTTAAAAAATTTCTTTCTGCTCACGTATGTATTTTTCAAAAACGTTGCAAATTAAACAATAATATACAGAATTAGGAAATTTGTTTTGTTTATAGCGACAATACGGTGGTTTGATGGTTCAGAAGGGTAAAATAGCCAAGGTTTTCAACAAATCTGTGTTAGCCAAATAGTGTCAAAAAGCATATTTCCCAATTTGTACACTGCCCATTTTGTTTACTTTTGCGCCCAGATACTAATATTAACTAAAAACAAACTAGAACAAATGAAAAAAGTAGTTGCCCTATTATTCGTTGCAGGTGCATTAAGCATCGTGTCATGCGGACCATCGGCCGAAGAGAAAGCAAAGATGGAAGCAGAAGCTAAAGCTAAAATCGATTCTTTATTTAACGCTGCAAGCAAAGCTACAGAAGTTACCGATACTGCTAAAGCAGCAGCTCCGGCTACAGAAGAGAAAAAGTAATTTTTCCCTTTTTGAAATTAAAAAGGCCTCGCATTTTGCGGGGCTTTTTTAGTTTAAAGTTTCGGGTTGTCATTGCGAGCGCAGCGAAGCAATCTCTAAAGGGCAATTGGGCAATTGTGCAGTAGGCAGCGTTAAATCTTAGTTAAGCGTAGCGTCTCGCTAAGTTTTATTTAACAAGTCCTTTGGACTTATTACTTTACCCATTTTTAGTTTCCGGCAAGATGCTGATTAAACAGGACGTAGCGGGATGGTGAGGCCAACGGGTACTAAAATGTATTTATTTAGTACATCCTATTACTTTTTCTGAGGGTATTAAGCAAATTAAAATCTGATAACTGGAAAAAAAATGGGGCTTCAGAAAAGTGTTTTTGCCTACAAAAGGACTTTTTTCGTATTTATCCCTTTCTTTTCGAAAAAGAAAGCAAATGAAGAGGAAAACATAGGGAAATTGGATAAAAAGTTAGGGAAGTTTTGGTGAAATTTGGGGAAGTTTAAGCCAAATTTAGGGAAATTTAGGCAAAACTTAGGGAAGTTTAAGCAAAACTTCCTGAAGTTTTAGATAAAAAAGGGGATATTTAGGCAAAACAAGGCTTTCTTTTCCAAAATAATCAGGAGTGCCTTTTTTGAACTTTGAACACTATTAAATTAGTAAATAACAGTAAACTAAGTAAAAACCACAAAACAGTAAAAACCTAAAAAAACGAAAGAAAATGGCAAAATCAACAGGTAGTTTGGAGTGAGTTCTGAAAGTTTAAAGATGTGTGTGTGGTAATAATGTAAAGATTGCTCCCCGTCCTTTTCATTCTAAAATTCCCATTTCCTTCATTCGTAAATTCGTATTATTCGTATTTCGTAAAAATTTTCATTCTAAAATTCTAGAATTTCCTCCCCCCGTCCCTCAATTTGAAATCTGAAATTTGAAACCCGAAACTCCTTTATGCCCGAGCTGAGTCCTACCCGAAAATAAACTCGGGTGTAAGTGCAAAATAAATTAACTTTGCGGCATAAATGATAATAAATAATGAGGCATAAAATTTTGATAGTGGTATTGCTTATTTGCTCGGCAAGCGGATGGATGCATGCGCAAACTGCGGCAAAAGATACCGGAAAAGTGGTGATTGTTCAGGACGAAAAAGTAAAACAACTGGTGAGCAATCATATCGAAATTAATGCCAAAGCACCCATAAAAGGCTATCGCATAAAAATTCATTTTGGCACCGATAAAAATAAAGCCAAAGAAATAAAAGCTCAGTTTTTAAGCAAATTTCCGGATGTGCCTGCCTACGAAAAATACGACCAGCCTAATTTTAATATCCGTGTTGGCGATTTTAGAACCAAATTAGAAGCCTATAAGTTTTTAAAACAAGTGCAGGTGGAGTTTCCGGCTGCTTTTTTGGTGCAAGACCAAATAGAATTGCCTAAACTAGATTAGAAAAACTATTGGCCAACAAAAGCAGATACAGAAGCATTGATTAAACTAATTAGTTAAAAAATAAATGTGATAATCTTTGGCTAACATACACCTGTATAAACCCTGAATAATGAGAATAACCTGTATAGCATTAGCACTGGCCTCGTTTAGTTTTGCGGCCTGCAAAGCCCGCCAAACGGCAGCAGCCCCTGTTGCGGCTACGGCCACCACTATGGAACAAACATCGCCTTCTACCACCGGAAAAGTATCGCATCAGTACAAAGCTACTGGCTGCGCCACAGTAATAATCGTTAAAAACGGTGACGAAATAATAACACTTATACCGAGCGAAAAACTTCCGGAGCAAATGGATGTGGATGGATTAGAAATAAGTTTCGATTATCGCCCCCTGCGTATGCACAATCCCGAAGGATGTAATGCGGGTTTTCCGGCACAGCTAACCAATTTAAAAATCGCTAAAAAATAATTCCCATGCAAAAGACCTATGAGCGCCTGTTGACAGGAAATAAAGAATGGGCAAAAAATAAATTAAAAGACAATCCCGATTTTTTTAAAACGCTTAAGCTCGGACAAAATCCGGAATACCTATGGATAGGTTGCTCCGACAGTCGTGTGCCAGCCAACGAAATTACCAATACCATGTCGGGCGAAATATTTGTGCATCGTAATATTGCCAATATGGTAGTGCATACCGATATGAATTTGCTCAGTGTGTTGTATTATGCAGTGGAGGTATTGCAGGTAAAACATGTTATTGTTTGCGGGCATTACGGATGCGGAGGTGTGCTGGCAGCTATGGAAAATAAAGACCACGGTTTTGTAAACAATTGGCTGAGGAATATAAAAGAAGTGTATAACAAACATCACAAAGAACTCGAGGCGATGACTGATTTTACTGCTCGTTCCAATCGAATGGTAGAATTAAACGTGATAGAGCAGGTTCATAATTTGGCCAAAACACGAATAGTACAAAAACAATGGAAAAGTCGGCAGCTAGAAATTCATGGTTGGGTGTATGGTGTAGACGATGGAATGATAAAAGACCTTAACGTAAGTTACAGCGATATTCAAAATGTTGAACCTATTTTCAGATACGATATCTGATTCCGAAAGGTGCTTCTTAATCCGCTAAACGTTGGCTAACCAAGCCAACTATTCCTCTTTCTTTTCTTTCGGAACAAAAGTATAATGCAAATTCAATTCCGGTTGATGACTCGTATCGTCACCTGTATTAGTATTTGTTTCCTCAGCAGGCATGGCGACATCAGTAGGTGCTTCTATTTCGTTTTCTAAATCCGGATTTGTGTTTTCATCATCATCACCCAAATCATATTTACGAGGCAAAGGTCCTTCTTTTCTGAAATGATAAGCCGTTACCAGTCCCGCCAGCGAACCCATTAAATGCGATTCCCACGAAATCCCTTTGGTAATAGGCAAAACACCATACATAGTGCTTCCATAAAGAAAAGTAACAAATAGAGAAATGGCTAGCAGTCGGGTATCTTTTCGAAACACACCGCTAAAGAACAGAAAGGTTAAAAAGCCATATACCAGTCCGCTTGCGCCAATATGATA
The DNA here is from genome assembly GCA_903926385.1 of uncultured Bacteroidota bacterium. Classification (GTDB taxonomy): domain Bacteria; phylum Bacteroidota; class Bacteroidia; order 2-12-FULL-35-15; family 2-12-FULL-35-15; genus 2-12-FULL-35-15. The sequence goes on from CAIYIS010000079.1 coordinate 16,590, forward strand.
AGCATCTCTGGCAGCTACCCACACCCAAATCCCGGTCATAATATATACCCAGAAAAAAACCTGAAAAGCGATGGGGCGATAAAAATAAAACATCACCGCACCCAAAATTAAAAGAGGAATGCTGTTAGAGTACAGATGATTTACATCGGCATGAATAAGCGGTGCGGTAAGAATGCCTGTCAATCCCTGAGCGGTTCGGGGGTATAATCCATACCAACCTAACTCCAAGTGACCATAATATTCAACCAGTCTAACTACCCAAAGCAAGGCAACAAACACCGAAGGGTAAAGAATACTGTAGAATAATTTGGAAGTAGTGTTTCGCATAATCGGGTTAAAAACCTGTAAAATTTATTTGGGGCTAATTGTCAATGTTTGTACCAAAAAAATAAAACTGACTTTTAGTCGGTTTTGATTGGCATCCGTTTAATTGAAAATAGTCGTATTTGTTCGATTATCATTGTTTATGTGTTTTCTTTTTCCTTATTTCGCATCGCATTTCAGTAAAAAGAAGAAGAATGAATAAATACATATATATAATAGGAGTGTTGATGTTTTCAGCTTGTCACCCTAAACCAAAAACCGAAACCGCTTCAGCCGTAAAAACAGCTGCTGTAGCTAATCCTGCTCCAGTAATAAAGGAGGTAACCATTACTCCCGGTGCCAATATGAGCGACATTGGCAACACCTACCAATTAATGGGTATGGAAATAAAGGATGATGTGCTTACTTTAAATGTAGAATATTCGGGAGGATGCAAAGAACATACCTGGGAACTTATTTCGAATGGAAGTTATGCCAAATCTCTGCCTCCACAAATTACCGTTTGCCTCAAACATAACAATCACGAAGACGCTTGCCGCAGGTTAACAATGGGGCCCATTTCTTTTAATATCTCCAAATTAAAACATGCAGGTAATAACGAACTCATCATTAAATGCGGAGAACAGCAAGCATCCTATAAATATTAGAATAGATAACATTCAATAAAAAATAAATAATATAAATATGAAAAAAATAGTTACACTTTTTACCATCAGTGCGGCATTGTTTGCAAATGTTAGTTTGTTTGCACAAGATGCTCAGGGCGGAACTCCTTATAGTTTCGATCATCAGTTAAGCGACAAAGCAATTGCTGCTGTCAGCACACCTGATTACGATTACAATGCTTTAATGGCCTTGTCTGTGCAACGTGTTAAAGACGGAACGTATGAACTTACCGATAAACTTTTTGATGTAAATTTTGATGTAAACAACAGCGGAACCTGGACTACACTCGATAATGGTGACAGACTATGGAAAATAAAAATCACTTCAGCATCGGCTGTAAAAATGAAATTGTATTTCCAGAATTTTTCTCTACCCGAAGGAGCAAAATTATATGTGTATAACGAAGACAGAAGCGAAGAAGCAGGAGCATTTACTTCGATTAATAATGAAGATGCCAATCTGAACGAAAGCATCATTTCTACTCCTCATCTATTGGGCGAAACTCAGATTGTAGAATATTACGAGCCAGCAGTTGTAAAAGGGCAAGGGCGTTTCAATATTTTCAGAGTAGCTCATCAGTTTAAAAGCATAACTTCTGCGGAAAGCTGTCAGATTGACATTAATTGTCCGGACGGAACAAACTGGCAAAACGAAAAAAAAGGAGTGGTTCGTATTTATGTGGTGATTGGTTCTCTGGCCGGATATTGCAGCGGTTCTTTAGTAAATAACACAGCTCAGGATTGCAAAAAATATATTCTTACAGCAATGCACTGCGCACTTGACGAAACAACAGGAGTTGAGACTACCGCTTATAACCAATGGATTTTTTATTTTAATTACGAAAAAACAGGATGTGCAACAGGTACATCAAGCGCTGCTCATACTAAAACCGGTTGTACGAAAAAAGCTGGAGCCAATGATGGCGGAGGCAGCACCGGTTCCGATTTCCTTTTAATCGAAATGTCGTCTGCTACATTCCCTACCGGTGTAACTCCTTATTATAACGGCTGGACAAAAGCTTCGACAGTTACAGCAGGTGGCGTGGGAATTCACCATCCAGAAGGTGATGTGAAAAAAATATCTACTTACACCGCTACTCCTTCTTCCACAAGTTGGGGAGGTACTGTTGCTAATACGCATTACCAGTTTGTTTGGGGTTCAGGACATGGAAGTACAGAACCGGGTTCATCGGGTTCTCCGGTATTTAACACTAATCACTTAATTTTTGGCCACCTTACCGGTGGAGGTTCGTGCTGCGTTGCTAATGGATGCCCTCCGGGTTCTACAGGAACTGGCCCTACCTTACCTGATGCTTATGGTAAAGTATCATACGACTGGACTTCTAACGGTACCACCACTGCTAAACAATTAAAACCTTGGCTCGACCCTACTAATTCAGGGGTTACTACCTTGGCAGGAGCTTTCTTGGGTTGTTCTCTTGGTATTAACAATTACTCAAACGAATTAGCATTCGATATTTTCCCGAACCCAAACAATGGTATTTTTAATCTTTCGCTCAAACTCGAACAGCCATCGGATATTAAAATCAATGTACTGAATTTGCTCGGGCAAACGGTTTCTTCTAAAAAAATTAGTAATTCTATGGGTGGTACCTTCGAACTGGATTTAACAGCTCAGCCCCAAGGTATCTATTTTGTTGAAATAACAGCAAACGGAAACACTACTGTTCGAAAAGTGAACGTGATTAAATAATCAGAAAATAAACTTATGTAAACAAAAAAAGGAATGACATTGTGTTATTCCTTTTTTGTTGTGAAAACCATGGATGGCTTCCGAATTACATTTAATATAAATACTATTAAATTGAAGTATATCTTTGCCGGATGCTGAAAGCCAGAAATCAACTCGTATTCATTTTCATCACAGTCTTTATCGATTGTGTTGGTATCCGGTTGGTTTATCCCGTAGCAGCCAGTATTGTTGCTGAGGTGGGCCATGTAAGCGTAACCGAGGCCATAACCTATAGCGGTTGGATGATGGCAGCCTATGCGGCTATGCAGTTTATCTTTTCTCCTATTCTTGGTGCCCTCAGCGACAAGTATGGCCGAAGACCGATATTACTTATTTCGATGATGGGATTGGGGATAGATTATCTTTTTCTTGCTTTGGCTAATACTTTACCGCTTTTGTTCATGGGCCGAATAATAGCCGGAATTTGTGGAGCCCGATTCACCACCAGCTTTGCCTACATTGCCGATATCAGCGCTGCCGAAAAGAGGGCTCAGTATTTTGGTGTCATCGGGGTTGCCATTGGTTTGGGTTTCACACTGGGGCCATTCCTTGGAGGGTTATTAAGCGAAATGGGTACCCGCGTGCCATTTTTTGCAGCGGCTATACTTACTTTGTTAAACTGGCTCTATGGATTCTTTATTTTACCCGAATCGCTCAAGCCCGAAAACAGAAGAGCGTTCAGTTTGAGAAGAGCTAACCCTTTAGGCGTATTTGAGCATTTGAGAAAAAACAAATCTTTGCGAATGTTGTTTGTGGTACTATTTTTTCTCTTCTTAGCCGGACAAGTTATGCCTTCGGTTTGGCCTTTTTACACCAAGTTTGTATTTAAATGGAGCGATTTAAAAATCGGATATTCTCTTGCTTTTGTGGGAGTGGTGCTGGCCATCGTAAAAGGAGGACTTATTAAATGGTCGCAGAATAGATTTGGAGATGTACGTACCGTGTCTGTTGGCCTTATGTTTTATATGGTAGGGTTAAGTTTGTTTGCTTTTGCCTCCCAGCCTTGGATGCTCTATGCCTTTTCTATGGTGTATTGTATAGGAGGCATTGCTCCACCATCTTTACAAGCCATTATTTCGGGAAAAATGCAGGCCAATGAGCAGGGCGAATTACAAGGAGTCATCACTTCTCTTCTTAGTCTGGCTAATATCATTTCACCATTAATAATGACCAATCTGTTTTATTTTTTCACTAAAGAAAACACAAGCTATTACTTTCCCGGAGCAGCGTTTGCGGCTGCCGCTATTTTGATATTAATAGCATTCATTATCTATTTAGGTGAAATAAAGAGGAAGGCTATTTAGTCATCTAAATATTTGGAGAGAATTTGAGTTTCTCTTTTAAGAACTCTTTCAAAATCCCGTTTTGTTTGCCTTGTTTTTTATTACGACTTTAGTTTTTGTCGCATTTGTTTCAGGTTTCGTCCCGAAAATGATATATATCAGTACTTTTTTACAGGGTTATTAACACAACGGTAATTCACCGTATCATTTTTCATATTACTTTCGCACCAAAATTGAAAATAAAAACAATTAAATAATAAAATCAAAGAATATGAAAAAAACAGTACAAAGACTATTTACCGCATGTGCAGTTGTTATTGCTGCTAATGCTTTTGCTCAAACAGCCGGAACTTTAACGTTTAGCTTCACTCAGGTAGCTCATTCTCCTTGCTATTCAGGGTCAAAAAATGTATTGGCCGTTTGGATTGAAACAAGTTCAGGAGGATTTGTAAAAACAAGACTTCGTTATGTTGGAGGTGGAACATCTGACCATTTGCCTACTTGGTCTGTAAATGCAGGAGGATCTGCCAACAATTGTTTAAGTGCCAATACTACTGGAGCTACCACAGGTGCTACATTAACCAGTTTTGGTACTAAATCGTTTACATGGGATGGTAAAAATGCAGCTGGAACTATGATGGCTGATGGAACTTATAAAGTGGCTATTGAAGAATGTTGGGATCATGGTTCTTCCGCTGTTAAATATTACACATTCGTTAAGGGTACTAGTGCAGATGTTCAAACACCTGCAACTGATGCTAATTTTTCTAACGTTTCTTTGCACTGGCAACCAACTGCAACAGGAGTTGCAGAGGAGATCGGAAATCCTGAAATTAATGTTTATCCAAACCCTAGCAATGGTGTATTCAATATCGATATGTACCAAGTGAACAACATTAAAGTGATGAACGCATTAGGTGCGGTAGTTTACGATGAAAAAATTGATGGCTCTACTGTCACTGCAAAGGTTGACCTTTCTTCTTTTGCTAATGGAATCTATTTCATTACAGCTTCAAACAGCAAAGGAACATTAAATCAAAAATTAATTTTAGAGAAATAATAGTTTTATTAATATTTAAAAAGCATCCGCAATTATGCGGATGCTTTTTTTTTGCAAATTGTCTCACCCTATAATCTTGTTATCAACTTGAAAACACTTCTGAGATTACTTCTTACTTTCGTCTCGGTTAATGATTGCTATTCTCAAACTTTGAACGAGTTTGTTGACAATGCAAAAGAGAAGGCATATGTAAGTGATTACAGAGGGGCGATAGAAGAATATACGAAATTACTAAATAAATTTCCAGATAACACCGTTACCTTTTTTTACAGAGGAATTCTGAAAGGATATCTCAACGATTATTCAGGGGCTATTGATGATTACAACAAAGCCATCGAGAACGACACTACTAATTCAGATTATTATTTCCTTAGAGGAAGGGCAAAATACAAATTGCAGAATTATTCAGGGGCTATAAAAGACTTCGATAAAACATTAGAATTAGAACGAGAAAATGCAGATGCCAATTATTTCAGAGGTAATTCAAGATCTTCATTGAAAGATTATAAAAATGCTATTTCGGACTACACAGAAGCAATAAGTATAAGGTCTGACCACGTTGAAGCATACGCAAACAGGGGTTGGGCAAAAGCGAATTTAAAAGATTGGAAAGGAGCATTGGAAGATTGCAACATTGCCATTAAATACGATTCGTTATACATTAATAGTTATTATTACCGTGGATGTTTCTATTCTGAACTGAAAAAATACCCGGAAGCAATTGCCGATTTTGCCACAGCCATACGAATGGATTCGGAAAGCGAATCGGAATATTGGTTAAACGGGACTTTAAATAACAATTTGAAACCACTTCAAACGGCTGCTAAGAAATACTCCAATGCAATTATTAAAAAGACAAGCTATGATTCGGTGTATTGCAAAATAGGAATTTTAAATGCCTGTCTTCTCAATTATAAGGGAGCCATTGCTTATTATGATAAGGCTGTTTCCATAAGTCCGAAAAATTCACAGGCATATTACAGGAGAGGATTGGCAGAAGTGAGTATGAAAAAATACAAAGTTGCTTTGGCCGATTTTTCGAAAGCTATTGAATTAAAACCTCGATATGAATCAGCCTATAAAAACAGAGCGTTCGTAAAATCGACAACTAATGATTTGAGCGGAGCTATCGAAGATTGCACAAAAGCCATAGAGATAAATCCAAATAATCCGGAGTATTATTTAATGCGAGGAGAACTGAAGGTGAAATCGAACGAAATTGTGGGCGGCTGCGATGATATCAAAAAATTCAAACTGCTGGGAGGGGAATATAGCGGAAAGAAATCTTCTCTTCCGTGCAATTAATTGTTCCTTCAGGGTATGAAGTTTTGAGAAATCGTTAACTAATAACGCTCCGAGTTTTTACCCTAACAATTCTTATTTCACCTCCGCAATAATATCTTTCAGTCCCGGAGTTTCGTATATCTGGTAATTCCCTTTTTCGTCCGAATAAATAAGGTAAGCCTGCATTTCTTTGTGTTTTTCTAAAAATACTTTTGCTTTTTCCAAACCCATCACCAGTATTCCGGTTGCATTAGCATCGGTAGTAATGCAATTACTTGCAAACACAGATGCACTCAGCAAATTATTATTGGTTGGGTATCCGGTTTTCGGGTTGATGTGATGTGCGTATTTTACTCCGTCAATAATAGTAAACCTGCGGTAATTGCCCGATGTAGAAACAGCCATATCCTTTAATTTCACTATGGCTTTAATCGGATTTTCCGAAAGTTTATTATCAATTGGTTTTTCTATTCCTGCCGTAAAAGGCTCTCCATTGGGGTTTTTGCCTTTGGCATACACTTCTCCTCCTATTTCTACAATATAATCGGTTAACCCAACAGAAGTCAGAAAATCTGAAACCACATCCACCGAGTATCCCTGAGCAAAGGCATTAAAATCTAAAGCCACACGAGGGTCTTTTTTTATCACCTTGTTGCCCTGAAGCTCTATCAGGTCGAAGCCAACAAACTTAAGTATGCTGTCTACAATTGGTTTTTCAACTTTTGTTTTCTTTCCCGGCCCAAAACCCCACATATTAACCAATGGATATACCGTTGGGTCGAAGGCTCCGTCAGTGTTTTTCCAAACTTCTTTTGCTTTATTAAAACAATCTATGAAATATTTATCCACCGCAACATCGGGCTCGTTTCGGTTTATTCTCGAAATAATAGAAGTAGGCAAATAGGTAGAAACCGACTTATCAAAATCGCTGAGTATTTTGGTTACTTCGGGCTGAAAATCTCTTTCGCGCGAGTCGTAATAGGTTATATGGTAAGTGGTGCCCTGGGCAAATCCTTCCATTTTCATTGGCTCTGTTTGAGCTAATATAACATGGGCAGTACAGATTAATGCCAATACTATAACTCCTGTCTTTTTTTGCATATTGTCTTGTTTGGTTTTTACCCTTTGTTTGGGGCTGCAAATGTAAACTTTTTAGTAAAGTATCTCATGCCTTTGTTAGATCTTACCAATGCAAACGAACAATCCTTAGGTCAAAAATCCAACCCAAATATACTATAATTACATAATATAATCCTCTCTTAAAAACGTATAACTATAATTATCACTCTTTGGTTACCCTCATAATTAGGATAAAAAGCAAAACGGAAATTTATAGGAGGAAATTAGAAAGGAAGGCGAGTTTACTTTGCGTGGAACTGCCTGAGAGTTCTCGAAGGATATTGCTACATGTGTTGGAACAACCTTTGTCAACTCTTAGGCTGTCCCACGAAATGTGGAAGACACTTAGAGAACTCTTGGGACGTTACACGAATTGGTGAGGTAACGTTAGAGAACTCTTAGGCTGTCCCACGAAATGTGGAAGACACTTAGAGAACTCTTGGGGCGTTCCACCAATTGGTGAGGTAATGTTAGAGAACTCTTAGGCTGTCCCACGAAAGGTGGAAGAGCCTTAGAGTTGACACACCATGTTCCACCAATTGGTGGGATAACATTGGAGAACTCGCGGGACATTCCACCTTTCGGAGGAATAGTATACTAGAACTTACAGGCTATTTAAACGGTTGTACAGCTTTCCTCCTCAACTGGAAAATAAAAAAGTTTGCCGAAACCTATTTTATAGTCATGACTACAAATGTTCCTTTCAATTCAAAATATTCTAAACCCCCCCTTTTCCTGCAAATTTGTCATGTGTAAAGTAAACGGAATAGCATTTGCCAAGGCCTCGCACATTTTAGTAACCATATTATCTGCTTTGGCTTTGGCGTTAGGTTTGAGAATTGGTTACTATTTTTAAGATTTAAAAGCAAATTTTCACTAATTTTGCAATCCTTTATTAAAAACTAAAAAAGTACAGATGTTAGATTTTTTTACCAAAAGCGTTTCCAAGATATTTGGAACAAAATCGGATCGCGATTTAAAAGAGATACAACCCATAGTTAAAGATATTCTGGTGGAATATGCTAAACTGAGTGGTATTTCTAATGATGAGTTGCGTGCCAAAACCATTGAATTTAAAAAACGCATTATTGATTATTCGGCCAAAGAGCGTACGGAAATAGACGAAATTAAAGGCCGCATAGATGCCGATTTGGCCATGGATGTGGAGGTAAAAGAGAAATTGTATGAAGAAGTAGATGCGCTGGAGAAAAAAATAATTGATAATAACAAAGAAATTTTAGCCGAAATATTGCCCGAAGCGTTTGCTGTGATGAAAGAAACAGCCAGACGATTTAAAGAAAATAAAATAATAGAGGTTACGGCCACTCAAATGGACAGAGACCTGGCTGCCACTCGCACTTCGATAGAAATAAAAGGTGATAAAGCACATTGGCACAACTCATGGAATGCAGCCGGAATAGATGTTACCTGGGATATGGTGCATTATGATGTGCAGCTTATAGGTGGTATTGTGCTTCATCAGGGAAAAATATCGGAGATGGGTACAGGAGAGGGAAAAACATTGGTGGGAACATTGCCGGTTTACCTTAATGCGCTTACCGGTTTGGGTGTGCATGTGGTTACGGTAAATAATTATCTTGCCAAACGTGACTCCGAATGGAACGGGCCTTTGTTTCAGTTTCATGGTTTAACGGTAGATTGTATAGATAATACAGAGCCTAATTCGGAAGAAAGAAGAAGAGCTTATTTGTCGGATATTACTTTTGGAACCAATAATGAGTTTGGTTTTGACTACTTACGTGACAATATGGCACGTAGTCCGGAAGACTTGGTGCAACGTAAACACAATTACGCTATCGTGGATGAGGTGGATAGTGTATTGATTGACGATGCTCGTACACCTTTAATTATTTCGGGGCCTACACCCAAAGGCGATAATCAGGAATTTGCTTCGTTAAAACCGAGAATTGAAAAAGTGGTGAATGCTCAAAAAGCGTTTGTAAACACTGCCATTACTGATGCAAAGCGATTAATTGCCGAAGGAAAAACAGGAGAAAAAGAAGGAGAAGGCGGAATGGCATTGCTAAGAGCCAACAGAGGTTTGCCTAAAAATAAATCAATCATTAAGTTTTTGAGCGAGCCCGGAAACAGAGCTTTGCTTCAGAAAACGGAGAATTACTATATGCAAGATCAGGCCAGAGAAATGCATAAAGTGGATGCCGAATTGTTTTTTGTGATTGATGAAAAACACAATACCATTGAACTTACCGAAAAAGGAATTGAATTAATTTCGACTTCGTCAGAAGATGCGAAATTCTTTGTAATGCCCGATATTGGAAGCGAAATAGCCAATCTTGAAAAATCAGGTTTATCTACCGAAGAAAAATTAAAACTCAAAGAAGAATTAATTCGCGATTATTCTATCAAATCGGAAAGGGTGCATACCATTAATCAGTTGTTAAAGGCATATACCTTATTCGAGATTGATGTGGAGTATGTAATTATAGAAGGAAAAATTAAAATTGTTGACGAGCAAACCGGCCGTATTATGGAAGGCCGTAGGTATTCAGACGGATTGCATCAGGCCATCGAAGCAAAAGAAAATGTGAAAGTGGAAGATGCCACTCAAACGTATGCCACTGTTACCTTGCAGAACTATTTCCGCATGTACAGCAAACTAGCCGGTATGACGGGTACTGCCGAAACAGAAGCCGGTGAGTTTTGGGATATTTACAAACTCGATGTGGTGGTTATTCCTACCAATCGCCCTATTCAGCGTATCGACTCCGAAGATTTAGTTTATAAAACCAAGCGCGAAAAATACAATGCCGTTATTGAAGAAGTAGGCAAATGTGTTGCTCAAGGCCGCCCTGCTTTGGTTGGTACTACCTCTGTCGAAATATCCGAATTACTAAGCCGAATGCTTAAGTTAAGAGGAATTAAACATAATGTATTAAATGCAAAACAGCATCAGCGCGAGGCTGAAATAGTGCAGGAAGCCGGACAAGCCGGAACAGTGACTATTGCTACTAACATGGCTGGTCGTGGTACGGATATTAAATTGGGGCTTGGAGTTAAAGAAGCAGGCGGATTGGCCATCATTGGTACCGAACGTCACGAATCAAGACGTGTAGACCGTCAGTTGCGTGGTCGTGCCGGTCGTCAGGGTGACCCGGGTTCTTCTCAGTTTTTTGCTTCTCTCGAAGATGATTTGATGCGTTTGTTCGGTTCGGAACGAATCGCTAAATTGATGGACAGAATGGGCGTTACAGATGGAGAGGTTATTCAGCATTCTATGATTACCAAATCGATTGAACGTGCTCAAAAGAAAGTGGAAGAAAACAATTTTGGTACTCGTAAGCGTTTGATTGAATACGATGACGTAATGAACAGTCAGCGTGAAGTAATTTACAAAAAACGCAGACATGCACTTTTTGGCGAACGTTTGGCTATCGATATTGCTAATTCTATTTACGACACTTGCGAATCGATTGTGAACGAATATCACGATGTAAAAGATTTTGAAGGGTATAATATGGAGGTGCTTCGTGTGCTGGCTATCGAGTCTCCAGTTGATGAAAACGATTTCGAACGTTTCAATGCCGAAGATATTACCGAAAAACTTTACCAGCAAGCCGAAACCAATTATATAAACAAGAGCAATTATATTGCATCCAAATCTTTTCCTATTATAAAAGAGGTTTACGAAACCCAATCTCAGCAATTCGAAAACATTGTTACTCCGATGAGCGATGGAATAAAAACATTGCAGGTAATAATTAATTTGAAACGTGCTTACGAAACTCAAGGAAGAGAACTGGTTCTTGGTCTTGAAAAAGGTACTGCCCTTTCGATGATTGATGATGCATGGAAAGAACATCTTCGCGAAATGGATGAGTTAAAACAATCGGTTCAGAATGCAGTGTACGAACAAAAAGATCCGTTATTGATTTATAAATTCGAATCGTTCGAATTGTTTAAACGTATGGTAACAGAAGTGAACAAATTGATTGTTTCATTCCTGATGCGAGCCAATTTGCCAAACGAAAATCAACAGCAAATACAACAAGCACGAGTGCAGGCACCGCAACGTCAGCCTCAAACTCAAACCAACAGAACAGAATTAGGTGGAGGAGAAGAACCACAACAACCAAAACCAAAAACTCAACCCGTAAGAGTAGAGCAAAAGATAGGAAGAAATGATGCTTGTCCTTGTGGTAGTGGTAAAAAATTCAAACAGTGTCACGGTAAATAATACCTGAAGTTGGTAACAAAAAAAGGCTGTCTCAGATATGAGACAGCCTTTTTTTATAGAGGTTTAAGTAAGTACTACCACCAGCCGCTTACATTATAAGTAACCGATTTTGGTTGCCCGTTTCCGTAAGCCACACCAACATCTCTGTAGGCTTTGATCATTTCACTAGTTTGAGCTTGTTCTTTCAATTTGTAATTCCACTCACGTTTGTCAATTTCTTTTACACGTGTAGCTATTTTATTAGAAAGTGCCTGAACTTCTTTAAAGCAAGCTGAACTTGGTTCAACTGATGCAAGAATATCTCCGCAAGAATTAGCTGAGTTCACATCCTGATTAGCATTCCACAAATTAGTTGCTTCTGCTAATTTTAGTTTACATTCTCTGTCTATTTTTTGTTTATAGATAGGAGCAACTGCTACAATACATTTTTCGAAACACTCTTTACATACATCAGGTACCGAAGTTAATTTGTAGATAGCTTCGTCCTGTTTGTTTTGTGTCGCCATCGATTGAGCATCCTTAATTATGAAATCACATTTAGTATTGTAGTATTTCATGATTTTGTTTTTGCCTTCATCCAAAAATGCTGCATACGAAGGATCGCTTGTTTTAATCATTTTGATACCTTCTATGTAAGCTTTGGTTTCGTTGCTGCCAACACCTTTCACACTTATTGTTTTGCTTGCAAATTTAGTTCCTTCAATTCCGTCACCAATATATAAAGTAATATCAAGGTTAAGAGCAGTCATTGGAGGCGCAGTAGGAGTGATGTCTTTAGATACAGTCACTATGTTTGCGGTAATAATAAAACGCTCGTTAGCGGCACTTCCGCCCAGACCATTTTGTGTAACAATCTGATTCAATTTATTGGTCAACATGTTTCTTGCTGCTTCTCCCATTTTGTCCACCTGAGCCGGAACATAGGCAGCCAAAGTAATGCGGCCAGCATCGTCAGATTTGCCTGCATTGTTTTGTGCCATACTTCCGAAACATAATGCGGCAACAGTACTGATTGTAAGAATTGTATTTTTCATTGTATTTTTATTTTAAGTTTATTTATCTCCTAATACGATTGTAGCCTGACCAAGTCCTTTCATCATTAGTTTATTCGTGATGGAATAAGGTGGTGCATTAAGGAATTTCTGTAACCCTTTGCAAAATCCTCTTGCATCAGTTGCATTTCCACCAGCATCATACAATGGAATACGAACTTGTTCGAATAATGCCATGTTTTCAGTCATATCAGTAGTGCTGAATCTTCCTTTAACGGTATTTGTTTTCAACCAGTCTTCAATCACTGCGCCTAATTCTTTTCCGCCAAAATCTTTTTCTAAATCACCATCCCATGAGTCAAACTTTTTAACACGGATAACAATTTCTCTTCCGTTTGCAAACATGTCATCAAAGTGTTTTTGCAATGTTCCGTTGAAATTATCCAATTGTGATAACACAGCTTCTTCTAACAAAATAGGAAGTTCCGCTGCAAAAGAAGGGGCTCCTGTACCTTGTGCAGTAGCTACTTGTTTATCAGTGTAAGAGTCTAATCCTGCTAAATTAAAAGTAATTGATTTTTTAGGCCCTGTAGTGTTTACCTTCCAGCTAAGCTGCATAATGATATCTGCTTTGGCTGTTTTCTTTAACTTGTCAACCGGACTTTCCTGTACTGAACCACCACCTTTGCTAGTAAGCATTGCATTTTCAGCACTTTCCGATTCCAACGTTTTTAATGCTGATTCAGCATTCTTAAGTGGAAATCCCCTATCAGCCATCAATCCATTAATCTTACTGATTACATTCATTAAATCAGAACTTGACTGGAATGCCTTTTTATAATCAGGCACCTTTACCTTGGTTCCTTGGTTATCAAATTCAATCATAAATCCGTTATCATTACACCAATTATCACTGGGTAATACCATAATTGTTGGTTTTTTGGCCTGTCCAAAGCCTGCGCTAACCACCAACATAACGCTGCAAATTGCTAGTACTAATTTTTTCATTTTGTTTATATTTGTTTTTTTAAGGGATTACTAAAATATTATCGGTTATCATTTTTTTCTTTAATTCGGAACGTTTCACAATTACAGTAATTCCATACGTAACGCCTTCAGCAGCTGTTTTTCGGTCTTTTCCTGCCGAAAACAATTTAATGGGCATATCATTCATGGATGTGTAATTAAGATATTCTCCGCCATCAGCAAAAAACTTATTGAAATAGTCTTCGTGTTTTTCCTGTATGTTAGGCTCGTTGAGTATTGGTTTAGGGCTGCATTCATTTTTCCCCTTTAGTATTCCCTTAAACAACACATCGCGAACAGCATTTTTCTTTGCTTGTTCCACAGCATCATTCTTAGAGTTTCCGTATCCGTAGGCTTTCAGCGTTTGAGAGCCATCGCCCTCCACACCCATACACTCGGTTTCGTATGTGTACTCACCAGCTATTTTCTTTTGTGCTGCTGTATTTTGAGCCTTTCCGCTAAACGAAACTGCTGCTGCAAAAACAAGAACTGCGAATAAATTTTTCATGACTGTTATTTTTTAAAATTAAAATCCGGATGATAATCCTTTGATAACGCCTGCTGCTTCTAGATCAGCACGTAAAGCATCTTTCATAACCGAAACTACTACTCCTACTTTGTATTCTTTCCCTACTTTCATTACATCTCCTGCTCCTACAGCTCCGTCTGTTGATTCAGAAACGTATTTCATGTATTTGCCGCCATCAGCAAAAAACTCTTCAAAGAAAGCTGCTTTGTCTTGTTCCACTGCAGGGTCAGATGCCAATGCTTTTTGAGCTACACAACCTTTTCCTCCTCCGGCAAATCCTTTAAAGATAACTCCGTGAACTGCATTTTTTTTCGATTGTTCTTTTGCTACAGTAGCTTTTTTAGAATAGCTCCATACTTTAATTAAGTAGGTTCCTTGCGCTCCGTTTCCAACACATTCTATTTCGTAACGAAATGCTTCTGTGTCTTTATTTGCTTTTTTCTCTGCCTTTTTTTCTCCTATTTGAGCGTAGGAAGTATTCGAAAATACAAGTCCTGCGATTAGTGTTAAGGCTACCACAATTGATGTTGTTGCTTTTTTCATAATTTGATTTGTTTTTTTGAATTAGTATATTATTTGTTATTTACTGTAAAAATGCCGCAGAGTCACAAGTTAAAGCAGTGTACATACTGAAACCTGCAAGTCTGCGGCAATATTATTAATTAATCTGACGGATTAACAAGCCGGCATAAAATTTACTGCTTCCTCCTTTAAATGATGTTTTATCAATTTTTGGAGCTGCAGCTGCTTTAGGGTCAGCAGCAGTTTCTGATTCCTGCATGATGTCTGCACCATAACGGTTATCCCAAATTTGATCTCCATCCACTTTCAATTTGCCAATTTTGTTATAAACAGTTTTTCCAGTTTTAGGATCCACAGCTTGTTCTAATACTTCATATTTGTCTCCGCTTTCCAAACCTTCTTTCATACCGATTTTAGCAGTCGCAGGATCCCCGCTTAACAGAGGTGTTTTGGTTTTAAATACATCGTATGTTTTTTGTAATTTAGAGATTACAGCATCAGCACTGTTAACAGCTGCTACAGCAGCCAATTCGTCATCACTGCGTTTTTGTTTCAACGATAATGGAACATTAGCCAACGCTTTCTCCGAACCTACATATTCTAGTTTGAATAAATTGGTGTTGTCAAATGCATCTTTTTTCTTAGCATCAATGTTAGATGCATCCATCCATAAATCTTGATAGAAAACAGCCGAAACTGAATCGTTCCATACTAATTTAAAAAGATAAGATGTTGTTTGAACAATATACCCTTCCGTTAATTTTTTAATAGCAGCTTCTTTAGCAGCTTCAAGTTCAGGTGTAGTTTTGATATTAAGTTTTACTCCCGTTGCATTTCCCGCAGCTTGAGCTGCATCATATAGGGCTTTTTTACTGATATAATTAAAGCGGGTAACAACTACAAACGTGTTGCCAATTAATTCTTCTCCTGCATCTGCAATAGAAGCCACTCCACGAGCCGATTTTTTTGCAATGTTTGTTTCCATTTCAGTAGCATTGTACGAACCCCTGTCCCCAATTAACTGCATGTTGAATGCTCCTTTCGTGTCTCTGTTAAACCATTTAGCTACCATGTCTCTTGCTACATGGTTTTGGGTTAAATATTTGTCAATAATTTGCGGCAAATATTTGGTATTGGTAGTGTCTACCAAACCTCCAGTTGCTGACGAGGCGGCTCCTTTTCCTGCGTCTCCTAAACCTTTCATCATCGATTTCCCTTTACTGTTTCCTGAAGCAGTTGCTCCTTTTTCCGCATCTGTAAGTGTTATCTTTCTCGAATCAAACGAACGTGCAGCTAAATTATGGTCGTTAAATTTTTCAGGTATTGGGGTTTTCATAAATGCCCCTTTAATAACATCTGCTTTTGGTAACCCTGCATCGTCTATCAAAATGGTATAAAGTGAACTTCTGCGGTACTTAATGTCCACAGTCTTTGTTTGTGCTCCTATTGCTAGGGATACAAACAGTAACAAGGTAGTAGTGTACTGTTTTTTCATTGTTTGTTTTGTTTAGTAGTTTATGTTTGTTTGTTAAAAAAATTCATGCGCAAAGAATCAACCTTTGGTCTGAAATTTTTTAAAGCGTACAAATATAGAATTATTTGTTTTCCAAATTAGTTTTGTTGAAAAGAAATAAAGGGTGTAATTTCTGTAAATTGGTATTAATTTTTGCTTTACATTTGAAGTGCATTAACTTAAAATTATTTGATATGAAATCATCTTCTACTTTCTTCTTTTTTACCGTAGTTTCAGTTATTTTATTTTTCTCTAATTCTGCCTTCGCCCAAGGTCTGGCCAACGATGAAAATACGGGTGCCATTTCGCTTACTCCAAACATTAATTGTACACCAACCATAGGCACAACATTAAATGCCACAGCATCGGCCGTACCGGTTTGTACCGGCAGTGCCGAAGATGATGTGTGGTACTCTTTTACAGTTACGGCTACTTCATTAAATATTACTGTGGTTGGTATTGCTACCTTCGATCCGGTGGTAGAAGTTTTGTCAGGCAATCCGTCTAATCTTACATCCATCAACTGTACCAACGTTACTGCTGCCGGAGGTACAGAAACAGTATGTATAAATGGATTAACTGTTGGAGTAAGTTATTGGATTCGTGTTTACGATTTCCAATCCTTTCCTCAGCCTGTACCTGATTTTACCATCTGTGTTACCAATTGCAATGGTGTAGGAGTAGAACAACTTTTGGCTGATAATTTCAGTATTTCTCCCAACCCTTGCACCTCACAAACCACCATTTCTTTTAGTGAAGAACAAAAATATACTACTATTAAGTTAACTAATTTACTTGGAGAATGTCTCCTGAAATCACCTTCCCTTCGGGGAGGCAGAGAACAGCTTCTTGATTTAAGCGGCCTTTCCAAAGGAATCTATTTTGTAAAAATAGAAGACGAAAACAAAAATATAGTGATAAAAAAGCTGATTTTACAATAGGTAAATGTCAATATTGTTATTAAAAGAACAAAGTATCCGTTCATCTATACATTCATTCACCGAAATTTCTTAATCACTTCCATCATTTTATAATTATTCTTTTTCAAGAAAAAGAGTCTCTTATCTCCCGGGTATGTGTAGGTATGTTCGTGTACAAAACTTGTGTCATCCCTTATTTTATATGTTTTTCTCACCCAAACTCCTTACTCAAATGACTTCCAATTAATTTCACCAAATAACCTCCAAAAAAGGAGATAAAGCATATATAATGCATATATAATCTATGTCAGCCAAACCTTCCCCTCCGGCCACTCATATCAAACGTATCTTTACCTCCTACTTTCGCTTTTTTCAAGATCACATAATAATCAATAAAAAAACATTATTCCACTTATAAACTCATTCATTACCCAACTTAAAATATCAATAAAAACGTAAAGTAATTTCAATGAAAAACTCCCGCTTCGAACTAACGAGGCGGGAGTTTCTTTTTCGATTAATTAAAATCTTATTGTTTCACCACTCTTTCGGTATGCATTACATTCGAACCTGCATCGAGTATTCTAACGCAATACATTCCGTTATTAAATTGCTCCATGTTGGTTTTCATTGTTGATGTTCCAGTAGCTAACATGTGTTTTTCGCTGATTACAATATTACCAAGGATATCAAACACTTCTAATATGATGTCCTGATCTTTATCCACTGTTACATCCATTGTAAATTCAGATGATGTGGGATTAGGATATACATTAGAGAATGTATTACCACCTTCAGTGTTTAATTCATCAGGACTTAAACAACGGGTTATGGTTGTTGTTCTGAACGTACTAGTATTTCCACAGGAGTTAGTCGTTGTAACTTTTAACAAAGAAGTAGTTAAACCTGTTCCTGAAGAAGGATTTATGTCAACCATAATCGAGTTGCTAGTTCCCCCTGAGAGCAATCGCATACCGGTTCCCATAGTCCAGTTATATGCTGGCTGAATTGCAGAGCTAACTGGTGCTACCGAGTAACTCGCTGTAGTCATTCCGCATGTGTTTGCGGGACCTGATATAGCTCCCGGTTGAATAGATGCTACTGTCAAGGT
>CAIYIS010000080.1 GCA_903926385.1 uncultured Bacteroidota bacterium
AGTCCCAAACAATGTCTGGGACTAAACAAGATAAACATCCATCGAAATATCGCTGTATGCCTTCTTTCGGTTGATGCAAATATAGGAAAAAAATAAATGAGGTTTTATTTGTTTTTTAAGACAGTACCTCGCGTTTGCGGGAGTAATTACTGCAAAAAGTTTTAAGTAATAAACATAAAAATAAAACTAATGGATTTTTGGAAATTATTATCAACTACTTACTACGGAGGTATTATATCTATTCTTTTGGAGGTTTGTTCATTTTATGGGTATTAAAATTTCCTCAATAAAGTGATACAGGTTACCAGTCTGATATGAAAAGGTGGGTGGTAGGAATCGTATTTATTTTAATGGGAATAACACAAATTATAGCAAAGTTATTAGGTAAACTGTAAAAAAAAATTCAACCCCCGTAAGCGCGAAGTTGCACTTCGTGCTTAGTTAAGAATGTAAGTTATACTTCCCCCGTTGGTCCTAGCGTCCCGCTACGTCCTGATTAATCGGCATCATGCCGAAAATAAAAAACGGGTAAAGAAATAACTCCGGAGGACTTGTAAAATGAAACGAAGCGGGACGCTAGGTTAAACAAGGCTCTGCCCCAAAAGATTGCCTAGTGCCAATTGAACCTTCCCACTTTTTACTTGCACGCATTATATCTGTATCTTTGAACACTTAAATTTTGAAAAGGAAAATAAAACAACAATAAATTGGAAACAGTTTTAATAAGCGGAGGGACGGGGCTTGTAGGCAAGCATCTTGGCAATACATTAAAAAATAAAGGGTATAAAGTTGTAGTATTTGGCCGAACCAATCAAGTCAATTTAGAAAGGACTCCTGTAGATTATATTATTCACCTGGCCGCTGCTAACATAGGCGACAAAAGGTGGACAGCTAAGAGAAAACAATTAATCATCGACAGTCGTGTTAAAACAGCTGAGCTTATTTATGAGCAAATAAAACAAAGCCCAACCAAACCCAAAGCCTTTATTTCGGCATCGGCCATTGGTTATTACGGATGCATTACTTCAAACAAAATATTTTGCGAAACAGATTCTTCTTACAACGATTTTTTGGGCAATACCTGCAGGTTATGGGAACAATCGGCTGAACGTTTTGAGAACCTCGGCATACGAACTGTTAAACTGCGAACGGGTGTTGTGCTTACCCAACAAGGAGGAGCATTAGCAAAAATGATAAAACCAATTCGGTTGGGTATAGGTTCAGCAATAGGTAGTGGAAAGCAGTATTTGCCGTGGATACACATAGACGACCTTTGCGGCATTTACATAAAAGCCATCGAAGATACACAAATGAGGGGAGCATATAATGCAGTGGCACCACACCACATCACTAACAAAGAATTTACCAAAACATTGGCTCATGCTCTTCGCAAACCATTTTGGTTTCCTAATGTTCCGGCTATGTTTATGAAAATTCTTTTTGGTGAAATGTCCGATATACTTGTAAAAGGAAGTAGAGTATCGTCCGAAAAAATAAAAGCTGCAGGTTATAATTTTACTTTCTCTGACCTTAGCAGTGCATTAAAAGATTTATTGTAAAATGCAATAATGGTAAGGTAGCATAGCATCATAAATACTGCAAAGGGCAAATCAACTAAATAAAAATTGCATTCTTATTTATCCGGCCTCAATCAAAATTAGGAACAACAGAACAAGTTAATACTTCCATTTCAAACGCCAACACAAACTCCACAATCAATGAAATCATTTTCTACCTTTGGGCATTAATTATAATGAGAAAAATAGATGAGCAGAATTTCAACATTCGAAGAGTACGAAAGAGAATATAAACTAAGTGTAGAAAATCCGGAAGGCTTTTGGGAGTTGGTGGCAGAAGAGTTTGTATGGAAACGCAAATGGGATAAAGTACTGGAGTGGAATTTCAAAGAACCCAAGATAGAATGGTTTAAAGGAGCTAAACTAAATATTACCGAAAACTGTTTAGACAGGCATTTGCCTCACCGCGCGAATCAGGTGGCGTATTTTTGGGAAGCCAACGAACCTCAGGATAAATCGGTGGAGCTTACCTATGGACAACTGTATGAACAAGTGTGCAGATTTGCAAATGTTTTAAAAAACAATGGCATTAAAAAAGGGGATAAGGTATGTATCTATATGCCTATGGTTCCCGAACTGGTCATTTCATTATTAGCCTGCGCGCGTATAGGTGCAGTTCATTCTATAGTGTTTGCAGGCTTTTCGGCATCTGCTCTCTCAGGTCGTTTACAAGACTGCGATTGTAAAATAGTGGTAACCTCAGACGGGGCTTATCGCGGAGCAAAAGCTATTCCTATAAAAGCTGTGGTAGACGAAGCATTGGAAATATGCCCGGGAGTAGAAAAGGTAGTTGTAGTTAACCGCACAGGAATAGATATTAAAATACAGGAAGGTCGGGATGTAATGTGGGACGATGAAATGAAAAAAGCTGACTCCGTTTGTGTAGCCGAAGAAATGGATGCGGAGGACATGCTGTTTATACTTTATACATCGGGTTCCACCGGAAAACCAAAGGGCGTGGTGCATACTTGCGGAGGATATATGGTGTTCACAAAGTACACATTCGAAAATGTGTTTCAGTACAATCAAGGCGATGTGTTTTGGTGTACGGCTGATATCGGCTGGATAACCGGCCATTCTTACATAGTGTATGCACCGTTACTTGCAGGAGCTACATCAGTGTTATTTGAGGGAGTACCTACTTATCCTGATGCATGGCGTTTCTGGGAGGTGATAGATAAGTACAAAGTAAATATATTTTATACTGCACCCACCGCCATTCGTGCACTGCAGTCTACAGGTTTATATTTTGTAGAAAAATACAAACTGGATTCCCTTCGAGTTTTGGGCAGTGTGGGCGAACCCATAAACGAAGAAGCTTGGCACTGGTATAACGACAATATAGGAAAACGCAAATGCCCCATAGTGGATACTTGGTGGCAAACCGAAACAGGAGGTATGCTCATTTCGCCAATGGCAGGAATTACTGCAACAAAACCGGGTTATGCCACTTTACCTTTGCCGGGTGTTCAGCCCTTGCTGGTAGATGACAAAGGGGTTGAATTGATTGGAAATGGTGTGCAGGGCAATCTGTGCATACGCTTTCCTTGGCCTTCTATCATTCGAACTACGTATGGAGATCACGAACGCTGCAAGCAAAGTTATTTTTCCACTTACCCCGATTTATATTTTACAGGCGATGGTTGCAGACGTGATGAAGACGGTTACTACCGTATAACTGGAAGAGTGGACGATGTGATGAATGTGAGTGGTCACCGTATCGGCACAGCCGAAGTAGAGAGTGCTATCAATATGCATTTTGATATTGTGGAATCAGCTGTGGTGGGATATCCGCATGATATAAAAGGACAGGGTATTTATGCCTATGTTATTTGCACCAATCACAGCAAGGATATCGAAATTCTGAGAAAAGAAATATTAGCTGAGGTAACTAAAATAATTGGCCCTATAGCTAAGCCGGATAAAATTCAGGTGGTGTCGGGCTTACCAAAAACCAGAAGCGGAAAAATAATGCGTAGAATTCTAAGGAAAATTGCCGAAGGCGATTTTAATAATTTGGGCGATGTTTCTACTCTATTAGACCCTCATGTGGTCGAAGAAATTAAAGCAGGAGCTATAAAATAAGGGCGAGATGAAAATTAAAATTTTGTTAAATCATACTTCGTTCCTGAATTTCCTTTATCTTCGTTTTCCAAAAATATTTTTGTGTCCGATAGCCTAGTAATAATACCTACTTATAACGAAAAAGAAAACATAGAACGTATGGTTCGTAAAGTGTTTTCGCTCGGACACCCGTTTCATTTATTAATTATAGATGACGGCTCTCCCGATGGCACTGCAGCCATTGTAAAACAACTGATGCAGGAATTCAGCGGAAGATTGTTTATGGAAGAACGCTCGGGCAAATTGGGCCTTGGTACTGCATATATTCATGGATTTACCTGGGCTTTGAAACATACTTATCAATACATATTCGAAATGGATTGCGATTTTTCGCATAATCCTGACGACCTTGTTCGACTGCGCGAAGCATGTGTAAATGGTGCCGATATGGCCATCGGTTCGCGCTATGTGAAAGATGGAAAAATAGAAAACTGGCCCAAAGGCAGAGTGCTTATGTCGTATTTTGCTTCGGTATATGTGCGTATTGTACTTGGTGTAAACATACACGATACCACTGCAGGATTTAAGTGTTATACACGAAGAGTGCTGGAGAAAATACAATTCGAAAAAATAAAGTTTGTGGGATATGCATTTCAAATAGAAATGAAATACACCGCTTACAAATTAGGTTTTAAAATAGCTGAAGTGCCCATAACCTTTACCGACCGACAAGAGGGTGTTTCGAAAATGAGCAAAGGAATATTCAAAGAAGCGTTCTGGGGAGTACTGCAGATGCGCTTTACAAAACATAACTAAACTAAATTATACGGATATGAAAAAAATTACGCTGATTGCTTTATTGATAAGTTCGGCACTGGTTAATGCACAACAAATACAGATAGACCGAGTAAGAAAAGATATTAAATTTTTGTCGGATGATAAGTTAAAAGGCCGAGGAACATCTTCGCCCGAAGAGCATATTGCAGCCGATTACATAGCCGAAAGTTTTAAAAAATGCGGATTGAAACCAAAAGGAACAGGCGATAGCTATCTGTACAATTTTCAGTTTCGCAAACCAAAAGATAAAACAGATACTGTAGGAGGAGAAATGGTTTCAGCTATTGATGTTGTTGGATTTTTAGACAATCAGGCCGAAAACACAGTGGTGATTGGAGGGCATTACGACCATCTAGGATTGGGAATGGATCACAATTCGCTTGATGCAAATCCGGAAGGGAAGATACATAACGGGGCAGACGATAATGCTTCGGGTACTGCCGGAGTAATGGAACTGGCTCGTTATTTTACCGAAAACAAAACAAAAGAGAAATTTAATTTCCTGTTCATTTGTTTTTCTGGCGAAGAGCTTGGACTGTATGGTTCCAAACGTTATTGCGAAAACCCAACCATTGATTTGAAGAAAGTGGATTACATGATTAACATGGATATGATAGGTCGTTTGAACGACTCTACAAAACGTTTGATTATTTACGGAGTTGGAACAGCTCCTGACTGGGTTTCGATGATTGATAAATTGCCTACATCCTTTTCCATTAAAAAAGACAGTGCAGGTATCGGCCCGTCTGACCAGACTTCATTTTACCTGAAAGATATTCCGGTGTTGCATTTCTTCACAGGTCAGCATTCCGACTATCATAAACCAAGCGATGATTTTGAAAAAGTAAATTTTGAAGGAGAGAAAAAAGTGCTGGAATATGTGGTGCAGATTATTGACGAAACTCAAAAACTGCCTAAATTAAAATTCCTGAAAACAAGAAGTGTTGACAGTGGTTCGCATAAATATAAAGTTACCTTGGGCATCATGCCTGATTATGCTTTTGATGGTAAAGGAATGCGTATTGATGGTATTACTGACGGAAAACCTGCAGCAAAAGCAGGTGTTTTGAAAGGCGACATCGTTATTAAACTTGGAGATACTGTGGTGGAAAGCACCATGGATTACATGAAAGGATTGGGTAAGTTTAAAAAAGATGATACAACTGAACTTACGGTAATAAGAGACGGAAAAGAAGTAAAAATTCAGGTTACATTTTAATGAAAAAAAGCCAATCGGCAACCGATTTGACTAAAGAAAACACAAAGTAATTGCATGTGGCAATAAAAATTAAAAACCAAATCACATGAAAACGCTTATTAAAAACGCAAACATTGTTAACGAAGGCAGAGTATTTTCGGGCAGTGTACTGATTGAAAACAATATTATTTCTAAGATTTCGGAACACGAAATACAAGTGAAAGCCGATAAGGTGATAGATGCCAAAGGCAATTATCTGTTCCCTGGCTGTATTGACGATCAGGTGCATTTTCGGGAACCGGGTCTTACTCACAAAGCAGATATTTACACCGAATCGAAAGCGGCTATAGCCGGAGGTGTAACATCCTTCATGGAGATGCCCAACACCATTCCTAATGTGTTTACCCAAAAATTACTGGAAGATAAATACAAGATTGCTTCCAAAAGTTCGTTAGCTAATTATTCTTTCTTTATGGGCGCTTCTAACGACAATCTGGATGAGGTGCTGAAAACAAATCCTCAGAACGTATGCGGTGTAAAAGTGTTTATGGGTTCATCTACCGGAAACATGCTGGTGGATAATCGTCAGACGCTCGAAGCTCTTTTCGAAAAATGTAAAATGCTTATTGCTGTTCATTGCGAAGACGAAGAAACGGTAAAAAAGAATATGGAAAATTATGTACGCAGCTATGGCGAAAATGTGCCAATTCAGTTTCATCCGGCCATCCGCAGTGCTGAAGCTTGTTATAAATCATCTTCGCTTGCTGTAGAGCTTGCCAAAAAATATAACACCCGACTTCATGTTTTGCATATTTCCACATCTCAGGAACTATCGTTATTTGAGAACAACAAACCCATAAAGGAAAAACGCATTACCTGCGAAGTATGTATTCATCATCTGTGGTTTTCTGATCAGGATTACCCTCGATTGGGCAACCTGATAAAATGGAATCCGGCAATTAAAAATATAAACGACAAAGCCAATTTACTTCGTGCCGTTATTGATAACCGTGTTGACGTTATTGCCACCGACCACGCTCCTCACACGCTTGAAGAAAAATCGCAATCATATCTAAAAGCTCCATCGGGAGGCCCTTTGGTTCAGCATTCGCTGGTAGCTATGCTTGAATTTTTCCACAACCGACAAATTACACTCGAAAAGATTGCTGAGAAAATGGCTCACTCGGTAGCCGATTGTTTTCTGATTTCGAAACGAGGATATATTCGCGAAGGATATTATGCTGATTTGGTGCTGGTAGATTTGAATTATCACTGGACAGTGACTAAAAATAATCTTTTGTACAAATGCGGCTGGTCACCATTTGAATGGCAACTCTTTCGTTCAAAGGTAATGCAGACATTTGTCAACGGTCATCTGGTTTATGATAACGGCCTCTGGGACGAAAAAACTAAAGGTTCGCGGTTAAAATTCGACAGGTAAAACTTTCACCATACTAATTTAATATTTCATTTTCCCTTGCTTTACTGGATTACAAAACCAATAGCGTATATTTTTTACCATATCTATTATAAGATTGCTTATAGAGGATTAGAAAACATACCCGATAATCAGCCGGTAGTTTTTGCTCCCAATCATGTGAATGCATTTATCGACCCGGTCATTCTCGGTGTACTGACCCGAAGGAAAATTCGTTTTTATGCACGCGGAGATGTGTTTAAAAGCCGAATTGCCAAAGCTGCCCTTAATAGCTGGAGCATAAGTCCGATGTTTCGATTGCAGGAGGGATACGGTGAGATAAAGAAAAATGAAAAAAGTTTTCTCGAATGTAGAAACCTGCTAATGGATAGCAAAGTGGTTTTGCTTTTTCCGGAAGCCATCTGCATTCAGGAAAGAAGATTGGCACCGCTAAAAAAAGGATTGTCGCGTATTGTTTTTCAAGCCGAGGAAGCACTCGATTTTAAAAAAGAAATTTGGATAGTACCAGTAGGATTAAACTATTCTGCTGCATGGAAGTTTCGTAGTAAGTTTTATATCGAAATAGGGAAACCTATATCCGTAAGCGAATACGAAGCCCGTTTTAAACAGGATAAAGTGCGTGCCATAAATGAATTTACAAAGGCTCTTGAACAAAAGATGCCTGCGTATATGGTGATCATCAATAACCCCAACAATGATATTCTGTTTGATGATTTGGTAGATATTTACCTCCCCGAATGGATAAAAGAAAAGGGGGGTGACCCAAAAGACTTGCACCATCAGAATGATGCTACCAAAGAAATGGCAGCTATGGTTAATCACCTCGAAACGCAACATCCTGATTTATTGAATGAGTTAAAAGAAAAAGTGGTTCCCTATTCAAAACTATTGAAAGAAGAAGGCTTGCGCGACCACCTGTTATATCCCGAAACAATAAGCAAGATGAATTTCTTCAGTTTTATTGCAGAAAGTCAGATTATATTATGGGGAAGTATTCTTTATTTTTTCGGACTGCTTACTAATTATCCACCTTATTTTCTGGCCAAACGTTTCAGCGATAAAAAAGTTAAAAACATAGAGTTTTACGCATCGGCTTACCTTCATATTTCCATGTTTGTATGGTTATTTTATTTCGGGGTTCAACTATTAACCGTTGCCCTGGTGTTCCGAAACTGGAGCTTGCTGGGGCTTTATGCCTTCACGGTAATTCTGATGGGTTACTTTAATTTGTGGTATTATCCCGTTCGCAAAAAAATATTCGGACGTTGGCGCTTACTTCGCATGGTCCAGAAACAAAGAACCACTGTGGAACAACTTATAAATACACGTGCCGAAATTATCGACCTGATAAAAGAAGCAAAGGGTTTATTTGTTGATTAACCAACCAGACTCAACAAGCCAATTCGTTTCTTATTTCTTTTTTCGTTTGCTTTTGTGAGCCGGTTTTTTCTTCTTCTTTTTCCGAGCCGGTTTCTTTTTCTTCTTATGAACGGTTTTCTTCTTTTTCTTTTTGTGAGTGGTTTTCTTCTTCTTTTTCTTCGGGTGGCTTTTCAATACCAAATAATTTAAACCTAAGCTTACGGTATGCTGTGCCGTTTCATTCGTCAATCGTTGATTGCATTCCGAAACACACTCGGCATTGCCCTCCATTATAAACGAAGTAAACAATACTAGTAAAATAATAAATTTGAGTTTCATGATAAACCGAAAATAAGTATCCCCTCTTTTCTGCCTATATAAGCAAAAGAAGAGGGGACAAATATGGGTACTTTTATTCAATTATTATTTTCCTGTTCACAGTATTTTTGTTTTCATCTATTAGTTGAACAAAATAAATTCCCGGTGCTACTCCTAACCTAATCACAGAGGATGAAGTGTTGGACACAATTTCGCCAAGCATGTTGAATACTTTTATGCTTGCCAATTTATGCGTTGTACTTGAAACCATAAAATTACCATTTGATGGATTAGGACTGATAATCCAGTCAGCATTATCCACAGAGTTTTGATTGATGCCAACTGTTGTTTGTCCCGGATAACCAACCACAGTTAAAGCGATAGGCTGAAGGTGGCTGTGCAGTGAATCGACAGCAAATAACGAATCGCAGTAAGTTTGTGTGCAACCAGCACCATTATTTACTGTTAAGCACAACTGATAAGGACCTCCTCCTAAATAGGAGTGGGTAGGATGAGCGAGTGTAGAAGTAGTAGTATCACCAAAATCCCAAAGATAGGTTAGATTGGAACCATAAGAAAGATTGGTGATGGTATAAGCATTGGGGTTACTACTTGCTGAATCCTGTGCAATATTGAATAAAGCAAGACAGGAATTAAGTGTACCCGAAACATTGATTGTATCGCAGGATGTACTACTGCATAGTCCTATACTAGATGTTAAGCAAACTGTATAAGTTCCCGCTGCACCGTAAGTATGAGTTGGATTCAGAAGTGAGGAAACGTTTCCATCTCCAAAATCCCACGCGTAAGTTAATCCTAGCGCTGAGGTGGGGTTATACGTCCAAACAGACAATGCGGAGGTAGAATCTGGAATAACAGTAATACTTCCTGTGGATGGTCCACCACCCATTACAGCTAAGGAAGTTGTTGGTCCTGTTCCGCAAGTGTTGTTTGCATTAACAGTTATATAACCTAAACCTAACGGAGGTGCAATAGCAACTACAATAGAATTAGTCCCCGCCCCTGAAAGCATTGTCATAGATGTTGGAAGTGTCCAGTTATAAAACATTACATTGGCAATAGGAGTGCACGTATAAGAAGCAGTTGTCAAACCGCACAATGCTGTTGGACCATAAATAAATGTTGAGTCAGGACCCGTACTAATAGTAATGATATTCGAGGCCGTCACGGCAGGGCAACCACCTGATGCCATTATGGTATTGGTAACCGTATATGTTCCTAGAGCGGATGCTGACACAGCAACTATTCCGGTAATTGGATTAATTGCCAATCCAGCTGTTGCAGAGAATGTGCCTGCAATTCCACCACCTGAAAATGTAGGTAAAGCATCTAGTCCGTTCGCGCAATACGGATTACTTGTATAACTAAAGGTAGCAATCTGTTGAGCTATTATTGAAAGATTAAATGTACTTGAATTTGGACACATACCCGAAGTAGTATAGGTTACTGTATAAGTTCCAGGAGTACTTACCGCTAAATTAATTTCTCCCGTTATATAATCGATAGCCATTCCCATTGGAGAAACACTAAACACCCCTCCTATTTGACCGGTAATTGTAGGTATTGGATTGGCTCCGCTATTACAGTACACATTGCTACTATAATTAAACGAAGCATCATCCAGGGGATTTACAGTAACAGAGGTCACCGAATTACCAATACATCCGTTTTGGTCGGTAACAGTAAGTGTGTAGGTGACTGCTGAGGTTGGGCATATTGTAGGATTTTGAACGGTTGGGAAATTAAGATAGCTAGCAGGTGCCCAGTTGTAAGTGTAGGGCGGAGCACCTCCGGTAACGGTTCCGGACACCGCAATACAGCTTCCGGAACAAACAGACATAGAAGCCGGCATAGCTGGAGTGATAGGCCCCGGTTGGCCTATTGTGGCATTGGCTGTGGCAGTCGACATATCGGCACTGTCGGTAACGGTTAATGTGTATGTACCTGGACAAAGTGAGGTAAGGTTTGTTCCTGCAGCAGTGTAAGTCGATGGACCAGCCCATGAATAACCGAATGGCCCAACTCCTCCGGTTACGGAGCCTACAGCCGTACCATTACAACTGTTATAACAGGTAGCAGGAGTTGAAGTGATGGCAGCAACATGTCCCGATGCAAAAGCAGTAACACTTAGTATCGCTGCTAATAATGTGAATGTAATTTTTTTCATTTTGTTTTTGTTTTAATCCTCTCGCAGAAGTTTTTTTCTTTCATCAGGAAGAAAATTTATCCAGCTTGAAGTGATTTATATTCATTTTAAATGATGCTTTCCCTCTATTTTTTCTTCTTTTTGGAGAAAATGACGAAGAGGGGATGTCACTCTACTACTGTCAAATTGTCACAAATTACCCCTTTTCGTGTTTTCGATGCAAAAACACTCAAAGATATAACTTTACGAGGCTGTTTCAGTATTTATAACCCCAAAATCATCACCGCCAACTGCCGTTTAAGTTTTAAAACCCCTGTTGGTATATCCGCCAACTGCCATTTAAGTTTTAAAACCCCTGTTGGCGGTTCCGAAAAAACTCATTTTAAAACCAAAATGGAGGCTGTTAGCTATCGCAACTGACCAATTTTTCGATTGCCAGACTGGCAAATACTCCAACTATTCTATTGAACAATTTAATAATAGGCAAACTGTTCTAAAGTTTCTCATTTCACCCAACTCCTCCTAATTTGCGAATAGAGGGAGTTGGGTTTAAGTCTTACTCTTTGGTTACTTTTTTATTTACAACACCCAAATCGGTACTTATTTGAACAAAATAAATTCCTTTTGCTACTTTTGATAAATCAATTGAAACCTCTCCTGATTTTCCCGAAGGGGAAGAAATACTGTACACAAGTTCTCCCATCAAATTAAATACTTTTACACTATTCACTTGATTTTTGGAATCTGAAATATGGAAAATTCCGGAAGATGGATTAGGATAAATTTCCACTGCATCATTGGTTATTGCCAATTGATTTACACCTACGGTAGAGGAAAGTGTGCTGGTAACCCTATTGGTAAGCACGGCCGGATTGGAATCGAAATAAATACTTGCTCTGTTTTGAATAACAGTGCCCGATGGCAAAGCCGATTGAAGCGCAACTTTAAAACGGATGTATCCGTGACTTGCCGGCTCATTGCTGATGTAATCGGCCAGATAAATATTATTAAAATCGAATTGAACAACTCCCGGAGCAATCCATTTTGGCGAAGCCGTATTACTGCTTCCCAGTATGGTTAAACTAACAGGGGTAATGTTTGCATCCAATGTGTCAATCACCGAAATGTTATAAGCCACAGCAGTTCCGGTGTTCTGAAAATGGATGGTGTAAGTCAGTTCGCTGGTAGCAACTGGTATGTATCCGGCTGCGCTAACTCCTTTTGGTGTTACCTCTTTTAAATTCGGGTCGTAAGAGTTTACCACCGGCAAACAAATGGTGTAATCGTTATTTCCT
Organism: uncultured Bacteroidota bacterium; assembly: GCA_903926385.1. Taxonomy (GTDB): domain Bacteria; phylum Bacteroidota; class Bacteroidia; order 2-12-FULL-35-15; family 2-12-FULL-35-15; genus 2-12-FULL-35-15. Next base: position 12,254 of record CAIYIS010000080.1, read on the forward strand.
GCATCTACATCACCAACCGGAACATTAGTAAACACACGGAAACAAAGTGTGTCCCCAATCACCACATTGCCATTAGGCGTTAAATAAATGGAAGAGAAAAAGCTGTTCCAATACGCACCATTACTCAGATTACTCAAGTTGGTGTAATTCCAGATTAAAGTATCACCGTTGATGTAGTTAGGTAAATTGGTGCTCAATCCGGCATTGTAAGTAACATTGGCATCCAGCACCAATTTTAATGTTCCCGAAGCCGCATTGCAACCTATATTGCTAACATAAGGAAAAAGATAAAACGGAATGTTTGGTCTTACCACTCCGGCCGAACCCGCCCAGCACTGAACATCCATTAACGATGTGCATTGCAACGAAAAGTCTAAACCTGTTCCGGGCAATGCACTGCTGGTATAACTGGTAGGACTGCAAGTGGTGTAAGGAAAGATAAACTGATAGTTATTGCCAATGCTAACATTGTAAGAAGTCATCCAGGTTTGTAAAACAGAAGTAGAGTACACTCCCGAAAAATCGGTAGAAGTACCGTAACCAACACTGGTCATAGAGGTACTGTTCAGGTTTTCGCCTATGGCAACACCCACCGAACTCAGAGCTACATCGCCTGTGTTATAGGTACAATCGCTATTGTAATCAACATACACCTGCCCAGTAACAGTTGAATAAAGGCAAGGATTAGGTACAGGCACCTGATTAAAATTATAAATATTGTACACCGTATCTGGTCCTGATATTACTTTATTAGGAGGGCCAAAAAAAGTAGCAACGCCTCCGCTTACCATATCATCAGTAACAATACCAAAAGCATTAGGCACAGGCACCATCACTGTCCAAGGATTTTGCCCGGATGAATTGATAATATTGTACACCACAAATCCTCCCGTTTGGTCTTTGATGGTTATTTCATCGCCCACAAACGAATTTTGAACAGTAATGTTGTACATCATCTGAAACATGGAGGCACATTGTGTAGAATCGTGATTTCCCTGCGGAAGTGCCATGACAGTTACATCGCCCTGTGTGAATACTTGTGCATTGACTTTTGAAAACGATGCAACGGTGATAATGCTGAGTAAAAGGTAAAATTTTTTCATTTTGATTTTTTTGGGCCTCACCCCCGGCCCCTCTCCAAAGGAGAGGGGTGACGGAAGCTAAAGCAGATTAATTATTAATTGTTTTACTTTTCTCACCTAACTCCCCCTCTCTTGTGGAGAGGGGATAAAGGGGTGAGGTGATTATTGTTTAATTATTCTCTTGTTTATAATACTCTTATTCGAATCTGTAATTTGTACGAAATAAATTCCGTTTGCTTCTTTTGATAAATCAACAACAGTCCCTCCTGTCCTTCCAGAAGCAAAGGAAGTACTGTAAATAAGTTCACCAAAAATGTTGAATACTTTCACGGTGTTAATCTGAAATTTGGAATCTGAAATCTGGAATATTCCGTTAGATGGATTAGGATAAATTTCTATTTCCTCTTGGGTATATCCTGCTTGATTCACTCCAACAGTTGTTCCTGGTCCAGAAGGACCATCTACTATATTAATAGCAATAGGCTGAAGGTGGCTGTGCAAAGAATCGACAGCAAAAAGCGAATCGCAGAAAGTACTTGTACAACCTGCACCGTTATCAACCGTCAAACATAACTGATATGGCCCACCACCTATATAAGTATGCACAGGATGCTGTGCAGTGGAAGTAGTGGTATCTCCAAAATCCCATAGATAAGTTAAGTTGCTTCCATAAGATAAATCGGTAATGATATAATCGTTAGGATTAGAAGAGCTGGCATCCGAAGAAATATTATACAAAGCCATGCAAGTATTTAAAGCACCTGAAACATTAAGGGTATGGCAAGTGATGGCAGCGCATGCTCCTGCACTTTCGGTTAGGCAAACAGTATATATTCCGGCTGTAGAGTAGGTGTGAACAGGCGATGCAACTGTTGAGAATGCACTGCCGTCACCAAAGTCCCAACTGTATGTATAGCCACTTCCGGTAGAAGCATTAAATGCCCAATAACTAAGTGCATTGGTGGAGTCAGCTACCAGAGTAAAGTTAGGTGAAACCATGGCAGGATTAACAATAACGGTATATTGCAGGGTTTGCTGTCCCGGAATAGGACAAACATTGTCCGTAACATGAACTGAAAAATGATTAATGGACGAAGAAACAGAAGCTGGAGTCCAGCTTACAGTAAGTGTTAAAGGATTTGTTCCGCTAGGAGTAATTACAGCACCGATTAATTGCTGTGCGATATTACTTGAATACGTTAATACATTAGCCAAATCGGGATCGGTAAAGGTTACATCAAAAGTAAAAGGCATGTTTTCGCACACCTGAATGGTATTACTATTTATAACCGATATACCCGAACCTGTAGGATTTGTAATCGCACCACTTCCCGATGTTACAGTTTGATTGGTTCCGTTTACTACATTCATCTGAATATCTCGTATTACTTTACCAATAATAACTCCAGACGAATTTCGTTGAGTAACCAAAACAGAAATAATAAAAGTACCAATAGTGGAAGGTGTAAACTGAATTAACCCTGTAGAAGAATTGATAGTAATACCGCTTACAGGAACTGCACCCGAATAACCCATGGCATACATTACCGAAGTGGTTGCATCGGTGGACATAGCGCTAATAAATGAATAGGAAAGCGAATCACCTGAATGCCCCATTACTAATGGGAAGTATTGCACAGCTTGTCCTACGGAATAATATGGGAAAGGCAATGAATTGAAATAGGGTGACTCGTTATTGGGAGCATCCACACTATTGAGCATAGCGTAAAAAGTACTACTTTCCATATTGGGAGCATTAATGGTTGCACTACGACAGCAATCGGTAAAATTAAATACCCAACTGTTACAAGCTCCAGGCAAGGTAACCACTCCTGAATACACATTTTTATAAAGTCCGGGATACGACCCACCACTGCAAGTGGTAAGGGCTGTAGGGCAAAGTTGCGATACTTCATAAGCAGTATCGAGGTTAACAGTAAAATTGACGTCTGTAAACGAACATGAATTGCTTGTACTCATATTGGCCGTTGTACCCGGATTTAATCCCATACAATCCCAGTAAAGAACCAGTGTAACTTTATACTGATTTAAGGCAACGGCCTGATAACTCACTTCTCCCCCTGTAATGTGCGATGCTAAAGATATAGTTGAATTGAAAATAAAAATTGAAACTAGTGCTAGTAATGTTTTCTTCATACTTTTTAATTAATTGAACAATGTATTATTAATAAGTTTTATGTTATGATTCATTTCAAAAACCAAATATAGGTTTTCTTTGTATTATAATAGATGTTTTAAATATAAAATTGGTTGCATTTAAAACAAAAAAAGTTTTTTATATGAATTACATCGACATTATTCTGTGTATTCCTTTGGTTTGGGGTCTTTACAAAGGCTTTACTAAAGGACTGATTATCGAAGCTGCATCTTTGGTGGCATTTGGTTGCGGAGTGTGGGGAGGTATTCATTTTTCCGACTTTGTGGCAGCCCGAATTGGCACCACTTTTCATTGGAATTCGCCTTATTTACCTATCATTTCGTTTGCGGTTACTTTTTTGGCCATTATTATACTTGTTTATTTTATTGCCAAACTAATTCAGAAAATGGTGGACGGAATGGCCTTGAGCACCATCAACAAAATATGCGGAGCAGCATTTGGTGCGCTCAAATTTGCCATGGTAATGAGCGTTCTTATATTTGTAATGGATGCTGTAGAAAAGTCGTATCCCTTGATTTCGATTAAAACCAAAGAACAATCCTTGCTTTATAAACCCATTGGCAAAATAGCTCCTACATTAATACCTGCCTTGAATAACAGCAAACTTGGAGAAATGATTCCAAAACCCGATGTGGATGTGGATGTAAAAGTAAAACTCAAGAAGGCTGATGAGGTGAAGTAATGTGTTGTTTGAGGTTAAATATCCCTCAACACAATCACAACCCCTTCCATATCTCTTTTTCCTTTTTGGTTAGGCTTTCTACCACCAGATGATAGGAGTCGGTGATCCACTCTTGCAACAGTTGTGAAGAAACAGAGCCATCCACTATAATCGTGTTCCAGTGTTTTTTGTTCATGTGGTAACCCTGAAGTACGCAGGAATATCGCTCGCGAAGTTCTATGGCTTTTTCAGGATTGCATTTTACATTAAACTGAACAGGATTGTTTTCGAAGCCGGTTAGCAAAAACGCTTTGCCCATTACCTTAAAAACAAGAGTGTCGGGGCCGAAAGGAAGTGTTTCTTCCACACCTTTTTTAGAAATACAATATTCACGAAGTTCTTCCAGATTCATTTTTATTAATTTAGTGATGCCAAAAATAAATAAATACCGCAACCCATTATTTTATATTTTTGACAAAATCAAAATTAGCGTATACGTATCTTTACCATTTACAGAATGAAAAATAAAATTAAAGAATTAGAAAGTAAAATTGCCGAAGCTCAATTAGGAGGAGGACAAAAACGAATAGACTCTCAACATAAAAAAGGAAAACTAACTGCCCGCGAACGTATCCATTTTTTGATGGACGAAGGAAGTTTTCAGGAAATAGGAATGATGGTAACCCACCGTTCTACACAGTTTGGATTAGAACGCGAAAAATATTTGGGTGATGGAGTAATTACAGGATATGGCACCATAAACGGAAGACTGGTATATGTGTTTTCGCAAGACTTTACAGTGTTTGGAGGTTCGTTATCCGAAACATTTGCCGAAAAAATTTGCAAAATAATGGATCTTGCTATGAAAAACGGAGCCCCGTTAATCGGGTTGAACGATAGCGGAGGAGCACGAATTCAGGAAGGAGTTGTATCGCTAGGGGGATACGCAGATATTTTTTACCGCAACACATTAGCTTCGGGGGTTATTCCTCAATTATCGGCTATTATGGGGCCATGCGCAGGAGGTGCAGTGTATTCTCCGGCTATTACCGATTTTATTATGATGGTTGAAAACACCTCATACATGTTTGTTACCGGCCCCAATGTGGTAAAAACAGTAACTCATGAAGAAGTAACTTCGGAAGAATTAGGTGGTGCATCCACACACTCCACCAAATCCGGTGTTACACATTTTTCTTGTGCCAACGAAATTGAATGCATTAATAACATCAAAGCATTATTGAGCTATATGCCTCAAAACTGCGAGGACAGCGCTCCATCGTTAGCTTATGAAACGAGTGGAAACGAAAAACGTCCGCTATTGAATGATATTGTGCCTGAAAATCCGAACCAACCGTATGACATGAGAGATGTTATAAACGGAGTGATTGACTCGGACACATTTCTTGAAGTTCACAAAAATTTTGCAGAAAACATTGTGGTAGGTTTTGCCCGATTGGCGGGTAAGAGTATTGGTATTGTTGCCAATCAGCCAGCATTTCTGGCAGGGGTATTAGATATTAATTCGTCTACCAAAGCTGCCCGTTTTGTTCGTTTTTGCGATAGCTTTAATATTCCTTTGCTTGTTTTCGAAGATGTACCGGGCTTTTTGCCGGGAACAGACCAGGAATGGCATGGCATTATTACCAATGGCGCTAAACTGCTTTATGCATTTTGCGAAGCTACAGTGCCAAGAATTACTGTGATTACACGTAAAGCCTACGGAGGTGCGTATGATGTGATGAACAGCAAACACATTGGAGCGGATATGAATTATGCATGGCCTTCGGCTGAGATAGCGGTGATGGGCGCTAAAGGTGCTGCCGAAATTATTTTCAAAGCAGAAATAGCTGCTGCATCCGACCCTGCGGCAAAACTTGCGGAGAAAGAAAAAGAATACATTGAGCATTTTGCTAATCCATATCGTGCAGCCGAGAGAGGTTATGTGGACGAAGTGATAGTGCCGGAAGACACCAGAGAAAAACTCATCAAAGCATTTGCTATGCTCAAAAATAAAGTAGCCAAATTGCCTAGAAAAAAACATGGAAACATTCCTTTATAATTGTCGAAAGAAACTGTCTTTTACGCATTATAAATAACAAACGACCAATACCGCTGTGGGGTAAAACCTGATAGCGGTACTAAATAAAATACCGTGGCAAAACACACGCTTGATATTACGTATGACTACGAGTTTCTGTTAATCGGCATTTCTTCTCACGAAAAAGATTACCGCATTTGCTGGGCATTGAACAAAAAACTCGATTTGAATTTGATTAAAAAAGATTCGCTGGAGATAAAAGGAAAGAAACACACTACTCCTTCTTATTTTTCTTTCTTCGAATTCGAAAACACAGAAGAACTTTTACACTTTTCGGTAATAGCTAATTTTAGCGAAAACAAAGCTCTTATTACTAACGACAACACCTTGTTCGGGCAAGCAAGCCAAACGGAAAAAGACAATCATTCCGAAAACGAATTGCTTATTCCTGAACAAAAACAAATGAATTATTTCTTCATAGTTCAGGGGGAAGTAGACGATGATAAAGCCGATGAATTAATAAACAAAATAAAAGAAATTGATATGGTGCAAACCGCCATTCGAATTGATCCCACACAATTGAAATCAAAACAAAACCTGATTTTTTAATGAATTGTTCAACACAGAGAACACAAAGCAAGCAGAGATTCACAGAGAAAATATTATCTCTGTGTAACTCATTAATCTCTGAGTCCTCTGTGTTGAAGAAAAAATAACAAAAATGAAAAGAACAAAAATTGTTGCCACACTAGGCCCTGCATCCACAGCCATTGAGGTATTAGAAGAAATGATACTTGCGGGAGTTAATGTGTGTCGAATTAATTTTTCGCATGGCTCTTACGAAAATGTATTGACACAAATAAATAATGTAAGAGCTGTGAACACCAAGCTCAATACTCATGTGGCTATTCTTGCCGATTTGCAGGGGCCTAAGTTGCGCATTGGTGTGGTCGAAAATAATGGGGTGGAACTTATTGTGGGCAACGAAATAATAATAACTACGAAGGAATGCACAGGCAATGCTCAGCGTGTTTACATAACCTATCCTCAGTTTCCGAAAGATGTAAAAGCAGGGGAAAACATATTGATAGACGATGGTAAATTGTTGCTTCGCGTAATCGAAACCAACGGCATTGACGAAGTAAAATCTGTTGTGGTATATGGTGGCACATTGTCGTCCAAAAAAGGAGTAAACCTGCCTAATACCAAGGTGTCGTTGCCTTGTTTAACCGAAAAAGATTTAAAAGATTTGGATTTTGCCCTTGAGCAAGATGTAGAATGGATTGGGTTATCCTTTGTTCGTTCGTATCACGACATAGCCGACTTGAAACAAATTATTCATACTCAAAAAAAGCTGGCCAGGGTAGTGGCAAAAATTGAAAAACCCGAAGCCCTGCTGGAGATTGATAAAATAATTGAAATATCAGATGCCATCATGGTGGCTCGTGGCGATTTGGGAGTGGAACTACCCATGGAACAAGTGCCACTGGTGCAAAAAATGCTGGTTCGCAAATGCCTTGCTTCGTCCACACCTATCATCATAGCTACACAAATGATGGAAAGTATGATTACCAATTTTGCTCCCACACGTGCCGAGGTAAACGATGTGGCCAATGCGGTGCTCGATGGGGCCGATGCAGTGATGCTTAGCGGAGAAACATCGGTGGGCAAATACCCGGTTAAGGTAATTGAGGCCATGAGCCGCATCATTGTTAATGTAGAAACAGACGAAAGCATTTATTACAAAGAACAATCTTCGGTGTCCAAAAACCTCACTTTTGTTACCGATTCCATTTGTTACAACGCTTGTATTATGGCCAAACATGCCGATGTAAAAGCAATCGTATCCATGACCAACTCCGGATACACAGCTTTTCGCATTGCCAGTCAGCGACCCCAAGCACAAATATTTATTTTTACCGACAATCATTCTTTGCTTACCACTCTCAATCTGCTTTGGGGGGTACAAGGATTTTATTACGACAAATACGAAAGCACCGACCGCACCATAGCCGAAACATTGGAAATTCTCAAATCAAATCATTTTATTGCTACCGATGATTTGGTAATAAACATTATGAGTATGCCTATGAAAGAACGTGGCAGAACCAATATGCTTAAACTTTCGCAGGTAAAATAAGGGAAAGGGGTTTCAGATTTCAGATTTCAGATTGAGAGGGGGAGATTCAATTGGGCAATTGTTCAATTCGGCAATAGGCAGTAGCGAATAGCTGGTTCAACAAGCCCCGAAGCCGGCTAAACAAGTTCCGAAGCCGATTTAACAAAGGTAGAAGCTGGCTCAACAAAGGTAGAAACAGATTTAACAAAGGTAGAAGCCGATTCAACAAGTTTAGAAGCCGGCTAAACAATTCATTTTGTGAGAAATATTGTTTTTGAGGGGAATCATTGCCCCCGCCCTTAACCCCTATCTGAGATAGAGTGTGTTTTGATGTTTTGCGGGTTAACAAAAAAAAAAGGTACGAATACGCCCCTTTGACATGCTCAGGGTGACGGTAAGATTGCCTACAGCCCTATTCCCTATTAGCTACTAGCTTTTCTTTTTGTAATGATTTCGTATCACTACTTTTTGCAATTCCCGCTTTATTATTAAGTCGGAAACGATGTGCGAAAAAGGTTCAGATGCATTTTCATTCACCGCCTTTTTTATTTGTTCGTCACTTATGTCGATGCGGTACAGAATTCCTAAAAATTTCTGATGATTTGTGGTAATAAGTTTATTTATGTAAGGTTCTATCTGATCAAATAATTCTTCGTAGGCATTATAAGCGTTTCCCGAAAATTTAATATCCGTGCCAAACATTTCAAAATCCTTGATGATTTGCTGAGCCGTTTCGGTAATTAAATCGAGGCGATTAATAAAAGGGGAAACATCCGAAAAATTCATTTTTGCTTTTTTGTTTCCAGCAGCAGTCGTGTCACCACTCTGTTATTTATGATGTGTTCGTTTATTATTTCTTCCACATCGCCTAACGTAACGCCAACATAAAACACACCTTCGGGATAAACCACCAAGGTTTGTCCGTAATCGCAAATGTCCAGACAGCCGGCTTTCTGAGCCCTCACTTTTATGGCCAGTTGTTTTTCCTTTAGTATCTTTTTAAACGAATCAACTATTTCGAGTCCGTGTGCTTCTCCGCAACTTTTGCGTGTAGCTCCTTCTGCCCGTTGATTGGTGCAAATAAAAATATGTTTATCGTAAATCATAATTTAATAAATAAAGTTGGTTAGTTTATGGTTGAATGTTAGGGTCGGGAATTATTTTTCTTTGGCTTCCTTTTCTTTTCTGGCTTTCTCTTTTGCCTCTATTTCTTTTTGTTTGTCGTTATTCAATTCCTGTGCCTGTGCTTTAAATATTTTTTCCTGCTCTTCTTTGCTCACCATCACTTCGCTTGTAAACTTTTGCATATAGGGCAAATCATCCATCATCGAATTTCGTCCATCGAATATAATTTTATTAAAAGCATTTTTAAAACTCTCTTTGCGAATGCTGATATCCCCCGGTTCGAAAAACGGAATCTCTCCTTTATATTTTGGAAAAATGTCAATCAAATTGCGAGGTATGGTGCTACCTTTTACTTCTTCAAACATATCAATGCAACCCGGTGCAGAGAAAGTAATTTTATAATCGTAACCAAATGGCAATTCAAATTCGGCTCTGCCCAATACTCCTGTTGTTTTTTGAGCGATCTGCACAAAATTATTCTTCAGAACAGTTACAGTGGCCCCCGATAAGTTTTTTCCACCTTTGGTGCAATGCACCACAAAATCTATCATTTCTGGAGTAGATTGCGCACAAGCACGAGCAGGCAATAAAACTAAACTGAGTACAAATGAAACACTGATAAGAAAAATACTACGGAATGAAAACGAATGCGAATTGAATAACTTCATTGTTAAATAGATTTTAATGCAACGAAATTAATAAAATAATACGCTCACTTAAATATTAATAAAATGTTTTATCAGGAAATAAATAGAAGGAGGTAAAACAAAATTACTATTTAGAAGTGAGTGCTTTTTTGTAAACCGCCAGCACGCGTTCGCGGGCAAACTTATGGTCAACAATAGGGCGAGGATACGTCAGTTCTTCAAATTCGGGTACCCACTTGCGAATGTATTTTAGCTCCGGGTCAAAACGTTTGGTCTGCGCATCAGGACTGAACACACGAAAGTACGGAGCTGCATCGCATCCCGAACTGGCAGCCCATTGCCAGCCTCCATTATTGGCAGATAAATCAAAGTCGATTAGTTTTTCTGCAAAATACGCTTCACCCCAACGCCAATCAATTAATAAATGTTTTACTAAAAAACTGGCTGTAATCATTCGCACCCGATTATGCATAAAACCTGTTGTATTTAATTCCCGCATACCGGCATCAACAATAGGATAACCGGTTTGACCATTGCACCAACTTTCAAATTGCTGCTCATTATTTACCCATGGAATAGCATCGTATTGTTTTTTAAAAGCACCTTTAACCACATGCGGAAAATGATAAAGAATCATCATGTAAAATTCTCTCCATATTAATTCGTTTAGCCATTTCGCATTTAGTTTAATTGCCAATGTAACCAACTGACGAATGCTGACGGTGCCAAAACGAAGATGAACACTGAGTCGGCTGGTGCCTGCCACCGCAGGGAAATCGCGCTGGTTATGATAGTCGGAAATTATTGCTTCATTAACAACAGGAGAAGTAAACTGAATACCGGTTGGCTCAAAACCTATTTCAGTAAGCGAAGGGAATGGAAACGGTTTTGTTTTATAAAACCACGAAACCGAATCTTCGCTGGGATAAGCCTTGAGGGAATCATCGCTAAGCTTTGCTTTCCACTTTTTCATGTAAGGAGTAAAAACAGTGTAAGGTAATCCATCATCTTTAACCACTTCTTCTTTTTCGAATATTACCTGGTCTTTTGAACTTATTAATTCTACAGAATGTTTATCCAAAAGTTCTCTCACCTGTTCGTCTCTTTCAATGGCATCAGGCTCGTAATCGCTATTGGTAAATACTTTTCGGATGGAGTATTGAGTAATAAGTGATGAAAATATTTCGTGTGGTGTTCCTTTTAAAACCAACAACGAACTACCCAGCTCTGTCAGTTGGTTTTGAAGTGCTGTTAATGCCTGATGAATAAAATCAACTCTGCGGTCGTGTTTATTTTCAAGACGATTCAGAATGGTTGTGTCAAAAATAAAAAGAGGTAGTACGGGTGTATCGTTTCCTAAAGCATGGTATAGACCGGCATTATCATGTAGCCTTAAATCTCTTCTAAACCAAAAAATAATTACTTCAGGTTTTTGCATTACTCAAATAAAGCGGCAAATAAATAAATCGGAAAAGTGGTTTTTCAATTTCTGTTTAACTTCTTCCATATCCACTTTTCGGCCAAGTTCTTTATCAAGCGATGTTACTGCTTTGTCTACAATGCCACAGGGAATGATGTTCTGAAAGTAATCCAAATCGGTATTAATATTGAATGCAAAACCATGCATGGTTACCCATCTGCTCGCTCTTACACCCATTGCACAAATTTTACGGGCTTTGTGAGGAATGTCAGCATCCAGCCATACACCTGTTTCTCCAGAACTGCGTCCTGCATCAATTCCATATTCAGCCAGTGTGCGAATCACCATTTCTTCGAGAAAGCGAAGGTATTTATGAATGTCGGTAAAGAAATTATCTAAATCTAAAATGGGATATCCTACTATTTGCCCCGGGCCATGATAAGTAATATCACCTCCCCGGTTTATTTTATAATACATCGCATTCTTCTCTTTTAACTGCGTTTCATTAACCAGCAGATTTTGTTCGTCACCACTTTTGCCTAATGTGTATACATGTGGGTGCTCGCAAAAGATAAGATAGTTGGCAGTAGCGGTAGGGTATGCCCCTTCGGCAATTGTTCTGTTTCCTACTTTGGTTTGAACAATTTCGTTGAATAATTTTTCCTGATAATCCCAGGCTTGTTTATAGTCAGTAAGACCTAAATCAATAAACTTAACCTGTTGCATGTATGATATTGGTGGTCTCTCTTTTTTTTAAATATTAGAAAGTTTCGATTTTAAATGATTAATCACATTTACTTCCATTAAATCAGCTCCTCTTAAATCGCCCAATAGAACCGATACCCAGTCGCCAAGATGAATAAAGTAAATAGATTTTTCGATAGCCGACTTTCCTTTTGAATGTATCTCGGTAATTTTGGAAGTGTATTTTCGTATTACTTCTTTATTGATTTCAACACGTACCAAGTTGCGAGAATATTCATCACTATCTAAAAACAAAACAACAGCTAGATTGTCGTTTTTCTCTGTCCAGCCTACTAGTTCGTTGTGGTTCATTTCAGGAATAACATGATGCCAGCAAAGTATTTTTGCGTTCTCATTCAACTGCTGACGGAAACGGATAGCAATACCCTCGTTATAAGTAGTGGCATAAATAACCGGAGTTTTTCCCAGCAGTTTAGCTGCGATACTATTAGCTTCGGCAATGATGTTTTGTTCTTCGGCATCTATCAAATGTATTGCTGCCTGAAGTTCTTCTTTATAATTTCCGTCAATGATTTTGTAATATCCTAAAATAAAAAACAATTGTGTGAGCGAATACCCCAAACACGAACGCGGAGGCATACCTCCGGGAACAATAATTGCGTCAAGATTCTTTTGAGTAGATATTTCGGCTACTTTTCCACCCGAGGTAATGCTTACCAATTTTGCATTTTTGGCAATGGCAAGTTCCATGCAGTTCAGCGTTTCTTCTGTATTGCCGGAATAGGATGAGATAATAACCAACGTGTGCTGGTTGACATACTCAGGAATGAAATATCCTTTCGAAATATTAACCGGCACAGTGGCTTTGCCAGCGACCAACTCACTCACAATACTGCCTCCTATTCCCGAACCTCCTAGTCCACAAATAAGGATATTGTTTATAGAATGTGCTGAAGATGTTAATTTGGCATGGTTACCAATGGTAATTGCCTCAGATAATTGCTTAGAAAAGTTTGCTACTAGTGATTTCATATTATTTTTATTTGTAACGAAGGGCAAATGTACAGATTTTTGGAATAAAGCACCCTAAATTTAGCTGAGGATGTTTATTTAAGAATTACTCCAAACTTAAGTGGATATTATTTTTAAAAAACATTTCATAATAAATAAACTTTACGAACTTTGTCTGAAATAAAAAACATGAGTAATTAAAATGTCGAAGAATACTTTTTTACTTCTTATTCTCCTTTCTCCTTTCTCCTTTCTTTCGTCTGACCTGTTTGCTCAGAAGACAAAAACGCTGATTGAAAGCGGAGATAAAGCCATGAACGAAAATGATTTTTTTAGTGCTGCCATTTATTACAACAGAGCCATACTTCAGGATTCGTCAGATATTGCCATTCAATATAAATATGCAGAGGCAAGCCGTCTGAATTTCGATTATGCTATTGCCAATCGGTTTTATGAAAAGGTGTATAAAAAAGATGTGCAGGGAAAACTCTATCCTCAGTGCGCTTTCTGGATTGCAACTCTTAAAAAGAATGAAGGAAAGTATAAGGATGCAAAAAAGATGTTCGATAAATATGCTAAGAAGAATAAGAAAAAGAAGGATGATTACTTTGTAAAGAAAGCCAATCAGGAAGTGGCGGCATGCGACTTGGCCGAACTGCTGGTGGCTAGTCCGGATAAAACAATAAAAATGATACATCTGGACACGATGGTGAACAGCAAAGTGTCGGAATATGCCCCGGTGGAAGTGGATAGTGTTTTGTATTTTTCATCGCTGCGCGATAAGAAAGACAGGGACAGTAAGCACAACGAAAGTTATAACAAAATATTTACGGCTGTTCAGGATAGTGTTCGCTGGCACAAGGCGAAAGAGCTGGACACTGTTTTTAATCGCGAAGGAATACATAATGCCAACACCTCGTTTAATGCTGATTTTACCAAAGTATACATCACCCGTTGTGAGCAAAAAAATGCTCAGGATTTTATGTGCGAAATATATTCTTCCGACTTTAAAAACGGACACTGGAGTCAGTTAAAAAAACTTCCTTCGGAGATTAATATGAAGGGATATACCAATACTCAACCTGCTGTGGGTTTTCTGGGCGATGAGGAAGTTTTGTTTTTTGCGTCTAATCGTCCGGGAGGCGAAGGCAAAATGGATATATGGTACAGCAGCATTAATAAAAACGGAACGTATGGAGCACCTGTTAATGCCGGAAAAAAGGTGAACTCTATAGAAGATGAAATAACACCTTATTATTGCAAACCTTGTCAGGAATTATTTTTCTCCAGCACCTGGCATAAAGGATTAGGAGGTTTTGATATATTTAAAAGTGCCTACAAAGACGAAACATTTACCGAACCTAAAAACTTAGGTGTTCCTATCAACAGCAGTTATAACGACATTTATTTTACCATCAATTCGAAAAAGACTGCTGCTTTTATTTCTTCCAACCGCACAGGTTCTTATTTTGAAGAAAAAGAAAGTTGCTGCAATGATATCTATACATTCAAAATTCCGAAGATAAACGAACCGCCTGTAAAAGTAGACAGCGCAAAGGTTTTTGTAACTCAGATGAAACTGTTGGTGCCGCTTACCTTGTATTTTCACAACGATGAACCGGATAAGAAAACCACTGCCATAACCACTACCAAGAACTATAAAAAGACTTTTGACGATTACATAACGCTGCGCGAACAATACAAAAAAGAATACAGCAAGGGAGCCAAGGACAAAGATTACGAGCGAGCTGTTAACGATATCGACTTGTTTTTTGACGACAGTGTAGAAGCTGGTATGCAAGATTTGGAACGCTTTGCCATGCTGCTCAAAAAGGTTTTGAAAGACAGCGAAAAAGTAACCATTACTATGAAGGGTTATTGCAGTCCGCTGGCATCAACCGATTACAATATTAACTTAGCCAAGCGAAGAATTTCATCTCTCCGAAATTATTTTATGCAATATAATAATGGTGAGTTTGCTCCTTATGTTAACAATCCCGACCCTAAGCAGGGAAGCATTACTTTTATTGACGAAGATATAGGCGAACTCAAAGCCCGCGCTAATGTGAGTGACGATTATTACGATACCAAAAACTCCATCTACAGCCCGGCTGCAGCCCTCGAACGAAAGATTCAGATTATTGCTATTTCCAGTTATTCTATCCTTAAATAGCTCAACGATTCGGCAATATGATTCAGAAGTAAGTTAGGCTATTGCCCTATTACTTAATCACAGAATTCTTTTCAATATAAGCGATGGCTTGTGTTTGGGTGTAGAATGAAAAGTTAGCGTAACGCTGGTGCACATCTATTATTTCTGCTATTGATTCTTTCACCAGTTCTTTGTTCTCCCAAGTATTCAAATCGGAAATAACAGTTTCGAGACAACCTTTTTTATAGGCTATCTGACCTATTACATGAATAAGGGTATTTCTTACACGAGGCTTTTTATCGAACTGAAGCAGGCGTAACATGGGCAAGATGTCTTGAGGATGAGTGCGGCCACGAAGTTCAAGACCATGACAAATTTCTCTTCTTATTTCATAATCGGGGTGAAGTAAATACTTACGTGCAAAGGCAAGCACCGGCATAGGGTTTTTCTCTCCCATTTTCTTGACAGAACCAATTACTGCATTACGCACCGAATGATGAACATCATTTAACCCTTGTTCCATCAACGATTCTATAGGACCGAAATCGATAATACCTATTTCCCCTGCAGCATTAATGGTAGTTTGTCTTATCTTTTCGTTTCCGGAAAGAAACACTTCTTGTAATTGAGTTAAAATCTGTTTTCGTAATTCAGAATGTTGTTTATAAATTTTACCTGTGGCCAGATAAGCGGCTTTACGAATATAAGTGTCCTCGTCTGAATAGAAAATAAGAATGTATTCCTGAGTTTTCGCGTTCAGGTCGGCTTGTAAATCAGCGTGAATTTGAGCAGCACGCTCATTTCTTTCTTCTTTGTTTAAATCGTAGAAAGACATAGGGGTGTTTATTTCACTTCTACATCCATTATCACAAAAGTGTTTGGTATTACTTCCGGTCTTGGATTAGGATCGGTGGCAGAAGGTTTTGGCTTTTCTCCGCGCTCGGCCACCGGAAGATAAATATGATGTGTTTTATTGTTTACCGTAAGTGTTCGCGCACCTTTCTGAGTTTTTACATTGTCAATAACTTTAAATGTATTGGCATCCACTTCCTGAACCACAGTAAGCGTTCCGTCACCGTTAGAACTGTAAGCACGTTTCAGAATCGGGTCGAAAGCTGCACCGTCAGGATGTTCGCCAATAGGAACGGTGGCCACTACAGCACCTTTATCGTAATCCGAAATCACCATTAATTTATTATCACAAACCGAGAACAAACGATGATTTACTTTATCAATAGCCAATCCGGATGGCTCCTGACCTTCTTTCAGTCTCCATTTGTTTTCTACTTTCATGGTCGAAGCATTGATACTACATACCATGGAAAGATTTTCGATGTTTACAAAAATGTGCCCGTTATCATCGTTCACCAACATTTCGGGGTTACCATCCAGTTTTATTTTACCAATAAATTTATCTACACTTACATCAAACACACTGATATCGTTGCTGCGGGCATTGCCCACAAACAAACGCTGAGTGTAAAAATCGAATAAAACAGCATCTGGCTCGCTACCCATAGCAGGTATAGTTCTGACTTTTTTAAATGTATTCAAATCGAAAACTGTATATGAAGAATCCTTGCCGGAAGTAACATAACCATGATTCATGTTTTCGCAGATAGCCACTCCATGCGCACCATTCAAGCCTTTCAGGGTTCCAATAATTTTATTGGTAGAGGTATTCATCACCTGCATAACATTGCCGTGAGCAATATATACCCTGCTGCTGTCGTCTTCGGAAGCAACATAATCCCAGCCACCGTTTCCTTCAACAGGAAATTTACCAGCAACTTGATATTTGTTTTGAGATTTAACAGGGAGTATGCTCACCAGGCATACCAAGAGAGAGGCGGAAATAAATTTTTTCATGATACTATATTTTAAAACTTCACACACAATGCTATTTGTTCGAATAACAATGCGTGTGAAGCAAATTAATAACTATTTGTTTCCGGTGTTCGTCTGCCACAGAGCGGCTAACAAAAAATCTACCGTAGAATTAGTGGTGGTGACCGTGCTCACCGTGCACATGTCCGTGAGCAATCTCATCGGCAGTAGCAGCACGTACAGCAAGTATTTCACCAACAAAATGCAAATCAGTTCCGGCAAGCGGATGATTGAAATCCATCTTTACACTTTCGGCAGTAATGTCAACCACTTTACCGTATAAACGATTTCCTTCGTTATCCTGCATAGGCAGGGTAACACCTACTTTTACATTTTCAGCATCAAACTTTCCGTCTTCGCCAGTAAAAGCTTCAACCGGAATCATTACCACATGTTGCTCATCGCGCACACCGTAACCACGTGTATGTTCAATAAAAAAGTCGAATGTATCGCCTGCTTTTTTATCTCTCAGGTTGTTTTCAAAATCTTCGAGCAAACCACCGTTTCCAAAAATAAAAACAAAGGGATGTTCTTTGCTTGTTTGTTCCACAGGTGCACCATTCGCTTTTTCAGTAAGCGTGTAGTTAACAGATACCACTGAGTTGATTTCAATTTTCATAAGAATTGAGTTTTAAATTTATAAATAGCCGGCAAAAGTATCAAAATACAGGAATTAATTTATAAAAAAGCGGTTTTATTTTTAAAAGATGAATGCCAATGAAAATTATGATGTAATTTTAACCCTCGTTACATTTGAAAACCTGAATTACTAACTTATGAATTATCCAAACTTAATCTCCAGCAAGCTGCCCAATGTAGGCACAACCATATTTACCATTATGAGTAAACTTGCTGCCGATAACAATGCCATCAACCTTTCGCAGGGGTTTCCAGATTTTAATTGCGACAGCGAACTGATAGCACTGGTGAATAAATATATGATGGAAGGAAAGAATCAGTACGCCCCAATGGCAGGACTGATGCCCCTTCGGGAAGTTATTGCCGACAAAATAGAATCGTTGCATCAAACCAGATACAATCCCGAAACGGAAATAACCATTACGGCCGGAGGTACACAGGCTATTTACACGGCCATTTCGGCCATCATTCGCGATGGTGATGAGGTTATTATTTTCGAACCGGCTTACGATTGTTATCAGCCTGCTATAGAAATGAACGGAGGAACTACCGTTTACCTTCAGCTGAAAGCTCCCACTTATTCCATCGATTGGAATCAGGTGAAAAAAGTAATTAATCATCGTACACGAATGATGATTATTAACACACCGCATAATCCTACCGGAAGTATACTATCTACCGAAGACATGCAGATGCTCGAACGGATTACAAAAAACACTGACATTGTGATAATAAGTGATGAGGTGTACGAACATATTATTTTCGACAGTCAGCCGCATCAGAGTGTTTCGCGGTTTCCGAAACTTGCCGAGCGTAGTTTTATTATTTCCTCATTCGGAAAAACATTTCACACCACCGGCTGGAAAATGGGCTACTGTGTGGCTCCGGCCAACCTGATGGCAGAGTTTCGCAAGGTGCATCAGTTTCTGGTGTTTTGTGTCAACTCGCCTATTCAATATGCTTTGGCAGAATACATGAAGGATTCGAATAATTACAAAGGGTTGAATAAATTTTATCAGGACAAAAGAGATTATTTTGTGAGCTTGATTAAAAACTCTCGCTTCGAAATTACTCCTTGCGGTGGTACTTATTTTCAACTGTTGAATTATAAAAAGCTCAGTAAAGAAAAAGATACAGATTACGCCATCCGATTGACCAAAGAAAACGGAATAGCCTCTGTACCTATTTCGGTATTTTACCACGAGGCTGTGGATAATAATGTGCTTCGTTTTTGTTTTGCCAAAAAGGAAGAAACACTTGAAAAAGCAGCAGAGATATTGAATAAGATTTAAATAAACCACAGTATTGTTTCCGTTGAAATTCGCCCGCGAATTTTCAGGATGCTAGTACTGTAAAAAACATATTCAATGAAAAACCTTATCACTACCATCATTCAATCTGATTTGCATTGGGAAAATAAAGATGCAAACAGACAAATGTTTTCGGATAAAATAGATGCGATAAAAGAACCAACCCATTTAATTGTGCTTCCGGAAATGTTTACCACCGGATTTAGTATGAACACCACATTGCTTGCCGAAACCATGGATGGCACCACAATAGCCTGGATGAAACAAAAAGCAAAAGAAAAAAACTGCGTTATCACCGGCAGTTTTATTTGCGAAGAAAACGGACATTATTATAACAGACTGGTATGGATGCAGGCTGACGGCACTCATAGCCATTACGACAAAAAGCATCTGTTCAGTATGGGTGATGAAAACAATCATTACTCGGCAGGAAACAAACGTATACAGGTTACGGTAAACGAATGGAAAATATGCCCTCTGATTTGTTATGATTTACGTTTCCCGGTGTGGGCACGCAATACCCGAAACAATCCTTATGATTTGCTAATTTACATTGCTTCGTGGCCCGAACGAAGAAATTACCCTTGGAAAACATTGCTCACTGCCCGTGCCATTGAAAACCAAAGTTATGTAATAGGAGTTAACAGAGTAGGCACTGATGTGCATGATGTGTATTATTCGGGCGACTCGGCAGTAATAAATGCCAAAGGCGAAATAATAAGCCATATTAAACCTCACGAAGAAACTACCGAAACGCTTGAACTTAATTTTGAAGACTTGAACGAATTCAGAAAAACATTTCCTGTGTTGAACGATGCGGATTAAGTTAATCTAACTTCTTTCCGAACTACTCAATCTCCATAGGGAAGTAATTTGATTCCATTTTCTGCTTTTTTGCCTTTGTTTTCTCCCCACTTTGGATCATAAAAAGGGTTGAAACCTCCATTTTCGTGTTCCTTACAATCGAGAGGACTTTCGGTTATAAAGAAAGTCCTCTCGGTTGAACCGAACGTGCTCTCGGAGGTAAAGAGCCTGTTTTTGGAAACAACCCAACTCAAAATAGGGTAAAACCCATTGAAAATAAGAATAAAAGGGGCTTTTCCCGGTTGATAGAATTTTTGACAATTTGAAAATATTATAGTTTTTTCCTTCAAATGAGTAGAGAGGAAGAGCTCGCTGTTAAGTGCGCAATCTTCTATGTTGCTTTCAAATAAATCCCTATCTATAGTATAGTTCTCTTTGTGTAAAAACTCCTTGTACTTTGTGGTTAAATAATATCGCAAGCACAAATCCCCTATCTGAAATTTTAATCTAATGCCGTTTCCGTTTAAAATACTATTTTTGACCGCCTCAAAACGAGGAGTAAATACAATTGATATGAAAAAAATAATTACCCTGATGTTTGCTGTTGCTGTAGCTATGGCTGCTCGTGCTCAGGAAACTTTTCCGGTAAACGGCACTACCAACAAACTACATACGGTGTATGCATTCGCCAATGCCACCATAGTAGTTAATGCTGACGAAACGCTGAAAGAAGCCACATTGCTGATAAAAGACGGGATAATAACAGAAGCGGGCACACATGTAAAACTTCCGAAAGGCTGTGTGGTGTATGATTTAAAAGGCAAAACCATTTATCCGGGTTTGATAGATGCTTACACTACTTACGGGGTGGCCGATGCCAAACCTTTGCCCCGAACCACTGCGGGCCCTCAGATGGAAAGCAATGTAAAAGGTGCTTATGGTTGGAATCAGGCCATACGAGCCGATGCCGATGCTTACAAATTATTTATGATTAACGGTGCTGCTGCTGACGAAATGCGTAAGCTGGGTTTTGGTGCTGTGCTTACTTTTCAGAAAGACGGTATAGTAAGAGGTAGCGGAGCTGTGGTGGCTCTGGCCGATGCAAAAGAAAATAGTTTAATCATTGCCGACCGCGCTGCTGCTATGTTTTCGTTCGACAAAGGTACTTCCACTCAAGATTACCCTTCGTCATTAACAGGGGCTATTGCCTTGCTTCGTCAAACGTATCTGGATGCAAACTGGTACAAAAATGATAAAACAAAAAAAGAATACAATATCTCTCTCGATGCTTTTAACAGTCTTCAGGCATTGCCACAGATATTCGAAACCACTGATAAATTTAATGCTTTGAGAGCAGATAAAATTGGCGATGAGTTTAAAGTTCGCTACATCATTAAAGGTTGCGGCAACGAATATCAACGACTGGATGAGTTAAAAGCTACCAACTGCAAGTTTATCATTCCCCTCAATTTCCCTTCTGCTTTTGATGTAGAAGATGCTTATGATGCAGCTAATGTGTCGATGGCCGAACTCAAACATTGGGAAATGGCACCTGTAAATGCATTTGCTTTAGAAAAAAATTACATCCCCTTTGCCATTACCACTGCCGATTTGAAGGACAAAAAAGAATTCTGGAAAAATTTGCGCAAAGCCATACAATATGGTTTGTCCGAACAACAAGCTTTAAAATCGCTAACCACCATTCCTGCCGAAATGCTCAACGTAGCCGACAAACTGGGAAGTATTAAAAGCGGTATGATAGCCAACTTTATTATTACTTCGGGAAATTTGTTTGACGAAAAAACAATTATCTACGAAAACTGGGTGGAAGGAATACCTTATAAAATCAACGATTACAACCTTATCGACCTCAGAGGCACTTACGATTTTACTTACGGCAGCAAAACAAATTTGCAGTTGAAAATAGAAGGAGAGATTGAAAAACTAAAAGGCACCGCTGTAATCGATACGGTTAAAACCAATGTAAACATTACCGTTTCGGGCAATTCGGTTTCCATTTCGTTTACTCCTAAAGATGCTAACGGCACTATTCGATTGAGCGGAAACATAACCACCGGCACAAGCAAGATGACTGGTAAAGGCCAGTTGCCATCGGGCGAATGGACCGACTGGAGTGCTACATTAAAAACTGCATTTACAAATGTGGTTAAAAAAGATTCGACCAAAAAACAACCGGAATTTGGTAAAGTGGTGTATCCGTTTTCGGCTTACGGACAGCCTCACCCCGATGACGAAGGATTTTTTAAAGATAAAATAAAAGAATTCAAAACCCGTTACGATGCTGTATTGATAAAGCATGTTACCGTTTGGACTAACGAAGCAGAAGGCATTCTTAAAAATCAGGATGTGTATATTACCGAAGGGCGCATCGTTCGAATAGCCGATGATATCAATGCTCCCAAGATGGCCTATGCCAAAGTAATTGATGGAACAGGCAAACATCTTACACCGGGAATCATAGACGAACACTCTCACATAGCCATTTCGAGCGGGGTTAACGAAGGCACACAAGCTTCGAGTGCAGAGGTAAGAATGGGAGATGTAATCAACAGCGAAGACATTAATATTTATCGTCAGTTGTCGGGCGGTGTTACCACTTCTCAACTTCTGCATGGCTCTGCAAACCCTATCGGAGGGCAATCGGCCATTATCAAATTGCGCTGGGGCAAAGCTCCCGAAGAAATGAAATTTGATAAAGCAGATGGTTCTATCAAATTTGCATTGGGCGAAAATGTAAAACAAAGCAACTGGGGCGATTTTAATACCGTTCGTTTTCCTCAGTCACGCATGGGGGTGGAGCAGGTGTATTACGATTATTTTACACGAGCCAAAGAATATGATGCCAAACAAAAAGCATTTGCCACCTCTTCCGAAAAAGAAAAAACAGCAGGCTCACCTTTCCGCAGAGACCTGGAAATGGAGGCCATTGCCGAAATACTAAACAAGAAAAGATTTATTACTTGCCACTCTTATGTGCAATCAGAAATTAATATGCTGATGCATGTGGGCGATTCGTTGGGCTTTCAGGTAAACACGTTTACTCATATTCTGGAAGGATATAAAGTAGCCGACAAGATGAAAGAACGCGGCATTGGCGCTTCCAGTTTCAGCGACTGGTGGGCGTATAAAATGGAAGTGAAAGATGCCATTCCTTATAATGCTTCGTTGTTGAATCAAATGGGAGTGGTTACAGCCATCAATTCTGACGATGCCGAAATGGGAAGAAGATTAAATCAGGAAGCTGCCAAAGCTATTAAATACGGAGGCATGAGCGAAGAAGATGCATTGAAACTGGTAACACTTAATCCGGCCAAACTTTTACATCTTGATAAAAAAGTGGGAAGTATTAAAGTGGGTAAAGATGCTGATGTGGTGCTTTGGAGCGACAATCCGCTATCGGTTTATGCCAAAGTTGAAAAAACAATTATTGATGGAATTATTTATTTCGATAACGAAGAAGATGTGAAAATGCGAACCGACATGCAAAAAGAACGTGCCCGCATAATTCAGAAAATGCTGGATGAGAAAAAAGGCGGAGCTCCGGTGGTAAAGCCTGTTCCGAAAAAACAAAAACTATACAAGTGCGATGATCTGGAAAAAGATTATATGCAGGAATAAATTGTAATCGCGTTTCAATAACAAAGCACAAAGTTTTTTAAATATGAAAAAAATAGTTTTAGTTCTCTCCGTCTTTTCTGCTCTCTCTTCCTTTGCTCAAAACAAAAGTGTTTTGATAACAGGAGGTACTGCACATCTGGGCAACGACAGCATTATTCAGAATGCTGTAATCGGAATAAAAGACGGAAAAATAAATTTGGTTACCACCACTGTGGCTTCTAATTATGATAAAAATTCGTACACCGAAATAATAGATGCCACCGGAAAACAAATATATCCGGGCTTTATAGCGCCTAACTCCACTTTAGGTTTAACCGAGATAGAAGCAGTGCGTGCCACCAACGATTTCAGAGAAACAGGAGTATCCCTCCCAAACATGCGTACACTGATAGCCTACAACACCGACTCTAAGTTAATTCCAACGGTAAGAACAAACGGAATATTGCTTGCCGAAATTACACCTCGGGGAGGAATTATTTCGGGCACTTCCAGCATTGTTATGCTCGATGGCTGGAACTGGGAAGATGCGGCTTATAAAGCAGACGATGGAATACATATTAACTGGCCTCGCATTGTGTCGCGCAAACTTCTGGATGAAGATAATTTGCTGTGGGGCCCGTACGAAAAAAACAAAGAATACAATCGTCAGATGACGGAATTAAAAAAACTATTTGATGATGCAAAGGCTTACAACGAGGCCGAAACAAAAGAAGAAACCAATTTACGACTGGAAGCTTTAAAAGGTATTCTGGATGGAAGCAAAACACTTTTTATTCATACCAATGAAGTAAAGGAAATAGTAGAAGCCGTTAATTTTGTAAAACAATATCAGATTAAAAAGGCCGCTATTGTTGGCGGAAAAGACAGCTGGATGGTAACCCAATTATTGAAAGAAAATAATATTGCGGTGGTGGTAGCGCGTTTGCACGCTCTTCCCGAACATCCCGAAGAAGATGTGGACGGGCCTTATAAACTTCCCTTCTTATTACAGCAAGCAGGAGTGCTGTATTGCCTGAACAACGAAGGCGACATGGAAGCTGCGGGCACGCGCAACTTGCCTTTTCTGGCTGGTACTGCTGCTGCTTATGGTTTAACCAAAGAACAAGCAGTGAAAGCCATTACACTTAACACTGCTCGCATTTTAGGCATTGATAAAACCACCGGGAGTATTGAAACAGGTAAAGATGCTACTCTTTTTATTTCTACAGGCGATGCACTCGATATGCGCACCAACAATGTGGAAAAAGCTTTTATTAAAGGCAAAAGCATCGACCTGAATAATGATCAGAAAGAACTTTATCTGAAATATAAAAACAAATACGGATTGAAATAATTTAGTCAGGGTATTAAAAACAAAAAGGAGAAAGATAACTTTCCCCTTTTTTGTTTTTGAATGAAACAGTACATTCAAATAACTTGAATGATTACTTATTTACTGATAGTTTTTTGGTGATAACACCTTTGTTTGTTTTAACACTTACAAAGTATAAACCATTACTCAATCTATCGGTATTTAAGGAATACTTCTGCATACCGGTTGATAAATTGCCTTGTTCAGATTTTACCAATTGTTGTCCGAGTTCGTCTGTTAATTCAATCGAAACTCCTGTAACCTCTGACAAATTAAATTCAACATTAACAATGTCGCTGGCAGGATTTGGATACACATTCACTTCAGAAAAATTAGATGCTTCGTCAATTCCGGTAGTTACACTAAAGTTAACATTATCAACATACACATCATTTCCTTGAGCGGAAGTGCCTTTAAATCGAACCAAAACACTTGGCTGACCTAAATAAGAAGATGGGAAATTAACTGTTTCGTGTCTCCATTGAGCTGCACTAGTTGGAGCATACTCTGAAGTAAAATAAGTTGTACCGTTTGTCGACAAAGATGATCCGGCTTTTACATACCTAGGAGTCCATGAAACTCCACAGTTCGTAGATACATCCACCTGCAGTTTATCGTTAACAGTAGATGAATATTGTGCATACGAAACATCAAAGGTTAATTGAACAGCGGTGGCTCCCGAAAACGACATTGGCTCAAAAGAGAAATAATCAACATCACCTGAAGTACTATTATAGAAACTCAACTTGGCACTATGTGCAGAGTTGAAGCCTACCGAAGCGTTGGACCATGTAGCAGGGTCGCCTCCATTTGAAATCACCCAATTGCTTGGAATGCCCGATGTCTCAAAATTTTCGGATACGATTTGCCCAACAGTATTAGAATACTTTATAAAACCTGCAGTTGAAACATTGTTAACGCTTGTAGGGTCAGTGCTTCCATTAGGATTAGAAACAGTTGCGGTAATGATATGGCTTCCTGCAACAGGGGACCCAAGTTTAATGCCTGTTACTGTAGCATTACTATAAGGCACTAATGTTCCTGTCCAATTTTTTACTTTCTGAGTTACACCATCCACGTCATAAGTTATAGTAGCAGAAGTAAGAGTTGTAGTCCCGAGATTACCTAAACGAAATGTTGGAATAACACTATCGCATGATTGTAAGTTGGAGTTTAAAAAACTAAGTGTGCTAGGTGCCATTAATTGCGCATCGTTAGCACCTACAGCAATAGAACATGTGCCTTTTGATGTGTACAACTGAGCTGCGGTATACTGATCCACTTCTGTAACTGTTCTGTCCGGACAAATCATAACGCATGTAGGGAAATAGGTAAGATGATATCCGGTTAATAATGCACTTGCGCCCGGAGTAGCATTAGATAAATCAATAATAGGATAATTTGTATTGAGAGTCCAGTCGCCCTGTGTATAGTCTGCATACGAATTCCCAGTCGAGCCTTGTATTCCGTGTAACTGATTAGAAGTATTGGTTAATTCTCCTTCTATAAAGAACACCATCATATCATCAGTAGAGGAAGAGCTCACACCATTTCCTCCTAATGGTCCGTGAGCTGCCCACAAAGCATCGAGAGCGCCAGAGTTATGATACGACCAACATGGGCCACACCAGGCAGCCGAAATATCAATCACTACCGTTTTGCCGGCATTAAGATAAGTGTAAAGATTTTGAGAGGTGCCGGCTATGTCGGTAAAAGTCCAGTCGGCAGAAAGTGTACCATTAGTAACTTGTGCATTGCTTTCAATTGCATAAAGCATCAGGGATACAACTGCAATTATTTGTAAAAGTTTTTTCATAAATCTGGTGGTTTTAGTGAATTATTATTATGCTGAACTTATGTTCGCATAGCGAAAATAGATATAAATATTTAATGGGTTGTCTTTTTTTTAAGTATTTTTAGAAACTTTTATTTTTAACACTTAATTATAAATCAATTTACTTGAATGTCTATGAGAAAAATTATTACAACCGTTAGCTTACTTTGTTGCGCTTTTATTGGCTTTAGCCAAAGTATTGTATTGCTCGATACCAATAATAATGTGGTGTCTAATTCTATTATTGATGTGTATGTAGCCCCTGGTTCGAGCACTATTACTGAATTATTAATTCATAATTCGACTAACCAAACCAGAACTTACAAATGCAGACGCGCTATTTTATCAATGGCAGCTGACGATTCTACACAGTTTTGTTTTGGTGGTTTATGTTATGGTTTTTCTGCCAATGTTGGGAGTCAATTATTAACTGTAATTGGACAGGACACTGTAGATTTTGTTCACAATGGCTTCCATTGCGATTTTGTTGCCGGCACAACCAATTCCGTTCGTATGGTATACTATCGTTTTGAGGACCCTAGTAATTTGGGTGATTCTACTAATGTAATTATTAGATACACTACCCAAGTTGGCATTAACGAGTTGTCTTCTCCATCAGGTTCGGTTTCTAATGCTTCACCTAATCCGGCTAGCTCATTATTCTCTATTAATTATTCCGTTTCCGATTTTTCTCAAAAAACAAAATTGGTTATTTATAATGTTCTTGGAAAAGAAGTAAAACAAATTGTATTGAAAGATAAAATTGGCACAGCAAAAATTAATGCCGATGAAATCCCTTCAGGCATTTATTTTTATTCATTACTTGCAGATGACAAAGTTATTTCCACAAAAAAATTAGTAATTAGCCACTAATTTACTTTTTGTTTTTACCAATAATCTTCTATTGGTAAATAGTTTTTCAGAGAGGAAAAAGGGAAATTCGGTGAGGAATGGAAAAAACTCAGGGAGACTTTTTTTTGAATGTTTTTGCAGTGGTACGTCTCATACCCAAAGGACGTGTGACTAACTATGGGGCAATAGCAAAATACCTGGGAGCCGGCCGTTCATCGCGCATGGTGGGTTGGGCCATGAATGCATCGCATACGCAGAAAAAAAAAGTTCCGGCTCACAGAGTGGTGAACCGAAATGGCGAACTCACCGGAAAGCACCATTTCCCCAGCCCTTTTATGATGCAGGAATTGCTGGAGAAAGAAGGGATAAAAGTGGAGAATGATAAAATTATTGATTTTAAGAAGTGCTTTTGGGACCCAATGAAAGAGTTGGAAGTATAAATTTGCCTATTGCTTATAATGCGGCTGCCGACACCGCTTCGTTTAATGAAATGAAGTTATTTTTCGAAAAAATATTTAAATAGCAGTTGGAAGTAACCTCGAGTTTAGTGGTTTTTCTTCCTCCCTGCATGTTCCAAAGGTTCACTTTTCGTCATCTTGGGTTCCCATTATCTGCCAAAAATTGTTTTACTGCAAAATGGAGAGTCCCTTTTCTGCCAAAAATTCATTTTTTCGCCATAAGGGAAACTCCAAACCTGCTCAAAACTTATAAAATCAACCAAAGTAGAAACCCGAACATGTCCAAAACTTATATTACCGCCATAAGCGGAACTCCAAACCTGCCAAAAACTTATTTTTCCGCCATATTGGGAACTCCAAACCTGTCAAAAATTCATTTTTCCGCCATAAGGGGAATCCCTTTTGGCCCAAAAACTTATTTGGCGACCTTTTGGAGTTCTCCTTAGGTCAAAAAAACTTATTCTGCCGCTATTTGGAGTTTCCCTTTTGCCTCAAAAACGTATTCTATGAGCAATAGGCATTTTCAATGTGTCAATTTAATTTATTTTGCGGTCTATTGGAGTAACCCTTTTGTTCCAAAAACTTATTTTACCAGCATCTCAGATGCCCAATACCATTCTATTATTTATTTTAATTGCAATTCGGAAATCACGATTATTGAAAAGCTTTAATTTATTGATTATGCAGCCCCTTAACCTCTTAGAAAGTGGATGCTTACTAGCGTCTGCTGTTTAGTGTTTTAGTAAAAAAAGGCGTTTTTTAGCACCTGACACATAAGTTATTAACAATTTCGAAAATTTTCGATAAATTAGTTGCAAAAATTATTTCACTAGCTATAAATTTGCATAAAATTAATCTCTAAAACTAAATTCTTATGGCAATTTGGATAGGCATCAGAAATCCGTTTATCGCACCGATGGAACGCAGCGTTACAAACGCAGATAATATAATTATCTATCATTTATTCAGGCTCAATGTTCATAAAACAGAGGGCGCATGGCAACTGGCCATGTACAACGATTTTGCAACTCCCGCCAATGCCTTTATTTCGGCTGTAGGAACATTGAGTGGAGACAAAGAAGCTCAAACAGTTCTCACCAGTGCGTTTGAGTCGGTGTTTAAAGATATGCCATCTCAGTTGGATATAATGGACGACCTCACTCGCTTGGTACATGCCGTAAATTCTGACCCTTATAAATTAATTTGGGGGCGCACTCGCGATAGATTTTACATGGGCTCGTATTCCGACAGAATAGCAGCCTTGTTGGGATTGGCCAACGAAATGACTGCTCAAACTGTGCCCGATGGAGCTACTGCTGCCCTTGCTTACAAAGCATCGATAGAAACTGCTCATGCAGACCAACAAAACAGAATGACCAA
Organism: uncultured Bacteroidota bacterium; assembly: GCA_903926385.1. Taxonomy (GTDB): domain Bacteria; phylum Bacteroidota; class Bacteroidia; order 2-12-FULL-35-15; family 2-12-FULL-35-15; genus 2-12-FULL-35-15. Next base: position 41,550 of record CAIYIS010000080.1, read on the forward strand.
AGTGGGCACCGATAGCTCATCTGTAGAGGCTTTGCGCCAAACACTCATCAAAAAATTAAACAAAAACAGAGGTATTTTAATTTCTAATTTTGCCGAACTTTCGAATTACGACCAATTGATGGAAGGTTATTTTCCTCTCAATTTGCTTGGCGACCATGCAGCGAAAGGGCATTATCAACTCATCATTCCGAGCGGAGAGTTTCGTAAAATTTGTATTCACACATTTAAAGCAAACGAAAAAATTGATATTGTAGGAGGCGACACCGATGTGTGGATAAGCACTGCCGATAATGCTAATAACCCTATATCATCGGGCTATAAAGCTGTGGCAGGCGTAACCACTCGCATAAGCCCATCGGAGCTTGGCGACCTTACCAAAAAATATGTGATTGCTACTAACAACAATTTAACTACTTCGTGCGATTTAATTTTTAATATCGTAAAAGTATAAACCCAAACCATCATGCCGAAACAGGCTACCGTTAGGCATTTTATAGGCAAAGTAAAAAGTAGATTTAAAATTAAAATCCCGCTCATTTCGGAGCGGGATTTTTTGTTGGGTATGTTTTATTGGTATATTTGTAAGGTTATTAATCGGGTTTAGTTTGCAGGTGGAAAAACACCTGCAAAGGCAGCGATGAAACGAATTAAAAACTTTTAGAAAATTAAAATTTATAAAACATGAAAAAACACATTTTAGCAATAGCACTTGGAACATTAATACTAATCTCCTGCAAGAACAACAAACCCTTTGTCACGGGCTCTTGGACTATCGAAAACATGAACTCAGTCGACAGTTCTGTTAACGTAGAAACACTTTTAGCAACCGCATTTGCTAAGTACCCATCCGCAAAGATTTTGATACTAAAATCTGATAACACACTTACTCTAACAACTGCTGATGGAAAAGTGTTAGACCAAGGAACTTTTAAATCAACTGACAACGACTCATGTCTTTCGATAAAATTTGCAAACGACAAAATCGAGGGTAAGTATAAAATTTCTAACGAAACATTAAAGTCAGTTAAACTTAAAGCAACTGACAATGGTGAAACAATTAATATGACACTAATTAAGAACGAGAAATAATCCCCCTCTCGCCCGCTTCTCGCCTACCTTTGTAACGCAACATCCACTTAGTAAAAAAACATAATTCTTAATACTCCGTAGGAGCAATATCCTAATAGTAAATAAACTCTCAAACATCTGTAACGCCCTATAGGGGCGATATGTTTACTATTTCCAACAAACCCTGACAGATTAATTACCACACTTCGGTTTTAATATTTACTTTCGCATTTCAATTTTGAAAAATGGAAAAGAGGTGGAATAAAAAACCAGAGCCTAACAAACTGCTTACTGAAAAGCTGGCTCAGGAATTAGGGATAGACAATGTACTTGCCGGTTTGCTGGTGCAACGGGGGGTTACTACATTCGACCAAGCCAAAACATTTTTTCGTCCGTCATTGTCGCAATTGCACAATCCTTTTTTGATGAAAGATATGGACAAAGCTGTAAATCGTATTGAAAAGGCTATTCAAAACAACGAAAAAATATTGGTGTATGGCGATTACGATGTAGACGGAACCACTGCAGTTGCGCTAATGTATTCGTTTCTTAAAAAACAATACACAGCAGTAGGTGCTGTCGATTTTTATATCCCCGACCGTTATGCCGAAGGCTATGGTATTTCATTTGCCGGAATTGATTTTGCAAAAGAAAATAACTTCACACTTATTATTGCATTGGATTGCGGTATTAAATCAATAGATAAAATAAACTATGCCAGCGAACGCAATATAGATTTTATTATCTGCGACCATCACCGCCCGGGCGATGAACTGCCCATGGCCGCTGCTGTGCTCGACCCGAAACGAAACGATTGCACCTATCCTTTTGATGAATTATGCGGATGCGGAGTAGGGTTTAAACTTATTCAAGGCTATGCACAAAAAAACAATATTCCATTTGAAGAACTTCACGAATATCTCGATTTAACTGCTATTTCTATTGCCTCCGATGTGGTTCCCATAAATGGCGAAAACAGAATACTGAGCCATTTCGGACTTCAACAAATAAATAAAAATCCAAGAAAAGGAATAAAAGCCATTTTTGATTTGGCCAAAGTAAAACGAGAAATTACGGTAAACGAATTAGTGTTTATTGTAGGCCCCCGTATTAATGCAGCCGGAAGAATAAAGTCGGGAAAAGATGCAGTAGAATTGCTTATTTCCGATTCGTTCGAAATTGCTAAATCATCCGGAGCCAGCATAAACAACACCAATACCGAACGCAGAACACTGGATGTAGAAATAACCGCTCATGCTTTGAGTATGATTGATGAAAGTCCTGAATTAATTTCCAGAAAATCTACTGTGTTATATCATCCCGAATGGCACAAAGGAGTGATTGGTATAGTGGCATCTCGGCTTACTGAAAAATATTATCGCCCTACAATTGTACTCACCGAATCGAACGGAAAAGCCACCGGGTCGGCACGTTCGGTAAAAGATTTTGATGTGTATAATGCTATTGAGTTGTGCGCTGATTTGCTGGAGCAATTCGGTGGACATAAGTATGCAGCAGGGTTAACATTGAGAACGGAAAACATAGAAGCTTTTCAGCAACGCTTTGAAGAAGTGGTAAGCGCCTCGATAGAGGAACACATGCTTATTCCGGAAATAGAAATTGATGCTGAATTAGAACTGAAGAATATTACTCCTAAATTTTTCAGAGTACTCAAACAGTTTGCTCCCTTTGGCCCCGAAAATATGTCGCCTGTATTTATGACTCGCAATCTGGTAGACAAAGGATATGTGCGTATAGTAGGAACAAATCATTTGAAGATGGATATACAGGCAGCTCAGAATCCCCGAGAATCATTTCCTGCCATAGCTTTCGGGCAGGCTAATCATTTTGACAATGTGCTGAGAAGAAAAATATTTACGGCTTGTTATGCTATAGATGAGAACGAATTCAATGGTACTACCACATTGCAGTTAAATATAAAGGATATGAAAATGGAGTAAGATTACCCGTGAACGGTTTCTTTTTTTCCGTAGTTGGTAATAATCGAATCTTCGTAATCAATCCATTCTTTCCAACGTTTGTCTATATCTATTCCTTCGCCATACTGACGTGCAAAACCAATGAAGGTAGTGTAATGATTTGCTTCAGAAACCATCAATTCGCGATAAAAGGTGGCTAGTTCTTTATCATTAATATTTTCTGAAAGTACTCTGAAACGTTCGCAGCTGCGGGCTTCTATCATTGCCGAAAAAAGAAGACGATCTACCAGTGATGATTGGCGGCTACCTCCTTTTTGCATAAACTTGTACAATTCGTTTACATAATGGTCTTTTCGTTCCAATCCAAGCTTTTTACCCCTTGCCTTAATAATATTGTGTACCATTTCAAAATGTTCCAACTCTTCTTTTGCTAAAGCAATAAGTGCAGTAACCATTTCAGGATAATTTGGATTGTTTACAATAAGCGATAATGCATTGGTGGCAGCCTTTTGCTCACACCATGCGTGATCAGTAAGAATTTCTTCAATATTTGATTCTACAATGTTTACCCACCTTGGGTCGGTGGAGAGTTTTAATCCTAACATAACAGTATTTATTTTGACTCCATATTTCTATCAAGGAATCGTTTTATCAATGGCCCACTGGTAATGCTTGTTACAAGGGCCATAATTACCAACGCAACAAATATTGGTTTAGAAATTAGTCCTGCATTTAAAGCCAGTGTTCCTAAAATTATTTCCATTGCACCTCTGGCGTTCATTCCAAACCCAACGGCAAGTGCCTGATTTTTGTTCATTCCTCCAATGCGGGCTCCAATAAACGCTCCCAAAACTTTTCCTACAAAAGCAAGCACAAGAACAATGGCTACTATCATCGGGTCGAAATTTTCAATGAAATTTACTTTCAATCCGATGGAAACAAAAAACAATGGAGCAAAAAAGTTAGTGACAAACTGATGAATAATTTCTCTTGCTTGCTCTCGCAAATGAACGCTGTCGCCAATGGCAATTCCGGCAATGAATGCTCCTAATATGGCATGAATATGTATCGATTCAGTAAACGCTGCCGACAATAAACATATACCTAAAGAAATAGAAAGCACGCCTCCCGGCCATGATAATTTGGTTTGCATCCAAGGCAATGTTTTGTCTATTATTTTTTTTCCAATGGTAAGCATAAACAACCCGAAACCTAATATATATGCTATGGTATACCACAAACCGAATCCATCGTTATGCGATGAGGTATTGGTTAAACTTAAAATAAAAGAGAAAATGAGCCAGCCAATCAAATCATTAAACATGGCTGAGGCTATTATCACCATCCCAACATTTGTTTTGAAAATATTCATGTCCATTAAAATTCGCGCTATAACAGGCAATGCAGAGATGGATAATGCTGTACCGAAAAATAATGAAAACAACAACTTCGGGCCGTGTTCATCACTGATTGAAAATATCTCAGGGAAAAACCAGGCCACTGCAAACCCTGTAAAAAAAGGAATAACCATACTAAACAAGGAAGTATATACAGCCACTTTTCCTTGTTTTAACACGAGAGAAAGTTGTACTTCCATTCCTGCCACAAACAGCAGCATAATAACTGACAAACTGAAAATGCCATCCATAGCAATAGGAACATTGCCGGTGCGAGGAAACATGTAATTAAATGTTTCTGGATATATCATTCCGAAAATTGTTGGCCCGAGAATTATTCCTACAATGAGTTCGCCCATCACTACAGGAAGTTTAAGTTTTTTACCTAGCTCCGCAAATATTCGGGAAATGATAAGCATTGCACTTATGGATAAGAGCAAAACTATTAATTCACCGTGGGCAAGTTTTATCATATACTAAACTCGGGAATGAACAATTAATACATTACAAGGTAAATCGGCAAGCACATATTCTATATCGTGTGCAAAAATGCGATCAAATAAATTCAAATTCGTATCGGGCGAATTAACAATCAGCAAGTCTACTTTTTTATCTTTTGCATATTTGCTGATGGCATAGCCTTGTTTCCCTTTTAATATTTTATCGCTGATTTTAATATTGCCCGTATCACATTGTTCCAGGACTTGCTGTAAATTCAATTCCGATTTCTCGGTTATCCCTTTTATTATTTCTTTCGATTCCGGAGCTGTACTTTGGTCAGCCATCGTCATCGCTACTCCAGAAAGATCGAGTTCGTTGGCAATGATAATTTCTTTTGCTCGTAATTTTTTTGCAAGATATAACGAAGTGTTGATGGTGTGAATAGTTTTGGGATTTTCCACTCCGTTCACTACAAATTTCCTAAAAACCTGAGGGACTCCGTTGGGGCTAGTTAATAATAAAACCGAACATTTAGCCTTGCGACTGATACTTCTCGCTATCGACCCGATATAAAATTTCAAGAAGTTTTCCTTTTCAAGAGCGCCTAATATCAAGAGATCAACAATATTTAATTTGCATAAGCGTAAAATTGTATCTACCGGTTCACCTTCCATCCATATAATTCGACAATGTTTGGGATTTATTCCCACACTATCCATCATTTCATCGAGGTTACTTTCCTTTTCACTCGTTTTCTCTCCCACATGAAGTAATAATAATGATGAATCGCAAGCATCGCAAATACGCTTAGCTTCTGCTAGCAGAAACTTACATCGGGATGAAAAAGATACCGCCACAGCTATCGTTTCAAATGGATAGGATGGTCGTTTTTTTAATTTGCTTAAGTCCATGGTATGTTTATAAGTTGAATTAAGGAGGCGAAGGTAAGAAATAGGTTATTAGTAATGTTAAATTTTCCTAAATACATAAAAAAGCAAATAAAAATTGTTTTGTTACTTCAATTAGGCTCTTCTTTTTGTATTTCTCTTTCCGAATGCTTTGCCAAAGCGACTTTGCTGTCAATAATTGATGAACGAATTGTTAATACCTTACTTTTTTCTTTTGGTGGCTTTATTTCATATAAAAGGACTTTCAAGTTTGTTCTTTTGGCTCCAAAAGCCAACCTATTATTACGTTTACATAATTCGATGTGCTTTTATTCATTGTGTCTTTTCTGTTTTTTGCGGATTAATAAATTAAGAAACTGATTTGGCAAATATCATTACATTTGCCGACTATTTTTTTAACTCCAATATTAATACATTAATTACAATATGATGAAATGGTTAATGCTAGCTTTGGGTATTGTGTTCGAAGTGTTGGGAACCATTAGCATGAAATATGCAGAAGGATTCACCAAACTCTTTCCTTCTGTTTTAGTATTTGTTTTTTATGGAATTAGTTTGGCCGCTTTGGTTTTTGTTTTAGAAAAAATGGAAGTAAGCATTGCTTACGGCATATGGGCCAGTGCAGGAACAGCTTTAATTGCAATTATTGGTGTTGTTTTTTTTAAAGAATCCGTTTCTCCTGCTAAGGTAATTTCAATAGCATTAATTATTATTGGAATTCTCGGGTTAGAAATTTTTGATTAATAATTAGAACAATAGTATAAACTACATCTCATAAATGAATATTTTTTTAACCGGAGCTACCGGGTTCGTTGGCGGAGAACTTCTCGTTACCTTATCCAAAAGAAAAGAAGTAAATAAAATTTACTGCTTTCTCAGAGCTTTTTCAGAAGACGAAGCCAACATTAAACTCGAAAACATTTTTCGGATTCATCACGACCATTTTAATAAGCACAAAATAATCCCAATCATCGGCAACCTGTTTGACGAACACCTGACAGATTTCTTAATAAAAAACGAAACCATTCAGGACACCCATGTTATTATTCATTCTGCCGCCAACACATCCTTTTCTAAAATTTACGATGATATGGTCGAAAGGGCAAACATGGGAGGCTTGGAAAAAATATTATTGTGGGCAAAAAATCTCCAACAACTCAAAACCTTCCTTTACATAGGCACTGCTACCATTTGCGGAAAAGACATTAAAAACCGATTGGTACACGAAGACGAATCCCCTAATTTAAGAGCATCCCATCTTGTAAAATACACCTATACTAAAATGCATGGCGAATTAATTATTCACAAGCATTTGCCAAACGATAAAATTCTTATTGCCCGACCATCCATTATTATGGGCGACAGTCGCGATGTAGTTCCTCGTTCTCCCGTTATTTTATGGGCATTAGCCACCGTTAATCAACTACGCTTTGTTCCCGTTAATGAATTTGCAAATTTAGACATGATTCCAGTCGACTATACAGCACAAGCTATAGTTGCACTTTTGTTTGCCAAACGAAATTACAATGTATACCATATTTCTTCAGGTATGGCCGCAGCAACCACTGCGCACAAGCTTTCTAAAAGTCTCGAATCTTATTTTCCAGACCGGCCCCCATTTCATTTTGCAAATAAATCTATGCTCAACCAAGTCAAACTTTGGGCAAAACGAAAACTCCCTCTCGAAAGCGAACTCAATAAATTTCCCGAATATCTTGACTACTGGCACCATGTATTCGAAGACCCTAGCGCCCTTCGCATTCTTTTTGCCGGACTCGACCCCTATTTGGGTTTCGCAGAACTCGGGCAAGTTTTCGATAACTCTCGTTTATTAGCCGATGTCCCTTCATTAAAGCAAAGTTTACCTGCGCACGAATACATCAAAAATTCAATGTCATACATCGCAAAAATAGATTTGTTGGAAGGAGCCCTTAACCCTTAGTCATTTATTTTTTAACCAAAACAAATAATTAATTTCTTCGTTTTAATTATTTTTATACATTTGCACCCCAATAATTGAGCAGGTACCCTAGCTCAGTTGGTAGAGCAAAGGACTGAAAATCCTTGTGTCACTGGTTCGATTCCAGTGGGTACCACTCCAAGGGAAGAAAACTGAGATTTCAGTTTTTCTTCCCTTTTTTATTTTCGTAGTATTTAAAACACCATTTTAAGCTTCTTTACTTCCATTTTTTCTTTGGTCAATTCCCCAAAAGATGCAATAAATCAGTTGGCAATCATTAAAAAAAGCAGAATTTCGGAATGAAAATTATAACTTTGCGCCCATGTCGATTACCCCAAAGAAATCCCGGCCTCTGTTTTGGTTTTACATTTTGGTAACTTATATTCTCATGCAGTTTATGTGGTGGAGTTATTCGATGGTGAAACAAAATAACGAAATCTCCAGACTAAAGGAAGAGATAAATATACTGAACGGCCAATCGGTAAAGGATGTGGTGACAAACGGAAATCAGTTAAATGCCAAACTTCATGCCCGCTGGCTAATGATTACAGGCGAAGGTGCTGTTTTTATCAGTCTATTGTTATTGGGTATTTACCAAATTCGTAAAACATTTAAGAAAGAAGAGGCACTTGCTCATCAGCAAAAAAACTTTTTATTGTCGGTTACTCACGAATTAAAATCGCCCATAGCCTCTGCCAAACTGCAATTGCAAACCATGATGAAACACGACCTAAATCGTGAAAAGCAAAAAGAACTTATTGGCAATGCCATTAGCGATACCGAACGGTTACAGAATTTGGTAGAGAATATTTTGATGGCTGCCAAAATCGAAAACAAGGTTTTTATGGCCCATCGCGAAGAACAGAATATCTCCGACTTTATTACCGAACGGATGAATAAGACAATCGCTTCATTTAATTATAAGCAAAAAGTGATACTTCAAATAGAACCAGAAATATTTATGCAGATTGATACCACCAGTTTTCAATCCATACTTTTGAACCTATTCGAAAATGCGGTGAAATACTCTCCCGAAAGTTCTACCATCACCATTTCTCTAAAGAAATTTAATGATAAAATAGTACTCACAGTTGCAGATGAAGGTGTGGGAATATCGGATATTGAAAAGGAAAATATTTTTAAAAAATTCTACAGAGTAGGTCGCGAAGAAACACGCAAAACAAAAGGAACCGGTCTGGGTTTGTACATTGTAAATTATCTGACAGAACAACACAACGGAACCATAACAGTAAAAAACAACACTCCTGTTGGAAGCATATTTGAAGTAGCATTTAACAGTTAAAGGAACATAAAAAACTGCATTATGCAGTAAGTAAAATTGAAGAATATGAAAAAAGTAGCATTACTTATTTTAGACGGTTGGGGAATTGGTGACGGTTCCAAATCAGATGCGATTGCAAACGCAAACACACCTTTTCTAAACAGTTTGTTTAAAAATTATCCCCACAGCGAATTGCTCACTTCGGGCGAAAATGTTGGGCTACCTGATGGACAAATGGGAAACAGTGAGGTAGGGCACTTGAACATTGGTGCAGGTAGAATAGTTTATCAGGATTTGGAACTAATCAATAAAGCCATTCGCGAAAAAACAATTGACAAAAACCCAACTCTGGTTAATGCATTTAACTATGCCGTTCAAAATAACAAATCAGTTCATTTGATGGGCTTGGTTTCAGAAGGAGGCGTACATTCATCTCAGGCACATTTGCACTATCTGCTCGATTTGGCAAAAGCAAATAATTTAACCAATGTATTTGTTCATGCTTTTACCGATGGCAGAGATACCGACCCGAAAAGCGGATTGGGATACATTAAGAATCTTGAAGCTCATTTAAAAAAATCAACAGGAAAAATAGCCAGCATAGTGGGACGTTATTATGCTATGGACAGAGATAAACGCTGGGAGCGAGTAAAATTTGCATATGATTTATTAGTAAAGGGAGAAGGAAAGAAAGCCACATCTGCTGTTCAGGCAATGGAACAATCGTATGCAGATAATGTAACAGACGAATTTATTAAACCAATTGTTATTACTGACCAAGCAGGAAATGCGACAGGTTCTATTAAAGAAGGTGATGTAGTAATTTGCTTTAATTTCCGTACCGACCGTTGCAGAGAAATTACTCAGGTGCTTACACAGCAAAACATGCCGGAACAAAGAATGCAAACGTTACCTTTGTATTATGTAACCATGACCAATTACGACCACACATTCAAAAATGTTCATTTGGTGTATGACAAAGATAATCTCAGCAATACATTGGGCGAAGTGCTTGAAAAATGTGGAAAGACACAGATACGTATCGCAGAAACTGAAAAGTATCCTCACGTAACCTTCTTCTTTTCGGGAGGAAGAGAAAAAGAATTTAGCGGAGAAAAAAGGATAATGATTCCTTCGGCTAAAGTAGCCACTTACGATTTAAAACCCGAAATGAGTGCTGTAGAAGTTACCGAAGCCATATTGCCTGAATTGGCAGGAGCTACCACCGACTTTATTTGTCTGAACTTTGCAAATGCAGATATGGTGGGACACACTGGCGATTATAAAGCAGTAACCATAGCACTGGAAACAGTGGACACTTGCGCCAAGCGTGTTGTTGAAGCGGGTATCAAAAGCGGTTATTCATTTATCATCATTGCCGATCACGGAAACGCAGATTTTATGATTAATTCGGATGGAAGTCCGAACACCGCTCACAGCACCAATCCTGTTCCTTGTATTCTAATAGACTCGGATTATAAAAAAGTGAATAATGGTAAACTAGCCGATATAGCACCAACCATACTGACACTGCTGAAACTCGACATTCCAAAGGAAATGGAAGGAAGCGTTTTGATCTGATTTATTATTAACGTACAATAATTGTTAAACCAAGGTCGCATTTGAGCATGTACAAATTCCTAATCCGAAATTTTATTTTACCTTTGTTACCTGTTCAAAGCACTACTCAGATAAATGGAATTTAAAGCAGGGGCACTTCTCAACAAAATTGAATTTCCGAGCGATTTACGAAAACTCGAAGAAGCACAACTTCCTCAGGTAAGTAAGGAATTGCGCCAATTTATTATTGATGTAGTTTCAAAAAAAGGGGGACATTTTGGAGCCAGCCTTGGAGTAGTTGAACTCACCGTTGCTTTACATTATGTGTTTAATACCCCATACGACCAATTGGTTTGGGACGTAGGCCACCAGGCATACGGACATAAAATACTTACCGGTCGCAGACATAATTTCGATACCAACAGAATATACAAAGGCATTAGCGGTTTCCCGAAGCGTTCAGAAAGCGAATACGACACTTTTGGTGTAGGCCATTCATCCACATCCATAGGTGCCGCTCTTGGTATGGCGGTTGCTTCGGCCTATAAAGGCGAAAAAGAACGCCAGCACATTGCAGTAATTGGGGATGGAGCCATGACAGCAGGTATGGCTTTTGAAGCACTCAATCATGGGGGAACTGCTCATTCAAACTTACTGGTTGTGCTCAATGATAACTGCATGAGCATCGACCCTAATGTAGGGGCGTTGAAAGAATATTTAACCGACATTACCACTTCGCATACATATAATAAAGTAAAAGATGAAATTTGGAATCTGCTTGGTAAAATGAGCAAATTCGGGCCTACAGCTCAGGATATCGTTTCCAAAGTTGAAAACGGGATTAAATCTTCCTTACTCAAACAAAGTAATTTATTCGAATCATTAAAGTTTCGTTATTTCGGCCCCATTGATGGGCACGATGTGGAAAGACTAACAAAAGTCTTACAAGATTTGAAAGATATTCCGGGACCCAAAATATTACACTGCCTTACCCAAAAAGGAAAAGGATACAAGTTTTCGGAAGAAGGAAATCAAACAGTGTGGCACGCTCCGGGCTTGTTTAATAAAGATACCGGTGAAATTATCAAGATTGTTCCTAAAGAACCTCAGCCTCCCAGATATCAGGATGTGTTTGGATATACTATTGTAGAACTTGCCGAAAAAAACAGCAAAATAATGGGTGTTACACCTGCCATGCCTTCCGGATGTTCGCTTAATATCATGATGAAAGCTATGCCCGACAGAGCTTTTGATGTGGGTATTGCCGAACAACATGCAGTAACTTTTTCAGCCGGATTAGCAACTCAAGGACTGGTTCCTTTCTGTAATATTTATTCTTCGTTTATGCAAAGGGCCTACGACCAGGTGATACACGATGTGGCATTACAAAATTTGCATGTTGTTTTTTGCTTAGACCGTGGAGGATTTGCCGGTGCTGATGGAGCAACTCATCACGGTGCTTACGATTTAGCATTTTTTAGATGCATTCCGAATATGATTGTTTCTGCTCCAATGAATGAAGAAGAGTTGAGAAACCTAATGTACACAGCACAGTTAGAAGAAACCAATGCTCCATTCTCCATTCGTTATCCAAGAGGAAACGGTGTGATGACGGAATGGAAAAAACCATTTCAAAAAACAACAATCGGGAAAGGGCAACGTATTCAAAACGGTGATGACATTGCTATTCTTACAATAGGTCATATTGGTAATTACGCCATAAATGCCTGCAAAACTTTAGAATCGAAAGGAATTAAAGCAGCTCATTATGATATGCGTTTTGTGAAACCTATTGACGAAGAATTATTGCACGAAGTATTTAAAAAACATTCGAAAGTAATTACTGTGGAAGATGGATGTATTATGGGCGGAATGGGAAGTGCTGTGCTCGAATTTATGGCCGACCATAATTACTCAGCACAAGTAAAACGACTTGGTATTCCTGACAAATACATTGAACACGGTGAACAACTGGAACTGCAGAAAGAATGCGGATTTGATACCGACAGTATTGTTAAAATAGCAGCAGAAATGGTAGGTGTGCAATCCAAAACCATGGCCGGATAAATTTTAATCTGAAGTTTTTTCTCCTCCCTTATCTTTTTCGTTACTGAACACATAGCGCAACGAAAACGAAAACCAAACATTATCCCCTTTATTAAACGAATACCAAAAATAACTATTTATATAGGTAGGGTGAGGAACGATAGGTATTATAGAATTAGAATACCTAACATTTAACGAAAGATTGTGCATTATGCGACAGCCTAAACCAACGTTTAATGCAAAATCGTTACTATTAAAATTATTGTCGTAAAACCCACCGTAAGTACCGGTTTGACTTACCCTAACGAGTCGGCTGTAAGAAGGGCCTATTTCGAATGAAAAACGATCCACTCTTTTTTTTCCTACATTGAAAATAAAATTATGCTTGAACATTAATGGTACATCCACATAATCCAGACTGAGCTTATATAGCGTGTAGTTATTTAGCGAATCAGGTTTTTGTAATGTCCCTCTGTCAGTAAAAAGTATCTCAAACTGAAAAGAATTTTTCTCCGAAAACTTTGTATTCAACAGAGCTCCTGCTGTAAATCCGGCTTTGCTGAAATCGTCATCATAGGGGTCTACTCCTACCAGGTCGGAAGAAACGCCTCCTATAACCAATCCTGGTTTAAATCGTTGAGCCGATACTGACAAAGAAAAAATCATCAGCACAACAATAGAAAAAATCATTAAGAATTTACTCATGGGATTAAAAATTAATATTTGCGGAGCAAAATTAACAGAATGTATTCAAACATCAACATTTTAGCATAAAACAAAACATTTTGAACTTCCATCCGAAATTATGAAACGTGTATGGTTTACATTTTATCAAAAATAATTTGGCATTGAATAATTATAAAGTATTATATTTGGTCGCTAAATCTGTAATTCTAAAAAATTATGACCATCAAAACAAACAACACAACTCTTGTAAAAGCAGTGTCAGCGTTGACAATTGCTGTAAGTTTGGTAGCTTGTAACTCCAATAATACCGAAAAAGCGGATGTTACCACAAAAGCAGATACTACCAAAACAATGGATAAGGTAAAAAACTCGAAAGCAAAAAAAGTGTTTGCTACCATTCCTGAGCCAGTAGAAACAACAAAACTGTTGAAGGAAGCCGGTGCAAAATACAATGCAGCCTACCTTAATCCAGTTGAAAATGCATCTAAATATTCGTCTGCTCAGGCTAAAGCAATAAACCTTGGAATTTATGGTTCCGACTTAAGCTTTATCAGCTTGTACGACCAAACACAGGAATCGTTGTTGTATTTAAAATGTACCAACATATTGGCTGCTGGCCTTGGAATAAATGGTGTGTTTGACGAAAAAACAACCAATCGTATTCAAAGCAATTTGGATAAAAAAGATTCGTTGATGGATATTATTTCGAAATCGTATTGGACAGCCGACAATTATTTGGTGGATAACGGACAACCCGGAGTATCTTCGCTTATTGTTGCAGGCGGATGGTTAGAAGGGCTGTACATTGCTACCCGTGTGGCTTCGGCAACCAAAAACGATGGTATAGTAAAACAAATAGGACAACAAAAAGCTTCGCTTTCCAACTTAATTGATTTGATGAACGAGTATAAAGCAGAAAATAAAGGAATGGATGAAGTAGTTAAATCTTTGGAAGATTTGAAAGCTGTTTTCGAATCGGCTGATGCTAGTGCAATGAAACTGGACGATGCACAATTCAAAAAACTATCGGACAAAGCTGCAGAGATTAGAAGCAATTTTATTAAACCATAATTTTACTATTTACTATCAAAAAAAATCCCGCCCATAAAGGAGCGGGATTTTTTTTGTTCTGAATTTTCTTTTCAGGCTAGCATTTATCAAACAACTAAAAAGTAAATTCTGCATGCAACCATTCTTGTAAATTAATTGTCTTTATTAATAGAATCATCTTTTACTAAAATTAAAGTATATGAAATCAAAATTACTTTTATCTCTACTAACTTTCATAGGTATTAATGCCATTGCACAGCAGATGCATTGTGGTTATGATGAAATGAGAACAACACAAGTATCGGCTGAGCCGCAATTAAAACAGCAGGAAGATGCAATCAATAAATTAATTTATTCTAAGGCCGTAGCAAAAACCAAGGACAGTAAAAGCAATCGGACGGTTTATTATGTTCCTATGGTGGTTCATATCACTCATTATAATGGTCCCGAAAACATTTCTGACTCATTAGTTATAGCAGGAATAAACGAGTTGAATCTTCGTTTTCAAAATGCTGCTCCGTATTACGACTCTACCGGACATGTTGTGGATATTCAGTTTTGCCTAGCTACTATCGACCCACAGGGTAATGCCACAACGGGCATTACGCGCGATTATAATTCGCTAACTTATCTCAATGTGGGAAGTGAGATTCAATTGAAAGACCTCAGCAGGTGGGACCCGCTTCGATATTATAATGTATGGGTAGTAAATGTTATTGGAGGATTTGGCCAGTCGGTAGGAGGTTATTCTTCCTTTCCTTCTAACATAGGCACTCCAACGGATGGAGTGGTTATCATATATAGTTCTATTACCAATAGTAATTTGTTAGCCCACGAGTCGGGGCATTATTTAGGATTGTATCACACCTTTCAAAATGGATGTACCAACTACAACAGCCTTCTGGATGGAGACTGTGTGAGCGATACACCACCGGATGTTTCTAATACTTTTGAATGCAGAGATAACTCCTGCTCTACCGAAATGAACGATACTTCGGGCTTCAATCCGTTTACTGGCGATGTGGATAATTTGCCAAACTATATGGATTATACCAATTGTCCGCTTTCGTTTACTCAAGGGCAAGCCGACAGAATGAACAGCGCTCTTGCCAATGTCAGGTATCAGTTGCTGCAATCGAATGGTTGCGGATTTGCCGGAGGCCCTCTGCCTGTGGCTAATTTTTCCTATACGCTTTCCTCGTGTTACGAAGGCATTGTTTCGTTCAACGATTCCTTGTCGACCAATGTAACCACCATTAACTGGGATTTTGATAACGATGGAGTATGGGATGCGTTTGGACATAACCCTACTTTTACTTATCCGTCCACCGGTTATTATACTACTAAACTCCTTGTTACCGGGCCGGGAGGAGTGGATACCGTATCGCATACTTTTCTGGTTCGAAAAGGCTCTTCTCCTTTTTATCCTATCATTATGCCTACTTCAGGCGGAGTGTATCAATATCCTGCGGGAGTGTGGCGAACCTGCAGCAACAATCAGAATAATTTTACTGCACCGCCCAACGCTCAATCGTATTTATGGTCTACCGGAGATACCACACAAAGTATTTACATTTTGCCAACGGCATCGTATAACTTAACACTAACCATGGTGGATAGCATGGGGCTTACGTGGACCAATGCTGTGTGCGCTCCTTTATTTGTTAATGTAATTCAAGCCCCGGCTCATCCTCATATTTATTCGAACGACCCATTGGTTATCTGCAATGGAGATTCGGCTACCTTTAACTGTTCGAACATGGATACCCTTTCGGGAAATACGTACACCTGGTGGATGACGAGTCAGGCACAGCCAAACATAAACGATACCTCGTTAACTGTAATAGGCACGGGTACTAATATGTCAATCGTTTTGCTGGTAGAGTCGACTAACTCTTGTTCCAATGTAAGTAATTTGATTTTTCTTGACTCGTATGCCCCTCCTGCTGTTCAAACAGTAACTCAAACGGGCTTGCAATTAAGTTGCCTCTGGGGTTTGGGCAATCAATGGTACAAAGACGGAGTGCCTATTCCGGGAGCCACATCGTCCACCTATACGGTTACTCAAAACGGATGTTACAGCGATGCTTGTTTTTTTAGTTTCTTGCCTGGTTGTTACACCATGACCGACACCTTTTGTTATGTTTCGGTTGGTTTAAATCAGTACGCCAACCCCAGCGATGGGATAAACATCTATCCTGTTCCTTCGTCCGACAATATTACTTTGCAATGCAGCAGCGAGCTGATGGGAGCGGGTTATAAAATTACCGACCCAATAGGTAAAGAAGTAATGAAAGGAATCTTAAAATCGGAAACCAATATTATCTCTTTATCTGAACTGGCCAATGGAATTTATTTATTCGAAATGATGGTAAACCAAACACCAATAGTTAGAAAGATAGTGAAGGAATAATTTTGTTTCAGGTGGTTATTACAAACGGAATGAAGCAATCTAATTAGTTCAATTGGGCAATTGTTAATTGGTATTCGCCAATCAAAATAGATCACTACTTCGCTATTGCCTATTATGAAACTTTAATCTGCGAATCTGTGGCTAACTTCTCCGTCACTCAATTTGAAATCTGAAATTTGAAATTCTTCCTATTCTTAATTTTAACGACACTGAACAATAACTTATCGGTAATTTATTTTAATCCCCCGTGCAGGGATATTCAAATTAAGTATATATTTGCTACTGCTAAAAATAAACTATTTTTAAAAATAATAAAGCATGGCATCCGATTACAAAACAGATCAGACCGTTAAAACCCCCTTTACTAACTTCAACGCCTCCTCTGGAGTGTTTGAAATGAAAGGAAAATCAATACCCGAAAACTCAGTAATTTTTTATAAACCGATGATGGAATGGCTGGACAGTTATGTGCAAAGCCCGGCTTCGGCCACTGTTCTTAATATTCAATTGGATTATTTTAATACCAGTTCGTCAAAATGTATTGTCGATTTATTTAAAAAATTGGAGTTGATTTCTAAAAACGGAAAAGGACAGGTAACCATAAACTGGATGTATAACGAGGAAGACGAAGATATGCAGGAAGCCGGTGAAGACTATCAGTCAATAATTAAAATTCCGTTTAATCTCGTATCGTTTAAAAACAAATAAAAAACAAATAAATAATTTATGATAAAAAGAGTAATTACGTTTTCAGCTGTTATGGCTTTGGTAGCTTGCAACAACAGCACACCAAGCACAGATGCATCGGCCGACACTAAAAAAGACACTGCAAAAAAAGAAGCACCATCTCAGCCAACAAACGATTTGGCAGATTTTAAATTTCACACACTGGTAGTAAACATTCCTTCTCCTTTCGAAATCATTACCCTTTTACCTAAGTCGAATACCCCTTTTAACAAGGCTTTGATTAACGTAACCGAAAACGAATCGAAATATACTACTTCTACTAAGAAAGGTTTAAACTACGGTTCATACATAGTTGATTTGGTTTATTTATCATCTAACGAACAGTTTTCGCAGGTAAAACCATATTTCAAAACCACTCACAATCTGGCTCAGAGCTTGGGTTGTGCCGAAAGTTTTGATAAAATAGGCGGTAACCGACTTGAAAAAAACATTGATAAAAAAGATACCATCAATAAAGTAATAGACGAGATTTATACCGAAATGGATAGTTACCTCCGTTCGAACGACCGTTTGCTTTCGGCCACTCAGATACTTGTTGGAAGCTGGATTGAGAGCCAGTTCATCACAGTAAGTTTGGTAAAAGACCAGGCAAAAACCAAAGACAATGAAATTTTGTTCCAAAAGATTTCGGAACAAGGCAACACTATCGACAAGTTAGTAGAACTACTGAAAGAGTTTGAAAAAGAAAAAGACTTTTTGCCATGCATCAACGATTTGAAAGACCTTTCAAAACTTTACAAAGATGTGAAACCGGGTGCTGAAATAGACAAGTCGGTGCTATCGAAAATTTATGATAAACTGAATTCTACCAGAACAAAGGTTATCAGCTAACAAAACAGACTTTACCTAAAAAGCTTTGAAGTATATTTTCTTCAGAGCTTTTTTTATTTTCATCAACTAATATGAGCGAAAAAATACTTCGGGCATTAATGCGTTTGTTTGCCATTATTGGCAACACAGAAGAATTTTCAGGCAATGCCAGAAGAGTTATTGAATCGTATTTAAAACAACTACTCAATAAAGAACAAGTAACCGAATACCTCTCCATTTACGATGATTACCTGCAATCGATGGATAGCGGTGCCGAAGGCGAAAAGAAAAAAAGAAGACTTGCTGTTAGTTCGGTAAAAGTTATTGTTATCTGCGAACAGATAAACGCTGAACTAACCCAAAAACAGAAATTCATTGTTCTGCTTAATCTCATTGAGTTTGTTAATTCTGACGGTAAAATTTCGGAACAGGAAATGGAATTTATTTCTACCGTTTCCTCTTCATTTAATATTCCGGACGAAGAGTTTATTCAATGTTTGCAACTTGCAGCTAAAAACGACCTTTCTCAGATAGAAGATTCAACAGCGTTTTTGGTTATTCGAAAAAAAAGAAATGAGCAAAACCAATATGCCAAACATTTCTTTTCCGATTCGCTTGCAGGCGAACTGGTGGTATTGCGCATTAACAGTATCGGTATATATCTGATACGCTACTATGGCAATGCTGAACTGTTTCTCAATGCTCAGATTATTTCTAATTCCAAAATTTATATTCTTTCTCCGGGTTCTTCCATCAGAAGTTCTAAGGTATTGCCTATTTATTACAGCGACATTGTAAGTTGTTTCTTGAAGGACGACTCGGATGACAAAATACATTTTGAGGTAAAAGATTTGGAGTATAAATTTAAGAATGGAAAAATAGGTTTGCATCCGCTGCGGTTTTCCGAAGACTCCGGAAAGCTTATCGGTATTATGGGCGGAAGTGGTGCAGGTAAATCTACATTGCTCAATATTCTGAATGGAAATAACAAACCATCGAAAGGCGAAGTGCTCATCAATGGGTTTAATTTGCATAAAGAAAAGAAACGTCTGGAAGGGGTTATCGGTTTTATACCTCAAGACGATTTGCTAATAGAAGAACTTACGGTATATCAGAATTTGTTTTACAATTCCAAACTCTGTTTTGACGGATTGGATGACGAAAAAATTCATGAACGGGTTACCAATATGCTCAGCGATTTGGGGCTAACCGAAACAAAAGATTTAAAAGTTGGAAATCCGCTGGAGGTTACCATTAGCGGTGGGCAGCGCAAACGACTGAACATTGCCCTTGAGCTTATTCGCGAACCATCTGTTCTCTTTGTTGACGAGCCCACTTCCGGGCTTTCGTCCAGAGATTCGGAAAACATCATGGACTTGTTAAAAGAATTAGCATTGAAAGGTAAATTGGTGTTTGTGGTTATTCATCAACCTTCGTCCGACATATTTAAAATGTTTGATAAACTCTTGTTGCTCGACAAAGGAGGTTATCCTATTTATAACGGCAATCCGGTAGAAGCAGTTATTTATTTCAAAACATTAATAAATCAGGTAAATGCTAACGAAAGCGAGTGTGTAACCTGTGGTAATGTTAATCCCGAACTTATATTCAATATCATCGAATCGAAAGTTTTGGATGAAAACGGAAACCAGACTCGAAACAGGAGAATATCTCCAAAGGAGTGGAATGAGTTTTACAATGCAGGTTTAACCTCAGCCCCGTCCGCTAAAGGCCCCGATAGCACTCATCAGATAAATAATTCGTTCAGGAAACCGAACCTTATTAAACAGTTTAAAGTATTTACCATTCGGGATGTATTGTCTAAAATATCAAACACTCAATACCTCGCCATCAACTTGCTGGAGGCTCCTTTGCTGGCATTAATACTGGCATCGTTGATAAAATATTACAAAGGAAGTCAGCATTATTTATTTTCAGAAAATAAAAACATGCCGGCATATTTATTTATGTGTGTGTTGGTGGCTTTGTTTATAGGCCTTACGGTAAGTGCCGAAGAAATAATTCGCGACCGGAAAATTCTAAAGCGCGAATCGTTTTTAAATTTAAGTAGGGGTAGTTACTTGTTCTCAAAAATTCTGATTCTCTTTTTTATATCGGCCATACAAACCTTAGCGTTCGTTTTAATTGGAAATTATATTCTTGAAATAAAAGGAATGTATATGGATTACTGGCTGGTGCTGTTTACCACTTCCTGCTTCGCCAATATGCTTGGGTTAAACATTTCTTCTGCTTTCAATTCGGCAGTTACCATTTACATTCTAATTCCGTTTTTACTCATTCCACAAATATTATTGAGTGGTGTAATTGTAAAGTTCGAAGAGCTTAATCCAAAAATATCAAGTCAGTCTGTTGTGCCTGTTTGGGGCGAAATAATGACTTCGCGCTGGGCTTTCGAAGCTCTTGCTGTCAATCAGTATATCAATAACGATTACGAAAAAGCTATTTTCCCATTCGAAAAAGAAATCAGTAATTCTTACAGCAAAAAGGTGTATTGGTCGGCTAAGATGAATGACCTGATTGAAGATTACAAAAACAATATAGGTAACCAAACTGAAAAAACAGAAGTGCTGAAACATGAGATAGAAGAGCAAATGCAGGCTGTTCCTTCTGTTTCATTTACCTCATTAAATAAAATTACTTCTGGCAATCGTGATGAAAACACAATTATGGAATTGAAAGAATACATTATTAAACTAAAAAAATATTATTCTGAAAAGTACGACAATGCTGTGAAAAGCAAAGACGACTGGATGTCGAGTTTTCAGCAAAATGAAAGCGGTAAGGCAAGATATCAGCAATTGCTCAACAATTGTCAGAATAAAAAACTAGAAGAACTGGTAAAGAATGTATCTACCGATTTAGAACCTGTAATTGCCGAAGATGGTAAACTAACCAGCACTTCCGATCCTATTTTCAGAGATGGCTCTCACGATCACTTTATTCGTTCTCAGTTCTTCGCACCCGGAAAAAATGTATGTGGTAAAACCTATTCTACTTTCCTTGTAAATATTTGTGTTATTTGGGCAATGTCGCTTTTTATGTGGTTGGCTCTTTATTTTGACTGGCTTCGCAAATGCATACGTTACTTTTCCTTCAACAGCGACCGGTTTAAGTTCTTTAAGAAAAAGAAATAGTCTGCACTTTTAGGTAAGATGTGTGGAGGTGTTTTTAAGTAAAAGACCAAGCACATTTTAATCTACCTTTGTAAAAAAAAATCTTATGAAACCGAAAACACCAAAAGAATCGTTATCCATACATACCCAAATAGTGTTACCAAACGATACAAATACATTAGGAAATCTGTTTGGAGGAAAATTATTACAATGGATGGATATGGCGGCCTCCATTTCTGCGCATCGTCATTGCAGACGTATTGTGGTAACCGCATCAGTAAATAATGTGTCGTTCAACAATCCGATAAATCATGCAAGCTTGGTTACGCTCGAAGCTAAAGTTTCGAGAGCATTTAATACTTCCATGGAAGTATTTATTGATGTATGGGTTGAAGATGCAGTAAGTGGTGCAAAAGAAAAGTGCAATGAGGCAATCTACACATTTGTTGCAGTCGACCAGAACGGCTCCCCCTTGCCTGTTCCTGCATTAATTCCCGAAACGGAAGAAGAAAAAACAAGATACGAAGCTGCGTTAAGAAGAAAACAATTGAGTTTAATACTTGCTGGGAAACTGAACCCTCACGAAGCCACTGAACTCAAGGCTTTGTTTCAATAGTTGATTTTAAAAAAATGATAAATCAGACATGTAAATTAAAGTCTGATGCAATACAACTTCTGAAGAAAGATGCTTAGAAATGAAAGAGTATCCCGCCCGAAACACCTAACATACTTGGATAGGTTTTAATCGGCACATTGGTGTTAATGGAAGTAATGGATTGTTTAAACGAAGGTTCTGCAAAAACGGATATTCGTTGCCAGATGCGATACTGAACACCAATACCGATGCTTGCATTATAATACACTTTGCTTAATCCGGTAATCTCCGGACTGTAGTGGTTACCCGAAATATTATCAGTAATATCTGTCTTTTTTGATGTTAAAAAATTTGCAGCAAAACCAATAGAAATATATCCGCTTAAGCGGTTGCTCCCTATTGAATAATGACATTTTAAAGGAACAGAGATGTAATTAAATTTATCAGTCCCGGTAATATTAAGTTTAGCTGTGTCTTGATTGTGCTCAGAATGAGGTGTACTTGCATTATCTGTATTCGATACCGGAACATCCACCACTCCAAATGTGGTGCTCAGTAAGTAATGAGTTATTCTGGTATGATGATCATTGTCTTCCTCTTCTTCCGAACCTGCATCTTTTGATGTTATCATTTTACTGTAATTATACGAACTGCTAATTGATGAATAAACTACATGTGTGGAAATGGACCAATGTTTACCAAACTGATAACCTAATTTTATTCCAGTTCCGGCAGAGTAATTTATTTTCTCATCCAATGTATTCGAGTTGATATTGGCATCCACTATGTTTGTTACTATTTTATCAGGACTAAAAAATGCTCCTGCAAAAAACTTGAATGCTTTCATCGGAATAATGCCGGTTACCGGATTAATAATGCCGGTTCCAACTGTGTCAGGAGAATTTTTTGCAGTAGAAATAGTATCAACTGTGGATGCAGTGGATTTTACCTCTTCTTTTTGTTCATTTAGTGCAGCATTCAAAACTTCATTAACAGTGGTTGATTCTGCCAACGTATCAATTGTTGCAGCAGGCATTTCAGTTTTAGTTTCGATTAATGGTGTCTGTGTTTCGGTAACCACAGGGGTTGCATCCGGTATGTTTTCCACTATTGATTCAGAAACTGTTGTAGTATTATTTAGTATCGGTTCTGTTATGGTTTCCTCTTTTAATTCTATTTCTTTAGTAGGTTGAGATGTCGCTGTATTATTAACAATTGAATTAACAGTGGGTTCTATAATAGTTGATGTTGTTGGTAAATTTTCTTTGTTAATTGTTTCACTTCGTGTTGCAGATTCAAGAGCAAGAGCGGTAATATTGTTACTAATCGCAATCAAATTAGACTGTTCGGATTGTTCAGAAATTGAAGTACTTGTTCCGTTTTGAATCTTATTTTCTATTGTTGTAATTTGCTCAATTTCAGTTGTATTTACTGGTGTGATAGTAGCATCAGCAATATTAGTAACCTGATGATAAGTGCGTGTTAAAGCATGGTCTTTCTTTTTCGAATTATGATTTAGAATTAAAAATACGAGAGAAATAACAGCAACTGAGATACCGATGGAAGAATTGAGAACACGACTGTATTTCTTCTTCAAAATGGTTTGATGGGAGTTCTCTATTTTTTTGTCAATAGAATCCCATACCTTTTGAGAAGGCTTGTTTTCTGATGGTTCTACCACATCACGAAACAGTTTATCTATATCTTCATTAAACTCTTTCAACCGTGTGAAGCTAGTTCGTATTGCATTGATTTTTCAATCACTTTTTTTAAAATTACCCGTGCATCATGAAGATGTGACCGTGATGTTTCTTCCGAAATACTCAATAAATTCCCTATTTCTTTATGATTCATTTTTTCGAATGAATAAAGATTAAATACCATTTGATAAGCCGGAGGAAGTTTTTGAATCATTCTAATCAATACTTCTGCACTCAACATTTCTAATTCATCCCTTACCGGATTTATTATCGTAAAGTGAATATTTTCAACGTTTATTACATGAGCAAATGGACTTGATTTTTTAAAATGTTCTATTGCTGTTAAAACCATGACTTTTCTTGTCCACAGTTCAATCGATTCCATTTTTTTGAATTGTCGAATAGACTCAAATAGCTTTACAAAACCAGTTGTTAATACACTTTCGGCTTCCGAATTGCTTCTTGTGTAACGTAAACATAACGACATCATTCTTGGAGCAAGTTGATTATACAGTATTTGTTGGCATTCACGATCGCCTTTAATACAGTAGTCAATCAATCTTTCCGGATTTAATGATGACTTATTAATTGATGTTATTATGTTCAAAATGCAAATTTACTTATTAACAATTACAGAGCAAATATAGAAACATTATTTGTGTTTGTTCGAAAATTGTAGACGAAACGGCCGAATAAAGAGATTAGCGTATTAATAACTCCTAATCTTGGTTGATAAATTAAAAAACAAAGCCCCGAGCTTAGTATGAAGCTCAGGGCTTTATCAGTTTGTTAAAACTAGTATTACTTGATTACCACTTTACGATTATACACTTTACCAGCATTGTTAACAGTGATAAAATAGAGACCCGCATCTTTGTCGGTTAAATCGAGTTGAATAAAATCGTTTGAAATTGCTTTTACATGTTTGGTCATAACAGTTGCTCCTATTACATCATAAACGGTAATGGTTGCATTTTCATCTTCAACTTTTCCAAACCCTACATTAATGATTCCTCTCGAAGGAATGGGATAAATGGAGATATTTCCTTCCTGAATAGAATTTTGAACCCCTGTAACTACAGAAGGGTTCCATTTATATATACCATCTGATGTTGGAGAAACATTAAAGCTACCAGCCCAACCTGTATTAATATCTAAAAAGTCAACAGTAGTAAATTGTACAGAACCACTATCAATATTAACAAATGATGTTCCGTCATTAAAACTAATGGTTGAACCATTACTCGGATAAGAAGCAACATCTACCCAGGTAGAAGTGGTTCCCGGGACAAAAGCCAAATCAGGTGTTTTAACAAGATAACCAGTAGGAGCAAGATTTTGCCAGGTGGCGCCTCCATCAGTAGTTTTTTCCATAGCAAATGGAGAGGCTTGTTCCATTGCAATTCCAATATTAGCATCTTTAAATTCTATTGTGAATGCATCGGTTAAACCTGTTGATGCTACAGACCATGTGGCTCCCATATTGGTAGATTTGTAACATCTTCCCTGATTAGTTGTAAACCAAATTGTACTTCCAAATGCATCATAATAATTTACGATGCCCGCTTCAGAGGCCTGACAATTCGGTATATTTGAACCCGCAACTTGTGTCCAAGTTGTTCCTCCGTTAGAGGTAGTATAAATGAAGAAATCTGTTCCGGTTGTGGCTGTAGGGTCACCAACACACACACCGTTATTAGCATCAAAAAAGTGAACAAAATCTGCCCAGCTGGTTGTGAATGTTGCTGATGGTTGAATATTCCAAGTAGTTCCCCCATCAGTTGTTTTTACAATTGCTCCTCCAGTTCCGCTGATTGGGAACATACAAGCGTAAGCATTCATATAATCGAATGCAAAAATATTTGATACTCCGTAGTTAGCTGAGTTGGTGAAATTAATTGTTCCTGGATTCCAAGTTGCTCCGGCATCATTTGTTTTCGTGAATTCTCTGATATAACCTAATGGATTTGTTCCATCGTAAGCTTTTGCCCAAACTGTATTAGCATCTAAAATCTGTATTTGATCAATACCTCTTGAAGGGTTAGCAAATGCAGAGCTTTGTTGAATCCAAACTGTGGGAGCACCCCCAACTTTAATATAACGTTCTTTTGTTTTTATGTCCGAACCATTAGCATTGGTAGCTTTTAAAGAAACCAAGTGATAACCGTTAGTAGCAAATGTAATTCCTGTTGGGTTTTGAGATGTAGAGGTAGCGGGTGTTCCTCCGTCAAATGTCCACAACCAAGATGTTGGGCTATTTAGTGATAGATCAGTAAAATCTACTAGTGCGCCAACTGCAGGAATAAGTGAACTACCCGAAGCAATGCTGAAATTAGCGATTGGAATCAATGGGTTGAACGGGGTAATACGAATAACAGCAGCACGGTCAGAATTAAACACCATTCCTGATGGATTCAATTGAGTAAGGTTGTAATAATTATTAGAACTTCCGCTCCATCCCCAGTTCATATGAAATAGTAAAGTATTAGTGTTATAACCATCACAAACCCATTCGTGACCAGAACCGGCTGTTCCTGAATTGTCACCTGCTAGCATACATGGACGCCCTTCATTTAATTCTTCTTTTATCAAAGAAAGCCACAAAGCGTCTGTTGGAAAAGAAGAACGGCTTTTTACTTCGCATGATGGTTGATAGTTAAAGTAATTAATAAAAGAAGGGGGAACCGCTTGTGTAAATGCTCCTGAACCTGCAGTTTCATAATCCATATTTACCGATATTCCTAAATCAGACATTAAACGAGCTACAGAAGTATTGCCTGATGTAAGCGGCATGGATGACCAGTTATAGGTAGTAGTACCAAAGTTAGCAGATAATACTCCTGCATAAGTAGAAGTATAAGAATGCGAACCTGTTCCTGTAGTTGGGTAATTCCATTTTTTCATCACCTGTGCCATTGCTGTAGCCACACATCCTGTAGGAGTTCCCGCAGGAACATAAGTTGCATAAGCACCAGTCTGGTCCCAAGTAGTGGCACAAAGTGGTCCAACAATAGCATTTGAGCCCTTAGGAAAGTTTTGTGATTTAACCGCATTCCATTGAGCTTTTGTTTCTTTATTCGAATAATTGTTTGTCTTTATATCTTGTATTTCGGCAACATAAGAATCGAAAAAATGTTGAGCGTTAACAGGAATATTGTTAGGATCATAAATGCCTTCGTAACCATATCCGAGTATTGGTGTCACAGCATCGTCAGCTGCAACCATTACAAATCCGCCCGAAACGAAATTAAAAGTGTAATAATATGCAGTATTGCCAATTTTCTTTTCGAATTGACTCACCACATTAAAATTAGTGATAGTACTTGGGGCATAATGTGTATAATACTTTATGGCCACATCCTTTGCATCCACCAGCGAAACGGGCTTTGCAAACATTACAGTGCTCAAAAGCACAGTTGCTGAGGTAAAGAGTAGTTTTTTAAACATATTTAAGGATTGTTATTTTAGTGAGTGACAAAACTCATGTTTTTTTTCTGATAAACCAAATAATATTGATAAATAACTTCAAATATGCGATGGGGAATGTATTTCCTTTATCGATTTAATTGGTGTTCTTTTCTACTTTTAAGGCTCTTTGACTGCATTTTTACTGATAGATTACCTAATCGCATCATCCTTGTACTCCTTTCTGTGAGATTGCGTACAATTTCCACAATAATTTGCTACATTTCTATGGGAATGCGTTACTAATTGACTGATTGAAGACAGTTGCTCGTGAAACTATGCGGAATGACGAATGTTGTTATGCGCACTATTGGGTAATTGCATAAATAAACGTTAGAACTACAGATTCTTTTCGTTGTTTCATTTTATTTTATTATTAAAGAGGGTAATAATGCCGCAACTAGCGGAATTTGAGTGGGTGTGCTTTTTATTGTATTGTTATTATAGTTGATTGTTGTTTTCAAATCCAAATTACACAGTGGAATATGTTTTTCAGTTCCACCGCGTAACTTGGGTTTAACCATAGTATTTATTCCAGAATTAATTTTTTAGAAAACACTTTTCCTTCAGAAATAATGTTGATGAAATAAAGGCCATTTGGCAGGTTGTCTCTGTTTATTATGTATGAATCTGTTCTACTATTTACAATACTTTTCACGTTTCTTCCCATACAGTCATACATTTCTAACGAAATAGAATGTCCGCTGAAAGCAGCTAAATCAATAACAGCTGTGTTGCTTGCAGGATTCGGAAATACGTTAAAATCGACATTAGAAGCCAATTCGTTAATGCCTAAAGGTGCTCCGTAATTACAATTCATAGCAGTGTTACAGGTAAAATGTTCCAGAAAATTTCGTGTAATGTTAATAGTAGAATCTAAATATGCAGCATTTGTGGTTTCAGGTACGTGACCTTGACCAAACCATGTTTCCATACAATTGGGAATACCAAGATGATTAGCTCTTACCGCAACCACCGAACTTCCACAAACTTTAAGCAGAGGGTTTCCTAATACAGCTATAGTGGAATATCCGTAAGGAACAGTTCCATCAGCAGTTCCATGAAAACTTAGCAAGGGGATATCACCAGTATGCATCCATGTAGTATCGCCCAAAGCACCACAAATATTAACAATTGCCTTTACCGTTGAAGGATATCCCAGATTTCCGCTTTGTCCTTCTATTCCTCCATGCAATCCGGGTTCACCAGTTGTTGAACCAACGGTAACACCAGTTGTGTCTATATACGGAGGAAATTCTGATGGCTGATCCAAGTAGGCAAGATGCAACGATGTGAGTGCACCTGCCGAAACCCCAACCATATATATATTATTGGTATCTATTCCGTATGTATTACCACCTATACGTGCATCTTTTCTGAAAAAACGTACAGATGCACGCGCATCATGTACCGCACGCATCAGCGCAGCACCGGCATCTGCAGAATCTACCGTGTGTTGAGTTGGAATTGGGAAATTAGTCATTCCTAAACGATATTCGATAGAAGCTGTTACGTAACCCATTTTAGCGAATGCTTGGGCCAAAGGCACCACATCTACTCCTGTTCTGCTTCCTCCTACAAAGCTTCCTCCATGCACCACTATTACTAATGCACGGTTGGTAGCCACATCACCTACCGGTTGATAAACATCCAGTAATAAACTTTGGGTGGTACCTGTAGCAGTCAAGTTACTTCCGTATACAATGCCAGAAGTAGCAGTTGGTGTGGTAGGAAATACATAATCGTGATAGCGATTGCCGACACACTGTGAGAATGATTGCAGTGCGATTACAGCTAGCAAGGCTGCCGAAATAAGAGTGTAGATTTTTTTCATATTTAATTGGTTTTAATTTTCGATAAAGGTAATCATGTGTTATAAATAAAAAAAATATTTCCTTAAAAAACGTATTCAATACTTATTCCCGGCACCACCGCTTTGGTTTTGTAGGTGCCTCCAAAATCGGTTTCCAAATTGGTATCCGTTCTTTTCATTCCTTCTATATATAATAGTGAAGCATCCAGATGAAATTTCTGAGTGAGATGAAAACTGGCACCTGCAGTAATTCCTATTTTATTAGCATCGGGTGTTTCCGGTGTTAAATAACCTGCTTTTACAGGCGTTTGATCAAAATAAGTTCCCATGCGCAGAATCCACTTATTGCTTACATGATATTGTGCACCTAAACGAAATATAAATGCGTTTTGATAGCATCGCGGAGAATGAATATCTGCCAACTTATCTGTATTGTCAGCAAAATCAATAACAAGCGAGTCGTACGATTTCCATCCAATATAATTTACATCAAAAGCCAAAGTAAGTTTCTTGTTTGGAGCATATCCAAAACCAAGTGATAAGGTGCTTGGGAGACGAAGGCTTGTGGAAAATGAAGTGGAAGGAAAATATGTGGCAACCGAAGCAGGAGTTGTAAAATCAGCTGTACCATTAGCAACTTTCACATTTACCTGAGAGCGATAATCAAGCCCCAGCGAAAACTTGTCATTCAGTTTTAAGTACACTCCTGCATTAAAACCATATCCGGAAGCTTTACCATTTAAGGTTGCTTCGCCATATTTTCCGGTACTATCCTGAATGGGTACACCTCTTCGCAAGCTAAAATCGCCAGTGGCATAAACAAAACCTGCTCCAACTCCAATCTTCTCATTCAATTTAAAAGAAACGGTAGGTTGGATAAAAAATGTTTTTAAATCAATTTCACTTAGCAGAAATTGACCCTGCCAGTCGTCCGGATATTGTACGCGACTTCCGAAAGGGTTATAAATAGCTAAACCCATATTCCATTTTTGTGAATTCTTAAATTTATACACTGCATACATAGTAATGGGCGTACCAGTGTGGTGTTCGGTATGTGTTACATAACCTAATTCAGAATTCATATAGGTGGTACGAGGAAAAATGAAGCTGCCACCAAAAGATACACTTTTGAGAGAATCTAAAAATGAAACAGCTCCCGGATTAAAAAACAAAGAAGCGTTATCCAAACAAAGCCCAGTACCTGTATGGCCCATTCCAGTTTGTTTTTGCCCTTGCAAGTTTATTTGAAACCCTCCGGCAAAAGCAGAAGAGGAAATAAAAAAGAATACTATATATAATAGGTGTCGATTTTTCACGGAGCGAAAGTAAATGAAATTAATTAAGAAACAAAGAATGAAATGGAATGATATATCGAAAAAAAGGTGGGAGGAAAGTAGGGACCTATATATATTGTATGATTAACGAAAAGATATAAACATGCGAACACCTTATTATAGTGGCCAAACAAAAAATTATTGTTAACAAATAATAATAACTGAAATATTTCTTCAAACCTATCAATATTTATCTACATTTGCACCCGCAAAAAAAAGGGGGAAGACAAAAATTTTTGAAATAAATCATTTTTTTTATTGTCAATCTATAAATGTTTGTTAGCTTTGCAATCCTTTTTTAAGGGGGTATGTCAGTTTTTACATATCAATAGTCTCAAAAGTTCTTTAAAATATAGTGTTTCGGAATAAGCCGATGTAGCTCAGTTGGCCAGAGCAGCTGATTTGTAATCAGCTGGTCGGGGGTTCGAATCCCTCCATCGGCTCTTTTTTTTGTTGAAACAGTAGGGGAGATACCAGAGTGGCCAAATGGGACAGACTGTAAATCTGTTGTTTCGACTTCGAAGGTTCGAATCCTTCTCTCCCCACTCAGGGATTGCGGATTAAGAATTTGCGATTAAAGAAAATTAAACGAAAGTAAATAAAGAATAAAGGAACGAAAGTTTCTTTATCCGAAAATACTAGGAATATAAGCGGAAGTAGCTCATTTGGTAGAGCGTCAGCCTTCCAAGCTGAGGGTGGCCGGTTCGAGCCCGGTCTTCCGCTCCAGGGTAATGGTCCTGCTTTATGCAGGATCATTGCTCTTTAAAAATTGAAAATGTCATTGGCTGTTCGGCATTGGTAATTTAAAAGTTGAACTTGATTGATGACAATTGCCTTCTGACTAATGACAAAAAAAGCTGTTGTAGCTCAGGGGTAGAGCACTTCCTTGGTAAGGAAGAGGTCGTGAGTTCAAATCTCATCAACAGCTCAAACTAAAATTGAAAAGCAGTAATAACAATTAATAGTAAACAATAAAACAACAATTAAATAAATAAATAACAATGGCAAAAGAAAAATTCGACCGCAGTAAACCACACGTAAATATTGGTACTATCGGTCACGTTGACCACGGTAAAACTACCTTAACCGCAGCAATTACTGTTGTATTAGCTGAAAAAGGTTTATCTGAAGTGAGAGATTTCTCTTCAATTGATAATGCTCCTGAAGAAAAAGAGCGTGGTATTACAATTAATACATCACACGTTGAGTATTCAACTGCTAGCCGTCACTATGCTCACGTTGACTGTCCGGGTCACGCGGATTATGTGAAGAACATGGTTACAGGTGCTGCTCAGATGGACGGTGCAATTTTAGTTGTTGCTGCTACTGATGGTCCTATGCCTCAAACTCGTGAACATATCCTTTTGGCTCGTCAGGTTGGTGTGCCTAAAATTGTTGTGTTTATGAACAAAGTGGATATGGTTGACGATCCTGAATTGTTGGAACTTGTTGAAATGGAAATTCGTGATTTGTTAACTTTCTATCAATTTGATGGTGCTAATACTCCAATTATCCAAGGTTCTGCTTTGGGTGGTTTGAACAAAGACCCAAAATGGATGCCGAAAATTATGGAATTAATGGATGCAGTTGATACATACATTCCAATTCCTAAACGTGAAGTTGATAAAGCATTTTTGATGCCGGTTGAAGACGTGTTCACTATCACTGGACGTGGTACTGTTGCAACAGGAAAAATCGAAACTGGTGTTATAAATACAGGTGATGAGATTGAAATCATCGGTATGCAAGAGGAAAAATTAAAATCAGTAATTACTGGTGTTGAGATGTTCCGTAAGATCCTTGACAGAGGTGAAGCAGGTGATAACGTAGGTTTGTTGTTACGTGGTATTGATAAAAAAGATATACGCAGAGGTATGGTTGTTGTTAAACCAGGAACTATTACTCCTCACACTGATTTCAAAGCAGAGATCTATGTATTGAAAAAAGAAGAAGGTGGTCGTCACACTCCTTTCCATAACAAATACCGTCCTCAATTCTACTTACGTACAACTGACGTAACAGGAGAAATTGAATTACCTGCAGGACGCGAAATGGTAATGCCTGGTGATAACGTAACTATTACAGTAAAATTAATCGTTCCGGTTGCAATGACATTAGGTTTACGTTTCGCTATCCGTGAGGGTGGAAGAACTGTAGGTGCTGGTCAGGTAACTGAAATTTTAAAATAAAAAACCAGATTTTGAGAACAGAGAAGAGAGATTTGAGACACTTGTGTCTCGAATCTCTTGTCTCATTTCTGACATCTCATTAAGCAGGTTGGATGACACATATTTGGAGTTGATTTACAGGTGTAGTTCAAGGGTAGAATAGAGGTCTCCAAAACCTTTGATGGGAGTTCGAATCTCTCCACCTGTGCAAAAATAAAATTTAGTAATTAGCTAATCAGCTAATACATCAATTAGCTAATTTTTTAAAAACATGAGCAAATTCAAAGCATACATTGACGAAACCACCAACGAACTTTTTCATAAAGTAAGCTGGCCTACATGGAGTGAATTACAAAGCAGTGCCGTTTTGGTGGCTGTGGCATCGATGATCATTGCCATTATTGTATTTGCTATGGATTTTACGTTTAACAAATTGATGGAAGTTATTTATCATTTATTTTAATAAAAAAGAGTTACTAAAATGAGTGAGCCAGTAAAAGTGGAGTCGGTAATGAAGTGGTATGTTATCAGAGCTATCAGCGGACAGGAAAAGAAGGTGAAGCATCAGATAGAAGTGGAGATAAGCCGAATGGGACTGAGCAATAACGTAGCTCAAATATTAATTCCTACCGAAAAAGTTTACCAATTACGCAACGGAAAAAAAGTTACTAAAGAACGTCCTTTTTACGGAGGATATATCTTAATTGAAGCTGCTCTGGTAGGTGAGGTTCCTCACACAATAAAAAATGTTACCGGTGTTATCGGATTTTTGGGTGAAACCAAAGGCGGTGCTCCTGTACCTATGCGTTTGTCCGAAATTAACCGTATCCTTGGTACTGTGGATGATTTGGCCGAAAGCGATGCTCAAATAAGCATTCCTTTTATTGTTGGCGAAACAGTAAAAGTTATAAACGGGCCTTTCAGCGGTTTTACAGGAACCATCGAAAAAGTGTTTGAAGACAAGAAAAAGCTAGAAGTTATGGTTAAAATATTTGGCCGTAAAACTCCTCTCGAACTAGGTTATCTGGAAGTAGAGAAAGAAGCTTAATTAAGTTTATTAATTAATACACCAAAATCCCGCTCTGAGCCATCAGAGCGGGATTTTTTTTGAAATTTATGTACCAAAACTGATATCTATCATATCCCTATGTTTTGATTTGTAAGTTTAAGGTTGTTACTTAGCGCCCTCAATTCCTTATAATAAATTAGTAAAATAAAATCTACTTGAAACATTGAAACTCGTTCGTTTGCAGGTGAAAAAACACCTGCAAAGGCATCGTTTCTGCAAAATTTAGAGAGGAAGTATGGAACACCAACAAGGGCTAATATATTCACGGATATAGTAGCTCAATCGAATAACTTAATATGGCAGTCGTATCAATCAGATAATTGTATCCGTAATACACCATCAAATCTCAAATTTCCGTTAATGTTAGCAACAATTGGAAATTCTTGGGATTTTTCTATTCCTGTCCCTCCTAGCCCTCTAGAAGTTATCCAATGGTATGCAGATGGCAATTCCGGACCTTGTCCATCAAGCCTGATTACATTATATAATACTACGAAGCAAGGAATTAATTTTCAAGGAAATTTTACAGGAGGTCAGGCTTCTTGTTTAAATGCTTGGGAAGATAATAATTATGGTTGGGATTTGTTTTACGGTTCAATAAATCGGCTTTTGTACGATGAGCCTTCTAATGATATTGACAAATGTAGGATGGCAGCAATATTAAGCGATGCACCTGACTACCCAGGTGGACCCTTTTATCGATCTTTTGGAAGCGGAGATCATGGTGTATCGGGGTGGAGATCAAGTCGAAGGTTTTTTGATGGTTATCCAACTCAACGGGATGGTGATGATGATTTTATGGGTAATTTTAATGGTCTTGATTATATGTTATTTCACAATCTCTATTATTTAGAAAACGACCCTCAACAATCTCATATTTCTCTTATTATGAGTTCACTATTTTACCAATTTAATGGATGGACTTACACCATAGGCCCACCTTTTATTAATTTGAATCAATTTCAAAACATATTAGTAGACAATACAGCAATTGCTCATTATCAGTCTATCTATGGCTCTGCAATAATAGTTGGTGGTTCGCAAGGGGTTACAATTGGTGATAATGTTATTGTAGAAGAAGGAGCCTCGTTAGATGTACATAATGATATTGGTTGTTCTGTAAGTCAAGATTCCTATGTGTTTAATTCAAGCGCTTATAGGTCAATGATTACAAACTCTTCACAGGACTCTACTTCAAACACATTAATCGTATCCCATTCGAACAACAACGTTGACCATTCATTGGCTCCGTATATGATGTCCAATGAGTTTAAAACTGATTTTAAAGGGGAATATAATTTATCAAATTATCCGAATCCATTTAATGATAATACAACTATAGCTTTTAGTATAAAAGAAAAAGCAAATGTGAATATTACGGTAACAGATATATATGGAAAAGAGTTAGAGGAGCTAGTTAATAATGCGTCATACGAAAAAGGGAATTATACAGTTAATTTAAATTCTGCTAAATTTGCAGCTGGAATTTATTATTGCCAAATGAAGGCTAATGAATTTTCAAAAACAATTAAATTAATTATCGCTAAATAAAAACAGCCTTATGAAAAAACTACTATTAATAATTTCAATTGCATTTTCAATTCACGCTAATGCACAATGGGTGCAGCAAACATCAGGGACATCTGTAAATCTTTCATCCATTTTTTTCCCAACTCCTGTTAAGGGATATTCTTTACAAGATGACGGTTTGATGAATAAAACGAGTAACGGAGGTAGCAATTGGGGTATAGCGAGCACTTACCAATCTATGGTTGGGCAATTGTTTTTTACAAGTGCAGATACCGGATTTGCAACAAGTGCGAGTGGCGTTAGAAAAACAGTAAACGGTGGTATTTCTTGGCAAAATAATTTTCCTGATTCAGTTAATATTCTTTCAATTCATTTTCCTACCTCAAACATTGGTTATGCTCTTGGAACAAATCTAACGTATGATACTTTATATATTTATAAAACAATAAATGGGGGTAATAGTTGGTTTTCGGTTTATACACAGCTCTCATCGGGTTATCCTACCTATGTTTTTTTCACCGACCCGTCAACTGGTTTCATTAGTTTGAGTGACGGTATTTACAAAACTACTGACGGAGGAGTTACGTTGACTAAAAAATCAATTGCCACTATTATTAATTGTATTCATTTTCCGTCTGCTAACGTAGGATATGCAGTGGGTGACAGTCTTTTTAAAACAGTAGATGCTGGAGAAACATGGACAATACAGGCTAATCCTAATTCTGCTTTGTTTTTTTCTACTTACTTCCTAAACGACAATTATGGGTATGCTTGTGGGGGAAACAATTGGAATAGTGGGCTTATTGAAAAGACAGTGGATGGAGGAGTAAATTGGACTATTGACTTATCAAGTATTCAAATAATTCATTCCCTTTCGTTCCCCAACTCAAATACAGGCTACGCTTGTGGTACAGGGGGAGTGATTTACAAACTCACAACATCAAACGGCATCACCGAAGCCCTTGATGCCACCACCCTAACTCTTTCGCCCAACCCTGTTACAAATCAATTAACCATTACCAGTCAAAAGGCAGCACTAAAAGAAATAAAAATAATGAACTCGTTAGGTCAATGTATGCTTGCATCTACTCCACTTGGTGGAGGTAAGGAGGGGCTTGTAGATATGAGTAGTTTGGCAAACGGTATTTACTTTATCCAACTAACAGACGAAAACAAAAACGTAATTAATAAAAAGATAATTAAAGAATAAACCCATGTTCCCTTTTGGAGCCATATTATTTTCTAAAACTTTGCCAAGAGGCAGGGGTAGAAAAATAATAAACTCCCAAGAACAATTACCCTCAGAGCAGGAAAAACAGGCAGCGGGACAAACGGAAATGCGCTCCGCATTATCGAAAATGCTCAGCTCATTACCTAAAATGGTGAAAGGATTAGCCGAAATGCTGGCGGCATTAGCGCTAATGCCGTCAGCATTCGGGCTAGGGAAATGTTCCCTAAAGGTAGGGGCGGCATCCCTGGGTTTAGTCACCTTGTGCCCGGTTTGGGGCATGGGAGCAGTAAAGTTGGCCCTGCGGGAGTCGGGCAGGGGGTGGAGTGCCTTGGGCTTGTCCCATCTTCGCCAAACTTCGAGAGCACCTCCCCCAATGTGGGCATAGTGTGCACTCAGGCCGTGGCTGAGGCCTAACTTTAGTCCCGCCATGCCTACCGTTAGGGAGCATATCCCTAAAGTTGGTCACCAAGCCTCAAATCATCGTGATAACATTCTTTATCAATACATTAATAAACATAAAAAAATACGAATAGCCCCTCAACCTCTTTTTTAGAATCAGAGTGGGGCAAAAACAAAGAATAATATGGCTATAGCTAATTTTCCTGAAAAATTAGAAGAAAAAAACACTTATTATATAGGTGCCCGAAGCAGGATAGGGTTAAACATGACGAGGTTGGGAGTAACTACCGATAACAAGGATTTACTCGATAACCTTATGGATGACGCGAACGGCTGGATAGCCGTTAAAACTAAACATTCTTCAGAAGACGGTAACACCACCACCGTTCAAAAAAGATTGGATGAGTTAGTTGGTCTGGTGGAAAATCAATTTAAAGTAATTTATGCAGATATACCTGCTTCAAGTATTAATTCGGAAGACAAAACTGTGTTTCGTTTTAATGCCGGAACCAGCACTCATGGCCACATAGTGGCTCAAAGTGTGCCGGGTGAATTAACAGTAGAGGAGTCTCATCATTTGAGTCATAAATTAAGGATTAGAAATCCGTTAACTCCTTCGAGCGATGCTATGCCACATGGCAATAGTGCAAGAATATGGACAGCTGTAATGGCCAAAAAAGTGGATGCAAGCCAGATTACCTGGAGCGATAATCCTAAAAAAGCCACTACTCGTTTTTTCTCACAATCATTTACCGAAACTCAGGTAGGTATGTTTGCCGCATACAAAACCTGTTACGAAAATCAGACAGGAGAGCAGGGCACTCCCAGCGAACCCATCTGGATGCCTATTTGGTAAATCCGGGTTGGTGTATCATTTCAAAAAAAAATCCCGCTCAGCAATGAGCGGGATTTTTTTTATTGATTATTTTTTATTGGCTATTGATTATTGGCTATTGATTATTGCCTATTCGCTATTCGCTAATGCAAAATTGCCTACTGCAAAATTGTAGAATTCCATCCCCCTATTGCCTTTTCGCTATTCGCTATTCGCTACTGCAAAATTGCTACTGCAAAATTGTAGAATTCCATCCCCCTATTGCCTATTCGCTATTCGCTAATGCCTAATTGAACAATAGCCAAAGGTAACAAAGATTGAAAAGCGATGAAAGGCAAAAAAGTAGGCATCAAAATGCGAATAGGATTGAATTCATGAAATATTTAAAACAAAATTAAATTAATTTTGTGCCGAATTTTATAACCAACCAAAATGAAAAGAAATTTATTAATCCTAATCCTTGCCTGGTCAAGCAGTACTTATGCGCAGTGGTTTCCGCAAATAAGCGGTACTAATAGTTATCTTTATTCTGCCTCCTTTCCTGATGCGTTGCACGGTTGCGCTGTTGGAAACGATGCCATTCAAGGTGCCATGGTAAGAACCGTTGATGGCGGAACCAACTGGAATGCGGTTACACTTCCTACCACTTCTCCTCTTTATGGGGTTAGTTTTCCATCGTTAACCACTGGTTATGCAGTAGCCGATACAGGTGTAATAATTAAAACTACTGATGGCGGAGCCAATTGGGTTACTCAAACTTCTACAACCCTACATTCGTTATCGGGTGTTTATTTCAGAGATACATTAACCGGCTATGCTGTGGGAACGTTAGGTACTATTTTGCGAACCAATAATGGAGGCGCAAATTGGGCATTGCAGAATGTTGGCACCAACCACTTGTATGGAGTGCATTTTCCATCCGCAGCCATTGGTTATGCTGTGGGAAATGCAGGAAGTATCTTGAAAACGGTAGATTCGGGAGCAACCTGGATGACTCAGTTGAGTGGAACAGCTCAAAATCTGCGCGGACTTTATTTTACTAGCGTGGATACAGGATATGCGGTGGGTTATGCCGGAACAGTGCTGAAAACAGTGAATGGAGGAACCAACTGGACTGTTGTGCCAAGCGGGATAACAAATATCATCTTCTCTGTTCAGTTTCTGACCTCTAATTTAGGTTATATAACCACTACAGTAGGGCATGTATTGAAAACCACCAATGGCGGAGTAACTTGGACGACACAACCAACTGGACTCACTCATTCAATGCGAAAAGTATTTATGATAGATGCAAATGTTGGTTATTGTGTAGGCGATTCGGGTAAGGTTATCAAAACAACTACCGGAGGCGCCAGTACAGTTGGTATTGCCGACATTAACCAGAATAATTTTGGAAATTCTTGTTTGATACACCCTAGCCCCGTTAGCAGTTTATTAACCATCAATTTTAGCGCAGAACAAAGAAACACCAGTCTGATAATTACAGATGTTTTAGGAAATATTGTTCATCAATCTACAATCAATACACGCCAATATATGATGGACATGAGCAACTTTGCCAGCGGAGTTTATTTCGTGCGGATAGAAGATGTGAATAAAAATTTGGTGAATAAGAAGATAATCAAGGATTAACAAATTGAACTGTTGATAAAAAAACTCCGAACCTTTTTGTTCGGAGTTTTTTATTTGCTATAACTCGCCAAAAAAATATTTCAAGGGTGATGTTGTATATATTAAATAGTTTTTTACCTTTGCCCTCCCAAAAAAAATAGCGTTCATAAAAATGTTATAAAATAAAGGGTGGTATTAAGCTTCCATTAGTACTATTAACAGGGGTTTTAAAAGAAATAAACAAGTATTGTAACGATATTTTTTACGCAGTACTAAACACACAAATACAAAAATGGCAAAAGAAGTAAGTGCAATGATTAAGTTGCAAATAAAAGGAGGAGCAGCAAATCCGT
The DNA here is from genome assembly GCA_903926385.1 of uncultured Bacteroidota bacterium. Lineage (GTDB taxonomy): Bacteria > Bacteroidota > Bacteroidia > 2-12-FULL-35-15 > 2-12-FULL-35-15 > 2-12-FULL-35-15. Next base: position 81,096 of record CAIYIS010000080.1, read on the forward strand.
CACCTCCAATTGGTCCTGCATTGGGAGCAAAAGGTGTGAACATTATGGAGTTTTGCAAGCAGTTTAATGCAAGAACTCAGGATAAAGCCGGAAAAGTAATTCCTGTTATCATCACAGTTTATAACGATAAATCGTTTGAATTTATTACTAAAAATCCACCGGTAGCTGTTTCGTTATTGGAGATTACAAAAGTAAAACAAGGTTCAAAAGAATCAAATCGATTGAAAGTAGGTAATGTTACTTGGGCACAGATACGCGAAGTAGCCGAAGCAAAAATGCCGGATTTAAATTGTTTTACAATTGAATCAGCAATAAGCATGGTAGCTGGTACAGCTCGCAGTATGGGTTTAACCATAACCGGAGAATCTCCGTTGAAAAAATAATTTTAGAATTTTAGATTTCGAGAATTTTAAAATTAATTCTGCCAATCAACACATTTCTAAAACAACAATTAAATTAACAGGTGGAGCCCGATAATGTAAGGCGTTTGAACACCATAAATTAATACGAATGAAAATTTCAAAGAAAAGAAAAGCCGCAATGGCTAAGTATGATGCAACAAAATCATACACTGTAGCAGAAGCTGCAAAAATTATCAAAGACATCACTTCAGTAAAATTTGATGCTTCAGTAGAAATAAGCGTGAGATTAGGAGTTGACCCTCGTAAAGCAAATCAAATGGTTCGTGGTTCGGTAACATTACCGCATGGTTCAGGTAAAACAATGCGTGTTTTGGCATTGGTTACACCAGATAAAGAGGCTGAAGCAAAAGCTGCAGGAGCTGATTTTGTGGGATTGGACGAGTACATCGAAAAAATTAAAGGTGGCTGGACCGATGTTGATGTTATTATCACTATGCCATCAGTAATGGGTAAAGTTGGAGCTTTGGGTCGTGTGTTGGGACCTCGCGGATTAATGCCAAACCCAAAAACAGGAACTGTTACTATGGAAGTAGGAAAAGCGGTAACTGAATCGAAAGGCGGTAAAATCGATTTCAAAGTTGATAAAGCTGGTATTGTTCAGGCATTGGTTGCAAAAGCATCATTCGACTCAAACAAAATAGCTGACAACGCAAACGAATTATTACAAACCATCATGAAACTTAAACCGTCATCGGCAAAAGGAACTTATGTAAGAAGCATCTATATGTCTTCTACTATGAGTCCAAGTGTTCAGATTGACTCTAAGTTTTTAGGTCAGTAATATTCGATAAATAAACACGAATAATAAACACCCCGGAAAGAGTAAATGCTCAGGGGATAAAAACATTATCTGAACAGGCTTCCACTGAACAGATATATTAATAAACAACAGAAATGAAAAAAGAAGATAAAACAGTAGTAATAGATTCGCTGGTAAAGCAATTAGCTGATAACAGTCATTTCTATTTGACCGATGTGGCTTCTTTAACTGCTGACAAAACATCACAGTTAAGAAGATTATGTTTTTCAAAAAACATCAAAATGCTTGTCGTTAAAAATTCGTTGCTTCAAAAAGCAATGGAGCGTAGCGAAGGCAAAGATTATCAACCGTTGTATGGCTCATTGAAAGGCTCAACAGCAATTATGTTTTCAGAAACAGGCAGCGATCCTGCAAAACTTATCAAGGAATTCCGTTCCAAAAACGATAAGCCTGTATTGAAAGCAGCATTTGTTGAGGAATGTGTTTACATAGGCGATGATCAATTGGATGTGTTGGCAAGCATCAAATCGAAAAATGAGCTTATTGGCGACATTATCGGGTTGTTGCAGTCTCCTGCTAAAAATGTTATTTCAGCTCTTAAATCGAGCGGAGGTAAATTGGCAGGTATTGTAAAAACATTATCGGAAAAACCGGAATAAGAATCGAAAAAAAACAAGTAAAGTAACTAAAGTAATAAAAATAGTAATTAACAATTAAAACAATAAATAAAAATGGCAGATTTAAAATCGTTCGCAGAGCAATTAGTAAACTTAACAGTAAAAGAAGTTAATGAATTAGCTCAAATTTTAAAAGATGAGTATGGTATCGAACCAGCAGCAGCAGCAGTAGCAGTAGCAGTAGGTGGTGGTGCAGGAGCAGCAGCAGTTGCTGAAAAAACAGCTTTTGATGTAATGCTTGTTGAAGCAGGTGCAGCAAAATTAGGTGTTGTTAAAATCGTAAAAGATTTAACAGGATTAGGATTGAAAGAAGCTAAAGATTTAGTGGATGGCGCTCCAAAACCAGTTAAAGAAGGAGTTTCTAAAGAAGAAGCTGAGTCAATTAAAAAACAATTAGAAGAGGCAGGAGCAAAGATTGAGATTAAATAAGCTGCCGGCAAATACACAATAATAAAGGTCTGGACCTCATCCCCGAAATATAGGGATGGGGTCTAAGCCCTTTTGTTGTTTATAGTTGTTTTATCTTATTAACCAGGCATGGTGTTTATCTTCGAAAAGATAAAATCATGCTAAAATCTTTAAAATCGTGGCTCAACCAAAAAAAAACCAAAGAATAAGTTTCGCGTCTATAAAAAGTCAAATTGATTACCCTGACTTTTTGGACATCCAACTTAAATCGTTTCAAGACTTTTTTCAGTTAGAAACTACATCTGAAAATCGTCAAAACGAAGGATTGTACAAAGTTTTCGCAGAGAATTTTCCAATCTCCGATGCACGTAATAACTTCGTGCTCGAATTTTTAGATTATTTTATTGATCCTCCCCGCTATTCACTCGAAGAGTGTATTGAGCGTGGTTTGACATACAGCGTACCGCTAAAAGCGAAAGTGCGTTTGTACTGTACAGACCCGGAACATGAGGATTTTGAAACAATCGTTCAGGATGTGTATTTGGGAACTATTCCTTATATGACACCTAAAGGCACATTTGTTATCAATGGTGCTGAACGCGTTATTGTTTCTCAGTTACACCGTTCACCAGGTGTATTCTTTGGTCAAAGCCGTCACGCAAACGGAACAAAACTTTATTCGGCACGTGTAATTCCTTTCAAGGGCTCGTGGATAGAGTTTTCTACCGATATCAACAGTGTGATGTATGCTTACATTGACCGTAAGAAAAAATTACCGGTTACCACATTATTAAGAGCTATCGGCTTTGAAAGCGATAAACAAATTCTCGAAATATTTGGATTAGCTGATGAAATAAAAGTTAGTAAACCAGGCTTAAAAGCCGTGCTTGGCCGTAAACTGGCAGCAAGGGTATTGAAAACTTGGATTGAAGACTTTGTGGATGAAGATACCGGTGAGGTGGTTTCGATAGAACGTAACGAGGTTATTATTGACCGCGAAACTATTCTTGAGGAAAAACACATTGATTTGATTATTGATGCAAACGTTAAATCTGTAATTCTTCATAAAGAAGATATCAATGCAGGTGACTATGCAATTATATATAACACATTACAGAAAGATACTTCCAACTCTGAAAAAGAAGCTGTGGAGCATATCTATCGTCAGTTGCGTAACGCTGAACCACCAGATGAAGAAACAGCTCGTGGTATTATCGACAAATTATTTTTCTCTGACAAACGTTACGATTTAGGTGAAGTAGGTCGTTACAGAATCAACAAAAAGTTGAATCTGACAACACCAATGGATCATAAAACATTGACCAAAGAAGACATTATCTGTATCATCAAGTATCTGATTGAGCTAATCAATTCGAAAGCTGATGTGGATGATATTGACCACTTAAGTAACAGACGTGTTCGTACAGTTGGAGAGCAATTGTATTCTCAGTTTGGAGTAGGTTTAGCTCGTATGGCTCGTACCATTCGTGAGCGTATGAACGTTCGTGATAACGAGGTGTTCACTCCAACCGATTTGATTAATGCTAAAACATTATCATCAGTTATCAACTCTTTCTTTGGAACCAATCAGTTGTCACAATTTATGGATCAAACCAACCCACTGGCAGAACTTACGCACAAGCGCAGGCTCTCCGCCCTAGGGCCAGGTGGTTTATCCAGAGAGCGTGCCGGATTTGAGGTGCGTGACGTTCACTATACTCACTACGGACGTTTGTGTACGATAGAAACTCCCGAAGGACCAAACATTGGTTTGATTTCTTCGTTGTGTGTATTTGCGAAAATAAACAAACTAGGATTTATTGAAACTCCATACATGACTGTTACAGACGGTAAGGTGGATGTAGATAAAGGTGTAATTTATTTAAGCGCTGAAGAAGAAGATTCGAAAACAATTGCGCAGGCAAATGCTCCGATAGATGCAAAAGGTAACTTTGTTGATGCAAAAGTAAAGGCTCGTTACGAAGGGGATTTCCCGGTTGTAGATCCTGAAAAATTGCATTTAATGGACGTTGCTCCAAATCAAATTGCATCGATAGCAGCATCGCTTATTCCTTTCCTTGAACATGATGATGCTAACCGTGCCCTAATGGGATCGAACATGCAACGTCAGGCCGTTCCATTGCTTCGTCCGGAGGCTCCTATTGTAGGAACCGGATTAGAGCCATTGGTAGCTCGCGATTCGAGAGTTCTTATCAACTCAGAAGGAGAAGGAGTAGTAGAGTACGTTGATTCAAACGAAATAGTAATACGTTACAGCCGTTCGGAAGATGAGAAATTAATCTCGTTTGAAGAGGATGTAAAGCGTTATAAACTTACCAAGTTCCGCAAAACCAACCAGAGTACATGTATCAACCTTAAACCGATTGTGAAAAAAGGTGAACGTGTTACTAAAGGACAGGTATTGTGCGATGGTTATGCAACTCAAAACGGTGAATTAGCTTTGGGTCGTAACATGAAAGTGGCGTTCATGCCATGGAAAGGTTACAATTTTGAGGATGCGATTGTAATTTCGGAACGTGTAGCACGTGAAGATATCTTTACATCGGTTCACATTGATGAGTATTCATTGGAGGTACGTGATACAAAACGCGGACTGGAAGAATTAACTTCGGATATTCCAAACGTTTCGGAAGAAGCTACAAAAGACCTTGACGAAAACGGATTGATACGTATTGGTGCGGAAGTAAAAGAAGGAGATATATTAATCGGAAAAATTACTCCGAAAGGAGAAACCGACCCTTCTCCGGAAGAAAAACTATTACGTGCTATCTTTGGTGATAAAGCAGGTGATGTGAAAGATGCTTCGTTAAAAGCGCCTCCATCATTACGTGGTATCGTAATCGATAAAAAATTATTCTCCAGAATAATTAAAGATAAAAAGACTAAATCGGAAGAAAAACCTTTGTTGGAAAAAATCGACAAAGAACATGCAGTTGAAATGGCAGCGTTGAAAGAAAAGTTGGTTGACAAACTTACTAGTCTGGTAAACGGAAAAACATCTCAAGGTGTGTACAATCTGATGAAGGAAGAAGTAGTAGGCAAGAGTATCAAGTTTACACAAAAAATACTTGAGAAAATTGACTTTACTGGTGTAAATCCTGGTAAATGGACAACTGATAAAGAGATAAACGAGAAGATTAAAATTTTGCTTCACAATTATCTTATCAGATATAACGATTTATTAGGTTCGTACAAACGCAAGAAATTTGCAGTAACCATTGGTGATGAGTTACCATCAGGTATTATGCAGCTTGCTAAAATTTACATTGCTAAAAAACGTAAATTAAAAGTAGGGGATAAAATGGCGGGTCGTCACGGTAACAAGGGTATTGTTGCTCGTATTGTTCGCGATGAGGATATGCCTTTCTTAGATGACGGAACACCGGTTGATATTGTGTTGAATCCATTAGGGGTGCCTTCGCGTATGAACCTTGGTCAGATATATGAAACTGTTTTGGCTTGGGCCGGAAAAACATTGGGAGAGAAATTCTTTACCCCGATATTTGACGGAGCAACCACCGATCAGCTGAATGAGTGGACAGACAAAGCAGGCTTGCCTCGCTATGGCCGTACATTCTTAACAGATGGCGGAACAGGAGAGAAATTCGATCAGCCGGCTACAGTAGGTATTATCTACATGCTTAAACTGGGCCACATGGTGGATGATAAGATGCACAGTCGTTCTATCGGACCATACTCATTGATTACACAACAACCTTTGGGCGGTAAAGCTCAGTTTGGAGGTCAGCGTTTTGGTGAGATGGAGGTTTGGGCACTCGAAGCATTTGGAGCAGCCAATATACTACAGGAAATTCTGACTATTAAATCGGATGATGTGGTAGGACGTGCTAAAGCTTACGAAGCTATAGTAAAAGGCGAAAACATGCCAACTCCGGGAATCCCTGAATCGTTCAACGTATTGTTGCACGAGTTAAGAGGATTGGGATTGAACATTTCGCTTGACTAAATAAGTTTATTGTTTAAAGTTTGAAAGTTACACATTTAGTAACTTTTGAACTTTAAACTTAACAACTTCGAACATTAAACTATTTAACTTTTAAACTAATTATAAATGGCTTTCAAAAGAGATCATAAATTAAAAAGTAATTTCTCGAAAATTACCATCAGTCTTGCATCACCAGAAGCAATTTTGGAGCGATCGAGCGGTGAGGTAGTAAAACCGGAAACCATCAATTACAGAACATACAAACCAGAAATGGGCGGTTTGTTTTGTGAGCGTATATTCGGGCCGGTAAAAGATTGGGAGTGTGCTTGCGGAAAATATAAACGTATTCGTTATAAAGGCATCGTGTGCGACCGTTGCGGTGTGGAGGTAACAGAGAAAAAAGTGCGTAGAGAGCGCATGGGACACATAGCACTTGTGGTTCCGGTGGCTCATATCTGGTACTTTAAATCATTGCCTAACAAAATCGGTTATCTATTAGGTCTTCCTACAAAGAGACTTGATATGATTATCTACTACGAGCGTTATGTAGTAGTAAATCCGGGAGTAAAAGCAGCTGATGGTGTTAACTACCTTGATTTTTTATCAGAGGAAGAATACCTGAACATATTAGAAACATTACCGAAAGAAAATCAATACCTGGATGATGAAGACCCAAACAAGTTTATCGCTAAGATGGGTGCTGAAGCGTTACAAGCGTTATTGAGCCGTGTTGATTTAGACTCGTTATCTTTCGACTTACGTCACAAAGCCAATACTGAAACTTCGCAGCAACGTAAAAACGAAGCGTTGAAGAGACTTCAGGTGGTAGAAGGCTTCCGCCATGCCAACGAGCATGTGGAAAATCGTCCGGAATGGATGATTGTAAAAATCGTACCGGTTATTCCACCGGAATTGCGTCCGTTAGTTCCATTGGATGGCGGTCGTTTTGCAACGTCAGATTTAAATGATTTGTACAGACGTGTTATTATCCGTAACAACCGTTTGAAACGATTAATAGAAATTAAAGCACCAGAAGTAATCTTACGTAACGAAAAACGTATGCTTCAGGAGTCGGTAGATTCATTATTCGACAACTCTCGTAAATCGAATGCTGTTAAAACAGAATCGAACCGTGCGTTGAAATCGTTATCCGATTCATTGAAAGGTAAACAAGGTCGTTTCCGTCAGAACTTATTGGGTAAACGTGTGGATTATTCGGCTCGTTCGGTAATTGTCGTTGGGCCTGAATTGAAATTGCACGAATGCGGATTGCCAAAAGATATGGCAGCAGAGTTATTCAAACCATTTATCATTCGTAAAATGATTGAGCGTGGTGTGGTAAAAACTGTAAAATCTGCAAAGAAAATAGTTGATAAAAAAGAACCAATTGTTTGGGATATTTTGGAAAACGTGTTGAAAGGACATCCAGTTCTTTTGAATCGTGCTCCGACATTGCACAGATTGGGTATTCAGGCTTTCCAACCAAAATTAATTGAAGGAAAAGCGATACAATTGCACCCGTTAACTTGTACTGCGTTTAACGCGGATTTTGACGGTGACCAGATGGCGGTTCACGTTCCGTTGGGACATGCTGCTATATTGGAAGCTCAACTATTGATGCTTGCTTCGCACAATATTTTGAACCCTGCTAATGGTGCTCCGGTGGCTGTACCTTCTCAGGACATGGTGCTTGGTTTGTATTACATGACCAAAGGAAAGAAAAACACGAAAGACGAAGTTGTAAAAGGCGAAGGTTTGGTGTTCTATTCTCCGGAAGAAACTGTAATAGCTTACAACGAAAAGAAAGTAGATTTGCATGCATGGGTAAAAGTACGTTTGCAAGTAAAAGAAGGTGATAAAATGGTTACCAAATTAATTGAAACCACTGTAGGGCGTATTTTATTCAATAAAGTAGTTCCTGAAGAAGTAGGTTATATCAATGAATTGTTAACTAAAAAATCGTTGCGCGACATTATCGGAAACATTGTGAAAGAAACCGGAATGGCGAAAACAGCGAAATTTTTGGACGAAATAAAAACATTAGGTTATATGCATGCGTTCCGCGGAGGCTTGTCGTTTAACCTAGGCGATGTGGTTATTCCGGAAGACAAAGGAAAAATGATTGCTGATGCAAATGCTCAGGTGGAAGAGGTGGTAGGAAACTACAATGCCGGTTTCATCACTAATAACGAGCGTTACAATCAGATTATCGATATCTGGACACATACCAACTCTCGTATCACAGCTAAGGTGTTGAATACATTGACCAACGACCGTCAGGGATTCAATCCGGTGTTTATGATGCTTGACTCAGGGGCGAGGGGTTCGAAAGAGCAAATTCGTCAGTTAGGTGGTATGCGTGGATTGATGGCTAAACCTCAAAAAGGTGCAGGTGGAGGAGAGATTATCGAAAATCCGATTCTTTCGAACTTTAAAGAAGGACTATCCATCTTGGAGTACTTTATCTCTACTCACGGTGCGCGTAAAGGACTTGCGGATACGGCTCTTAAGACAGCTGATGCGGGTTACTTAACACGTAGGTTGGTTGACGTGGCTCAGGACGTAATTATCACTATCGAAGACTGTGGTACATTGCGTGGACTTGTGGCTACTCCATTGAAGAAAAATGATGAGGTTGTAGAATCGTTATACGACAGAATTTTGGGTAGAACCACTGTTCATGATGTGTACAACCCGCTTACAGGAAAATTAATTATTGCTTCGGGTGAAGAAATTACTGAAGATTTTGCGAAAGAAATAACTACCTCACCTATCGAATCAGTAGAAATACGTTCGGTGTTGACATGCGAAAGTAAAAACGGAGTATGTGGTAAATGTTACGGACGTAACCTTGCTACTGGCCGAATGGTACAACGCGGAGAGGCTGTAGGTGTTATTGCTGCTCAGTCTATCGGTGAGCCGGGAACACAGCTTACATTACGTACGTTCCACGTTGGAGGTGTTGCGGGTGGATCTGTGGCTTCGTCTAAACTAGAAGCTAAATATGATGGTTTACTGGAAATAGACGAATTAAAAACTGTAAAACGTAAATCGGGTAAAGAAATTGTTGATGTGGTTATCGGTCGTTCGGCTGAGGTGCGCATTATCGATGCTACTACCAAGATTGTATTAACCACAGGAAATATTCCTTACGGTTCGCAAGTATATGTAGCTGGTGAAACCAAAATTAAAAAAGGTACATTAATATGCGACTGGGATCCGTATAACGCGGTGATTGTTTCGGAATTTGCAGGTAAACTGGAATTCGAAAATATTGAAGAAGGTATTACTTTCCGTGAAGAATCGGATGAGCAAACCGGATTTAAGGAAAAAGTGATTGTTGAAAGCCGTGATAAATCAAAGAACCCTGCGATTAAAATTATGGTGAACAAGGAAGTGGTACGTACGTACAACATTCCGGTAGGCGCTCACGTTATTGTAAACGATAAAGACAAAATCGAAACCGGTCAGATATTGGTTAAAATTCCTCGTTCTTCTGGTAAAACAGGAGATATCACGGGAGGTTTACCACGTGTTACCGAGTTGTTCGAGGCTCGTAACCCAAGTAACCCGGCTGTGGTTTCCGAAATTGATGGTATTGTTACATTTGGTAAGATTAAACGTGGTAACCGTGAGGTGTTCGTTGAATCGAGAACAGGTGAAAAGAAAACATACCTTGTTCAGTTGAGTAAACACATCCTGGTACAGGAAAACGATTTCATTAAAGCTGGAGAAGCATTGTGCGATGGAGCTATTACTCCTGCCGACATACTTGCTATCAAAGGGCCTACTGCAGTGCAGGAATATCTGGTAAACGAGGTACAAGAGGTATACCGTTTGCAAGGGGTGAAAATTAATGATAAACACTTTGAGGTAATTGTTCGTCAGATGATGCGTAAAGTTGACATCAGCGAAGCAGGAGATTCTACTTTCCTTGAAAAACAGCTTATCAATAAAGCTAATTTCATGGAAGAAAATGATAACTTGTACGGAAAAGTGGTAATTACTGATGCAGGAGAATCTACATTGTTTAAAGCAGGACAGATTATCAGTGCACGTAAACTAAGAGACGAAAACTCTTCTATGAAACGTAGAGATTTGAAACCTATAGTAGCTCGCGAAGCAGTTCCGGCCACATCTAATCAGGTGTTGCAAGGAATTACCAGAGCATCGTTACAAACACAAAGCTTTATGAGTGCTGCATCGTTCCAGGAAACGACAAAAGTATTGAACGAAGCTGCTGTGGCAGGTAAAGAAGATCATTTGTTAGGATTGAAAGAAAACGTTATTGTTGGACATTTAATCCCGGCAGGTACCGGATTGAGAATTTACGACAAATTAATTGTTGGTTCTCAGGAAGAGTACGACAGATTAATGGCTTCTAAAAAAGAAGCAATGGAAGAACAAGCGTAAAATAGATTCCAAATTTCAAATTTCAAATTAAAGAGGAGTAACGAAAGTTGCTCCTCTTTTTTTGTGGTTGGGTGTTTAGTTGTGGTGGGAAATGGAGGGAGCGCAGTTCAATTGGGCAATTCTTCAATTGGGCAATTGGGCAGTAGGCAATAAACAATAAACAATCAACCTTCGCCAATCACCAATCAAAAGAGATTCCTCACTACGTTCGGAATGACACGCAATATGAGGATACAGAAAGGGAAAAAAGTCGGCTTTGCCGACTTTTTTCCCGCCCCTACACTAAAGCTAGCCTGTCATTCAGAGCGAAGCGATGAATCTCTACAGTTCAATTGGGCAATTGTACAATTAAGCAATAGGCAATAATCAATCTCAAATCTAAAATCTCAATACTCATATCTAATTTGCCTACTGAATAATTGCAAGATTGCTTAATTGTTTTTAGCGCATCTCTTCTTATTATCTTTCAGTTCTCACTCCGAACTTGCTCTTTTGCGAGTTTGGTTGCTCCCCCCTTATCCCCCCCCACAAATATAATACATATATATATATGTATACTTAAAACTTATTCCAACCGTCACGCATCTCCCCCTCTCCTTCGGAGAGGGGCCGGGGGTGAGGTGTTGCGTTACAAACGCTATTCTCAACCGCCCTCGTTACAAACGAGGGCGAGTGGTGCTTACCTTGACAAATATCATATTTTTAAAAAATTTAATTTGTATATTTGCACTACCAAATAATTAAAACTATAGACAAACTTACATTTTAACAACTCATTAAAATGACTCAAAACACAACCACAGCAAAGCATTGCGCAGAGCGCGTTTCGAAGGCTCCGAAAGCCTTGTGGTTATTGAGTTTTACCCCCCCCATTTATTTTATAGGCTAAAAGCCTTTATTAACAAGCCTTTCAGGGGCATTCTCCTTTCTTATTTTTTTGCTTTTTTTAGTGTTTTTGGTTCGGCTTATAGTTGGTTTGGCTCATCTCCATTTGTTAAAAAATACCCCCATTTTTGGCTAAAATATGCCCAAAAATACAACTGTATGAATGGTTCATACAACTGTATTTGCCATTTTTTGAACTGTATGAGGAGTTCATACAACTGTATTTGTCATTTTTTGAACTGTATGAGGGGTTCGTACAACCGTATTTGCTCCTTTACCAATCGTATTGGGTACGCATACAACCGTATTGAACCTTCTACCAACCGTATGCATGAGCTTTACGGTTGTAAACCTATTGATTACGGTTGTAAACCATTTGCATACGATTGTAAAGGGAGTATTTACCATCGTATTTGGGCCTGTTTTTACCCTATTTTGATATATATTAATGTTATTCAGCATAATAACGATTTTTTGACGTAACATAAAACGACATTACAGAATGGAAAAAAACCTCCGTTTTCATACTGTATTATTTCTATTAGCCGGAGGTAATTATTAATTAAAAACAATTATTATGTCAGCACGAGCTGTAAAAATTAAACGAAAGAACGACCAGGACAAACCTGGAGACGTTCAAAGCATTACCGAGACGGTAGGGGCCAACACCTCTACCAGCACTATCACGGCTGTTGCGGCCAAAGGAGCTTTGGCTACCACTGCAGCCGGAACTCTGAGAACTTCTATTACAGACAACACAAACAAACACAATGCTGCCGTAGCCGCTACAGGGGTTATGCACAGCAAAAATGGGCTTGCAGCCGAGGCTTACAATAATTTGGCTGCTGTGGTAGAAATCGAAATTCCGAACGATCCGGATGCCTGGAAAGCATTTGGATTTGAATTAACAAAAAGCGAAGCAACTGCGGTGCCGTTGCCGGGGCCGGTGGTAAACGGAGGAGTGAGCAATGGCGACTTTTTGGGTACTGCCGACATTCATCACGACCCAGTGGCGGGTGCTAAAAATTACACTCACCGTGTAACCAAAGGCGACCCTACCAAAGACGAATCGTATATTGCTGTTACCAGTCCTACAGTGCAATATACCAAAAGCAGCGCTACTGTGGATGTTCCGGCAGATTACCTTAATGTGCCATTATTTTGGAAAACTACGGCTCATAACACAGCCGGTGCAGGACCAGAATCGGCTCCTTATGGCGGTTGCCGCATAAACGGGTAATACCCCACATGCAGCACACCAAAACCAAAAACAATCCTGCTCGAGCAGTTGAGCGGGATTGTTTTTTTAAAAGTAAAAAGTGGAGACCAGAACCCACTTTAATAAACGGGGCATGAAAAACTAATGTGGCGACTACGCAAAAATAGAATGAAAAAAACAATTACAACATTTTTAACATTTATGATTATAAACATTAGTGTTTTTGCACAACAAAATATTTGGGCAGAAGCTCCATTTGCAACAGTTTTTGCAATGACTATTGACAATGCAGGGAATACTTTTCTTACAGGTAACTTTCCAAGTGGGGGAAATAATTACGATTTTGACCCGGGACCGGGAACAGCTTACCTAAATGATTTACTTAACGGAAATGCATTTATTGCAAAATATGATAGTGCCGGGCATTATGTTTGGGCAAAAAGTTTTGGTGCAAGTGCTGAACCTTTTTCAATTGCTGTAGATGCCGCTGATAATGTTATAATTACTGGTCAACTTACAGTTTCAGCTGATTTTGACCCAAGCGCAGCCACAGCTATTTTATCGGGAACAAATAAATTGTTTCTTGCAAAATACGACAGTAATGGAAATTATTTATGGGCGGGAATACAACAAGGTTGGGGGCATGGTAAGGGTACCTCTTTAAAAACAGATGCTTCAAACAATATTTATGTTACAGGAACTTTTTCATCCGACTCTGCTGATTTCAATATGGGTTCGGGTGTTGCAAATCTTTATGCTCCTTCTTCCGGTTCTCCCAGAATGTTTGTAGCAAAATATGACCCTAACGGTGCCTATATTTGGGCGCATTCTATGGATTCCCCTTCAACATCTTCCTCTGTTGTTTCACCAGTAAAAATTGATTTGGATGCTACAGGTAATATAGTTGTCGCAGGAAGTTTTAATGGCTCTATTGATTTTAATATTAGTGCAACAATAAGCTATGCATCTTCAGCCGGATTTGATGATATATTTATGGCTAAATTTGACAACAGTTGTAATTTACTTTGGGTTGAAAGAATTGGAGCTGCAAGTTATGACGATCTTAATTCAATGTCTTTAGATGGTTCAGGAAATATTGTATTAGTTGGTAGTTTTATAAATACCGTAGATTTTAATCCGGGAGTTGGTACTGCAAATATAGCAGGCGGAACGGGTGGTAGCAATTTCATCGCGAAATACAGTTCAACGGGAGCCTATCTTTGGGCAGAAAAAATAAGTTCTTCTCCTGCTGCCAGCTTTTATGGTGTTGCAACAGATGGAAATGGCAATGTTGTAACAACCGGAAGCTTTACAGGAACGGTTGATTTTGACCCTTCTTCTGGAGTATCTACCTTGGTAAGCACAAGCACTGGAGTAAGTCCTTCAGATGATGTTTTTTTGGCAGAGTATAGTAGCGGAGGTAGCTATTTGTGGGCATTCAAAATTGGATATTCCGGCTCTGATGTGGGGAAGTTTATTTATGTTGATGGAGGAAATAATATATTTACATCGGGTTATGCTTCGGGCTTTGCTATGCCTTACAATCTTGATTTCCAACCAGGGGTTGATTCTAATATTGTAACAATGAGTAATTCACAGGCTTATTATTTAGCAAAATATTTCGGACCAATAGTGACTGTTGGAGTGGCAGAAACTCAAAATGAAAACGGAATCACTATTTATCCAAATCCTTTCACTTCGAAAACAACCATTGATTTTAATGAAGAACAAAAGAACATTATTATTAGAATAGTTGACATGTTAGGCAAAGAAATAGCAACAATAAACTTTACAGGCAGACAATATGTAATTGAAAAAGAAAATATGAAAGCAGGTATTTATTTTGTGATGATAACGGATGAAAAGAAAAATGTGGTGAATAGGAAAATAATAATTGAATAAAGTAGAACAAATAAGTTTTAGAAGTGAATTAAAAAAGCTTTGGGCAGAAATGTTCAGGGCTTTTTTACTCTGTGAAACTCTTTTTTGTTTTGTGCACTCTGTGTTGAAAAAGAAAAGAAAAACAAAATGGATAATAAACCTCCGTTCAGAAATGTTCGGAGTTTTTTTTGTTTCTCTGTGAAACTCCTTTTTTGCTTTGTGTACTCTGTGTTGAAAAAGAAAAAACAAACAAAATGGATAAAGAGGCTGTGCTTCCTTATACTTTTTTTATTTGTAGTAAATTATTTTTTTCGTTTAAATTTTTTGTCTGGATTTTGGCTGGTGTGAAATACACTATGTATAACCACTGCCGAAGGATAGACTTTATATAAGATAACAAAAGGGAATTTTTTGATGGGTATTTGCCTGAACTTTTTATAAACTATTCGAAATGCTTCGGGATTTTCTTTTATGATGTCAATGTATGTATCAATTTTCTTAAGAAACACATCACCTAAACCAATTTTTGCATCCTCATACCACCAATAAGCAGACATCATTTCGCTTATTGCTTTATCTCTGAAAAGAATTTTACGCGACATTTTTTTTGCTGCGAATTATTTTTTTTGCTTCTTCCCACGAATGATATTTTCCTTTCCCCTGTTTATATTCCAAATCCCGCTCATCCAAAATTGCTTTTTGCTCATCAGTCAACTCATAAAAATCAGTACTGTCGGCTTTAGAAGAGACAATTTCATAAACAGCTTTTAAAAACTTAGGATCTTCAATATTCTCCAATGCCTTGTAAATATTGTTTTTTATAGCGATAGTTGTCATAGTTGATGTAATTAATTCGAAAACAAAATTACGAAATGTTTTCAGATAATAATAGTAAGCAAAAAAATAACGAACGTAGCTGGCAAAGGGAGTTTATTTTTTATCAGTAAATAGCCAAGAGGGAGTAGTGAATAGGAAGATAGTTAAAGAATAGAAATTATAAATGATGAATTATAAATTATAAATGAAGCTCCGGGCAGAGATGTTCGGGGCTTTTTTTACTCTGTGAAACTCTTTTTTGCTTTGTGTACTCTGTGTTGAAAAAGAAAAGAATTATCTTTGTAAAAAAAAATAAAAACAAAATGACAACCCCGCTGGCGCTAGCGTGTTTCGCTAGTGCCGTTTATTAGGTGGTGTCCTCACCACCACAAATCACTTTTCAAATAAATTAAGAATGAGGCTCCGGGCAGAAATGTTCGGGGCCTTTTTTTATTTGCTCTGTGAAGCTCTTTTTTGCTTTGTGCACTCTGTGTTGAAAAGGAAAAGAATTATCTTTGTAAAAAAAATAAAAACAAAATGACAATTCAAGCACAAAAATTAGAATTGGTAAAGCTGATTTTAGACATTGATGATAAAACAGTTTTAAGTAATTTTATTCAACTGGTAAAAGCATCAAAAGAAGATTGGTGGGATAAAATTTCTGATAAAGAAAGAGCAGCCATTGAAGAAGGAATTTTACAAGCAGACAGCGGACAGTTAATTGCACATACAGCGGTGATGGCGAAAATAAAAGGCAAGTATAAACTTTAACCACCCATGGTAATGGAAATAAAATGGACAGAAAAAGCCCAATCAGATTTCGATTCAATACTTGACTTCCTCCTTTCTGATTTCTCAATAAAAGAGGTTGAGAAATTTATCAATTTAACAGAAGATACTTTATTCCTGATTTCGAAAACCCCTTTGATGTTCCCTAAAGCAAAAAATAATAATGTACGCAAATGTGTATTGGTAAAACAAGTGAATTTATATTACCGTGTACATAAAAATCAGATTGAGCTTTTAACTTTTTGGGATAACAGGAGAAATCCGGAGAAATTAAAATATTAAGAACTTACTTTCCTTCGATAAGAGTATTACAAAAAAACACAAGTCTAATAATAACTGATGTTTTGGGAAATGTTGTTCAGCAACTAACAACTAACCCTTAATATGAGCGGGCTGGCAAAAGATATTTAATATTGATCCTTTAAGATAAATACAAATGAACCCAAGAGTAAAATCAGTTACTGCTTTTCAAGAATATTTTCTGGAAATTATATTTAATAAGGCACTAATCCCTAAGATTATTTATTAATTGCAAAACGCCTCACCCCCGGCCCCTCTCCAAAGGAGAGGGGAGAATAAGTAAATGCAAAAATCAGGTTTCTTTAAGCTTCGCCCCCTCTCCTTTGGAGAGGGGATAAAGGGGTGAGGCGTTCAGACGAATATAATCTTAGGGATAGGTGTATTTAATAATAATGAAAAGAAAATGTTTGATGTGAAGCCCTATTTGAATTTCGGTCTTTTCAGCGAATTGAAAGATATTATGATGTTTCAAACAGCAAAAGTGGAATCAGGCACCGTTACTTGGAAAAACGGATTAGACATTTGTCCTGATACTTTATATCTGGAGAGTTCAAAAGTGGAATAAATCAGCAAGTTTAAATTCTGGATTACAAAAAAACTCCCGTATATGTTACGGGAGTTTTTTTGTTTATCAAGCTTTGTGTATGTGGAAAGGGCAACCTGCTTGTTTTTCCATTTCTTCGGCAGTAGGTTTTCGCCAGGCTGCAAATTCGCGATAAAAATTGGGAGCTACCACTTCGTTTTTCCATTCTCTGAAAAATGTTTTAGTAGCCGAGCCCGACATAGGAGGTACTATCCACGACCAGTCGGCATTAATTTCTCTTCCGCATTCGTTTTCCGATTCTTCAAAATTGATGAATTGGTCGGTAGCGGTGTGATGGTCTACCATGGCTACTTTACTTTTTTGATAAGAATGTAAAACAGCTAGGTTGAGTTCGAGCAAGGCTCTGTCTTTCCAAAGGGTGCTGTTCTTGGAAGTATCTAATCCCATACGTGCAGCCAAAGTGGGCAAAACATTATAACGTTGCTCGTCTCCGAAATTGCGCGAAGCTATTTCTGTTTCCATATACCAACCGTTGAAAGGCACAGCAGAGTATACAATGCCGCCTATCTCCAACACCATATTAGAAATGATAGGCACAGCATACCATTTTAAGCCAAGCTCTTTGAACCACTCCAGAGTGGGATGTTCGATGTTTACTTCGTTAATAAAACTATCGGGAATAGGAACCAACACCGGAGGATGGTCGGCAATTTGAATAACCAAAGGCAAAATATCAAAATCAGTCTTCGCACTTTTCCAACCCAGCTTTATACATTCGGCCGTAAACTCCAGCGAATCGGGGTCGCCTATTATTTTATTTCCTTCCGCCTGATAGCCTGCATATCTTACCAATTGTGCATTCCATATTTTGATAGAATTGTTTTTCACTTCGTCTGCTTGTCTGAAAACTGTAACACTGGGGCGAATCTTGCCATCGTTGTAAGCAAACTTAATATGATTAAGCATCTCATCACATATTTCTTTTTCAGTAGTCAGGTGGCGTTGGTCTCTCACCGAAAGTTTTTTCCAGAAAAACCTACCTATACATCGGTTGCTGTTTCGCCAGGCTATCTTTGCTCCGTGCTCCAATTCAAGAGCGGTGTGAACGTAAGTGCCCGTGCGGGCTATTTCATCTTTTACTTCTGTTAATCTTTTTTCCAGATTATCCCATTCGTTTTCGGAATAACATTGCTTGAGAAAAGTTTCTGCTTTTGATACTAATAAATTCATAAAAGGGTTTTTATTGATTGATTAATTTTTAGTGTTGAAAGGGCTATTAATGCTTGCTTCTCCCCATCTTGTTATCATTTCGAATTAAAAAAATAAGAAATACAACTTGAGCAAACGTACGAAATTAAAGTTGGTAAGAAGGGTTGATTTAAATCAGGTTAACTTATGTAGGTGTTACAGGCAAGCAGGAAGGGAGAAAGGAAAGAAAAGAAAAGAAAAGAAATCATGAAAAAGCATAAAAGTTGGATGAATTGTAAATTAATATCAGTAGTTTTGTTACTCAAAATAAAGCAAGTTATGCAATTCAGAACAAAACTAATATCGGCAGTCATATTCTTTTTCTTTGCTAGTGCAGGGTTGGAGGCACAGGAATGGATGAAAAACATTCCACAGAAAAAAGATATTACCTTTTACGACATTCAAAAAACGTTTAACGATTATTGGGCAGGTAAAGCACCAAGTGCAACAGAGGAGGGTAATCTGGAGGATGGAGGGTACCAACAGTTTAAACGCTGGGAGAAATTTATGGAACCCAGAGTATATCCATCAGGTAAGTTTAATGCACTTGCTCTGTGGGACGAATATCATGCTTCGCTTTCCAAAACAAAAAATGAGAAAAGCGATAATACCATAAACAATTGGGTACTGCTTGGCCCTAATCAAGTTCCGGGAAATGGCGGAGGAATGGGTCGATTGAACGTTTTGCAATTTGATCCTTCTAATTCAAGTATTATGTGGGTGGGAGCCGCCAACGGAGGATTGTGGAAATCGACCAATGGAGGAGCAAGCTGGACAACGAATACAGATTTGTTACCCAATATAAGTATTGCCGATATAGCGATAGACCCTTCGAATACAAGTGTAATGTATATTGCTACCGGAGATGGATATGGCTACGAAGCGGGAGGCTCAGGTTTTTCGCCTTTATGGGGAGGTACTTACAGTGCAGGGTTGCTGAAATCGACAGATGGAGGAAATACCTGGAATACCACTGGTTTAACCTATACACAAATGCAGAACAATATTATTCAACGTATATTAATATCGCCTGTTAATTCTCAGACATTGCTTGCAGCCGCTCGTGACGGACTTTGGAGAAGTACTGACGGGGGTGCTACATGGTCCAATGTGTTAACAGGCCATGTCTATGATATGGAGTTTAACACGGGTAATGCAACCAAGATATATGCTAGTAAAAGCAATGATATTTATATGTCTTTAGATTCAGGCTTAACCTGGGCGCCAGTTAATGCAGGTTATACAGGCAACCCGGATAGGGTGAGCTTGGCTGTAACACCGGCAAACCCCAATATAATCTATGCACTAACATCGGCCGGAGATTTGTTTGAATCGGCTGACGGAGGTGTTTCGTTTAGTAATATTGGTACAGCAGATGCAGGCTACGGTTACTACAATACAATTATCAATGTATCCCCTCTCGACCCAAATACACTTTATACATCAGGTCTTGATGTGAGCAAGTCGGTAAACGGTGGGAACTCTTGGAATACTGTAAGCGATTGGGCTGGTTGGCCATCCTTCACATACGACCATGCAGATGGACATGATGTGAAATTTTTTCCTCATGGAAATGATACAGTGTATACATGTAATGACGGGGGGGTATTCATATCTATTAATGGAGGTGTTTCCTGGACGGACCTCAGTCATAATATTGCCATTTCTCAATTTTATCGTTTGAGCTGTTCGCAAACTAATGCGGATCTTGTTTTTTGCGGACAGCAAGACAATGGTTCGGTGAAGTATAGTGCTGGAGCGTGGAATCAGAAACAGGGCGGAGATGGCATGGAACAACTTATCGACTTTTCTGATTCGAACAGAGTAATAAGTTGTTTACCCAGTGGTGGGTTAAGTTTGTCAGTTGACGGAGGAATGCATTATATGGATGTTTCGCCTGATGTGAATGGTGACTGGATAACACCTCTGGTGCAAGACCCTGCCAATAATCAGAATTATTATACGGCTTACAAAAGTGTTTGGGAATCGAACGATGAAGGTATTAGTTATTACCCAATATCAACCCCACTAACGGGAAGCCCTCTGAATGTTTTGGCGGTTGCTCCATCTAATAATAGCTACATTTATACAGGAAATTACACTCATTTATATCGAACAGCTGACGGAGGAAATACATGGACTTCTATCGTGTCTGGTTTGCCGGTAAGTAATGCAGCCATCACTTATGTGGCAGTGTGCAATACCGATCCTCAAAAGCTATGGGTAACACTTTCGGGATATGTGAACGGTAGTAAGGTATTTAAATCGGTAAACGGAGGCAACACCTGGACCAATGTCTCTGGATCATTGAGTAATGTTCCGGTTAATTGTATTGTATATGTCAATTATTCAAATGATGCACTATATATTGGTACTGACTTCGGGGTTTATTACATGGATAACACAATGATCGACTGGGTGGCTTTTGATAATGGATTGCCACATGTAATAGTAGACGAACTGGAAATACAATATTATTCTAAAAAACTAAGAGCAGCAACTTATGGAAGAGGTTTGTGGGAAACCGATATTCATATTAGCGGATTAAATGTTGGAGAATATCCAGATGAGGTGAACATGTCTGTTTATCCTAATCCGAGCACCGGCTTGTTTCATGTCAGAAGTCAAAGAAGTAAGATTGTAACTGTAAAAGTTTTTAATTTGCTGGGAGAAGAAATTATCAATAATAGAATAAATGCTCAACAAACAACAATAGATTTGACAGGCTATACCAAAGGAATTTATTTTGTGTGGTTGGAAGATGAAAACAAAAACACCTCCAAAAAGAAAATAGTGGTGCAATAAAAATAACAACAGAAGGATAGTTGCGTACTAAAAAAGCCTCACCGAATGGTGAGGCTTTTTTAGTTGATGTCAGAATAACTAATAGCCCAACTTTTTCTTCAGTTTTTTTGTGTACTCGCTGTCGAACTCGAAAAGTTGAGTGGTAGTATTAAACTTTACAAGAGCAATCGGAAAATCCATCAGATCATCTTCTTTTGTAGGGTCGGTTTTAAAAACATCAACTTCAAATTCGAAACTGGTTTTCGGATTATCGTAACTAATCACAAAATCTTTAGGTAAACGTGTGTCGATACCAATGGAACGGGTTACATAGCCGGTTTTCGAGACCTGAATAGTGTAATACGAATTACCAAGCAAATTGTAAGAAAAATGATGGTCGTGTTTCGGGTTGCTGGTAATTTCGCTCCATTCCACCACTTCGTTTCCTTTAAAAATAGTGATGACAGCACTATCGAGAGGAGCACCTGCAGAAGTAGCCAAACCAATAGCTTTCATACATTCTACTGTATCGTTTAACGGAAAAGGTTGAGCATAGGAAGTTACTCCGCAGAAAAGACAAAACAAGAATATGGAGCAGCTCTTTTTAAAGTTCTTCATAACATTTCGTGAAAATACCGATTGGTTAAAAAGGATGAAGGATATTATCACATTCAGTGAGCAATAATAATAAATATTTTTCTTTGGAAGTTAAATTCATAAAAAAACTCCCTGCAAATAGATTTTACAGGGAGTTTTTCAGTTGTCCGATCAGGACTTTTTTTAATTTTTTAACGGATAGCAGTCATAGGAGTTTCGGTTGGTTTTTAAAATTTCAGGTAACACATTGGTAGCACTTTCAAAACTTGTCTTAGGGACTCCGATACGGACTAAATCGTTTATTAAATATACTGTCAACTATTGCTAATGTTTATTATTTGTTCTAAAAGGTAAGATGTTTTTTAAAAGTTCAAAGTGCCTTGAGTTTTGCCAAATCATACAGATAATAATAATCATTTATTCAATTTTCAATAGATAAATAATTTAAGTTTTTATATAAAGAAAATCTCAAAATAAAATTGTTATCAACAAAAAAGATTAACTTAGCGCATAAAAAATTCTCCCTTTTTATATCAAATGAAAAATCAAATTACCCAAGCAGGTATTCTTGTTGCAGCTGCCATTACAAGTCATGTACTTGGGGAAGGGGTGTACTGTGAAGAGACTGCTAAATTTATTGGAATTTCACCAGAGGTGGCAAGTGGTGCATTGTCAATTAGTACCCATATTCTTACTAAAAATGTTCATGACAGTTTGACAGGTATTAAAGATGGCATTACTAAGAATGTAAATTCTGATTTGGAAAAAGCAATTTTAAATGCATATAAAAATTCTCTTTCACAAATTAAAAAGGATATAATTAAAGAATATGAGTTAGAAGAAACAAAAAATGAAAAAATATTTAGAAATATTTTTAATAAATCAAATGAACACCACGAAATTATTGCTGATCTTGATAATTCCTTTTTAGCCCCACTATTGGATGAACTTATAAGTGAGAAAACCATCTCTGAAATGCTTGAAGGAAATGAACAAATAAATGCAGATTATTTCTTAAAAAAAGTGATTAGAAATGCAACTCCTGATTATGATAAAAAAGAAGTTAAATGCCTCAATGAATTTGTAGATTTTGTTTGTGATAAATTTAAATATCACTTCCGTCATTATTTTCGTCATGAGCTAAAATCTGGAGATAAAGCAAAAACAGTTTATTTTACTCATTTATTAGAAGGGATTATTCTTAGCACAAAAGATTTAAAAAAAGATTTTTCATTAATAAGGAATTTCGCTGAAAAGACAGGAATTAATCTGTTATATGTTCTTCGTCTTCTTAAAAAAAGTGCAGTAGATTTTAGTCAATTCGAAAAATTAGTTAAGGAGCATCAAGTTAGAATTGAATATAAAATGGACGCTCTTCATTCAAAACAAGATAAAACATTAGAATTGCAGGGTAAAACCTTAGACATCCTTCAAAATATTCAGAATAAACAATTAGAACAAAATTATAAATCAAATTTAAACAACTTTGGTAGTTCTTTTATTTTTGGTTCCTCTAATAATACGGAGCCATCATTTCAAAATATTACTGCACTTGCACCCCAGGTTAAAAAGTTTCTGGAAAATGGAAATTATATTAGTGCAATAAATGTTTTGCTGGGAGGTTATAAATTTGAAGAAGTTATTTTAAGGAGGCAAATTGAAATCATAAAGATTGAACAGAAATCTGGTTTTATTAAACAAATGGATGGTGTCGAAGGAGCAAGAAGGCACATAAATATTTTATTGGGGGAAAATAAATTTTCAAAATATCCTACTGAAATTCAGGCTGAAATTCTGCTTTTGAATTTAAAAATTCTCAATCAAGAAGGTGAATATAAACATGTTATTAATAATTACAGGAAAGTAATTAGCAAAATGAACGGGGCAATTCATGATGGGTTAAAATGTGGAGCTTATCATCGAGTTGCCATAGCTTTTGCTTTATATGGTAATCATAGTAAGGCAAATTATTTTTTAATGCAGTCTTTAGAAATTTCTACTCGTTTAAATATAGGACATTCAATAGTTACATGTAAAATGTTTGCAAGTATTTGTTCGGTTTTTTCCAGAGCTGATTATGGAATTGAAGACCCTATTAAGCAATTGGAAGTCTGTGGGGAGGAATACTTTAAATATCCTGTTAATCATCAATATTGGCAATATAATGGATTAAAGTCTTCTGTACTTTGCCTTTTTGCAGAAGGTTCAGCACTATTGTTTGCAGGTGAAGTAGAGAAAGGATTAATGCGATTAACAGCAGGAAATCTATTTGCTTATTTCACAAAGGCCCATCCATTTTCAGAAGGATATGCAGAATTGTTAGGCTTTATACCTGATGGGATGAATAAAGATTTGATTAAATTAGCAATGCTTCCTGACACTGAAAGTCAAAACCTTTTTCAGAAAGTAACACCTTCAATGCCGAGATACTTAATAGATTTAGAAAAATCAGTTAGCCAAGCAATAAAAACCCCAACAGTTGCGAATTGGAAAAAGTTGAGAAAAAATTTACAAAATTTGGATAAAAAATATCATTTAAAATAATTTTTTTAGAATGAATCCGCACCATGTATTATTAATAAGCCACAGGCGTTCCGGTACACATCTTACAATTGATTTAATAAGAAACAATTTTGTCGACTATGCACAACCATACGTTTCATTAAATGAAGTTTTAAAAGGCAATGTCCACAGCTATTCTAATAATTTTCTGGATGAGATTGATAGAAATCCCAGGATTTTCAAATCACATTCTGATAGTAATTACTTATCTTTCCATCAACATCAGCCGTGGATTGGAGAATTTTATCATCAACTCATAGAAAATGTGAAATTAATATACGTATATCGTGAGCCAAAGGACACATTAACATCTCTTTATTTTCATTATTTATCCAGTGACCCTAACATACTTACTGGTTCCATAAACGACTTTATTTTTTCAATCAATGAGTACCATCAAGAGACATATAAAGGGATACTAAACAGAATAGAGTATTGGAACTATCATATTGAAGGATGGTTAAAATATAGAAACAGAATTTTATTTGTTAGGTTTGAAGACATCATATTAAATTATGAAAAAACAGTCCTTTTGATTGCTAAATATCTTAATTCAAACATTAAATCAAACATTGTTGATGTAAGATTAAATGATTCAACGATTGTTGTTAAGAAAAATAATAGTGTTGTTACTGGAAATAAAATTCACTTTACAAGTGTAAATTTTCGTGGCGGTGAAATAGGTGGTTATGCTAAACATCTTAATAATGAAACTATTTGCAAAATTAATCATTTGGCTAATCCACTATATAACAAACTGAGTAAGGGTAGTAAATGACAGGAAATAATTTGGATAGTTTTCTAAAAAATAATTCAAACGTATTGAATTCAATATATAATATATAAAGGAATAAAATGTCCAAGCGAAAATATATAGATTCTCAACTGTCTATTAGTGATTTTTTTAATAAATTAAATATCTTAGGAGTAAAATATGTAGTCCTTAGATGGTTTCAAAATTATAAATTACTATCATCGCAGAGTGATTTAGATTTATTGGTAGCTGATAAAGATATTAAAATAATAAATAGTTTGTTGACGCATGAAGAAAATTCAGGCAATATGATGGTCGATGTTTATAGTGTAAGTGGAGTTTCGGGTTCAGGATATCTAAAGTTACCATATTATCCAAAACATTTAGCTTTAAAAATTTTGAAGAGCCGTATATTGTCAAGTGATTTATATTTCGTTCCCTCGCCTGATATATATATGTTAAGTTTTATTTTTCATATTGTTTTTCATAAAGCAGAATCTTCAGGAATTCCAGTTAATAGAAATATTCCAATAGGTTCATTTAAAATCAACAAATATACCGAGGAGCTTAAAAGGTTCTTAAAAAAAACAAATTGTTATTTTCAAGAAATCTGTTTGGAGAATTTATATGATTTTCTGAAGCAAAAAAACTGGTTGCCAAGTATTGAATGGGTTAGGAAAATAGGATATAACAAAAGTCCATGGCTGTCGTCTCTTCATCCAATTTTAAGAGAACATTCTGAATTAACAGTTTTCATTATTCGAGAAAAAGCAAAGGGTCAAATAATACATAAAAAACTTGTAAATTTATTTAATGATTTAGGTGTTGAAATATTATTTTATTCCACCTTCAGTATAAAACAGAAATTAAAGGCAAAGACATATATTAGAAGTGGCAAATGGGATAGTGGGCCGAATAACAAAAGTGGCGGTCTCCCATACGCTGCCTACATACTTTGCGATCTATCTCCCGAGAAAGCACCTATTGTTATAAGGAAAGATTATCCTTATTTGACAAATTACAGATTTTTCAAGCTGAAGTTAAAAATGAGAGAAATTACAAACTTGTACCTTGGATCTGAATTTGACTATAATTGCATACATAGTTGCGATGATAGCATCGAGGCCTTAGAATATATAAATATTCTGTTTCCTGAAAAAGTCAAAAACATAAAACGAAAAAGACAACGAATTTGTGATGAATATTCAACTCCATTTAAAGTTACAAAACAATTAAAGGGAAATAATAGAAGAGCTAAAGTCGAAATTGTTAATTTTAAAGGTGAATTGGCCGTTTGTAAAACATATAAACCGGGAAAAGAAAAATTTTATAACAGAGAATTATTGGCATATCAAACATTGTCAGATAGAAATATTTTGATGCCAAAATTACTATATTATGATAGAAATTATTTTGTAACGGAATTAATAGATTATGAGGAAAATCAACAGAAAAGCCTCTTAAAGACCAAGTTAAGAGAAATCTCGCAAATTATTTATAACCTTTGGATTTCAGGGGTAGCTCATCTTGATCTACATCCGGGTAATTTTATTGTTGATACTAAAGGAAATGTTTTTGTCATAGATTTTGAGTTTTTATATCAATACGAAAAACCAACAATAAATATTTTTGAATCTTACGACATTGTTAATATGCCAGATCCTATTGCCTGGGGGCTTCGAAGTACACAACCCTCAACGTTCATAAATAAAATTTGGAAGGAGTTCACTGGCTATAATTTTAAAGAAATAATAACAAACAATCTTTGTATCAACACAGAAATTTAGAAATGAAGTTAATATTAATGCCGCACAAAAATCCTTATTTTGGGCAAGATTATACAATTAGTTATTTGGTTAAAACAATGGGGCTAATTCCAATTTTTCTTGTAAACGGGGAATATAATTTAGATGAGATAAAATTGAATAAGATTGAATTAATAATTTCAAGGTATCCTGATTTTGAATGCGATAGAAATATTATCAAGAAATTTGCAGGTGTATTTCCAATTATTACTCATCTTCATTTGAAATATTCATTTTTAAGTTCCAAACAAAAGTGTATTTTAAGTGAATCATTATCATCTTCAAATTGTATAATTACTAATTGTACGCAACTGAATAGTGAATATAGCTCAATTTTTCCAAAATACAAATGGAAGTTTGTAAATAATGGTATAGATTCGAATGTTTTCAAACCATCAACAGAAGATGAACGTTATGAATTTAAATCGAATCACGGAATTCCCAAAGGGAAAATTATAGTAACTTATACTGGAAGATTAAATAAGCCTAAAGGGATACAAATATTAGAAAGATTGTGTGAATATATTTCAAAGTCACGGAAATTTTATCTAATAATTCAAAGTGTCTATCATCCAAAGTATTGTAATAAATTTAAGGAACTAAAAAATAAATTTAAAAATTTAAAAATAATTACAACACAAGACATAAAAGTCCTACGTTTTAGCGATATAAATATAAGCACCTCACTTTGTGAGACTACCTCCTTAGTGACTTTGGAATCTTTGTTTTCGGGGGTTCCTGTAATTTGTACTAATGTTACAGAATTTTATAATGATATTGACAAGTATAATAAAGGGTTTAAGTATTTCCGAAGGGTGGAAATGCCAAGTGATTTTCCCCTTATTGCAAACAATGAAAAATCTAAAATAATACTCTCAGAGGAGGATGCAACTAAACTATCTGAAGCGTTTATTGAAAGGCTTAACGAAACGGAAATCATTGGAGATTCTCAAAGAAATAAACTTGGAAAGAAATGGAAGGACTCAAAATATGAAGCAAAAAAAATGAATAAAAAGTTAGAAAAATTGTATAATTCAGTTCTCAAAAAATTTAATAATTAATGCGCATTTTTTGTTAATAATATCAGCCTTTTATATTTATGTTTTCCCATCCATTATCGTGTAGTATTCCGTGTAATTTCATTTTTTCTGAAGTCACTTTTACATCATTATAATATATCGGGATTGTCTCGTCTGAGCTATTAAGTGAAGTAAGCAAAACAACTCCTACCCCCATTTTTGCCTTAATACAAATCAAAAGTTTATAGAGTAACGAATTATCAGATTTAACTATCTGAACTCTTGAGCCTCCAGTTATGTGTATTGCAGAAGGAATTAAATCAATCGCAATTAGTCTTGCTTTAACTGTCCATGCCATATTAACCGAACCATTACCATAATATAAAAGATCAAAATCTTCCTCAAGAATTGCAGGAGCAAATGGCATAAACTCGGGTCTGTTTTTACAACGATTTAATTTGTTTTTACTTTCTAAGTCAAATGCGTTTCCAATAATACATCGCCCCCCTAAAGCTCTTGGCCCAAATTCTAAACGGCCAGATGCTAAAGCAATTAATTTCCCTTGAAGGATTGCCTCAACAGCAATTTTTATATCGTTCTCTAAATCATTTGAAATTTTTCCTTGATTAATTACTTTAGGGCCAAGAAAAGCTCCTGCTTTCGGAATTTCTATCCCCTGATTGGCTTTAATGAAGCTACATACAGCCGCGCCAATCGCGGTTCCAGAGTCCTCAGACCATGGACTAATTGTAACCGAGCCAATGTCACATTTCATGAGCCATTTTATAAAATATTCATTCGCTTGACAATTTAAGGCAGCCCCTCCCGCAAATCCAATATGATCAACTTTTAATTTTAAATTATTTCTTGCAAAAATTATATTCTGCTCTATTAATTTCCAACTATTATAAGTAAACCATGCTTGAATAGACGCGGCAATATCTTTCCCTTTTTGATAGTTGTTTTTCGAATCAATTAATGCTAATTTTAAATTTGTATCATTACATTTGTTTATGAATATATCTGGGGCATCCTTCAGCCGATGAGAAGGATATTTATATTGAAAAATTTCAAAATCCGTTTTTTTAACAATTGAAATTTCATTTAAATTTTCTAACCAAATAGGTTTTCCATATCCCGATAATGCCATCAGTTTCCCTGGGCCAGTTCTTCCTTTGAATCCTAAATGATAAGCGAATTGATGAAAAACAGATCCAAAAGAATTTGGATGTGAAATTCGGTTAATAAGCCTCATTTTTCCATCCCAATAAAAAAATGAAATAGATTCAAATTCACCAATTGTGTCGCTAATGAATATTAAACTATTTTTGGGTAGCCCAAATGGAATTAAACTATATGCATGTGATGCGTGGTGTCCAATATAATTAAATGTACCATAGCGACTATATCCTGAATAACCTTGTTTCATCCTTTCCCATTCCTTCAGCAGTCTCATTTCATAATAATTTCTATCACCAAAATATTGAAGAGAATGAAGTAGTCCCTTTAAAAAGAAACGCTTATATATATTCCAACCTTCGCTCCAAACAATAGTGTCTTCAACAAAATCACTTTCTAAAATTAAATTAATGCCGTTATAAGGAAATCTTGATGTATTTTTTTCCTTAACGATTCTGTCTTCCTCTACTGCGAAAGTTAATAGCCCCTGGTAATTAAGTGCGCAAGCTGCTGATCCGTGCCCGAAATTAGTGCCGATATACGTTTTTTTATTCTTCAAAAGATTCTTTTTTGTTCAATGTAATTTTTTAACCAATCACTGATAGTAGTACATGCATGAAATTGGTCACGGATTAAATCAATATACTGACAGTTGGGATCTTTATTCACACAATTAGTAATAAATGATTTTGTGATTTGATCTCCATTCCGATGAATCATTTCAGTTAGATTTGACAAATTGATTTCATTCTGTTCCCCGATTTTGATTTTATATAAATTATTAATGGATTTGCCTCCAATTTCATCACAAATTTGTTTAAAACGTTGATTGTTATCAACAGTTCTCATAAGCATCATTATTGTTTTAGCTTTAAAATAATCATTGTTTTCTGTGCCAAATTTTAAAGTTTTTAAATAGGATATTAAATATTCGTATATAAATTTAACCTTAGAATGTTCAATTGATATGTTTGACAAGTGATCATCAAAGTGAATTGACACTTTCATTGGTAAGATATTCTTTAAGCTTTGCTCAATTTCAAATTTTAACATGGTTGTATCAATATTGAGGGATTTTGGAGCAATCAAATCAATATCACTATAGGTAAAAGTTTTGAGAAAATCCAAATGAAAATCATTATACTTCCAAGAACCACGAATGATGAAATGAGGACTGAAATTCATGATTTCATTAATAACCCTTTCCTTAATGATGGCTCTTCTTAAAAAATAATTGGTTGTTGTCGTCATCTTTCTCGTGAAACGATAGTATAAAGTATTCTAATTTTCTGACCTTTTTAATTTCACCAAAATAGATAGTTGAGCTGAGTATTAAAAATTGTGAAATTAAAAAGAAATGATTAACAGAATGAATATTTCATACTTTTCACTTCAAATTATTCGAAATTTCCGATTTGCTTTTTAATATTCAAATAGGTTAAAGTGTTGAATTATAAAAGAAGTTTTTAAAGCACTATTCTATTTTCTCAAGGTACTTGCAAATTCTTTTGAAGAAATAATTATGTTAATAATAAATGAATCACTCTTTTTATTTACGCTAGCAGTTTTTCCAACTTCATTTTCCATTTTTCCCAATCCGGCATTTCCTTGGTTTGTAGGTCAATAAACTTTTGGGTATGGTCGTGATGAATGAGGTGGCAGAGTTCGTGAATGATAACATATTCAATACACCCCTTTGGTGCTTTAATCAATTCAGGATTGAGAATTATTTTGCCTTTGGGTGTGCAGCTTCCCCACCGGGTTGGCATCTCTCTCAACACGATTGACGAGGGTTCTACATTATGTTTCTTGAATTTGTCAATGATTGGTTTTGCAGTGGAATGAAACTTTGTTTTCGCATTTTGTAAATACCATTCGTTTATTAATTGTTTCACTTTTGATTTGTTGTTTGTAGTAACTTCAATATACTGTCCCTTCAGTTTCACTGATTCTATTTTGCTTTGAATAATTTTCAAACGATATTGCCTGCCAAGATAAAGATGTGATTCGCCACCTACAAATTTTCTTGTCGGTGTTTTTGGATGGAAAGAAAGAAAGAAACTTTGTTGTTTTATAATCCAAGGTGCTTTCTTTTTTAGTTTTTCTTTAACCTTATCCAACGAAGTATCAACAGGTGCTTTTACTAAAACAGTTAAGTCCGGTGTAACAGTAATACCTAAAGATTTCCTGGAGGAATATTCTAATCGGAAATCTATTTGTTTTGAACCGAAAGAAATTGATTGTATCATTTCTTGTAACGAATTTTAGCAACATTGACGCACAGTTCCGCCACCTTGTCAATTTCTTCAAAACTCATTTGCAGGTAGTATTTATCTCTCACTTCATCAATTAAATAATCGCCAATCAGGTGAATCATTTTTTTAGGAACATCTACTTCATTTTGCCAATTTACTTTTATGAGTTTTTTTATTATTTCATCAATTGCCAATGCGGTATGTGCAGAAATTTGTTTTCGTGTTTCTGAATCACTCACTTTGTTTTGTAATTCCTCATTAGTGATTCCATAAAATGCCTTTGCCACATCAACATTTTGTAGCGATGCAGGAATATCAGTATCGGTATGTGACAAAACAGCATCCATTATTTCTTTCACTTTGTTTAAATATTGCGCCTCGTTAATTCGTTTGGTTTCATAATCTGCAATAGCATCTTTTAGCATCTGGGAAAACTTTTTATAGAAAGCAGGGTCTTCCTCCATTTTCTCTGTAATGTGTTTTGCAGTCCTGCTAACAATCTTGTCTGCTTTTGCAACCTTACCAATAGTATTCTCAACTTCCTCCTGAAATTTTTCTTTGTCAAAAATATTCACCAACTCTGTTATGGTTGCCACACCTTCGGTTTGAATATGAGTATCAATTAGTTTTTGAATTTGCCCCTCGTATTGTTTGTAATCAATCACATCAGAATACCGTTGCAATACAGCGGTTCTTAATTTTATAAAAAATGCTAAATCATCTTTATATCGTTTCATTGTTTTTTCATCTGTGTTTTTGTGAAAGTCAATAGATGAAAAAGCCAGTTTCAAAAGTTTTGCAAATGCTGCCAGTTTATCATAAAAATCAACTCTTATCGCTTCGTC
This sequence comes from uncultured Bacteroidota bacterium, assembly GCA_903926385.1. GTDB lineage: Bacteria > Bacteroidota > Bacteroidia > 2-12-FULL-35-15 > 2-12-FULL-35-15 > 2-12-FULL-35-15. The sequence goes on from CAIYIS010000080.1 coordinate 113,225, forward strand.
TTTTAATAATAGTTGATATGCTTCTGCATCTCTTTTGTTTGAAATCGTTTTGAAAATATCCCATAATTCAGAATATTTCTGTGGTAATTTTTTTATTTCTTCATTGATATTGGTGAGAGTTCCCAACAAATCCTCATTGTCAAAATCTTCAAATGATGAATACATTTCCAATGCTTCATCCAAATTTTGAATCACGCCATAATAGTCTATGATGTATCCATAATCCTTATCAGGATAAACACGGTTTACCCTTGCAATAGCTTGTAATAAGGTATGTCCTTTTAAATTCCGTGTGAGATAAAGAACAGTATTTTTTGGTTCATCAAATCCGGTTAAGAGTTTATCTACTACAATAATTATTTCAGGTTTGTCTGATTTTTTAAAACGATTGATAAGATTATTCTGGTATTTTTTTGGTGTGCCATGTTCATCCATCATCTTTTTCCAAAATACTTTCACCTTGTCGGTTGATTCAGCATAAGCACTATCTTCACCTTCCCTTTCATCAGTTGGAGAAATTAAAACTTCTGTACTGACAATTCCTATTTCATCAAGAAACATTTTATATTTGATTGCAGCATCTTTATTTTGTGTTACCAATTGCCCTTTGAAAGGTGTTCTACCCTGAAAATTATCCCGGTAATGATAACTTATGTCCCAACAAATAGCATAAATTTTTTGCTCGGCAATATTCAGCTGGTCTGCTCTTGAAAATTTTCTTTTCAAATCCGCTTTCTGAAATTCATTCAAAGGTTCTGATATGTTACTAAAAAATTCATCAATTGGTTTTTCATGTACCGTTTGTTTCGCAAACCTTCCTTCATACAATAAAGGGACAACCGCTTTATCTTTTACAGCCTGGTCAACAGTATAAGCATCTATCATTCCACCAAACTTGACTGCCGTACTTTTATCCTTTTTGAAAAGTGGTGTTCCGGTAAATGCAATGAAACAAGCATTAGGTAAAGTCTTTTGCATTTCGATATTGAATGTACCATGTTGTGTTCGGTGTCCTTCATCTACCAAAACAAATATGTCGTGGCTCTCCAATGGTTTTGTGATTTTTTTAACTGCTGCTTCAAACTTATTAATTACAGTTGTAACTACTGAATCACTTTTGCTTTCTAACAATTCAACCAATCTCTGCCCTGTCGTTGCATTCTCTACAAACATTCCGCACTTGCGAAATGTCCCTGTTATCTGGTCGTCTAAATCTATGCGGTCAGTTACTAATATTATTTTAGGATTGCGGATTTGTTTTTCTAATGCGATTGCTTGAGCAAGCATTACCATTGTCAAAGATTTTCCGCTTCCCTGTGTATGCCATACTACACCACCTATTCTTCTTCCATTTTCCAAATGTAAAATCCTGTGAATTGATTTTTTTATTACAAAGTATTGCTGATAACGTGCAATCTTTTTTTCGCCATTATCAAACAAAATGAAATTAAAAGCTAAATCCATCAGCCTTTCAGGTCGGCATAAACTATAAAGGTATTCATCTTGTTTGGTGGGCAATATGTTTTCGCTTTCAAGTGCATCAAAGTAAGAGCGGACATAACGAAACCGTTCTGAAAACAATTTGCTTTTCTGGTCTGGACTTAAAGGTTGGTTTTTTAAAGTATGTAGAATTCCATTGTAATTATTTTCCTGTTCTTTGTTCTCAAATTTTTCATTCCAAATAGCCCAAAACTCTTCCGTTGTTCCATTGGTTGCATATTTTGCTGAATCAGTTGCAATGCTCAAAATACTTTGTGCATATACATACAAACTCCGAATACCATCTTCCTGCTGATTTCGTAACTGCTGACTAATTGCTTGTTGTAATGGCTCTTTCATATCTGGTCGCTTGCACTCAATGATACAAAATGGAATTCCATTTACAAACAAAACTAAATCCGGGCGGTAATGTTCTTTGCTCATGCTACGCATTACCCCAAATTCTTCGGTTACATGAAATACATTGTTCTCTATATTTTTCCAATCAATGTATTGCATTGTAAAACTTTTTTTATCCCCATCAATGCTTTGTTCTAAATCCTTTCCTAATGTAATACGGTTGTAAGCCACTTCACAAGCAGCTATGTAACCCTCATTCATTGGTAAATCTTTCAATGCTAATATTCCAGTTTCAATGTTTGCATCCGTAAACAAAGAAGTTTTAGTTGAACTAACCTTAATGCTATTGATTTCCTTTAGCTGATTCCGCAATACTTTTTCCAAAATCACATTACTGGTTTTGTTGCTTCTCAATTCCAATGCTTCTTCAGGACTTAGATATATATAACCCAATTTTTGCAATAACTGCAAAGCAGGGATTTGACTTATGTGGTCTTCTTTAAAACTTGGTGTGTCCATTTTAATCCTTTAAATAAGTATATAAACAGAAAATTCCTGCTAAAGGAAAGGTTATATAAGCAGAAATGGTTATCCAAACGGCAATAGTGAAATAGGAATATTTTCTACTTGCTATTATCGAGTTCTGTCTGATTTGTTCGGCAATATCTTTTTCAAAATCTGGGGGTAAATTTTCCTTCAAATCATATTGGGTTTTATTAATTTCATTCATTATTTCTAAAGTAGTTTTTGTTTTAAGATACTCAAAGAATAAAGTGTTTGCAATGTTTCCAGACGCATAATATCCGCCTTTAATTATTTTAACTCTCGGTGCAAATGATATTAGAGCACAAATGCTCGAAAACGCCAACTGTACTATTACAAAAAACAAATAATAACTTAGAAAAGAATTATCCTTTACAAGTTCTAAATCGTAGGTTTTTGTAATACCGTATATTGATGCAGCGTTAAATGCTAGCATCATTGCGTTTTTTGCCTCTGCAAACTTTAACCAGTCATTCACGTTTGAAAATACTTTAAAAAGTCTTTCTTCGTTTGTCATTTCTGCCATGATAAAATTTTGTTATTATTTAATATCCCAATTTACATTTCCTCCATACACTTTTTGGGAAACATTTTTAATTACTTGCTTTTGTTCAATCCAATAGTTATTAATAATATCATTTCTTTTGGAATTTTCGTTTTTAATTCCATTATAAACTTCCCCTGTCATTAAAATTGCAGGATAAGATTTCGTTCTCTTTTTTTTTGAAAAATTTATAATATTTCCCCCCATCATATAAAGTTCTCCAGGTTTAATACTACTTATATTATTTGCAAATTCTTCAGTAGTCATTTCTACTGTTTCAAGAGTAGTTAAATAGTAAGGTGCAAGAGGGTCATAAGATGAATTGCTGGCATATAAAGAGAGGTAGTTAAAAAAAGGCTTAATTGCTCTGGGATTGATTGGGTTTCTAATCACTTCAAAATAAGTTTCTTCAATTGTTTTATTTGCTACATCAGTCAATCTTGATGCAATGTTTGCAGGATAGCCTACCCAAACTAATCCTTTATTTTCTCCATTTTCATTTCCATTTCTTTGAATTCCAACCTTAATTACCCTTAGTTCACCATAGTCAATTCCTATCCCACATTTGAAATCAACACCTTTGAATTGTTGATTAATGATAAATTTTGCAATATGATTGATTGAGATAGCGCAATTAACGGCATTTGTAAAACAATCAGTTGATGGAAAAACTATCATAACTCTATCGCCAATAATATTTCGAGTATGACCACTATGGTGGCGTGCTACTTTCAAAACTGCTTTTGTAAAAGCAGTATAGATTCTACCCATAGTTTGAGTATGATGCTTTTCTGTTAACGCAACAGAATTTCTTATATCAACGTAAAGGACGCAAGTTTCAATTTTTTTACCTTTTTTATCTTTGCCACTTTCATAAGTAAGTTCCCCATCCATTGAATTAGGCACTACTCTCGTATCATTGTGAATGAAATTCGTTTTAGTAACATCTATCACATCCTTTTCAATTTCCTCTATTATGCTTTTTACCGACATATTATTTTATATTTATATATAACCAGGGAATTTCATATACTTTACTTTAGTAAAATCAACACCTTGTAATTTACCTGATTCAAATCCTCTACATGAAACAATCGATTTATCAAAAATGCTGTAGTCCCAACCTAAGTGGTCGTAAGATGAACCATCATAAAAGTTTATTGCATTGGACTTGGAAACACTCTCTAACCTGTATAAGTCAGTAATTGGTTGACCTATTATTGTGTATTCTCCATAATGTTCCCCTGGCACCTTGTAATAATTCACAGTTCCTTTATGTATAGCAACTTTTACATTCTTACCTGAACCATGAAACTTTTTGATAGCTTCTTCAGCACATGTTTCTGCTTTATAAACATGTTGGGGATTTGGCAAATCCAAAAATGGTTTACCGAACACACAAATAATTCCATCGCCCATTAACTTCTCAATTTCACCACCATTTCTATAAATAATTGGAATTATTTTTTTATAGTAGTCATCCAAGTAATTTTTCATTTTTGAATTTGTCCATCCAGAAATAGTTTTCGAAAAGGAAGTAATATCAATAAAAAGCAAGACGACATCTTCTTCTCTCCCTTCATCAAAATATTTAATTAGGTCAGGTTTTGCAGGGTTTAAGTTTTCGTTAATAAACGAAAACATTCTTCTTTCATTTAGGCTACCCGAATCAAATGCTTTTTTTAAAATATCCTTAGCTTCCGATTTTTCTAAATAATTTTTCACCATTCTGTCTTTAACGTTCAACTCATAGAACTCCTGTTTTAGGGAATAAATTTGATTAAGATTTGGCATTTCTTTTTATTTATAAATAGTTTAAATTTTTTATTTTTCAACTTTATTTTTTTCTCCCCAAACATTAGCAGAATTAGCATCGTAATAACTGATTGCAAAATCTTGGTTTCTTCTTTTTCTTTTTATTGCTTCAACACTTGCAATAATTTTCTTATTGCCCACCGAATCAGGATTACCATATATGCTAACGAAAAGATGATTGAATTTCCCGTTAGAAATTTTCTTTATTATATGTTCATCGTTTTCAGAAAACGAAACCCCATAGGTGAAAAGACATGAGGTTGAGCGTTTGTCACCCGTTTTCATTCGAGTGCTAAAACTTTTATAAGAATGAAATAAATATCCGCTGTGAGAAATTCTTGTTAGTTTTTTCTTGCTGTCGCCTTCTGCAACAAATAAAGGGAAACGATTTTCTTCTAATGCTTCTCGTGTTTGCTCAATTAAAGGTTTGCCTGTATTAACCCAAGTGAACTTTTCTATTTCTGCATCCTTTTCAAAAATATGCAATGCTCCATGAAGGTAATGTATATTCTGCCCGTGTGCATTACTGTCACCTTGCCAAATCACATAATCTGAAACCGAAACAGGAATATCCGCATCATTAAGCTCTACATCTTTTCCAAATCCATCATTAGGTTGAGCATTTAGCAATCCTTCATTCATTCCGTACATCAAAGTCCAGTAAAGCAACAAGTCGTAATTCAAAGAATAAATTACCCCATCGTTACCAAGAAAATTATTCAGGAACTGAATACATGCTTTGTATTTGCTTTCGCCTAAGTCAGAGGGTCTGCCCGGATGGTTCTTTGCAATCGTTTCAATCAATATTTCTTTCAGCTTCTGTGCGTGTTTGTGAATGAGTGCAACAGTTTTTGGTAATGCTTTGTAAGACGGTAAAACAATACTACAATGTTCAAGTGCTTTAACCACTTCTTCAAAATCCTGTGTATTAAGATTCTTAAAAACTTCTTTCACTTCTGGCATTTTTGAAAAGTCGGCTTGCTTAAATAATGATGTATATGTAAATATAGTCGGTACGCAAGCAATGCTGAAACCATTCCCAAGCAGTAAGTTTTTTTTATTATAACTTCCGGCTTGTTTAATTGCTTCTTGAAAAGAGAGTAGTTTCATTGTCATTAATTAATTTATTCATTAGGAAACTTTTCGCCAAACAGTTGTTTCCAAATATTACATGCTTTTCCGTTACTGTTTGTTTCAACGGCTTGTTTTGCTTCTGAAAGCATGTGTCTATATATCTCTTTAAAGTTTGTTCGCTGGTTAAAATCTAATTTTAATAAATTATCCTTTGGAGTTGCCGGATTCATTGCAACCGTATCAACAAAACCACCACCGAAACAAGTTTCAATTGCTTTGGCTGTTTCATAAAAAGCTCTATCATCACGTTTGTTGGGTTTGTAATAATTCGCAATCCAAACTGTGAATGCAATTCCACTTGGCATTTTCTTAGCCCTTTGATTTGCCCACGACTTAAAATATTTTACCAACCGCATTAATTGTCCATTCTTGTCTTTCTTTCTTTCAAACCAATCGCACAATTCTTTTGGGTCGCTTTCCAACCACCCATTTTTTGTGGCTAAGAATGGGTGCTTGTCATTTTGTGTTTTATAGTACACCGGTATATCAATATCAAAATCGCCTTTGTAAATAACACGGATACATTTATCTCTGTGTTCGACTCCCGTAACAGTATGGTCTTTCACTGCATTAAAAACATTTTTCTGTAAGCTGAGAGGTTCAATATTCGGTTTCTCCAAAAAGTAAACTCCAAGGTCAACATCATAAGAACTTTCCTTGTCCATTACCATTGTTCCCATTTTGTAAGAGCCTTGAATGTAAAACTTTGGGACAAGAAGTTTTGCATGTGCTTTGAAATATTGTGTGATGCGTTTTTCTAATGCCGTCCGTGCAGCAATCAATTTCTTTTTTTTGCTCGAACTAATTGAAACATTTTGTTCAAATTTTAAAAAGTGGTTATGAGTATTCGCCATATTATGTTGTATATAAAAAGTGTTTATTTAAAATTTCATTTCCTTTAACCTGAAATTCTCTTGTTGCCCTTTCCGACAAACGTTTTAATTTGTCTTGGTTTGTTTCGTCAAGCGCAATGTTTGAGGTTTCATCAAGTTCAGTATCTATTCTGCTATAAATAAAATTATCAACTTCGCTTCTTCCAATTCCTTTATGTAATAAACTAACTAAATTTTCTACTTGCTGTGATTGAGCCTGCATAAATAAGTCAATTAATCTTTTCTTTCCATCTTTAAGCATCCAATAATTTATACCCCATTTTTTACTATTTACTGAGTCGGAGTACTTGCAATAACCTGTTCCAATTGATAATACATTAAGTTCATTCAAAGGTCTGTTAAAGGCTTTTTGAGCCTCTATAATACCAATCAAAGTAGGATTATTTGCCACGACTCCTCCGTCAACTTTGTTTGCAAATGAATTTTCTATACCATTTAAATCTGTATATGTTGTTGAGTAGGGGTCAAAATAAGTAGGTGCAGAAGATGTTGCAAGCGCAACTTTATAAGCAGGAATGTGAAAATCTCTTGTAAATGCGGGATGATAATTGTTCTTAAGAACAGAAGGAGCGCCATTTAATAAATCATAAATGGGAACACAAACATTTGTTTTGCAATCTTTAAGACGAGGGTCTATATTTTGTTTGAAAGCCCTTTTATACTTTGCTCGTATTAGTTCTTCCAACCCTGCTCTATTGTGTGCCGAATATTTTAATTTTTTTATAAATCCTTTCTTTTTACTCCCAAAAATAGCTGACGCATTATCCAAATAAAGTTTATAGATTTCGGAGGCTGGCATTCCTAAAGCTAAACCAATTGCAATTATACCTCCCGTTGAAGTCCCACAAATTAAATCGAAATGTTGGAAGATTTGTGTTTTTTCTACTCCCTTTGCTTTTAATTCTGCTTCAATTTTAGCTAAGAACATAGCCGGAAATACACCACGAATCCCGCCTCCGTCAATGGATAATATTTTGAAAGGTTTTTGTTCTTTCATTTCAATCTTTGTTTTCCAGTTAATAAAAGTTGCATCAATCCCTTCTTTTGATTCTTCAGTGCTTCCAATTTGTTTTGATGAAATGATAATTCTTTAAAAGCAGTATTCAAAACTGACGCAATTGTTTTTTGTTCTTCAACACTTGGAATCACTAATTCAATTTTAGGAAAATCCTTTTTGCTCATTACTCTATTTCTTCCAGCACCACCAGGACTGATTAAATCCAATTGATACTTGAAATGTTTTTGAAGAATAAAATATCTGAAAAAATCAGGGACTGCATTTTCTGTTTTGAAAGTATAAGTTGGGAAACGGTGTGAAACCAATCCCCCATCATCTTGTTTTCCTGCAATGGCAATGGCCTGCTCCCAAGCAAAAGTGATATTTACTATCAAATCATTTTCTTTCACTTCATACAACACATCCATTGCTAAGTCTTCCGGTTCAAAATCATTTTTATGAAAAATGCCTTTACCGTGACTCCGAATTCCTAATGCAAAAAAGCTTGAGTTTGGTTTTGGAACTTCTCGTGGCGAATAAGTAAGGCAATCACCTAATTTTTTCTTTTCCCATTTCTCATTTGAAAGCCTTTTTAATCTTTTCTCTCCACAAAGTAGTTGTTGCATTAGCCATTTATTTCGGTGTTGCAATTGCACAATTAATTTTTTGGTTTTATCAATTGCATTGTCCCAAGTACTAAGAATATTTGCTATTGCTTTTTGCTCTTGTAAAGGAGGTAAAGGGAAAGGATAATCGTTAAGTTTTTCAATATCAATTCCTGTTTGTCCCCCCGAACGTTGTGACAACCCTTCTAGGTATTTTCTTAACTCAGTTCTAGTCAAATAATAAAAACAATAATTTTTGTTGACTTTGGAATTCGGAGTTGCTTTAATCAACGCAACATTGTATGCGCCTTTTAATCCTTTAAATATTTGGAATATTGGTGGTCCATATCTACCAATCATAATATCATCTTCACCGCATGTTTTTTTTACCATTCCAATGGGAATATATGTTTTATATTTATTGGTTCGGTAATCACGTGTCTGTATTAATCTTATATACCCTTCTCGTTCTTCATTTATAAATACCTTTTGTGGGGGCTGGCTTCCGCCAGAGAACTTAATTAGTTTTCCAATAGTTAAAAGTTCCCAATCTTTTGGAATGATTGAATTGTAAAAGGATTTTGATTTTGAGGCTGCTTGTTTCATTCTTTTCTTATTCTACATTTACAAAAAACTCACTGCTCCTTGCAATGCAAATACCATCTTTCACAATGAAACATTCAATCCAATGTGTACCTTTGTACTGAGTGGTTTCCTTTTGTGAAAGTCCACCAACTCCATAGGTTTTGGAATGGAATATCCCCCCTCTTAAATTGCCTCTTGCTTCATCACCAGTATTTACAACTTGCCAATACACTTCAAAAGGTTTGGGAGCATTAGTTGTTGCACCAAATAGAATTTCACATCCTTTTGGGATTTTTGTTGTTGACGAAACAGATTTCCACCTGTTCCCAAATTTATATCTCCCATGAACTTCAACATATTTACTCAAACGCATCTGCCATTCAGGTTGTCTTCTGTGAGGAACAGAAAGTAAAGCAGGAGAAAAGGCAGTAGGGTATGCAGCAGATTTGGCAATTACTTCTACTAATCCTGAATTTCGGAACGCTTCATTTATTCCTATTGTTCCAAAAGATGCTTTTAGTATTTCATAGTTCTCACTAATTGATTTTGTTTTTAGGTAACTAAAATCTTCCTTCAGTTTTTCCAACCAGTCATAAAAATTATCCTGCTTTGTCTTGTTTTCTGCCCATTTATCAGCAAAGTTTTCTACTGTGTTTACAGGGTTTTCAACCCACTTAATAGTTCTACTATATTTCACAGAATACTTTTCCGTAATGAAAAGATGCATTCTGTCAATCACACTTAGCAATGCTTCTACAATGTTTGTTTGCTTTTGATATGAATGTGATGCAAGAGTTGTAATGATTATTGAGATGGGTTTATCTTCATCACCTCCAAACATGATATCTCGATGTCGTTTCAGAATTTGCACCACTCGTTGCAGTGGTAATTTGTTCTTTTGAAATTTTGGGACAGGTTGCACCGATTCACTCATCATTACAGATTTCTGCATTAGCAAACTTGCTCTTTGTTCAAACCAAATTCCGTAACCAAAGGGATTGCTCTTTTGCCATTCATCAGGATTGGTTGAAGTTTCATAAATGGTTTCTATATTGTCTGTAATCCGAATGGCAATAGCATTGAAATCTTTCAATGCTACCTCTGACATTGCTTTTTCAAGAATAGTTTTGTAATCACTGCTCACAATGCAGGGCAAAACATCCATGTGAAAAGCACTTTTATAATCTAGTCTCCAACACCTTCTACTATCAGGAATTATTACAAGCGGTTTTATAATTCCGTGGTCTTTCAACCGGTCTCCTACAATCATTTTTAAATCATATTGAGTCCAATTTGTTTGTTTTCCTTCTAAGCGGCAAACTAAGTCAACGTCCAATTCATCTCCTTCATTCACAGGCTTTATCATTGTGTTAAGCAAGAAAGAACCCTGCGGTAAAATTTGAGGATTGTATTTTGCTAGAGGAGAATCTTCTGATGATAAATGATTGCCAACAAATTCATAGCTTGCAACTGCTTTGTCGTGCTGTTCTTGTGATATATCAAGAGTTTTTCCAAACTCCTCCAGTATATCACTGAATTGTTTTTTTTGTTCTGTTATAAGCACTTTATTTATTTTTTATCGTTAGTAATTCTTTCTAATGTTGCTTCAATATTTTCAAGCAACATATTTCCTAATACGTCACTAACTGTTTGCATTTCATCATCACTTAAATGTTGGTGATATAATTTGCTTATTATGGTTTTGTTGTCTTGTGTGCTTATTTCATAAACAAACTGGTGAAAAGTTATTTTCAAAGAAGCTGACACATTAAAGGTTTTTACGCCTACTTTTCTAAAACCATTCAACCCATAACTTAAATTCATGTTGTGTATTCCGTTTTTGAAATCGTGAAAGTCAGTTTCCTTCTCAAGTAACTCTTTCAGGTTGGAATGAACTCTACCTTCTATAGTCAAATCAATATTCCTGCTTTTAAACAATGGTTCAAATTGTTGTAAGCGATTAATAATTTCCTGAAACATCGGTCGCATATCGCTGTTAAATATTTGGTGTGTTATCTCATTCGTTCTTTCCGTTTTCACTTCATCATCCTTGCTGTTTTCCAATCGTTGTTTCAATAAATCCAATTTCTTTTCAAGGTCACCTGGTTCATGAATAGCTTTTCCTGAAATAGCATCTAACACTAATTGTTGCGAACGCAAAATCATATCAGTAGCAAACTCAAAAAACAAATCAGGGTTTCCTCCATAACCTTGAATATCCCCAATATATTGGTTGTACACACCACGTTCATTAGTCTTCACCCAAAATGGAGGAAAGCCAAATGAAATTAACAGTAGATTAGTAAGAATCCTTGCAGTACGTCCATTTCCATCATAAAATGGGTGAATAATTACATAATCCAAATGAAATTGTAAAGCAACATCAACAGGGTGTGGTGCATCTTTTTTGTTTTGTTGAATTGCATCTATCGCTGCATTCGTTTTATTCAGCAATTCGTGCATCCTTTCAGGAACCTCTGGCGGTAGAACAAAATCAAATCGTTCATTTTTATAGTTGAAAAGATAATTCGGGTCTGTTTTCCATACTCCAATTTTCCCCTTCTTGCTCTCATCTTCTTCGTGCATGATGCCTTTATGAATCTCCTTAATTCTTTTCTCCGAAAGGCGTACTTCTCCTTTTCCAATATTAATTATTTCTGAAATAACTTGATCGTGCCCTTTAATTTCTAATACGTCTTTTATTGGTTTTCCACCAACAGTAAGGTTACCAACCATTACACTTCTGGTTTCATCCATTGTAAGTGTGTTTCCTTCCATACTATTGGAGTAGTAATTCCAGTCCAAACGGAATTTATAATTGATTTTCTTTTTTACGTCAACACTTAATTCTCCATGAGAATTTATTTTTTGCAGAAGTAAATCAATCTGATTTCTTTTTTCAATATAACTCATGACATTAAATTTTTTATGGTTTTATTAGTATCATATCCCCTAACAATTTTTGGAACACTGTTATAAAGCAATATTCCTTTTTCCTCGTATGCTTTCATTAAAATCCTTTCAAGTCGGTCGCACTCTTTTTCATTGACTCCATTATCCAGACAGTTAATTCTAACCATTTCAAATTTTTCAATTAACGGAATTACTTCGCTATAAAATCGTTCTTTATCGAACGCGGCTTTAGCATCATTAATTATAATTTCTGCTGCTTTTCTTGCCAATTTGTTAAACGAATAATCTTTTCGACCATCAAATTGACGATGGCTTTGGAAGCGATGAATAAAATTACTATCGGCTTTTCCCACATAAACAGGAACATTATTATCAAACATAACATAAACACCATACCCAAAGATTGCTTTTTGCCATTGTTCAGCAATTTTTATAGCTGGCAAATGAGTATTGATTTGCAATTCGTCAACAGAGAGAGTCCCATAATTAAGCTTGCTAAAATTTTGAATATAATCAATAGCTTGTCTTGGAAGAAAATTTTCAATCTCAACGTAATTTATAAGTCCCTTTTTCATACCCCTAATTCTTTTAAGTACTTTTCCATTTCTGCTTGTACTGTTTTTAATTCGACTTCCAGCACTTCAATTTCTTTTTGCACTGCCGCAATATCCACTTCCGCTTCTTCCTCAAAAGTATCAACATATCTTGGAATGTTTAGGTTAAATTCGTTTTCTTTTATTTCTTCGAAAGTTGCAACATAACTGTATTTATCTTCTATAATTCCGGTTTCCAATTTCCCTGAGTTAAATTTCCGATATGTATTAACTATATGTTCTATATCAGTATCACGAAGTCTGTTTTGATTCTTAACAGATTCAAAATGTTTACTGCTATCAATAAACAAAACATTTTTGTTGTCGCCTTTTCCCCGATTAAAAATCATAATTGCAGCAGGGATTCCCGTACCAAAAAACAGATTGGCAGGTAATCCAATAACAGCTTCTAACAAATTTTCTTCAATTGTTTTCTGACGAATTTTTCCTTCACTACTTCCTCTGAACAAAACACCATGAGGAACTACCACACCCACTTTTCCTTTTCCTTCATAAGTAGTTTCAATCATGTGAGTAATAAATGCCCAATCACCTTTGCTCTTAGGAGGAATCCCTCTCCAAAAGCGATTGTAAGGGTCATGTTCAGGGTCATAACTTTTAGCAGCTTTGTTTTCTTCCTTATCTTCCACCTTGCCCCATTTGTCCAGTGAAAATGGGGGGTTTGCAACCACTGTATCAAATTTCATTAAAGAATCACCTTCTTTTAATTTGGGATTTCTAATAGTATCACCCCAACGAATTGTAGCATTATCAAAACCATGAAGAAACATATTCATTACTGCCAAAGCCCAAGTGCTGCCATTGGCTTCCTGTCCGAATAGAGAAAAATCATCTGAACCAACTTCTCTACCTGCTTTAATAAGCAATGAACCAGACCCGCAAGTTGGGTCACATATTCTCGCACCGGGTTTAGATTTTGTAAGTTTTGCAAGTAAGGTAGAAACTTCACCTGGTGTAAAAAACTCTCCTGCTTTTTTTCCAGCATCACTTGCAAAATTTGAAATCAAAAACTCGTAAGCATCTCCAATAATATCAGCACCCTCTAAATGCCCCGGACTTAAGTCTAATTTGTCGTTACTAAAATCAATTAGCAAACTTTTTAGACGTTGGTTCTTTTCTTTTACATCACCAAGATTACTGCTATTAAAATCAATATTTCTAAAAACGCCACTGCCGTCTTCGCTATTTAATTTTTGTCTATTGGCTTCTTCAAAATCAGTCAAAGCAATATTAATAAGTTCACCAAGATTCACTTCGTTTCTATGTTCATACAGGTAATCAAAACTTGAATTTTCAGGAACTACAAAGCGTTCCTGTTTCATAGCTCTCTCAGAACGGACTATGTCTCCGTTATATTTTTTAAGGTATTCCTTTTTCTTTTCCTTATGTACATCACTTACATATTTAATGAAAAGCATAGTAAGTATATAATCTTTGTATTGGTCGGGGTTTATTAGTCCACGAAAAGTATCGCACGCTTTCCAAACGATTTGTTTTACTTCATTACTATTAATTTTATTTTCCATACTTTTTTTATTTTAATGCGTTGATTAGATGATTTTGAATTTGTTTTTCTTTAAGGGATTCTATTTTTGTTTTTAGTTTTATCTCCTCTTGCCAAAGGTCGTATATTTTCAATATTGATTTTTGTTTTTCAATTGAAGGAATTGGAATTTCCAAATCTGCTAATGTTGAAATGGATATGGAAGGAATAGATGTCCCTTTTGCGCTTCCATGCAAAAGGGTTTGTATTTGTTTTTGGTTAATAAACCAAACGAGAAATTCAGGTAAAAGATTGTTTTTTTTATGTAGACGGATAACAATAAACATTGAAGAAGCTACAGCAGGTTTAATGATACCTTTATATAAAACTGCAAAATGGTCGTTTCCTTTTGATGCAATAAGAACATCACCTGTTTGTAAAAAATGTTTGGTAATTTTATTATCTATTCCGAGGTCCGGTGTGGTATTAAGATTAAATTGGTGATTATGGTCAAAATGTCTTGCCTGAATATAAAAAACCTCCCCCTTTATTATTGGTTTGGCATAAACGCCCGTCTGAACGGCAGCAATATTTTTTAAAAGCGCTTTCAAATTTATTTCTTTGTTATTAGACTACAAAGGTACGAAATTAATTTGGAATGTGCAAGTTTTAGGATAAAATATCTAAGTAGATGAGCTACAAAAATTGTTTTCTTGACTCTATTTCGTAAAACTTTCAATATTTTGCCTCTAATTGGATGATTTTTCTGCAAAAAAGCAAATTTCTTTTGCATTTTATCGCGAAACCATCAGAAACTTACAAATTTTTTGGGAAATCATGACCTTCTAATAAGATGGGGATAAAATTTTTAAAATAAATGTCATGGAGAACGAGTTATTGGATACAGTCCCCTATGAAATATTCTGAATTACATTAGTTTTACTCAGAATTATCCAATTAAGAACGAAAATATTTAAAAGAGTTCGCGAGAACTCTGAAAAATATTAAGGAAACTGCAAACAACCAGAATATCATTTAAGAAAACCTCCGGCAACTTTAAAATAGTTAAGAAAACTGAATTGGAATAAGAGTTTTTACTTGGGAAATAACAGTAGAGAGTAAAGTATTGTAAAGTATCCGTAAAAAAATAGACGTTAACAGTAAACTTTTAGACGTTAACTGTAAATTTTTAAGAGTTAACCGTAAACTAATACCAGTTAACCGTAAAACATTAGTCAATTTCTGACAGTATATCTGTTATTTCTTTCCTAAATTCCGTTGATAATTCAATACTAATATATCTTTCACCTAAATGATTGAGTTTTTCATACCACCTTTTTACCTTTGGAATTAAAGTATAATTGATAAAAGGTAAATATTTGTACTCGATGGATAAACTGGCGAAAGTATTGTCATAAGAATTAATCATACCCTCATAAAATGATTTTACTTTATACTTATATACTTCTTTCTGGTCATCAAAATCTAAGAGTTTCAGAAACCAACCCTTTAGAATTGAGTTAGCATATACCATTTCGCTTTGAATTCTATCATTCCTAATTTTTTCCAGCGTTTCCTCGAATATTTTTTTGTGCTCATCAATTTGTAGTTGCTTTTTTGCTTCTCTTTCTTCTACCAGCTCTGCAATTTTTTTTTGCAATTCTCTCAATCTATCTGATAATTCAGTTTCTATTTGAACCTTCTCGGATTCATTTTGAATAATTTTCGATTTTTCTCTTTTAAGGTATTCATATTGTTTACATGCTCCTGAACAAAATTTTGCATCTGACCTCTTAGCTTGAAATTCATAATGGCAGCATTGACAATTTTTAGTTGTTATTTTCATTACTTGTATTATTACGTTAATATTTAATTAATGTTGATGAAATAATTCTGTAACAGGTGTAACACCTATAACACTGTTACAAATGTTACATCTGTAACAAAGTGTAACGACTGTAACACCTGTTACACCTGTTACAAACTATTTCGTTTCAAAACTCTTCCAACTTTCATTGCATTAGTATTCAATCTCTTTGCAATTTCTCTATCTGATAAACCTGGTTCAGCTTTTTTTATTTCTACTATCGATATTTCTAATTCATCCTTTTCATCTCCAACAATAATTTTTAAATGCTCTTTCTCTTCATCGTACTCGATAAATTCAAATTCTAAAAAATTATTTTGTTTATTTAGCTTGCATACAATTACGTTATTTGTATCATAAATAATTTCAGTTACCCTTGCTTTAATTTGTTTAAGATACCTGAAGTTTTTTTCTGTAAAACTATCACCAATTGCAAAAATACTATCGGCAAAATTAGCTATGTGTTTGCTCCCTGTAATATCATTGTTTGTTATTGGATTACAGGGATTTCTTTTAGGAGTATGCGCCAAAGCCAAAATAGAAATATCATTTTTAAATTTTAGTTCATTCAGTTTTTTCATTAAAGGAAGTGCCTCTTTTGCATTATCAGTGGCTTGTTCCTTTAAATATGTAATATTATCAATAATTACGATTTTTGCTTTGGTATCAAGAATTACTTTTTCAAGATTACTGAAAAGTTGATTTTCAAAATTTTCAAATTCGGAGAACATTGGATTAACAGTAATCCTTAATAATCGGTCACTAAAAACAAAATGATTAGTATAGTTATCTGAATAACGGTTTTCAATTTGCTTATCTGCTAATTCAAAATCAATGTAAAGAACAGGTTGTTCTTTAGCTTCCATTCTAAAATTTTTTATTGGGATACCAGAGCTAATTGAATTTGCTATTTGAACAGCTAGTATTGATTTGCCTAAGTTTGTATCCGCAAATAAAATACAAAGTTCACCTTCATACCAAAATTGGGAGAACAGCATTTTGGGTATTGGTTTGTTTTTAGCTTCCATTATACATTCATTTAATGTTCTTATCTTAAATAAATCATGCTCTGAATCTTGTTCCTGAGTATTATTATGCTTTATAACCTTTAAAACAGGCGTGTGTTCAATCATTGTTCAAATGGATTAAGTGGTATAAAAATGGTATTAGTGCCAGTAGCTCTAAAGCGATAGGTTATATTTATTAAACTAATTTCATCAGGGAAATTTGATTCAGTCTGAATTTTGGCAATCGAATTAAAAATTGGTTCAAAATCTTTTAAAGGTTCAAAATAATTATAGACATCAATCAAATCAGATATCAGATTGTTTTGTTTATCAATATAAAATTGATTTGCATCTTTTCTTTTAGCATATTCTGCTAAATTATTTTGCAACATTTCAATATTTTGATGTTGTATTACTAAGGCTTTTTGCAAACTCAATTTATTTCCCACTTCCTTGAATCCATTCTAATAGAGCCTTGCGAGAAAAGAATAACTTTCTTGAACCTTCTCTTTTAATAAAAGGAATTTTCCGGTCATTCACTAAACCATAAATTGTTTGGCGTGCTAGGTTGGTAACCTTCATTGCTTCGGCAATGGGAATAAGGTCTTGCTGTTCGGGTTGAGATTGAATTAATGAAGATGCGTTACTTTTTAAGGTATCGCCAATTAGTTGCTGTAATTCGATTACTGTTAAATCAATTATACGAGTTTCATTTTTTATCATTTCTGTTTGTTTTAATTAACAGCTACAAAACACGACAAAAATAAATTTACTATGAGGCCATAGTATAAATAGTATAAAACTTCGTAAACTTTATTTATTCTTATTTATGAAAATTAGATTTTTCACTACTAAAAACGGAATTGTCAAACTTACTGAAATTGTTTTTGAGTAAATGAATATAAATATCAGTTTTTGTTTGCGGGGAATGCATTAGATAAAAATCGTGTACTATTTTTCTAATTTTTTGTTGAGTAGTATTTGGAGTTTCAAATTTTTCAACTTCTATCATTGGAATAAAATCAACAAAATTCGCTTGAAGAAAATGTTTTATTTGCGCTTCAGATAATATTGGGTTTTGGTCTTTTTGTTTTTTAGAAAAAGCCGTTAAAAAATATTTTTGTATTTCATCTTTGGTCAATTTCCCTTTTACCCTATTATCAATAACTCCAAGTTCCTGCCCACCTTTTCTAAGAAGAATTTCTAATTCATTATTTAGACAATTTGAAATATAAAAAAACAAACTATACAATTCTTTGTCAGAAAGTAGTTGCAAAGCAGAATCAGGTAATTCATTAAATTCTTTCATTGTATAAAAATCCCATTCTCCATTTCCAATTGATTTATTCATTATCGCATGATTATTGAAATAATCAAGCAGTTTCAAACCACTACCAATGTTAAAGCGATTCCTGTATTTTTCTCGTATATCATTTTGATATTTTTCATAAATATTTTTCCATTCATGATTTTGTTTAACCATATCAACAATTTCAATAAATGCTTTTACCACTTGAATTTTTTCATCATTTTTGAGGACAACTTCACTACTGACTGCTTTTGTAAAATCAATATTAAATTTTGATGCTAAAAAAGCAGAAATATGTTTTCTGTTTTTCACTTTCTTTATTGGTTGTATGTTTGATTTTTTCACCATTTTATATTGTTTTTAGTAACTCCAATCGACTTTTAATAACCCTTGTTTAACTAAATCCTGATTCATATTAACATACATCATAGTTGTTTTAATATCCGAATGTTGCATCAAAGTCATTAATTGAGGTAAAGGTATTTTACTTGCCAAATAAGTTCCAAAACTATGACGGGCTGTGTGAAATGTAACCTTTACTTCGATTTTAGCTTCTGTAGCGATTACTTTGATATGGCGATTGATGAACGGTTCGGTTAATTTAGGAAATAGGAATTCATTTTTTTTGTTGTAGTATTTTTTCAATATTACTTCCGGGGAAGATAATTTTGCCTTTTCTTTTCTAAATAAACTATACAAAGGAATCTGAGCTCTCTTATTTACCTTAATTGTAATAAAGTCTAATTCATATCCCCCTTTTTCCTTTTTTACGAATTCGGTTTTTAAATTAGTTGCATCTGAAATCCGCAAACCAGTATAACAAGAAAAAAGAAACATATCCCTTACAATCGAAATGTTAGCTTCAAATTTACTTAAATCAAGATTCTCTATTTTTTTCATTTCGCCCAAAGTAATTACGTCTCTTTTCTTCTGCTCCGATTTTACTTTTATTTCTTTACACGGATTTGGTAGGTCATAAAATCCCTTTTTTATGGCCACATCAATATACTTTTTAATATTTTTATGTAATTTGTGTACAGTATTGATGGCAAGATTGTTTTTTCTTAAATGATTGAGAAAATTATCCACAAACGTATATGTAACATCATCAAACTTAATATCTGCTTCCCCATTAAATTCAAGCAATTTATTTATTGTATTAGTATGACTTTGTTTAGTTTTAAATCCTAATGTTTGGTCATTTTTAACCTCCTCCCGGACAAATTCGATAAATGAATTCTTATCATAAAGGATTTTCTTGCTTGAAATTGAGCTAATTGAAAATTTTTTACCTTTAATAGAATGTTCAATTTTTGATTTTTCAAAACCACTTATTTGTTCTCTGATTTGAAAATTGAGCATTTCAGCATCATTATGCTTTTTATTTATTTCCTGTTTTTTCTCATCCCACTGATTAGGGTATATCTGAATACCGGTAGAAATATATCTGCGATTACGGTTTTGGTACAAACATAGCTCTATTGAGGCTTTCCCGAACCTATTGAGTTGTTTCTTTCTGTTGAATACTGGGGTAAAGGTTGCTGCCATAATTTATGATTTTGTGATACCTGTGATAAGTTTTTAAGAACAAGTATCACATAGGTATCACAAATATACAAAAACTAAGCCAAAACGAAATAAATCAAAATAAGTCCAAAAACAACAAAAGCCCCTATTATGGGGCTTTTGAATTATTTTAAGGATGTTTGACTTATCCTCTCCGTTGTCCGATCAGGTCTCGAACCTGAACTCTTCTGGACCAAAACCAGACGTGTTGCCAATTACACCATCGGACAATCTGCAATTAATTGCTTAATTGGGGGTGCAAAAATAATAAATTATGTTTACGTACAAGTAAATTTTTTAAAGTTCTATTTTTTTAACGATTGTTCAGTAATTTATTTTTCTATCTTCGCCCTCCGCATAGGCATTATACACTGTTAACTAAATTATAAAATATGAATAACACATCAAATTATCAGCGCTTAAATAATATTATCGGCTGGGTAGTATTTCTGATTGCAGCTTTTGTTTATTTAAGCACTATAGAAGCAACAGCCTCTTTCTGGGACTGTGGCGAGTATATTGCCTGTGCCTATAAACTTGAAGTTGGTCACCCTCCGGGAGCGCCTTTGTTTTTGTTAATCGGGCGTTTGTTTAGTTTGTTTGCCTTTGGAGATACTGCCAAAGTTGGAGCATTGGTAAACAGCATGTCGGCACTTTGCAGTGCGTTTACCATTTTATTCTTATTCTGGTCTATTACAGCTTTAGCTCGTAAAATAGTTGATAAATCGGGCGAATTGACAACCGGCAGAATGTATGCTGTGTTTGGTGCTGGTGCGGTAGGAGCTTTAGCTTATACATTTTCCGATTCATTTTGGTTTTCGGCTGTTGAGGGCGAGGTTTACGCTATGTCGAGCTTTTTTACTGCTATCACTTTCTGGGCTATTACCCGTTGGGAGCGTGAAGCAGACGAGCCTCATGCCAATCGCTGGATTATATTAATAGCTTATTTAATTGGATTGGCTGTTGGGGTGCACTTATTGAACTTACTTGTAATCCCTGCGGTTGTATTTATTTATTACTTCAAAAAATTCGAAACCATCAACCGTAAAGGAATTATTATTACCAGTGCACTTGCCATCTTAATTCTGGGAGGTATTCAAGGGGGCGTTATTCCTCTCATTGTAAAACTTGCAGCTAAGTTCGAGATTACAGCTGTTAACTCTATGGGCTTGCCGTTTAACAGTGGCACCATAATATATGCTTTACTTGTGGTTGGAGGTATTGTGTTTGGATTGAGATATTCTATTAAAAAAGAAAAACCAATTGTAAATACTGTCATACTTTGCTTTACTGTTATCCTGATTGGATACTCTTCTTTCCTTGTATTAGTAATCCGTTCGCAAGCAAACACACCAATGGACGAAAACAACCCGGAAAATGCGGTTAATCTTCTTTCTTATTTAAATCGTGAGCAGTACGGAACATGGCCTATTGTTTACGGACAATACTTTTCGGCTCCTCAGGACAGAAACAAACCATACAGTGACGGAAATCCGGTGTATGCTCAAGACAAAAAAGTGGGTAAATATGTAGTGATTGACGACAGAAAGAATGCTGTACCGAATTATGACGACCGTTTTTGTACGTTATTCCCTCGTATGTGGAGCAGTCAGTCGAACCACGTTACCGGATATAAAAGCTGGACCAATCCCAGAAATTATCAGCACATTAGTGTGCCCAATCCACAAACAGGAGAGCAAGAATCGTTGGAAAAACCAAACTTCTTCAGCGATAACCTTAAATTCTTCTTCGTTTATCAAATGGGATGGATGTACGGACGCTATTTTATGTGGAACTTTGTAGGCCGTCAGAACGAAATACAAGGACACTCCAGTCCTCACGAAGGAAATTGGATAACCGGAATAAAATCGCTGGATGAAGCCCGACTTGGACCTCAAAAAGGATTGCCCGATGGTGCTGATAATAATAAAGGACGCAATGCTCTTTATGGTTTGCCACTTATCTTAGGTTTATTTGGGTTCTTTTATCAATTGAAAAAAGACAAAAGGAATTTTACGGTAGTGGCCCTATTGTTTTTCTTCACAGGTATTGCCATTGTAATTTATCTGAATCAAAAACCATTTGAACCACGCGAGCGAGATTATGCTTATGCCGGTTCGTTTTATGCGTTTGCGTTCTGGATTGGACTTGGTGTACTATCCATTTTCGATTTCCTTGCCAAACGAATGAATCAGGCACAGGGAGCAATACTGGCTACTGTAGCTTGCTTGCTTGCTGTTCCTACCATCATGGCTAAAGAAGAATGGAACGACCACGACAGAGGTCACCGTACCATTGCCAGAGATTTTGCAAGCGATTATTTGAACTCTTGTGCGCCCAACGCCATCCTGTTTACCAATGGCGATAACGATACTTTCCCGCTCTGGTACGCTCAGGAGGTGGAAGGAATTCGAACCGATGTAAGGGTTATCTGTCTTGAATTATTGAATACCGATTGGTATATCGACCAGTTGGTGCATAAAGCTTACGACTCCGACCCGGTTCCTTTTTCATTAACCAAAGACCAATACAAACAAGGTACTCGCGATGCTGTTTTGTTTCACGACAGAGGAGTTAAGGGGTATATCAATGTAAAAGAACTTGTGGAATTTGCCAAGAGCGATAACAACGAAAATAAAGTGGAAATGGGCGGAGGCACATTCTACAATTATTTCCCTACAAAAAACATGAGTGTTTCTGTAGACAGCGCTACTGTGGTGAATAACGGAACTGTTCCGAAAGAATTGGCCGGACGTGTGCTCAAAAGCATAGACTGGACCATGACCGGAAACTATGTTCAGAAAAACGATTTGATGGTGCTGGATTTATTGGCACATAACAACTGGAAACGTCCTATTTATTTTGCTGCCACAGCTCCTGCCAAATCATACTTAAATCTGGCTCCTTACTTGCAGTTAGAAGGATTGGCTTACCGATTGGTGCCAATTAAACAAAGCGCTCAGGAACAACAACAGGAAACCAGAATAAACACAGAAGTAATGTATAATAACATTATGACTAAGTTTAAATGGGGAGGAATGGAAGTGAAAGGAACATATTTGGATAATGTATTTATCAGTTCATGTGCTTTAAACATTCGTCAGCGCTGTGGTTCGTTGGCCAATGCATTGATTGACGAAGGTAAAAAAGACAAAGCAATTAAGTTGCTTGACAAATGTCTGGAGGTTACTCCTGAAGAAAATGTGCCTTACGACATGACCATGTATGGCATTACCATGGCCTATTATCAGGCAGGAGCATTCGAAAAAGGAAATGCACTGGCCAAAAAACTTTTTGATAACTACGAAAGTAACATCAGATATTATTACTCGTTCGACAGAAGAGAACTGCCACGCTTTGGCAGCGATGTGGAACAGGCTACTGATATTTTGAGACGATTTGTTTACTTTACCAAAAACTTTAAACAAGACGCTTTATCAAAAGAATTTGAGACCCGTTTTGCTAAACTCGAAAACGAATTCCAATTGCCTACCGATAATCAACGGTAGAAAATAAATGGAATGAATGAACTAACGCTCCTTAATAAGTATATTATTTTGGAGCGTTTTCATTTTAACTAATTGCATCAAAAACCTAACCAGCCACTATAAATGTATCTCGTAAGGCCTCCTTATCTGCTTAAAAAGCTTTTTCCCGAAGCCACATGGAGAATGAATGCGCTGGAGAAAAAAATATATTTAACATTTGACGATGGCCCTGTGCCCGAAGTTACACCTTTGGTGCTCGATATTTTAAAACAAGAGCAGATAAAAGCCACTTTTTTTTGTGTAGGTGGCAATGTTGCCAAACATCCCGAATTATTTGCCGACATTCTCAAACAGGGTCATGCTGTAGGCAATCATACTTACAATCACCTGAAAGGTTGGAATACCGATACAGGAAAATATCTGGACAATATAAACCAATGCGCTGAGGTGGTTCCGTCTGCTTTGTTTCGCCCTCCTTATGGCAAAATGAAAAAATCTCAGGCTCGCCTGCTTCTTTCCAAATCGGCTGGTGCTCATCTGCCATCTACCATCGTTATGTGGGATGTGCTGAGTGGTGATTACGACAAAAACACTTCTCCCGAAAAATGCCTTAAAAATGTTACCGATAACCTTCGCAAGGGTTCCATTATTTTATTTCACGACAGCATCAAAGCTCAACCCAACATGCTTTTTGCTCTGCCCCGCTTTATTCAATTTGCCAAACAAAACGGATATGAATTTTGCCTTTTTGAGGGGAGGGGAAGGGAATTTTAGAATTTTAGATTTGTAGAGTTTTAGAATGAAAAGGGATTCCAATTTGAGAGCTGTGTTGTTCTTTTCTTTTTCAACACAGAGGCCACAAAGTAAAATGAGTTTCACAGAGAAATAAAATAAACTTGTTAAGTGCAGCGGGAAAAGGTTAGCCACAGATGCACGGATTTAATTTTAGAATTTTAGGGTTGGTGATTTTTAGAATGAAAAGCAAGGGAAAAGGTTAGCCACAGATGCACGGATTGAATTTTAGAATTATTTATTTACCTACAAACCAAATCTGCTTAACTTTCCTCCCACAAATATACATTAATATATATAACCTAACTTTACACATATATATTATATACCTCATCCATTCACTCCCCAAAAACCCTTTTTTACTTCTTCAAAAACCTCATTCACTTCCAAAATACCCCCATTCACGACTCCATAACCCCTTTTCACGACTTTATCTCTTTTTAGATTAAGGGGGGCTCTAACTTTGCACTATTTTTGGTTTGGTGAAGTGGTTTTATAGTGCCGCAAACCGAATTTCTGTATATCAGTTTGCATAAACAACAGTAGTATTTTGATGTAATTTATATGCTTTCGTGTTTTTGTTGTTAAAAAAAAGTTCGTTTTTTTTTATGGAATTTTAAGCTTTTGTTGTCTTATAGAAAAAACCTTTAAAATTTTCTATCCTATGACTCAGGAAAAAATTATTCGTTTTGTTGACCTAAATGGCAACCAAATTGGCATCAGGCGCATTCCTTGTTTCGATTGCCCGGCCGATGAATTTAGTTATTATCAGCAGTTTTGGGCCGATGCCGATATAGCTGAGCTTTACACCAAGGCGCATTACAAACTGGAATTTGTGGTTTCCAATCCTTTTTTTGAACAGATGAAACACCTCTGGATAAAGCAGGAAACCGACAAACTGTGCACCTCGCTTAAATTTTCTGCCCTCGAATGTATGGTAATGCCTTTAATTATGGAGGATAAATTAATAAAAGAAATTGCCGATTTACTGAGCAATTCGGCCCAAAGCACCATAAAAACTGCCATTACCAGAATGAACGAAAAAGCAAAAATAATTGAAAACCCGGGAGCCAAACGGCTTAAAAATTTTTTCCTTACTCAAATTATGGCCTAAAACGGAATTTGGGTTTTGTAGACTTTTTTTCCAAAAAGTCTACAAATTAATTTACCTCGACTCAATATTTTTGTAACGCAAAAATTAAATACGCCCTGGGCGATTTGATATAAAAATGTTCCTTGAATCGGTTTTATTTCCCTGTTTGAGCATAGCAAACCCGCTTAAACATTGAAAAACCTCCATTTTGCCTTTTCTTCGTTCCGAAAGGTCTTTCGGTTAAACAAAAAGGTCTTTCGGTTAAACAAAAAGACCTCTCGGTATAACAAAAAGGTCTCTCGGTATAACAAAAAGGCCTCTCGGTTAAACAAAAAGGTCTTTCGGTTAAACAAAAAGGCCTCTCGGTATAACAAAAAGGCCTCTCGGTATAACAAAAAGGTCTTTCGGTTAAACAAAAAGGTCTCTCGGTATAACAAAAAGGTCTTTCGGTTAAACAAAAAGGTCTTTCGGTATAACAAAAAGGCAAAATGGAACGAAAAAGAGGTTTGGCGAAATGGGGAGGACTGAATGAGCAAAAAAACAGAGTAAAAATGGAATTTTAACAAAGGCTAATGCAACAATATAATTAATTAATAATTTAACTAAAATAATAAATACTATGAAAAATCTATCTTTTAAAATTTTAACGTACAATGTATTCATCAACAATTTTATTCCTTTTATTACCAGTCCTACCAATGTAGCTCGGTTTGGCTTTACTGCCACTCAGGTTACAGCTTTTACGGCACTGCTAACGAGTTGGAATACGAAATATGCGGACTATATAAACCCGCTTAACTTTGGCAGCTCAACAGTAATAGATGCCATCAACACCGCTTATCGTGCGGCATTTGTGGTTACTCAGGCGGCACGAACCCAGATAGTGAGTAATACCACCATTGTATTAACAAGTGCCGAAAAATCGATGTGCAACATAAAAGACCGCGACAACACACGCACCCCGTCAGGTATTCCCAAAAATGCTCCAACATTGGCTTGTATTGTAATTGGGATGATGATGATGCGGTTTGCAGCGCTCAACCCATTGTTGCCATTTAAAAAAGCCAAACCCGATTATGCACATTTGATAGGAGTGAAAATTGCAGTAACAGGTTCGGGAGCCGCTGCTCCTCCCGACTCGGCTTATGTAAGACTAGCTGACGAAACCGACACTATATTCGAAACTCTGTTCACTTCCGACCAGATAGGTAAAATAGCTTATGTAAAAGTGTTTTATATCAACAGCCGCGGTGAGGCCGGCCCCGACAGCATTCCGTATATTGTTACAATTGCCTAAGCACCTCTCCCCTGCCCCTCTCCGCAAGAGAGGGGGGGACGTGAAAAATTGGCAATTGATTATTCGTATTAAAATCCTGCTCCGAAAGGGGTGGGATTTTTTTATAATATATATAATATAAGTATATTTGTGAGCAATTTAAGCGGGTACGGTTTGCAGGTGAGGGCAAAAGTGCAGTGTACATTTGAGCCAGTATGTGCGAATGACTGCAAGGGCATCGTTTCTGCAAATATTAAAGAGTAAAAATGGATCATCAACAAGGAGGAAAAGTTATGCGTCATTCTGAGAACATGCGTAATGAACTTTAACGCAACAGAGGTAGTATGACAAAAAATGAAAACAATAAAAAATTATTTAAAAAAGAATTTATCAAAATCATCAAAAAGAAAGTTGCGGAATTTAATTGACGATATTAAAGCGATAGGATTCGGAAACAATTTAGATAAACTTGCTGAAATTTATAGAACAGATAAAACAGGCGACCATAATTATACACCACATTACAAATTACATTTCAGGAAATTTAAATACAAAAGAATAAAATTACTTGAAATAGGTGCTGGTGGTTTTGAAAAACCATACGAAGGGGGCTATGCTTTGCGAATGTGGAAAAAATATTTTCCTTTCGGTACTATTTTTTCTATTGATATTTATGACAAAAGCACAATTGAAGAAAAGAGAGTCAAAATATTTCAAGGGAAGCAGAATGACAAAGAATTTTTAGACAAAGTAACAGGAATGACAGGAGACTTGGATATAATAATTGATGATGCCTGCCATATTAATAAATACGTTATTGAATCATTTCAGATACTATTTCCAAAATTAAAAGATGGCGGTATTTATGTTGTTGAAGATACTCAAACATCTTATTGGAAGAGTTTTGGTGGTGACAGCGAAAATTTAAACAATCCTGAAACTACAATGAGTTTTTTCAAGAGCTTGGCAGATTCTTTAAACAATAAAGAATTTATTAAACCCAATTACAATCAAAGTTATTACGATAAAAAAATAGTGTCAATTCATTTCTATCATAATTTAGTGTTTATTTACAAAGGCAATAATAATGAAGATTCTAATATAATAATTAATAACGAAGATACCACTAACCGCCTAGCAACTAATAAAACAGGAAGTATGGAAAAGCCCAATTTAATTTTATGAACCATAACAATAAAACTAATTTGAAATTTGTCTATTGGTTTGCTTACTACAATCTTGATTCTCCCAGCGTTCGTTACAGAGGACAATACCCGATGGAATTTTTAAAAAACAACTACGACATAAATTCATATTTCGTTTATCCAAGCTACAAACCAAATAACGTTTTGCTTTTTACAAAAGCATTTTTTTCAGCTTTGTTTTTTCGCAAACCCAATTCTATAATAGTTGTTCAAAGAATAAATTCAAATTTCATTTACGCCAACCTATTAAAGTTGCTTATTAAAATAAGAAATACCGACACTATTTATGACATTGACGATGCTGATTATTTAGAATATCCAACCAAGACAATTTATTACTTCTCCAAGAACTGTTCTAAAATATCTGTTGGTAGCAACGAGTTGGTAAAAAACCTTTCAAAGTTTAACAGAAACATTTTATTCAACACTTCGCCAACACCTGACCTAAAAATAGTAAAAGGAAATAAAAATAATCTTTTGACGATTGGATGGATTGGTGGATATGGTGGTGACCACAAAGTAAGTTTACTAAACAACTTCTTTCCTGCATTGAAAGACCTGCCATTTAAGGTAAAGTTAATTTTGCTTGGTGTTGCAGACAAATCGGAATATGAATACCTAACGAAACATTTTGAACAGTTTGAGAATGTAATTTTAGAAATGCCACAAGGAAATAATTGGACAGACGAAATAGACGTTCAAAATAGAATTGCTACATTTGATATTGGAATTGCAACGCTAATAGACAACGAAACGCATCGCTCAAAATCCGCCTTTAAAGCGAAACAATATCTAAACAATGGAATTCCTGTATTAAGTTCAGACATTCCTGAAAATAATAAATTTGTAGAACATGGTAAAAACGGTTTTCTTTGTTCTACACCAGCAGAATTTAGACAGCATATTATTGAATTTAACGAAATCAGTCAAAACAATTACAAAATATTTTCCGACAAAGCAAGAAACTCAATACAGAACTTTAGTTTGACAAAATACACCGACAACTTAATAGAGGCATACGAAAAAAAGAACAACGAACGGCTAACATAAGTAGTCGTTACCCCCTGTAAGCTCAAAATTGCACTTCGTACTTATTAAACATGTAAGTTTTACTTATACATAAAAGTAAACAAAGAATACAAATAAAGTAAACACTGTGCTCTGCCTCTAATGATTGGTGACTGTTTATTGTCTACTCCCTAATTGCCCAATTGAACCTTAAAGATTGCTTCGCTGCACTCGCAATGACAAGACCTGAACTTTTAACTTAAAACTTAAAACCCGAAACACAGAAGCATTTACTAATTCTAAAAATCCACCTGAGTATTCAAATCTTTTTCTACTTTTGATACCTCAAAATAAAAATTATGAAAATTAAAAACATCCTCATTGCAGGGTTGTGTGTGGCAGGTTCAGTAGCTGCCGTAACGGCCCAAACCAAATTGATAGAAAAAGTAACGCGCAAAGGAAGCGAACTGGTAATACCTTACGAAAAATATGTATTGTCGAACGGACTAACAGTGGTGGTTCACGAAGACCATTCGGACCCGATAGTGTATGTGGATGTTACTTATCATGTGGGTTCGGCACGCGAACAGGAAGGTCGTTCGGGGTTTGCTCACTTTTTCGAACACATGATGTTTGAAGGTTCGGAACATGTGGGAAAAGGAAAACACTTTAAAATACTAACCGAAGCGGGAGGAACACTAAATGGTTCGAC
This sequence comes from uncultured Bacteroidota bacterium, assembly GCA_903926385.1. Taxonomy (GTDB): domain Bacteria; phylum Bacteroidota; class Bacteroidia; order 2-12-FULL-35-15; family 2-12-FULL-35-15; genus 2-12-FULL-35-15. The sequence continues at coordinate 142,513 of CAIYIS010000080.1, forward strand.
TACTACCGACAGAACCAACTATTGGGAAATAGTTCCTTCTAATCAGTTGGAAACGGCTATGTGGTTAGAAAGCGACCGTATGGGATTTTTGCTCGATTCGGTAACACAAGAGAAATTCGAAAATCAACGTTCGACAGTTAAAAACGAAAGAGGTCAGAACTACGATAACCGCCCTTACGGAGTGGTGCGCGAAAGAATAAGTGCAGCTATGTATCCTCCAAGCAATCCTTACTCGTGGCTAACGATAGGATATATAGAAGATTTGAACAGAGTAGATGTAAACGATTTGAAAAAATTCTTTTTACGTTGGTATGGTCCGAACAATGCTACACTAACTGTTTCGGGCGATGTGAATACGGCCGATGTAATTAAAAAAGCAGAAAAATATTTTGGTACTATTCCTCCTTGTCCGGCTGTAACACCTCAAACCATTGCTCCGGTAACGATAGAAAGCGACCGTTATATTTCGTACGAAGATAATGTTCGTGCACCTCAGGTAAGTTTTAACTGGCCTACTGTGGCTCAAAACACACCTGACGAAGCTCCGCTGGATGTGTTGGCGGATATTTTAACCGGAGGTAAATCGTCTATCTTTTATCAGAATTTTGTAAAATCGGAATTGGCTCAGATGGCCAATGGAAGCAATGGTACACAGGAATCGGTAGGAAGTTTTAATATTACCGTGCGTGCTTTCCCCGGAAAACGTTTGTCTCAGATGGATTCCCTGGTTCGTTCTTCGTTGGTAGAATTTGAAAAACGCGGTGTAACCGATAATGATTTGAAAAAATACAAAGCCGGTTTTGAAGCGAATATGGTTAATTCGTTATCCAGTGTTCAGGGCAAAGGTACTATGCTGGCTGCGTTTCAGACGTATAGCAACAATCCAAATTATATTACAAAACAAATTGCAGATTACAATAATGTAACCAAAGAAGATGTAATGCGTGTGTACAATACTTATATTAAAGGTAAGTATGCGGTTATTTTGTCGGTGTATCCAAAAGGAAAACCGAATGTAGCCAAAGCAGATAACTACACACCTCCTGCACGCAACACAAATGCTGTGGAAGGTGAGCAGTATAAAAATTTAGTAAACAGAAAAGCAAAAGATGATTTTGACAGAAAGAAAAAACCGGCTGCATCGGTTGCTGTGTCGGTAAAAGTGCCGGATGTATGGATGCTGAATTATGCAAACGGAATGAAAATAATCGGTTCTAAATCGGATGAAGTACCAAGTGCAACCATTCAGGTGTATGTGGAAGCAGGGCATCGTTATGAAAACAAAAACCAATCGGGTATTTCTGCTTTGCTTACTAGTTTGATGAGCGAGTCGACTACCAAACATACCGCAGAAGAAATATCGGAGAAACTGGATTTGCTCGGAAGTTCGGTAGATATTCAGAACAACGGACAAGATGTGGTGCTTACTGTTTCATCGCTCACAAAAAATCTGGATTCTACATTGGCTATTGCCGAAGAAATGTTTTTTCATCCTAAGTTTGATAAAGCAGAATTCGACCGTGTAAAAAATCAACGCATGGAAGCCATCGCTAATCAGGTAACACAGGCTACTACCATTGCCAACAATGTGTATTCGAAATTGCTTTATGGAAACAACCATATTATGAGCACACCGGTTATGGGAACGAAAGAAACTGTGGGAGCTTTAACGCTGGATGATTTAAAGAAATATTATCAGGATAATTTTTCTCCATCAGTTTCGAATATTGTTATCGTTGGCGATATTACTCAGGAAGCTGTAATGCCAAAATTAAACTTCTTGAAAAACTGGAAAGGAAATGCAGTTAAACACAATCCTGAACCTGCAACTCCAACTATTGACAGAGCAAAAATTTATTTTGTAAATAAAGACAAAGCACCACAATCGGAAATAAGAATAGGTTACATGGCTATGCCGTATGACGCAATGGGTGAATATTACCGCTCAACCATTATGAATTACATTTTGGGTGGAGCGTTCAACAGTCACATCAATATGAATCTTCGCGAGGAAAAAGGCTGGACTTATGGAGCACGTTCAGGATTTGCAGGGAACAAATTTGTTGGGTCATTTACAGCCAGTGCAGGTGTGAGAGGAAATGCCACCGACAGTTCGGTGGTAGAGTTTATGAAAGAAATAAGAAACTATGTAAAAGGAGGTATTACTGACGAAGAGCTTGCATTTACAAAAAGTTCGATAGGACAAGCCGATGCTTTGAAATATGAAACAGCAGGGCAGAAAGCTAATTTCATTAAACGATTAATGGATTATAATTTGGACAAGAATTATGTGAACAAACAAAATGAAATTCTGAAAGCCATAACCAAGCCCGAAATAAATGCACTTGCCAAAAAGCATTTGCCATTCGACAATATGATTATTCTTGTTGTAGGTGATAAAGCAAAATCGTGGGATGGTTTGAACAAACTTGGATATGAAGTAGTGGAGTTGGATACCGATGGTAACCCTATAAACAAAGAGGGAAAAAAAGATGGTTCTGCAACACCTTCGGATAAAAAGGTAGATGATACTAAAAAGTCAGAGCCTGCTAAAACGGATGCCCCAGCTAATCCAAAAGGAACTCCAATAAAAAACGAACGCAGAGATATTAAACAAAGATAAAACTTAGGGTGCGATTTATCTCACCCTAAGTTTTAAATAACATATTTTAAATCCTTTCTTCGAAAAGATATTTTCGTAGTGGGTTTTAATAGATGTGAGGGCTTCGTCACGAAGCGTTCTATCTGCATACAAATCATTGGTAGAATCGATAATCTCAAACTTATTTTCAATAGCTACTTCTTTTGAGTAATCGTAAAACGGTTCGTTATCTGTTTTTAAATTGATGATGCCGTTTTTAATTAAAAACTTTTTGTAGCGGTCTATAAACATCATGTTGGTAAGTCGCTTTCTCACTCTTGTTTTTTGTGGCTGAGGGTCCGGAAAGGTTATCCAGATTTCGGTAATTTCGTTTTCCGAAAAACAAGCATCAATATAATCTATACGTGTGCGAATAAACGCAACATTATTCATGTTGTCATCTGTTGCTGTTTTGGCTCCTGTATGAATTCGATTTCCTTTAATATCTACACCGATAAAGTTTTTTTCGGGATATCTTTTTGCCAGCCCTACAGTGTATTCGCCCTTACCACACCCCAATTCCAGAACAATGGGATTGTTGTTTTTAAAATACTCATTATGCCATTTACCCTTGAGAGGTAACCCATCTTCCTGCGACTGTTCGAACGATAAAAAAAAGCAATTTTGAAATGATGCTACTTCTGCGAATTTTTTTAATTTTCTTTTTGCCATTTATTGCTTTGGTTAATATTCTTATTTTTACAAAAATAAAAATAAATGCACACCCGACAACGAATATTGATAGCACCCCTTGATTGGGGTTTAGGACATGCCTCGCGCTGTGTTCCTATTATTCGTTTGCTTTTAAAGAAAGGTGCAGAAGTAATTATTGCTGCCGATGGTCGCCCGATGGAATTATTAAAACAGGAATTCCCAACACTTGAATTCGTCAGACTGAAAGGATATGAAATTTATTATCCCGAAAGAGGATCGATGATTTTAAAAATGTTTTCTTTTCTTCCTCGTATTTTATCAGGTATCCGTGCTGAACACAACGCTCTAAAAAAAATAATAAAGGAGAAAAGAATAACCATTGTAATTTCTGATAATCGTTTCGGCTTATGGAACGATTCTGTAAAATGTATTTTTATCACACATCAGTTGATGATAAAAACTCCTTTTGCAGAAAAACTTTTACATAAAATAAATTTACATTACATCAATAAGTTTGATGAATGCTGGATTCCGGATGCAGCTGGAGAAATAAATTTATCAGGTGACTTATCGCATAAATATCCTCTTCCTCGTAATGCCTGTTTTATTGGAGCCCTTTCTAGATTTGATATAGCTATTTCCTCATTAGAGAAAAAAGACATTTACGACATAGTGGCTATAATATCAGGCCCCGAACCGCAGCGAACACTATTTGAAAAAATGATTTCGGAACAAATTATTAAAAGCGATTTAAAGGCTTTGATTGTTTGTGGTAAAACAGAAGAGCGCAGCGATGAAATGGTGACTGAAAAAGTAAGAATGGTAAGTCATTTGAATACGGAAGAAATGAAACAGGCCATTATTGGAGCAAAAATAATTGTTGCACGAAGTGGTTACACCACCTTAATGGATATGGCAAGACTCGGCAAAAAAGCTATTTTTATTCCAACTCCCGGGCAAACGGAACAACTGTATCTGGCAGAACGATTGATGAAAGAAAAGATTGCTTTTTCTCAACAGCAACATTTATTTAATTTGCAACAAGCAATAATTGAATCTGAGAATTATCGGGGATTGGAGATAATGCCTGAGGAAGATGAATTAGAAAAACGGATTGATGCATTAAAAAAATAACACTGGCATAATTCAATGACAGGGTTATTTTTTATTGGGCAGTTGTTTCTAACTCACCGGAATCAAAACAGGAACACCAGCTTCTTTTATTTTAGTAATTCCTCCTCTTACATTAGTGATATGTAAGAACCCATTTTTCTTTAGAATTGATGCAGCCATCATTGATCGGTAGCCACCTGCACAATGAACAAAATAATGTTTATTTTTGTCAAGCGAGGTTATATTGTTTTCTAATACATTTAATGAAATTAATTGAGCATTTTCAATAACTCCGCTATTCCATTCGCCTGTATTTCTCACATCAATCACATTATCGTTTTTATATTTCTTTGCAAATTCTTCAGCATCGACACTATTAGTAATCTGGACATCTTTACCAGCCTCTTTCCAGGCGTTCATTCCACCATTTAAAAAACCTTTCACATTTTCGTAACCAATCCGGGCCAGACGTACTACAGCTTCTTCTTCTTTTCCTTCATTGGCAATTAATAAAAGTCCACTTTTTGCATCAATCAACGAACCAACCCAAGGGGCATATTGTCCATTTAGTCCAATATTGATAGCGCTAGGAACGGTTCCTGTTTCATATTCATCAGGAGTCCGTGTGTCCAAAATTATGGCATCTGTATTAGTTAACGCGCTAAATTCATCAACAGACAGAGCTTTGGTGTTTTTAGAAATCACCGTTTCAATGTTTTCATAACCCTTTTTGTTAAGCATAGCATCCATAAAGAAATACTTTGGCGGGGCGGAAAGTCCCTCTGTTACTACTTTTATGAACTCGTCTTTAGTCATTGGTTGCAAAGCATAATTCAAAGCTTTTTGTATACCTATGGTAGAAAACGGTTCTTTTCCAATGTTTTTTCCACAAGCGGAGCCCGAACCATGACCGGGATAGACTATTACTTCATCGGCTAAAGGCATTAATTTGGAATGTATAGATTCGTATAACATTCCGGCAAGGTCGTTCATAGTTATATCCCCTTTAACTGCCAAGTCCGGACGGCCAACTTCACCCACAAACAATGTATCACCGGTGAATACCGCCATATCTTTACCTTTTTCATCGATTAATAAAAAGCAGGAGGATTCCATAGTGTGGCCAGGTGTGTGTAGCACCTTCAGTTTAACTTTTCCTATTGTAAATTCCTGATTGTCTTTGGCCGTAATGCTGTTGAAACCAGTTTCTGCAGTTGGTCCGTAAACAATTGATGCACCTGTTTTATTTGCCAAATCAATATGACCTGAAACGAAATCGGCATGAAAGTGAGTTTCGAAAACGTATTTTATTTTGGCGTTGCTCTTTTTGGCTAATGAAAGATAAGAGTGTATTTCCCTTAAAGGGTCAATTATTACAGCTTCTCCTTCTGATTCGATGTAATAAGCCGACTCTGCCAGACAGCTGGTGTAAAGTTGTTCTATATGCATATGGTTGGTTTTAGTCGGGCAAAGATAATACAAATGTGAAATAAAAAACAAGATTCACCCTTCTTTAAAATAATTACATTTGCCAGCTAATACAATTTAGTTGAAGTATGATAATATATGAAAGAAATGGCAGAAAATAAAAGTATAGCGAAGGTAGCCTTTGCCATTTTAGCTTTGATTTGCTTATTACCTTTTATTTCTGCACCTATTGCACTTACTATAGGTTTAACTTACGCTCTTACGATAGGTAATCCTTTTCCGAAGTTTAATTCGAAAGCAACCAGCTATCTTTTGCGAGTGTCTGTTGTTGGACTGGGTTTTGGTATACAAGCTAACGAGGCTTTAGAGGCCGGGGCAAAAGGATTCTTGTTTACCATTTGCTCTATAATCGGTACATTAATACTTGGGTATTTGATAGGGAAGTGGTCGAAGATAGATAGTAAAACATCACACCTTATTTCATGCGGTACTGCCATTTGTGGAGGAAGTGCAATAGCAGCAGTTGCTCCTGTTATCAAGGCCAATCAGCATCAAATATCGATGGCATTGGGGACAGTGTTTATTCTCAATGCAATTGCACTTTTTGTGTTTCCAATGATTGGAAATTATCTTCATTTAACTCAGAAACAATTTGGATTGTGGGCTGCTATTGCAATACATGATACCAGTTCAGTCGTTGGAGCTGCTTCAAAATATGGAGCTGAAGCTTTGCAAATCGCAACCACAGTGAAATTGGCAAGGGCACTGTTTATCATTCCTGTTGTTTTTATTTCAACATTCGCTTTTAAAAGCAAGGAATCTAAAATTACTATTCCCTATTTTATAATTCTTTTCTTTGCAGCTATGTTGCTTAATACATATTTGCCGATACTCGCACCCGTTTCCGAAATAGTTAATATGGTTGCTAAACGAGGGGTTGTTGTGGTTTTGTTTCTTATAGGATCCGGCCTTTCAAAGGATGTTATGAAATCAGTAGGAATAAAGCCTTTTTTGCAAGGAGTTGTTTTGTGGATAGTCATTGCATGTGTTTCTTTGTTTACCATAATTGAAACAATTGTGTAACAAATTTCCTGCTTTTACTCTTTATTAATAATTCCAAATTAACGTAAACCTAAAATTTGAAACAATATTTTGGAAATTGGTTTTGCATACTGATTAAGAAATTAAACCCTCACCCCAATTACCAATATATCATCAACCTGCTCCAGGCCTGCTTTCCAATTCTCCATGGTAGTGCGCAATACTTCTTTTTGTTCTTCCATACTTAAATCTTTTATGGAAAGAAGCAATTGCTTAAAAGGAGGATATTTAAATTTTTTACCTTTTGGTCCACCAAACTGATCAGCAAATCCATCAGTAAACAAGAAGAATGTATCACCCGGTTTTAATTCAAGCTGATTGTTGGTAAAATCTTCCAGATTGTCGCTGATGGAAACAGGCATACTGTCAGGATCTATTTCTTCAATGACGGTATCATTTTCTTTTCTGATAAGATACATAGAATTATTGGCACCGGCATATTCCAAAATTATTTTATCAGTTTTAAAACGCAAACTTACCAAGCCGATATCCATACCGTCTTTTTGTCCTCCCGCTTTTCCGGTTTGTTTTAGAGAGCGAATAATACCTAATCGTACTTCGTTTAAAATATCAGCCGGTCGAATAACTTTTTTCCCGTTCACAGTTTCATTGAGCAAGGAAGAATTAATCATACTCATAAAGGCCCCCGGCACACCGTGACCGGTACAATCTGCAGCTGCGAGCAAATAAACAGGTTCTCCATTATCGTCTACCTCCATGTACCAGTAAAAGTCGCCACTAACAATATCGCGAGGTTGAAAGAAAATAAACGATTGAGGTAATACTCTGCGAATATGCGCCAACTCAGGTAATATGGCTTGCTGAATTCTTTCCGCATAGTTGATACTGTCTGTAATGTCTTTGTTTTTCTCTTCAATTAATTCTTTTTGTAATTCTAGTTCGTGTTTTTGTTCCATTACCTCGGTGGTACGTTCCACCACTTTGGCTTCCAGAATGTTTTTTTCTTTGATCAGAATTTTTTCTCTTCTTTTGATGAATGTAAAAATGCTAACGAAAGCGAGTACCACCATAAAGCCGTAAAACCAATACGTACGATACCAGGGAGGAGTTATGGTGAATGAAAATGAGCAAGGTTCAGAATTCCAAATATTATTAGCCCCTATCGATATTACTTTAAACTTATAGGTTCCGGGAGGAAGATTAGGGTATTCTCGTTCTTGTTGCTTTGTAGGCGAACTCCAATCATCTTCCCAACCTTCCAACTGATAACGGTAACGGAGTTTGTCAGGATTGTCAAGTGAAATAGCAGATACAGTAAACGTAAAGTGATTTTCATTATAGCTCAGTTTTAATCCAATAGGAAGATTGAACCAAGGAGAAACAGAATCAACTTTTGAAGTCCAATCAACATCTTTGTTAAATAATTTAACAGAAGTAATATGTGTGATAGGTGGGTTTTGATTAACCTTTTCGAGTGAAGGTGTATATTTTGTAAGCCCTTTTACCGTACCAAACCAAATGTTTCCATCCTTATCTTTAAATGCAGCATTATCATTACACTCTACTCCTGTAAAACCATCAGAAGCATCATAATTTCGAATGTCGATAAGTTTATAATTGGCATCTAAAGTTAATTTATCAAAACCTTTGTCTGACCCTACTAATAATGTATACTCATTGACAAAAATAATAGAATGAACAGCACTCGAACTTAAATTATCTCCGGTGGCAATCTGTCTTATTTTTAATTTCCCTTTTGCTTGTTTATCCAACATGTAGATTCCACCATTTTTGGTCCCAATCCAAATGTTACTTTGAGGCCCTTCGGCAAGTGCCAGAATTTCGAGATTGTTCAATCCTTCGGCTGTGTCATAAGTTGTGATAGCTCCTGTTCCCGGATATTTGGCAAGTCCTCCGTTCGTTCCAAACCAAAGGTTCTCTTCGTTGTCTTCAATAATTGCGTTTACATCTTTTGCAGAAATTTTCATGTCTTCCAAAGTAGTGTACTTAAATTTCACACCATCAAATCTACTAATGCCTTCCTTGGAACCACACCATACAATTCCTTTCCTATCCACAAAAACACAATAGGCGCTGTTGTTTAATAAGCCTTCCTTTTCGGTATAATTGGTAAACTTTTTTCCATTGAATTTACTTATCCCCTGATCTCGTATTACTGCCCACACATTATGATTGGCGAAAGACTTACCTGCTGAAATTGATTGAGCCGTGTTGCCTAAAAGTCCGTCTTTGGTAGAGTAACTTTTAAACTCAGTCTTTTCGGATTTCGGATTAAAAGTTAAGATACCTCCACCTCCTGTTGCTAGCCACAAATCACCCAACGAATCCTGATCAATTCCTTGAACTTTGCTACTAAGTAATCCATCTTTTTCAGAATAATGAGAAAATTCATCACCCATAAATTTACACAATCCATCACCAATGGTCCCCATCCAAATATTTCCGGTATTGTCCTCAAATAGGGTCATAATCTGATTGCCAGGTAATCCTTCCTTGTCTGTGTATTGTTCGAAATTATATTTGGATGCTGCAGAATCATTCTTTGCGGATTCGTTTCGAAGGCGAACCACTCCGTTTTCAACAGAAGCAAACCAAAGTTCATTTTTACTGGACAAAAGAATTTTCCAAATGTTCTTTGCATGAAAGCCATTGGAAGAATTGAATCGAGTTACTTTTCTGGAAATTAAATCTAATTGAAAATCGGAAGTTGATAAATTGTTTTTTGGTGGAGATATGCTGAACACCCCTTCATCGAGCGATCCAAACCATAAATTTCCTTTCGCATCTTCGCCAATAGAAACAATCGATTCGGCAGGAATATCTCGTGGCGCAAGAAGTTTATAGGTTTTAGCAGAATCACCTTTTAGTGCAAGTACTGTAATTCCGCTATATGTAGCCAGCCATATATGTCCCTGTTTGTCCTGATGTATATCGATAACTCCGTTATTACTTAGTCCTTTTTTTTCGTCAAATACAGTTATTTTAAAAGAATCTTTACTGATTTGTCTGATGCGATTAACTCCGCCATCGTCAGTACCTGCCCATATCGTTCCTTCTTTATCTTCAAGCAATGAAATTACATTAGTTCCGTGCAAACCATTTACTTTGCTGATATTTTTAAAGTTTCTGCCATCATACATTATTACTCCTTCACTAAATGTTCCTGCCCATATTCTGCCTTTGCTATCCTGAATCAGTGAACGAACAATATCTGCTTTGAAGCCATCCTTCTTGGTAAATGTTTTGAAATTAACACCATCAAAACGACAAAGCCCACCGGCTTCCATACCTAACCACAAATAACCACGTTTGTCTTGAACGATGCAATAAACGGTTGATTGTGGTAATCCGTTAACCAATGAATAGGTTTGAAAATTATTCCGTTGAGCGAGTAAATTAACGGGAGAAAAAAGATAAAGGGATACAAGAAAAGCTACAGGTAAAACTAATTTAATTGAAGTAAGGAGTGAATTGTGTTTTTTCATTAAGTTTTAGAATAATTCCTTTCAGAGTTGATTACTCTGAAAGGAAAAAGTGTTGTATCTGTAAAAGTTAATTTTATTTTTTTATAAAAAGAAATTGCCCTCCTTCGTCACCGGTATTTTTAACAGGTGCAAGTTTAGGGCTTTGTTCAGAATTATTAATAACCGGTATTTTAATTTTGTTGAATAATTGCCCAGCATCAAAATACTTGTTGTCGTTATCTGTAAGTGTTTTTAAGAAGTAATAAGCAAATACAGAATGTCCGTTTTTTCCTCCATCCATAACAGGTTCCAAACCTCCTGAGGTCATTGCCTGACGTGATGGCAAACTGTGAACTTCTTTGTAATATTTCTCTGATTCTTCAAAAGGAACAGAAACGGTATTTCCTCTGAAAATATCCCCACTGAAACAGGCATCAGCAACTAGCAATGTATGCTTTGATTTAATTCCACCCAAGTAGGTTTGAATATCTGCATTCGAAATGTAATTAGCGGTTGAGTTTGTTGTGGCATCAATCGGCACCCAAAAACCTTTATTCAAATCTTGTTTGTATTCTCCGTGCCCCGAGTAATAAATGAACACATTATCCTGTTCTTTTGCTGTGGAAACAAGGGCTTCTAATTCAGCGATGATACTCGTACGTGTGGCCTGTTCGTTATAAAGGGTTTTGAATTTATCAAACTTATATTTTCCTTTCAACATGGTTTCTATTGCCTTTGCATCATTCACCGCATTTTTTAACGATGGCCACGATCCTTTGTAATTATCAATGCCAATGATAAGAGCATAATAGTTTCCAATCACCATATCTTTCGATTTTGTAACATTAAGTCCTTTTAGCGGATCTCCGCTACCTCTGTACATTGGTTTTTCCGGTAATTCTATCTGTGCCGTAACGGGAGCAATAGCAATCTCCGTAGTAGGTAATGCTTCATTCATTTTAACTTCAAGTACTAGTCCGTCTGCATTGGTATAAACACCCTCCAGATTTACTCCAATATTTATTTTAGGTTTGCTAAAGTCCTTGTTAGCATAGAACTCAACACTCACTTCTTTTTCTTCACCCGATGCCAAGATAGGAATTAGTTCAGAAAGCTTATTCACCGCCATTACATTTGGTGGTAAGATGTAATTTACTTTTACATTCTTTGCATCTGCGGTGGTCGTGTTTTTAAGTTTTAATTTCAAAGTAATTGGTGCACCTACCTCCGCCTTTCCTGTGGCTGAACTGTATGCATGACTTATAATCATAACGTAGCTGTAGCTTACTCCTCCGCGCGACTGAAAATTAACTTTCAGTGGTGCCGGGTTGAATCCATTCGCTTCCAGTATTTCCACTGTAAATGTTCCTGAAGCAGATTCCAGTGTGGAGTCTGTAGTAATAGGAATAGTTACATTCATATATTTATCAGCTTCCATATTTCCTATCTGCAATTCTTTTTCAAAATGCAATCCTACTATAGTATTATCTAGGGAAACCTTTGCAACCAAATTATAGGCTTGTCCTTTGCCTGAATTTTTCATGATAAAGTTTATGGTAGGCTTCTCTGGGTTCTCGATAATCCCATTGTGATTATCATCCTTTAAATTAAGGCCTGTTATAGAAAGTTTCGGTTCGCCCGCATCTTTCATAAATTTCTTTTTGCCGATTTTCAAGTTACTCACATCCCAGATTTTTAAACTTGCATCTTTACTAACGGAGATAAAAAGGTTGCCATTATCACTAAAAGCAATGGAAGTCACATCTTTTTCATGTGCATCAAATTGCTTAACTAATTGTTTAGTTTCAAGATTCCAAATCGTAATTTTTTTGTTTGCTCCAGCAACAGCAATGTATTGTACATCAGGGCTCACTGAAATACTATTGATATGGTTTTTGAAATCTGTTTCCGCTATTTTATTTCCCGATGCAGCTTCCCAAATAATCACTGCTCCTTCCGAACCTCCACTGACGATGTATTTTCCGTCAGTACTCCATGCAAGTGCTGTTACTTCTTTTGAAGCAGCCTCAATCGAACTCTTCTCTTTTCCTGTAGAAGCATCCCAAATCTTTATTGTGTTATCAGACGAACCCGAGGCAATACTTTTTCCATCCGGACTATAAACAACAGCATTCACTGATTTGGTATGACCTCTTAAGGTAAACACAGATGCACCCGAAACAATATCCCACAATTTGGCAGTCATGTCTTTCGAGCCTGTAACAAAATTATCCGTGATTGGATTAAACGAAATGGAAGTTACGTCCGAAGTGTGACGTTCTGCATAAGATTTTTTTTGTTTCCATTCTTTTGCATCAAACGAAGTAACTTTGCCATCAATTCCTCCTGTTGCAAAATATTTTCCATTTGCACTAAAAGCAACAGCCGAAATCGGAGTAGAGGAAGCGAAAGCTTTAGGAATTTTTTCTCCTGTTTTTACATCCCAAACATATGCGCGTTTGTCAGACCCCACAGTAACTACATTAGTCGCGTCCCCATTAATTGCGGCCGATAATATTTCATCTCCGTGAGCGTTTTCTTTGTTTCGTAATAAATCTTGTGAGTTGGAGTAAAAACTTCCTGATAGTAGTCCAGCTAAAATCAATAATTTCTTTTTCATCTTTGAGTATTTTAATAAGTAGACTGTAAATAGTAATATTGGATAGCAAAAATAGTAAAATTTATTAAAATTTAAGTGCGATTTGTCAAATAGATAGATGTCATATATATTTTTTTGTTTTCGTATGTAAAAATATATATATTTGTTGCGACAAAACAGAAACATTCATTATCTGTTTATAAAAATAAGAAAAAACGAATTTAAGTTTTACTTGTGATGACAAAAATAATTACTCCACTTCTCCTGCTGTTAATAGTCAATGCATGTTTCGGTCAGTCTCCGAATTTTACTTGCAGCCAAACTTGTTACGGACAACAAACCATATTGGTTGGGTCTTCATCTCTTCCGGATACTTCAATAACTTCATGGCAATGGGACATGAATGGTGACGGAGTCTTCGACCTGAACAGCAAAACTATTGTTTATTTTTTCACTGCCAATGATACAGTAGCGGTGAAACTAAAAATCACTCCAAATTACGGCACACCTGATTCAATTACCAAAAATGTTATCATCGACCCTTTGCCTAATGTAAACTTTATTGTGGATAATCTTTGTACCGGAAGTATTGCAACTTATTCCGGGGCATGCACTATTTCGGTTGGTTTTATTTCACAATATCTATGGGATTTTGACAACAACGGAACAACAGATAACAGTTCGAACGATACAGTAACCTTTGCCTGCGGGGGAACTCCTAATACTTATTTCTCTCGACTTACTTGTGTCTCGGATAAAGGTTGTTCGGCCTTCGCAACCAAAACTATTCAAGTATTTCAAACTCCTACAGCTTCCTTTTCAATTGCAGATACCTGTTTAAATGATAATACACTATTTACAAATTGGTCAACCATAAATTCACCTGATTATTACCGGTGGGATTTTGGAGATGGTTTCCAATCCACCACTTCTGGAAATGCAAATCATATCTACACGGCTATAGGGAATTATAATGTATCATTAATAGCTGTAACGATGAATGGTTGTCGTGATACAAGTGGAGTAAAAGTGGTTAACATTCATGCACTACCCGTAATCACTATTGATACATCAGGCAGTACACATATTTTTGAAGGGGGAAGTGTTACACTCACTGCAAGTGGAGCCAGCAGTTATTTGTGGAATCCTTCATCTACATCTGCGTCAAGTGTTGTTGTTAGTCAGTCGGGGACATATACTGTATTAGGGACAGATAACATTGGTTGCAGTGCGACTACAGAAATTTCAGTAACAAAATTTGTAACACCTGATACAGTTGCTGTGTCTTCAAATATCCTTACACCAAATGGAGATGGAATAAATGATTTTTTAATAATTGACAATAAAGAAGCCTATACAAGCTGCATTTTGCTGGTATATAATATGTGGAATGTGGAAGTGTATTCAAAAGAAGGATATAATAATGATTGGGATGGAACAAGTAATGGAAAAGTACTTCCCGATGGAGCATATTATTACATGATAACTTGCGATGACAAGCCGATGTTAAAAGGAAATATTAATATTTTACTTAAATAAGATATGAAAAAAATTCTACTCCCGTTTTTTGTATTCTCAATTGCAGTTATCATTCTGCCAGGCACTGCCGTTTCTCAGCAACTTTCACTGAGCAATCAATATGTGGTAAACAAATTTTCTATTTCGCCTGCAGCGGCAGGAGCAGGCGATATGTTTGAAGTCTTTGGTTCATATCGCAGAGACTGGATGGGAATAGCTGGTGCTCCCGAAACCAAGATGATTTCGGCAAATGGTATTATTCGTAAAAATATGGGACTTGGTGGAAATGTTACTTCTGTGCAGGCTGGTATTTTCACAAATCTTGCTGCAAATTTAAGCTATGCATATCATGTTCACTTGTCAGGGGTTCATTGGTTGAGTTTAGGAGTAGGAATTGGAGTTGTGGAGAATCATCTTGATTTATCCAGTAAAGCTGCTCAGGATGATCCTGTAGTGATGAATGCCGATCGCACCTCTAATATGATTGATGCAAATTTCGGAATAATGTACCATACCAAAAATTTAGTAGTAGGTTTTGCAGCACCTCGTTTATTTTCGGGAGAGGACAAAGATCAGAACTTATATTACCTCACCCCTCAGTACAAAGGGCACATTGGATACAAATGGGCTATTAACCAAACATGGGCCTTAGATCCTGTTGCAATTGTTTCACTTCCAAAAAACACTGCAGCTTATTATGAAATAGCTGTACCGATTATGTATCAGCAAAAAATTTGGATTACTCCGGCTTATAAAAAATCGAGTATTGCATTAGGGTTGGGAGCAAAGCTGTTTTCGAGTTTTATCTTCAATTATTCATACGAGTTTGCTTCTACAGGGATTGCAAGTAAGAGTTCAGGAACTCATGAAATAACTATAGGATGGAAGATTACATCTAAAAAGAAAACCGATGAACCCACGCCTGACAAAAAGAAACCATACTACAAATGGTTAAGTAAATAAGAAGACACTTTCGCAGTACTTTTTATTTGCAAACTTTTACACAATGTGAGGAAATCAATCTTCGGCTTCTCCTAAATCCAGATTTTCTGTTATGTCAGCAGTTCCGACACCTTTTCCTAAAAAGTAATCTTCAACATACTCCCATCTCTCCTGATTATTCATGGTGTTCTGGAAAAAATAATTCAGTGTATCCATCGATAAATGGTGTCTTCGTTCAATATCGGTTACCACATTATTCGAATATTTTTCTTTTGATAATGAAGCTACTTTCTTCGGGTCGTTTATTCGAATAAGCAGTTGAGGAGCTTCCCCTCCGCTAATTTCATATAGAGACAAGTCAAATATTTCAAGTAAGAAAATCATTTTTATTTTCTCTTTTGCCTTTTCAATATCAGCCGGAATAAAACCAATGTATTCAAGCGAGCCCTCGCTTATGGCATCAAACGAAATTTGAAAATTGCGAAGTAATTGTGTTTTTACTTTACTGAAAGCTATGGCATCAAAACGAAATTGCTGAAGCGTTCCGAATTGTTTGGCTTGTAAGAAATTTCCTGTACTCATTCCTGGTTTTCCGCTTGCTCCGAATGCATCTTTCTCTGCAAACGATCCAAGTAACAATTCGCACAGTTTAATGCAGGTTACTTCATTTTTTATCCTTGTCTGAAACTGTTTCATCAAATCTTCCTGTCTAAACAGTTTTGTTCCGAGTGCATGGAAAATTCCTCCAATAAAATTAATTCCATTTTCAAGCTTTATGAATGTGGCTTCTACAGGGGCATTGAATGTAACCCTTAATTTCTTTAATGGTTCTACAAAGGGAAACAAACGTTTATCGAAAAATTTGCTTCTTATATCCGGGAAACTTTCTTCCGGAAAATGTTTCTCCCAGAGTTTGTCGAGCAGGATTTTTACATTCTTTTTATTTTCCTTCTCTTCGCGCATTACAATGGCTCCATTTTTTAATTTGGTACCTGCTCTTCTGTATTTGGTGCGTTTTATTTCCTGAACAAATGCTCCGTATTTTTCTTTCAGCAAATCAAAACCTTCGTCATCTGTGGAGCAATATGCTGTTGAAAACATGCTTTTTGGTTTAATCATAACCACATTATATCCAAATTTTGCAAGTAAATCTTTTTCGATAACCAGCATAGAGCTCTTAACTTTTTGTTCCGGATTTTCGTCTCTGCTGAATATCCATTTAAAATCTTCAACCGAAACGAGCAATGTCCTTTTTTGATTCAGTAAAAAGGCCTTGTTAAGTTTCTTCAATACCAAATCCACCTGATACTGTTTAAGAGACGAAAGAATAAAAAGCCCTTTAGTATATTTTAAATCTTTTGGATTAAAATCTACCATAGCTATACCTTTCATGCCTGGTATTCGGGCTCCTCGACCTATTTCTTGAATATAATCAGCGAGGGAACCGGATGGGGCATGGTGATAGATCACTTCAATATCGCTTATGTCAACTCCCATACCGAAAGCTTTTGTGGCCAGTACAACTTTTACTTTTCCGGATTTAAAATTCTTAATCGTTTCACTTCGTTCAACCGAATTTAATTCTCCGTAATATCGCTTCACAAAAGGTTTGATATCAGGGTCGAGCGAGAGAATTAAATGACGTATCTGACTTACCCAAGGGAAATAAAAAATACATTTTTTCCCTTCAGAAATAAATTCTTTTATTCTTGAAATTGTCTTGGCTTCCTTGTCTTTGTCGTGTTTCCCGGTTTCAAGGGAATGATAAACAAAATTAATTTCCTCACGTTTTATCCTACCGATATAAGTTCGGCAATTTTGCATGTTTAATGTGCGTATGGTATCAAACACCATATCATTTTTACCATTATATACAGCAGTAGCTGTTACAGCCACAACGGGGAATCGGTATGTTCTGAATTTGTTTTTTGTTTTTCCTTTCAGTGTTCCGGCACTGCGCAGTTTGCGAATATAATTACCCAGAAACCAGTAATCGATACGGAAATCCCTGCCCCAGGTGGTAACGAGATGGGCTTCATCTATAATTAGCAAACCTAATTCACGGGTTCCGATAAACATTTGTAATTCGTATGCCAGCAACAACTCAGGTGACATATACAAAACCGAAAATTCTCCGGCCATTGTTTTGTCAATTATCTCTTGCCTTTCTACTAGAGAAAGATCGGAATTGACAAACGCGACCTTCTCAAAAAAGCGATCGTTTTTTAATGCATTCACCTGGTCGTACATCAAAGCTTTTAATGGTGAAATAACGATGGTAACGGAATTCAGTTTTTTATTTTCGGAGAGATAGATGGCCGGAAGTTGGAATAACAATGACTTCCCCGCTCCTGTTGGTGCGGTTAGAAATACATCTTCAAACAATAAATCTTCCTGCGCTTTTTCTACCTGCTGAACGATATGTTCCACTATAGAGCCCTGAGAATACTCCACTAGTTCTTTTGTGGTGTCCGGGTTTTTATAAATATTAAGTTTTTTAAATTCCGATTTTTCTCCCCAGTGTTTTTTCAGTAAAGTATCTAGTTCAGGGCGCCAGTAATTCTCCAGTGATTTTTGTTGACGATAAAGTGTGATTTTGCAACCGCTTTCCGAAAGAACTTTATAAATCAATTTTAATTCTGCAGAGTCTTTCGGAAGGTGATCAATACTTTCGTCCACCAGCAGACTAACCTCAGAAGGAAAGTTGTTTGAATACAAACCGAATTTGAGCAGATGATACGAACTGTCGGAGGCTTGAAACTGAATTGCGTTTTTAGCTTTGTCTGCATCTGTTTTGAACTCAGGAAGGCTTACGTCATCTGAATCAAAAAAATCAACAGTTTCTATATTCAGTGCTTGCAAGTTTGCTTCATGATCGAGGTATTGGATACAGTTGGTGCCCGCAATTTCTCGGCAGTCAGAATAAAATTGGATAAAAATTGGATCATCTTCAATCTCCAATTCACTGTTCAAACTGCTTTCGATATCTGGAAAAAGTTGCTTGTTAGGATTGGGGTAAAAATCATAAAAATTATTTCGGACGATTTTGAAATGTAAAGGAAGTGTGGCTATGTCAGTCGAAGGAATAAATAAAAACTCTTCGTAAGTAATAAACTGTTTACTTTCTTTTGTTTTTTTTAATTTGCTCAGTAGTGCATCTGCATTCTTTATAATTTTCGGAAGTTGCATGTAGCCTTCTGCATCCGTAAAGCTCAGATTATCTGCATGAGGAAGCTGTGCAGATAACTCCCTTAAAAAATCACAAGAAAATCCTTTATACACATATACTATACTTTTTTTGCTTTTGAATTTTTCAAGAAACAACAAGTGTTCTTTTAATAATTTCTTATTCATGCTTAATTGGAGGATTAACTTGCTTACAAATGTAAGCAGGTTTTCAAAAATAACAATTATAAATATAGGTCCCAGAACAATTTTAAAGTAAACAGTAAAAATACATTTAGTTCTTTAATTTGTAGTATATAGCATTATTTTTTTAAAAAGAATGTTATTTAACTCGTTGTATACTTCTAATTAAAAGAACTTGTAAAAAAACACCCCTTCGTATTTCAGAAGAGGTACTTTGCACTCAAAAAAACAAACAACCAATGTAGAATGGGTTGATGGGTATTAACAATCCTTTGACGTTTATTTATAAATAAGGTTTAATCTGTACCAAAGATATATTTAAGTAATTTCGCACCAC
Organism: uncultured Bacteroidota bacterium; assembly: GCA_903926385.1. Classification (GTDB taxonomy): domain Bacteria; phylum Bacteroidota; class Bacteroidia; order 2-12-FULL-35-15; family 2-12-FULL-35-15; genus 2-12-FULL-35-15. The sequence goes on from CAIYIS010000080.1 coordinate 161,661, forward strand.
AATTAAAATTATAAATAAAATGTTTTCCAGAATCATTCGATACTTTATTCAGGGATTGGTAATTACTGTGCCAGTAGCCATTACCATCATTGTATTTTATAAAGTAATTTCATGGGTAGGCTCCTTGTTCTCTTTGTTTGGAACTATCGTAAGTCCTTTTATTGATCCGTTTATTATTCTCCTTATTGCGGTGGTGTTGATTTTAATAATGGGTATGTTGGGTTCAAGCATCATTCTTAAACCAATGTTCAGTTTGTTCGACAGCGCACTAGAACACACTCCTTTTGTTAAAACAATCTACGGTTCTATTAAGGACTTAATTGCTGCATTTGTGGGGAGCAAAAAAAGGTTTAACAAACCTGTATTGGTTACGATTAATAAAGAAAATAGTATCAAACAACTTGGTTTTATTACCCAAGAGGATTTATCTGAATTGCATTTGCAAAAAGGTACTGTTGCGGTCTACATTCCTATGTCTTATTCGCTTTCAGGTAATCTGCTGATTGTTCCTGTCAATCAGGTGGCTGTGGTAGAAGCATCTTCATCCGAGGTTATGAAGTTCATTGTTTCAGGAGGAGTTACTGAACTGGATGAAGATTAAATTCATTTCTTAATTCAGGCGGTACATTTTTCCAGGTAGTGATTTAACAACACCCGAGAATTCTAGGGTTAGCAGCATGGATGAAACTTTGCTCATTGGCATTTCACAAAGCAAACACAAATCGTCTATCATTATTGATTCTTTTTCTTTAATTACATTGACGAGTTTTTGCTCATCATTATTGAGCTCAACAAATAGTTTCTTTTGTTTTGGGAGATGTTTCTTTCCAATCTGATTCCACCCCATCATTTTTATTATGTCTTCTGCCGATTGAATTAGGGCTGCTTTGTTTTGTTTAATCAATGCGTTACAACCTGCCGAACACACATCGTCCACTCTACCTGGAAACGCGAAAACATCGCGGTTATAGCTGTTGGCTATATCGGCAGTTATCAAAGAACCTCCGTTAGATTTTGATTCAATAACAACAGTCGCATCTGAAATACCGGCTACTATTCTGTTTCGTTGCGGAAAGTTTTCTTTATCGGGCTTTGTCTGGCTCATAAAATCAGTGAGCCATCCTCCGTTATCAAGCATCTTATTGGCTGTACCAGCATGTAATGCCGGATAAATTTTATCTAATCCGTGAGCCAGTGTACAAATGGTTGGTAAGTTATTTTCGATAGCTGCTTTGTGGGCGCAGATATCAATTCCATATGCCAGTCCGCTTACAATTGTAACCTGATGAGACGCCAACTCTGCAATAAGCTTTTCACATAATTTTTTCCCGTAATCGGTAGCATCTCTTGTACCCACTATGCTTATCATTTTTTCTGCATTTAAATTAGTATGGCCTTTGAAGTAAAGCATCACAGGACTATCGTAACAATGCAGTAGTCGCTTTGGGTAATTACTGTCTAAATAAAATATAGGAGTTATATTATTTTTGTGTATGAACTTGATTTCTTCTTCAGCACGATCAAAAATTCTATGGTTGATTACTGATTGAGCGTTAATGGTACCAATGCCCGGAATCTTTTCGAGTGACGACTTTTTTTCTTTAAACACCATTTCGGGACTTCCGCAATACGCCAAAAGGCGTTTGGCTAACACATCACCAATGTTAGGAATTAATGAAACAGCAATTTTATATTTTAAGTTTTCTTCCATCTCAAGTTAGGGGCAAACCATTTTGCGAAATAAAATAATATGTATCTTGCACCATATTTAGGGCAAATTTATAAATTTAATATGCTCTGTTGTTAAACCATAATAATTATTTTAAAAACACTTTTATGTCATTAATTCTTCCTTTTAATTTTAAAAAATGGATTGACGAAAATCGTCACCTATTGAAACCTCCGGTTAGTAATAAAGTGGTGTATGAAAACACTGAATTTATTGTAATGGTGGTGGGCGGACCAAATTCTCGAAAAGATTATCACTACAACGAGAGCGAAGAGTTTTTTTACCAGCTCGAAGGTAGTATAATTGTTAATATTCAGGATAACGGGAAGGCCATTGATGTTCTGATAAACGAAGGGGATATTTTTTTACTGCCTCCCAAAATTCCTCACAATCCCAAACGCGGATCTAACACGATTGGTTTGGTTATAGAGCGCAAACGCAGAGATAATGAAAAAGATGGCTTGCTCTGGTTTTGCGAAAAATGCAATTCGAAATTGTATGAAAAGTATTTTCCTTTAACCAATATTGTTACTCAGTTTCAGGGGACCTTCACTGAATTCTATGGGAGTGAAGAATTACGTACCTGCAAAAGTTGCGGTCATATAATGCAGCCTCCTCCTGTCATTGCTTGATCGAAGAGCATTTTTATTCTACTTTAAACAAAAAAGCAGCGCTGATATAAGGTGCTGCTTTTTTTATATAAAGTTAAGTTAGTTATTAATGTGCCTCCAGCCAGTTCCTGCCGGTTCCCATACCCACTTCCATTGGGACAGTTAAAGAAGGGATGGCATTCATCATTCTATCTATTATAATAGGTTTAACTATTTCCAGCTCCTCTTTCCAAACATCGAACACCAACTCATCGTGTACTTGCAGCAGCATCTTCGATTTGAAATTATTTAATTTAAAATCATGATGAATATTAATCATTGCTATTTTTATCATGTCGGCTGCACTGCCTTGAATGGGAGCGTTGATGGCATTGCGTTCTGCAAAACCTCTTACCGTATGATTGCTCGAGTTGATATCGCGCAGATATCTTCTGCGACCCATAATTGTTTCCACATATCCTTTTTCTTTTGCCACCTCTATGCTTTCATCCATATACGCTTTGATACGGGGATACTTTGCAAAATAGTTTTCGATAATTTCAGCAGCTTCTTTTCTTGGGATGTTTAAGCGTTCGGAAAGCCCAAAAGCAGATATTCCATATATGATTCCGAAGTTTACCATTTTAGCCCGGCTTCGCATTTCCGAAGTAACATCGTTCAGTTCTACATTATAAACCTTGGCTGCTGTGGCTTTGTGAATATCCAATCCACTCTGAAACGCTTCAATCATTCCGGTATCTCCGCTGAGTTCGGCTATAATGCGCAATTCTATCTGAGAATAATCGGCTGAAAGCAGAATGTAGTTTTCGTCTCTTGCCACAAATGCTTTTCGGATTTCCTTTCCCCGGTCGGTGCGGATAGGAATGTTTTGCAGGTTGGGATTATCTGAACTAAGCCTTCCGGTTACTGCCACCACTTGATTATACGAAGTGTGAATTCTGTTTGTTCTCGGATTCACGAGCAATGGCAAGGTATCCACATACGTGTTTTTTAATTTCATCAGCTCCCGATAGTCTAATATCTTACCAATGATTTCATGTTTGCCAACCAATTTAGAAAGCACGTCTTCTCCTGTGGCATATTGTCCTGTCTTCGTTTTCTTAGGTTTCTCCACAATTTTGAGCACTTCAAAAAGCACTTCGCCTACTTGCTTTGGAGATGAAATATTAAACGGTGTCCCCGCTAGTGCTTGTATTTCTGCATCCACTTTCAGAATATCGGTGGACAGCCCTTCTGATATTTCTTGTAAAGCTTGTTTGTCCAACGCTATTCCTTCGGCCTCCATATCGGCAAGAACAGGGATAAGCGGTATTTCTATTTCTTCAAACAATTTGGTGGTTTGAGTTTCGGCCAACATAGGCTCAAACTTATTTTTCAGTTGAAGTGTTATATCAGCATCTTCGCTGGCATATTCTTTTATTAGTTCTGAAGCCACATCGCGCATTGAGGTTTGGTCTTTTCCTTTTTTGCCAATCAGTGTTTCTATCGATACGGGCGAATAGTGAAGGTAGGTTTCGGCAAGCACATTCATGTTATGACGCATGTCGGGCTGAATAAGGAAATGGGCTACCATAGTATCAAACAACTTTCCTTTTATTTCCACACCGTACCATTTCAGTACCGACAAATCGTATTTTATATTCTGTCCTATTTTGGTTATTGCCTCATTTGCAAACAAGGATTTAAATTCATTCACTACCTCCTGGGCCTCGCTTCGTAAAGCCGGAACCGGGACATAATACGCTTCGGTAGGCTTGACGGAAAAAGACATGCCCACCAATTCCGCTGTGTGAGCATCGAGTCCTGTTGTTTCGGTATCAAAACAAAAAGATGACTGCTGGCTTAATTCAGCAATTAGTTGTTCTCGTTTTTCTTTTGTGTCTGTGAGGTGATAGGTATGTGCTGTATCTTTTATGGTAAGGAAAGTGGCCTCACTTCCTTCCGACAAGACCTCACCCCCTTCCCCCACTCCGAAGGCGAGGGGAGAGTTTCCTGAAGTCGATTCAATTGCCTCCTCACCTTGGCTTGCTGTTTCCTCTGCCTGCCCAAACATATCCATCTGGTCAGGATTTATTTTTACAACTTTTGGTTTTGCTTTTTCACGAGTCGCAACTCCTTCTTTTTCGGGAGAGTTTGGAGCAGTGCCGGTATTAAATAATTTATCTGCCAGATTTCTGAACTCCAGTTCGGCAAATAGTTCCCGCAGGGCTTCTTTGTCGGGCTCTTCCATGATGAGCGTGTTTTCATCGAGCTCTACAGGAACATCGCAAATGATAGTGGCAAGCCATTTTGATTGTATGGCTTTGTCTTTGTTCATTTCCACTTTTTCTTTCAATTTGCCTTTTAGCTTATCGGTATTTTGCAATAAATTATCAATGCTTCCAAAATCTTTGATGAGTTGTATGGCTGTCTTTTCGCCTACACCAGGAATACCCGGTATATTATCCGAAGCATCGCCCATCAACCCTAAAATATCGATTACCTGATTTACATTTTGAATATCCCATTTGGCACATATCTCCGGCACGCCCATTATTTCTGCTCCATTGCCCATACGTGCGGGTTTGTACATAAATATTTTGTCGGATACCAATTGTCCGTAATCTTTGTCGGGGGTCATCATGTAGGTTGTAAACCCTTTTTGCTCGGCCATCTTGGCCAAAGTGCCTATTACATCATCGGCTTCGTAACCTGCTTTTTTGATAACAGGAATTCTGAATCCCTCAATTACTTTGATAATATAAGGTATTGCTTTGCGAAGGTCTTCGGGCATTTCTTCGCGGTGTGCTTTGTAATCGGCAAACTCTATGTGACGTACCGTTTGCTCGGGTGTATCGAACACAACGGCTATGTGAGTAGGCTTTTCTTTTTTTAGTACATCGAGCAATGTGTTGGTAAAACCAAACACTGCCGAGGTATTGAGGCCTTTGGAGTTGATGCGGTGGTTATTGCTGAAAGCAAAATAGGCACGATAAATCAATGCAAATGCATCGAGTAAAAACAGTTTTTTATTGGTTTCTTCCATTTTTGTTTTTTGTTGGGGCGATAAAAGTACATAATTACTTCATTGGTGTCTTTACGAAATACGAATGAGGGGGAGGATTGGGGATTGGGGGAGGAATTTTAGAATTTTAGATTTGTAGGATTTTAGAATGAAAAAAGGGGAAGTTGGGAATTAGGGTAGTGGGGATTGGTGATTGGGGGGACTTTACGAAATACGAATAATACGAATTTACGAATAGGGGGAGAGGGATTGGTGATTGGTGATTGATGATTGGGGGAGGAATTATAGAATTCTAGATTTGTAGGATTTTAGAATGAAAAAAGGGGAAGTTGGGAATTGGGATAGGGGGAAATGGGAAAACGGGAGGGGAAATTAGGTTTTTTGGGGTAAGAATTGTGATATTACGGTATCCGATATGCCATTTTACGGTATCCAGTATAAGAGGACACGGAATCTGGGATAACACTTTACGCCATGTGGGATGACACTTCACGCCACCCGGGATAACACTTTACGCCATCTGGGATGACACTTTACGCCATCTGGGATGACACTTTACGCCACCCGGGATGACACTTCACGCCACCTGGGATAACACTTTACGCCATCTGGGATGACACTTTACGGAATATGGTATGAGACTTTACGGAATATGGGATGACCCTCACGGAGGATGGTATGAGAGTTTACGCTATATGGGATGAGAGGGAACGGAATATGATATGGGGGGGTAATGAGGCGATATTGCAGATTTATAATAAGTTAAGGGGTGTCACCTCTCCCCTGCCCCTCTCCGCATGTGAGGGGGAGGAAGGAGACGGCTGGGGGTTGCACCTCACCCCCGACCCCTCTCCTTGAAAAAAGGAGAGGGGGGCCAGAAGGTGACGGTTGGGATGAGAAAGGACGATTGGGAAAAACTTAATTTTAGAGGTGAAATTTGTAGAATTTTAGAATTGGGAGTGGAAAGGAGGATTGAGGTATGTAAGCAAAGCTTACAAAATTAAC
>CAIYIS010000081.1 GCA_903926385.1 uncultured Bacteroidota bacterium
AAAATAAAAAGCCAAGCTGACACCCCTAAGCGAGACTTTATGATATGATTGCCATTTTGAAGAAAAGTGGTGTATATATATGTATAGAGTTTTTATTAGGGTGATGGTTTGGCTTTTTTGATGAGTGAAAAATGAATGTTTAATAATGTACCAGATGTAGGCGCGAAGCTGAAGCGTTGGAATGTGCGATTGGGCTTCGTGACTTGTCTAATTTTGTAAGTTTTACTTACATTTGTACATCAATAATTATCAAACATGTCAGAGAAATATAAAACACATGCCGATGGCTTGTACTTTGTAAGTTTTAGCGTGGCGGGTTGGATAGATGTTTTTACCCGAAAAATTTATCAGGAACTTTTAGTGGATAGCATTACTTATTGTCAACAGCACAAAAACCTTAAAATATATTGTTATTGCATTATGCCGAGCCACATTCATTTTATAACTTATTCCGAAAATGGTGAACTATCGCACACGTTAAGAGATTTAAAAGCTTATACGGCTAAACAAATTCTAAAAGCAATTGAAGAAAATCCACAGGAAAGCCGCAAAGAATGGATGCTTCATCAGTTTGAATATTATGGCAGCATTAGTCCTCAAAAACAGAAATATCAATTTTGGAAACATGATAATCATCCTTTCTATCTTTATACTCCCAATATGATAAAGCAAAAAGTAGATTACATACATGACAATCCGGTGGAAGCAGGTTTTGTAAATCAGCCAAACGAATGGAGACTAAGCAGCGCAAACGAACAAAGTCCAATAAATTTAACCGAAAGAATATGAAAATGATTTTAGGTAAGTACAACTTACCAAATTATTATGTCACGAAGCTCCAGCGCACTTTTCAACGCTTCAGCTTCGCGCCTACGGGGATGGGAGGAGTGATAAGCATGTATAATGACATCAATCAAGATACAGTAGAAAAAATGAGAATACCAGGAAATGATTGTTTAATTTTACATCGACTAATAACATTATGTCAGCCCCGAAGAATAACTATCCTTTCTTTTGAGTAAAGAACGATGGCTATTCTTCGGGGATTTTTTTTATTTCAACTTAATTATATCAGGAATGGTAAACAAAAATAGGTTAGAGATAGGCAGTGATTGTATTCAAAAATGAAATGGCAACCAACTTTTCGGATCATGAAAGACAAACTTAAAGAAACTACGGAAAAATTAATTTTAGCAAACAAAGAACTTGCTTTTCAAAATGAGGAGAAAGCCAAGCGTGCTGCGGAATTAATAATTGCTAACATAGAACTTGCTTTTCAGAATGAAGAAAAAGCCAAGCGTGCTGCGGAATTAGTGGTTGCTAACAAAGAACTTGCTTTTCATAATGAAGAGAAAGCTAAGCGTGCTGCTGAATTAGTGATTGCTAACAAAGAACTTGCTTTTCAGAATGAAGAGAAAGCTAAGCGTGCTGCTGAATTAGTGATTGCTAACAAAGAACTTGCTTTTCAGAATGAAGAAAAGGAGAAACGAACTGCTGAATTAGTGGTTGCTAACAAAGAACTTCTTTTTCAGAATGAAGAGAAAGCCAAACGTGCTGCGGAATTGGTAATAGCAAACAAAGAACTTGCTTTTCAAAACGAAGAGAAAGAGAAACAAGCATTAGAACTAGTAATTGCCAACAAAGAACTAGCATTTCAAAATGAAGAAAGTGAAATAAAATCGGAAGAATTAAATATTACCAACGAAGAACTCGCTTCTCAAAATGAAGAAAAGGAGAAACGAGCAACTGAATTGGTGATAACAAACAAAGAATTGGAGCAGTTTTCGTATCTCATTTCGCACGACTTGCGTGAACCACTATTAACCATACGTTCGTTTATTGGCCTTATTTTAGATGAGCATAGCGAGGAGATGAATGACGAAGCAAAAAAGTATTTTCAATTTGTTTCTGATGCTGCTGTTCGAATGGACGACCTTATAAAAGGCTTACTTGATTATTCCCGATTAAGTGCAGCAAAGCAATTGAATGATGGTATAGATTGTAATGAAATACTAAAGGATTTAGTGGCCGACTATAATTTGCTCATTATAAAAACCAAGGCCGTGATAACAATAGAGCCACTGCCGATAATAAAAGCGTTTCCGCTGGAATTAAAACTACTTTTCGGAAATTTGATTAGTAATGCCATTAAATTCAGAAAAAAAGAAATTGTTTCTGAAATTCATATTTCGTATAAAAAAATTACTGCGGGTTGGCAATTTGCAGTAAAGGATAATGGCATTGGAATAGGGGAAAAAGATAAGGAGAAAATCTTTCTAATTTTTCAACGTCTTCATAAGCGCAAAGATTATGAAGGAACCGGAATAGGACTGGCCTTTTGCAAAAAAATAGCGGAACTGCATGGAGGAAGGATTTGGGTGGAGTCGATACTCGGTGAATCGAGCCACTTTTATTTTACAATTTTAACAGAACGTTTATGAAGAAAAAACTGAATTGCATTTTACTGGTTGACGATGATGAATCGTGTAACGAATTTCATCAACTGATTATTGAGAAAACGGCTTGCACAGAAAAAGTGGAAGTGGCTTATGACGGTGAAGAAGCGCTTGCTTTTCTTAAATCGAGTATTAACGGTGTTCATCCCGAACCCGACATTATTTTTCTGGATATTAATATGCCAGGAATGAATGGTTGGGAATTTTTGGAAGAGTATAAAAAACTGGAAGGGGAAATTAAATCAAAAATTGTTGTGATGCTCACCACTTCTTTAAATCCAAATGACAAAACACGTGCGGAAAAAACCGGCTGTGTAGATGGATTTAGAAGTAAATTTCTTTCGATAAAAGATGTGAATGAAATATTGCTAAAACACTTTCCAGAATATATATGATGAGATTTTCTAGGATATAATACGATTTCGACTTCGCTCAGAATCGATTCAACTAATATTGAAAATGAGGAAAAGCTCCGTTCAGAAATGTTCAGGGCTTTTTTATCACCTCTCCCCTGCCGCCTTCGCATGTGAGGGGTGAGGATAGCTAGTGAGATCGCCTGTCTGTAACCTAATGATTGGACATTGGATTTACAACTCAAGCCCTCCGACAAACTCAGGGTGACGAGATTAAAAAACGGTGATAGTTTAGAGATTGTTTCGCTGCGCTCGCAATGACAAAAAAATCAGAATTGGTACTACTAATACACCTTCTCAAAAAATATTTTACGATGGCTGTAACTTTTGGAGGGGGGTAGTCGTCTTACGGGTATAAAACATCAAAAAACAAAAAAGAGTATGAAAAGAAAAATAAACCAGATAGCAGTTGCACTTTTAATAAGCGGAGCTGTGGTAACAGCAAAAGGGCAACAAACCAGAAGTGTTGGCGATTTTACAGGATTGAAAATGGGCGATTCGTTTGACATAACTTTAGCTCAAAGCGATGTGGCGACTGTTAGAGTGGATGCTCCGGAGAATATGCAAAGTCGGATAAAAACTGAAGTGAAAGACGGAATACTGACCGTAAGTGCGGATGGAAATCTGAAAACAGGAAAGGATGTAAAGATAGTGATAGGTGTAAAATCGCTTACGAGTATAGACCTGACCGGTGCAGCTGATGTGAAATCGGAAAACCAACTGGTATGTGATAAGTTGCTGATAAAATCGACAGGTGCGGGAGATGTGCATCTGGATGTTAAAGCAAACGAAATACGAACCGAAATAAGTGGTGCGGGTGATGTGACTCTGAAAGGAAGTGCACAGTTAATAAATGCAGAAATATCAGGAGCAGGCGATTTGAAAGCAAGCGGACTGGAGGCCGACAAAGGGAATATAAAGGTTTCGGGAGCAGGAACAGCCAAGGTGAATGTAAAACAAAGTTTGGATGCAGATGTGTCGGGTGCAGGAAGCATTATATATAAAGGTAATCCGACTGAACGCAATGTAAACATTACGGGAGCAGGCTCTGTGCGCGAAAGCAAAAGCGGCAATGGTGAAGAAACTGCCAACGATACTACTAAATTTAAATTAGGGAAAAAGAAGTACATGATAATTGGCGACAACAACCGTAATGACTCCGACCATCATTATACTTATCACGATTCGTTGCGCGAATGGAACAGAGATTTCAGACATTGGAACGGCCTGGATTTAGGGGTGAGCGGCCTGATGGATTACAAAAACACGCTGGATGTGGCCGAGGGCACTTCGTTTATGGAATTGAATTATGCTAAATCGCTGCAAGTGGGTATTAATATTTTTGAGAAAGATTTTCATATCTACAAAAACTACATCAACCTGGTTACTGGAATAGGTTTGGATTTTAATCATTACGCTTTTAAAAACAACACATCATTACATACCGACACTATAGGCTACTTATTCGGCTCCAAAGATTCGGTGAGTTATAAAAAGAATACTTTAAATGTTTCGTATATAAAAGTACCATTAATGATTGAAATAAACACGAGTAAAAACCCGCATAATGATTTTCACATAGCAGGTGGTGTGGAAGCTGAATACCGCATACACTCCGTAACCAAACAGCAATTTACTGCTGACGATCATCATTACAAAGTAAAACAACGTGATGATTTTAATCTGGAACCGTTTCTGTTTAACGCAGTAGTGAGAATAGGATATAACCATGTATCACTTTATGCCAACTACGCTCTGAACCGATTGTTTCAAAAAGATAAAGGGCCACAGGAATACCCTTTCTCAGTAGGGATAACCATAGGAATTTAAAAGTTAGTTTTGTTTAGTTTGCGAAGCACCGCTCAACGAATTTCTCGTTGGGCGGTTTGTTTTTTTATAACACTTTGTTAAGTTGAAACAACAATGGTTTGCTAGGCGAAGCATCGTTTTCGAAACTTGCTATCTGTAGGTTGAGCAAATAGGTTCCGTCATAAACAGTATTGGGCACATAAATCATTTCGGTGATGGTTCGGTGCATTTTGGTTTGATGAGGATATTGCCAGAATGCATGATGAGCAAGGAGCTTTCCACCATCCGATTCTCTGTCCACCGAAGGTAAATCAATGAGAAGGTGGTCGATGCCCAGCGAGTCAATATAAGCTGCTGCTTCGTGATGAAGGTAAGCAGGATTAGTATTGCTGTACTGACGATTGATTTTTGAAATATGATTATCCAGTGTGCGAATAACAATAGCTTCCGGTTGTTTGCCTTCCAGGCAATCTTCTATTTGCTGACGAGTAATTATTTTGTCTCCATCCGGAGTTTCGAGAGGCAAAACAGTGATGAGTTCGGCAATAAAAAAGAACTTTTTTAAACATTGATTAACGGAATAATCCTCCTTACTGATATGACCCACACACTCTGTATGCGTTCCGTTTCCATGAGGATTAAAAGCGATGTTGCGGAAATTTACCGAACCGCCTTGTTTTACTTCACCTATCCAATCGCCCATTCGTACGGGTTCGATAGTAACCGGGTTGGCATACCATGCATTAACATTATCTACTCCGGTTCGTAGCGGAATAGAAATGTCAATTGGTTTATCCAAATCGGTGAGATATGATTTTCCTTTGTGTGTTATTTTTGTAGTCATAAGTTGTTTACAGCCCTCCCCTATCCGAAGGTAATTTATTGTTGGTTTATTTTAAATAATTCACTTGCTATTTTATCAGCAAAGAGTTTTCCGTTATCTGTCAAAATTAATTTATTCTCCTGAAGTAATAAATTTCCGGCTTTGATATAATGTTCAGCTTCGTGCAAACAATGCTTGAGATAGTCGGTTCCGAATGTTTGCTCAATATAATTTACATCCGTTCCCCAAATAGTACGCAACGAAGTTAAGATATACTCGTTGTAACGCTGTTCGGTAGTGAGTATTTCTTTTTCAAAATTCAGTTCTCCTTTTTCAATTCCCTGTATGTACAAAGCATTATTCGACACATTCCATTGCCGGCTGTTGCCATCGAACGAATGAGCTGAAGGGCCAAGTCCAAGATACGTTTCTTTTAACCAATAATTGCTATTGTGTTTAGAAAAATATCCTTCTTTCGAAAAATTAGAAATTTCGTATTGAATAAAATTATGTTTCTGCATTGCTTCGAGCATAATCTCGAATTGCTCAGCTCCTTGTTGTTCGTCTATATCATTTATTTTTCCTGTTTTGATATGATGGGCAAGTGCCGTTTTAGGCTCCACAGTTAGGCAATACGCAGATATATGTTGCACGTTTAAATCGAATGCAGTGGTAAGATTATGTTTCCATCGCTCATGAGAGGCAGAGGGAATTCCATAAATTAAATCAATTGTTATGTTTTCGAAACCGCTGTCCTGTGCCGACTTTACAACATACAACGCCTCTCGCGAAGTATGAGCTCTGTTCATGAGCTTTAAATCTTCGTCATAAAAACTCTGTATTCCTATGCTCAATCTGTTGACAGGAGTTGCTTTTAATTGCTTTATTTTTTCTTTAGTCAAATCATCAGGATTGGCTTCGAGCGTAATTTCTGCCGAAGGAGAAACATCAAAATGTTTGTAGATGCTTTCAAAAACGTTCATCAGTTCGCTTTCGGTAAGTAATGATGGTGTGCCTCCTCCAAAGTAAATGGTATTCACTTCGGTTTTACCCGCTGGTGTTGATGAGGAAAGTGGATGCAAATAATCTTTTTGCATTTCTATCTCCTTATGCAAGGCAATCAGAAAAGCATCTTTATTTTTTAGGGAAGTAGAAAAATGAAAATCGCAATAGAAGCAAGCTTGTTTGCAAAAGGGAATATGAATATAAATACCGGACATGATTATTTATTCAGTACAATCCGGAATGTAGTGCCCTTATCGGGTTCAGAATTTTTAACAAATATTTTTCCTGAATGATAATTTTCGATGATACGTTTGGTAAGCGACAAACCCAGCCCCCAGCCTCTTTGCTTGGTAGTAAAGCCTGGCTCAAATACAGTTTTGTACTTCGATTTTGCTATTCCTTTTCCTGTGTCCGAAATATCAATGTAAACAAACTGAGTTTGGTCGGACAAGGCAATTGAAATGGAACCATTTCCATTCATAGCATCCACAGCATTTCGAATCAAATTTTCAATCACCCATTCAAACAACGGTACATTGAGCTGAGCCATCACTTCTTTTTGGTTGCCGGATTGGATAGAAAACAATACATTTTTAGAAGTACGCGACTTCATGTAATTCACCGAATCGTCCAGAACCTTTACCAAATCTACGTAATCCAGCTTCGGAACAGAACCGATTTTCGAAAAACGTTCTGTAATTGTTTCCAGACGTTTCACATCTTTTTCAATCTCGGTGGCAGTTTCGGTATCGAGTCCTTTAGATTTTAAATACTCGAGCCATGCAATTAATGAAGATAATGGAGTTCCGAGTTGATGAGCTGTTTCTTTGGCCATACCCACCCACACCTGATTTTGTTCTACTCTGCGGGCAGTGCTGAACAACAAATAGGCAACCAATAAAAACAGTCCGATTATTCCAAACATAATGTAGGGATAGTATTTGAGCTGAGTGAGCAACATAGATTCCTGATAAAATATGTAACTCTTACTGCCATCGCCAAACTCCACTTCTATTGGCTGATTTTGTGAAGCCATCGTAGCCAGTGTTGATTTTAGAAAAAGACTGTCTTTTATTTTTACCGAATCAATGTTTCCAAAAGCAGTAACATTTTTACGGGTAGAGTCGGTATAAATAACGGGTACAGAAGCGGAGTTAACAGCTACTTCGGAAATGAAAGACTTAATCAAATCATCCATTGTATTTTTCAACTCCGAAAACAGTTTGGAATCTTTGTAGTATAAATAGTTTTTTTGCCCTTTGTAAATATTGATTTCGATGGGTTCCTGAACAGCACGCATGGCATCCATTTGCGCTTTCAAATACTTTTTATCATTTTCTTTAGCCGGGTCGAGATTACGAGATGTAATAGGAGCTCCATTTTCATCAGCAAGAATTACAGGAACTGAAGTGTTATCTGAAACCACTTTTAAAACAAACCCATAATCTTTTAAATCCTGAGACAGCTGACGGGTTGCTTCTGCCCATAATTCAACCTTTTTACGTTCGTCCGACTTAATTTTATCAAACAATTGATTGGTGTATTTTACCAGATGGGCTTTTTTCTGAACAGCATCGGCCCAAAGTTTCACCTTTCTGCGTTCCTCCTGTGCTATCTTACTCACCAGGGTATTGGTGTACCACAAAGATACGCCTACAATCAGAATGGCTGTTACGAACAGCCCTAATTTCCAATTCTGTTTTTTCGAATATATATTCACCTAGTTGATTTTTGGGATTTGGGAATACGAATGTAGTACTTTTTTACTGATTAAAACAAAATCAAAAATCATCTCCAACATCCTTCTTTGGCTTTTTCAGCACTTTCTTTTCTTCCTTTTTATTTGCTTCCTCCCAGTCTATTTTAAATTTGGGTTCCTCTACCTTCGCTTTTTTCTTATTTAAGGTGGTGTCCTTTTGAAACAATCCAAACTCATCTTTTAAAATTGTTTTCAATGTTTGTTTCTCCACTTTCAAGTCTTGCTTCACATTTTGGATAGCACTTTTTGAATCATATTTAATTACTGGGTGATCCAATGTACCGGTCATCAACAGGAAAATATTAGTTCTGCCCAACCCATCATCGGCTACTTCGCCAAACTCATCATTTTCCTTTTTGGCTTTTCTGGCCTTTTTCGCGAGCAATTCGTTCAGTGATAATTTCACCCGATAATTTATATCATTATTGAACGAATGAGTACCTGATGCCACAATATTAATTGCATTCGATTTCACCTCCATTTTAGGAATGGTAATCATTTTGTTTTTTATTTCAATCTGATTTTTCAGGGTTGCAAAACGCACACTCTCCAAATCTTTCAATTCAATAAATTTGGAGAGACTCTTCATGGCTTCCACTTTATTCAACTCTCCATTATCAATAGTTAAATCGGCTCCTGCATAGAGTTTATTGACATCTATTTTTAACTCCGGGGATATTTCGGAGGCAAACTGAATTTTGGCCGAAGCGATGCCTTTTATATTTTTATCGGTAATGGCGGTTTGTCCGAAGTTTTCAAATTCGTAAAACAACTTTGTAATATTGATGTTATCCAAATCAGAAAAGCAGGTAACAAGAAATTTAGTAGTATCGCTTCCATCCACCATACCGCTGGTTGTAATGCTTCCCCCCATAGTAGAAAGTGTAATAGGGTCGGCAAATAGTTTTTTATCCTTAATCTTTATCAACCCCTGAATATTGGTTGCATCAAAGTTTCGAAAAACGAGATGTTGAATTTCACTATTCAAATTGACATTGATATGTTCAGAGAAATGCATTTTATACTTACTATTCGACTCAGCTGTTTTATCCTTGTTGGAGAGTAATTCATTCAGGTCAATCTTTTGAGAGATAAAAGTTGCATCTACAGTTATATCTTGATTTTCCTTTAAAACAAACCCCATCATGTTTTTGAATACCCCTTTCAAATCGAAATCGCTATTTCCTGCCTTTCCTGAAAAAGAATTAATCACCAAATCATTATTATCAAATTTAAAATCGCCATTCACAGCCGAAAACGCCATGGTGTTGTTTTTCAATTTAAGTTCCATATCAGAAACCGACAGCGCTCCCGAAGTAGTGATTTCATCATAATTTCCGGTGGAAACATTTTTCCCTTCACCTGTAAATTCTGCATCTATTTTCAACTTTCCGCTCACCGTTTCTATGGTATCAATTTTTATAAACTTCTGCAGTTCTGCTAAACTAATATCTCCCTTAACCTTTCCATCAAAGGAAGGATTATCCAGGTTTTGCAACTTGATTTCACCGGACAATGAACCTTCATTAATAGTAGCCGAAAAAGGGACAAGTCTAAGTTCCGAGGGCTGGCCATTCATTTTGTTTCCATTGGTATAATTACCTTTCAGAGTTACCTTATGCAATACAATATTATCTTTCACCTGAGTAATCTCAGCATTTTTAATTCCAAAATCAGCTTTTATCTGAGGTGTTTGTTTGTTTGAATAACTGCCTTGAATGGTTGCATTGAAATAAAACTCCCCGTCCGATTGATAATCGTTTATCTTCCCTTTGTACTTTTCAGGAATTAAGGAAAGCACAGATTTTATATCCATGTCTTTTCCTCTAACACTTAGATTAAGCACAGGTTCGTTGTTGGCATCTATTACATTTCCTCCAATTTCGAACAAGAGATTCTCCAATTTAAGTTTTCCATTTTTAATTTTATAAGATGGCAACTCTGTATCCACAGTCAGTTCTACTTCCGAATGAATATTTTTCTTTTTGAGATAAGTTACGCTATCTACCTTGAGGGTATTGACATACAAATCGCTTATCGTGTTCAGGGAGTATTGCTTGTCTGAAAAATTACCGGACAGTTTACTTTTGCTTATACTAGCGTCTATTAATTGTCGGGTTCTTTCGTTTTTGAATGTGAACTGAATCTGGTGAAGTGCTATGTCTTCCAACGCGAATGAAAAAGCTACATTGGCGGTATCGACAGAAGGTTTCCAGAAATGATAATTATCGTTTCCGTTTTTATCAATTTTTATTTTCAATCGCGCATCCGATATTTCTATTTTTTTGACGTGGTATTTTTTGTAAAAAACATCTACAATATTAAATTGAAGAGAAATCTCACCAGCATTAAATAGTGTGTCTTTATTCTTGGTCTTGATTGCCTCGAGCACCTTCACGTTTTTGAAATTGAGTGATGCGCTCGGGAAATTTTTTATTACCGTAAAATCAATGTCTTTTCCGTCAACAATAATTTCGGTATTAAGTTGCTTGTTTATTTCTTTGATAACATAATCTTTCACTTCATTTTGGTAATACACACCAATGATAAAACCTGCACCAATAAACAAAAGCAATAAAATAGAAAGAGTAACAAACACCCTGATAAAAATGCGATATGCCAATGGTGACTTTTTGGGCGGTTGTGAGAGTGGGGTTGAAATTGGTTCGCTATCCATTGCGGGACAAAGATAAATAAAAAAAATTGAGTGTTAAACGCGATGATTCTTTTGCAAGCGGAATTAAAATGTCTACCCTTTTATTAAAACGGTTTCCAAAGAAATCTCGGGAACACTAACTATTTATTATCCTCAGCAAACCACTCTGCAAAAGAAGATGGTGTTTCCTGTAATTTCAGATGATGTAAAAGTATATTTTCTGGTAAACGAAGTTGAATGTATTCAGCCATGTCAATCAAAATATTTTCGCAGGTAGGTTGGTAATTGACCAAAACCAGCTTTTCGAACAGCATGTTTTTTTCTACTAACTTTTTATGAGGCGTATTAGCGTTAATCATTGTGGCATGATCAAGTTCCTCGATGATTGGCTTTACAATACTTTTTAATTCTGTAAAATCCATCACCATTCCCATTTTTGGGTTTTTAGAATCTACTATGGGTTGTCCTTTTATGGTAACCGAGAGTTTATATGAGTGCCCGTGAATGTTTTTACAAGCACCATCATAACCAAATAAGGCGTGAGCCATTTCGAAATTAAATTCTTTTGTCAGTCTGATTATGTTCATTGTTTTTTTTATTTATGACAACATTTGTGGCATTCTGCTTTAGTTGCCGACATTTCAGGACTTACATAAGGTATCCCCAAATTCATTCCTCTTAATATTAACAAAACCGCCATAGCCACAACAAATACGGGCACTACTTTACGCATCTGAGCTCTGAAATTCACACTAATTGTATTTCCCAAAAAGGATAACACAACCATAGCGGGAAAAGTGCCAAGTCCAAATAGAGCCATGAATAGGCTACCTTGAAGACCATTACCAGTAGCTATTGCACCTGCAACACCTAAATAAACCAGGCCGCAAGGTAATAAACCATTTAATGTACCAATAAAAAACAGGGAAGAATAAGATTTCTTTTTAAATAATCCTCCCAACTGCTGTTTTATCTTTCCAATGAATGAAGAGATGGACGATGTAAATTTAAACCGATTAACAATTTTGGCAGGCATCAAAACCATTAGTAAAATAAGCACCCCTAAGGTAATGGAAAGCGCTTGCTGATATCCAGCAATTACGAAACTTTGTCCAAGAAGGCCGAATAATGCTCCAAATAAAGCATAGGTAAAAATACGACCCAAGTTATAGAGTACTACCCCGAGTGTTTTTGTCAAGAAAGAACTTTGATTCAATGGCAATGCTAACGCAATGGGCCCGCACATTCCTACACAATGGAAACTTCCGAGAAAACCTAAAGTGATGGCAGGCCAAAGCACATTCATTGGAAAAAGAATGATTAAGGAATTACAATAGTTTCTTCAGCAAAATAAGGAGTTGTTTCATCCTTCCAGGTAATTTGCATCTTATACATCCCTTTGCTTAAGTGATTGAGTTGTATTTTTTGCTGGGCGTTTTCATTTACTGCGACTTCAGTTTTAAAATCCTTGGATGAATCAGATGGACGGAAAAACAAAATTTCCCCTGTTAATTTTTTATTCTTGAATTCAGGTTGAAATTGCAACTCAATATCAGAACTAGTAATCGTATGCGTTATGGTTGTGGTAAGTGTTTCAGCATTCTTCATTTTGTTCAATTTGTCCTGAAATGCCAATTCTTGGTTGTAATAATCATCGCTCACCAAATCAATTTTTTGACGAACACTCATGACTACCATAAAAACAACGAGACCAATGAAGCTAATATATAATATAGCTATTCGGGTTCCCCAGCTGATATTTTTCATACTAAAAGTTTATAATGTTGGTTAATGTGTTACAGGCCCAAGGAAATTGGTTTCAACCGTTTCAATCTTTTTATCGCCTGAGTATAAACTTACTTTATATTTTGTTTTTCGTTGAGTTATTTTATTTCTATCGACATAGATAAAAAATTCTGAGCTACCTACACTCTCTTTTTCAACCGTAATTACTTCATTACCTACCATCACCAATTTTCCATCAGGTGTTTCTAACTTTAATGTTATCGGCAATCTTTCGTGAGTTTTGTTGACCATTTTTATGTTGTACAAATTACTCACCTGATTATTTGGCTGATCCTGATACAACAATCCCGGTGTTCTTAGAATGGTAGTAGCAACATCTCTGCGAGTAACCAAAAGCGCAACAACTATACCAAATAATAAAACTAATACTACAATGTAAGCTTTAATACGTGCAGTAATTTTAAGTTTTTCGTTGTTCGCTATACCATTTTCAGAATCAAAACGAATCAATCCTTCTCGCAAACCAACACTTTTCATCATGTGGTTACATGCATCAATACAGGCTGTGCAATTGGTACATTCGAGTTGAGTACCATTTCTGATGTCAATTCCGGTAGGGCAAACCTTTACACATTGAGCGCAATCAATACAATCGCCATTGGTTCGTGTTTCATTCTTTTTAAATCGCCCTCTCTTTTCCCCTCTAATGTAATCGTAAGCCACAATAATGGAGTTTCTATCGAGCAGCACTCCCTGTAAACGACCATAAGGACAAACTACGATACAAACCTGCTCTCTGAAACGCAGATAGACCAAAAAGAATACAAAAGTAAAGAGGATTAATGATACCAACGAGCCTCCATTTTCGGCTAAACTCCCGGTATACATCGCCAAAACAGAATCCATACTGATGATGTAAGCTAGGAAAGTATTGGCTATGATATATGAAACGATGAAAAATACCGAAAGTTTTGCAGTCTTCTTGAATATCTTATTTGAATTCCAAGGCTGATTGTGAAGAGCTTTCTGATGTGCGGCATCGCCTTCAATCCAATATTCGATTTTACGGAAAACCATTTCCATAAAAATGGTTTGAGGACAAGCCCAACCACAAAAGATCCGCCCGAAGATTACCGTGAACAATACAATGAACACAATAAAGGTGAGCATACCTAATACAAAGATGAAAGTATCCTGAGGCCAAAAGATAGCTCCGAACAGAATGAATTTTCTGTCCGGAATATCTATTAGGAAAAACGGTTCTCCATGTACTTTAATGAATGGAAGAACGAAAAATACTATTAATAAAAGTAAAGATAATACAGTCCTTTTGTTGTAAAGCTTCCCTTTTGGTTTCTGCGCATAAATCCATGACCTTTTGCCATCTTTTATTGTTGCAATCGAATCCCTAAAGGAGTCACTATTCTCGTCTGTATTTTCCATTTTTATTTTTTCTTACTTCCTTCTTTTTTGGTGCTATCAACAGCAGAAGTAGCTGCTTTAGTGCTATCGGTTTTCACAGCGCTGTCAACTGCAGGTCCCTCTTCTTTGTATATTTCACCTTGAGGTGCTTTACCATTAGGAGGATTTGTTCCGTGAAGGGATTTAACATAGCTAGCTAACTCATTAATTTTAGAAGGAGGGAAATCTGCTTGCCACGATTTCATCCCTTTATCAGGCCATCCGAATGTGATAGTGTGGAATACATTTTTGATACTTCCTCCATGAATCCAGTAGTCATCTGTCAAGTTAGGACCAACAATACCTTCCCCTAGTTTACCGTGACAAACTGCGCAATTAGCAAGGAATGTTTCCTTTCCGGCTGCCAATCTATCTTTGTCCGTCAACATTTTTACATTGTTTTCGTTAACACTATTCGCATCTTTTTTCTGGAACTCTTCTTTAGCTATACGAGCTGCCTCCATTGCTTTTTCATATGCAGCACCTTGAAGGTCTCCTGTTTTTGCAATATGGAAAATAAACATATAGATGAAGGCAAACACAATGGTGATATAGAATCCGTATTTCCACCAAGGAGGAAGATCGTTATCTAACTCTTTAATACCATCATAATCATGATCCATTAATATCTCTTCTTCATTTGCAACTGGAACAGCAGCACTGATTCTGTCAATAAACGTTGGGCCTTCTGCAAGATCAGATGCAGCAATTTCGCGTTTTAACAAGACCTGAATACTGTTGAACATTACAATAATAATGACAATCTCCATTGCGATGAATGCTAACATAAGATAGAACATTCCTGCTCCCAAACCCATGTAATCAACAGATGCTGGAGCAGCTGCCGCTGCGGTAGCTGCCACAGTTTGTGCCGAAGCAGAATGAGTTGCAGATAGTAATACAATAAGAGCAATAACCCCTAATGTTTTTCCATTGCCAACTTCCCTTTTGAATGCTGAAAAACGGGCAACATTTATCAAAACGCCACCTAATACAGCAATAAAAATCAACAGAAGTAAAATGACTCCTAATAAGGCATCAAATAGACCATTCGAAAACAACCATGTTGTATCTTCGGCAGGAGGAGTTGTTGCTCCCTGAGCAAATAAACTAAAACTAAATAGTAAAGCAAGACCTGTCATCAAGTATTTTGCAGAGACTGCTTTATTTGGCTGATATTTTTTAATTAAACTGTTTTTCATATTTCACGATTTAAAGTTGTGGTGTTTCATTTTTATTATCAAGCGGAATATTTTTCATATCTATTATATAATCCTTATTCACTCTCAGTGCCCAAATTACCAGCACTGCAAAGAAAACAAAAAACAACAGTAATGATATCAGCGGGAAAATTCCGACACCCGCAATTGATTGAAGATAATTGATGAATTTCATGGCTCTTATTTTTTATCGTTAATTAGATGATATACTTTTAAGTCTCTTCCTAATCTTTGCAAATAAGAGATTAACGCAACAATTTCTCTATCATTCACGGTTTCTATTTTGTCCGCTTTTAAATTGTCAGTAATGGTTTGAGCTTGCGCCATCAAATCTTTGTTAGCAATTTTATCATATCCTTCAGGATAAGGCACACCAAGTTTCATCATTGCTCTGATTTTTGCAGGGGTGCTTGCAGTATCAAGGGCATTATCCAATAAGAACGGATAATTCGGCATGATTGAACCTGGAGACATCGATGTTGGCTCCATCATGTGATTATAGTGCCAAGAGTTAGGATATTTACCACCTACACGAGCCAAATCCGGACCGGTACGTTTACTACCCCATTGAAATGGATGGTCGTACACAAATTCTCCTGCTTTTGAGTATTCACCATAACGCTCAGTCTCGAAACGTAAAGGTCGTACCATTTGCGAGTGACATACGTAGCATCCTTCTCTGATGTAAATATCACGTCCTTGTAATTCAAGAGGTGTGTATGGTTTTACACTTGAAATGGTAGGGATATTAGATTTTACCAAGAAAGTAGGAACCATTTCGATTAATCCTCCGATTAAAATTACTACTAATGATAAAATCATGAACTGAACTGGTTTGCGTTCAATAGCTCTGTGCCAGTGATCTCCTTCATGTTTTGTGTATGCTTTTTGTAATGCAGGTGCTTCAGCATCTTCATTAGCAAGGAAGTTACCAATCTTTATTGTTTTGATTAAGTTAACAGTCATCATAACAAAACCTGTTAGATACATTACACCTCCAAGTGAACGCATGATGTACATCGGACGCAATTGAGTTACTGTTTCAAGGAAATTTGGATATCTTAAGAATCCGGCAGGAGTAAATTCTTGCCACATTAAGTATTGAGTAAAACCTGACCAATACATAGGTATTGCATAGAACAAAATACCTAATGAACCTAACCAGAAATGCCAGTTAGCAAGTTTATTTGACCATAATTCGGTACGGAACATTTTCGGGATTAACCAATACAATACACCAAATGTCAAAAATCCGTTCCAACCTAAAGCTCCAATGTGAACGTGAGCAATAACCCAGTCAGTAAAGTGACCAATTGAATTTACTTTTTTGATAGCTAACATTGGCCCTTCAAAAGTAGCCATACCATAAGCTGTTACTGCTACCACCATAAATTTCAATACAACCGATTCACGAACTTTATCCCATGCACCGCGCAATGTTAACAATCCGTTGATCATACCTCCCCAAGATGGAGCAATTAGCATTACAGAGAAAACTACGCCTAAAGATTGAGCCCAATCAGGCAATGCTGTATATAATAAGTGGTGAGGGCCAGCCCATATATACAAGAATATTAATGCCCAAAAGTGGATAATAGATAAACGATACGAGTATACAGGACGTTCAGACATCTTAGGAATAAAATAGTACATGATTCCCAAGTACGGTGTTGTTAAGAAAAACGCAACCGCATTATGTCCATACCACCATTGTACAAGCGCATCCTGAACACCAGCATACATAGAGTAACTTTTTAAGAAAGAAACCGGCATTGACATCGAGTTAACGATGTGCAAAACTGCTACGGTTACGATGGTCGCTATGTAGAACCAAATAGCAACGTACAAATGGCGCTCTCTTCGTTTAATAATTGTACCGAAAAAGTTCCATGCAAAAACAACCCAGATAAGTGCAATAGCAATATCAATTGGCCATTCTAACTCTGCGTACTCTTTACCTTGAGTAATACCAAATGGTAAAGTTAATGCTGCTGAAACAATAATTAACTGCCAACCCCAAAAATGGATAGCACTTAATTTATCACTAAACATACGTGCTTTACACAAACGCTGAATGGAATAATAAACTCCCATAAAGAGTCCGTTACCCACAAATGCAAAGATTACCGCATTGGTGTGCAATGGTCGTAAACGCCCGAATGCAATCATCGGAAAAAGGTTAAGCGAAGGAAAGATTAACTCAAGGGAAACCCATAGCCCTATTAACATTCCGACCAAGCCCCACAGAATGGTGGCATAAGCAAATTGTTTTACAATTTTGTTGTCATACTGAAATTTTTCTACTTCCATAGTATTGATTGTTTGTTAGTAATTAATTGGTGATTTTTTCTTCTTTTGTTTTGTTTATACTTGGTTCACTGTCAAATAACATTCTTACCGCAGGTGTATAATCATCGTCATATTGTCCGCTTTTTACGCTCCAAATGAACGCAATAAGGAACCCTAACGCGACTGTTATGCTTGCTCCGATTAGAATAAATAATACACTCATTTCTTATTTTACTATTAATTTTGGGCAAAAATATTACCTGTTTTTTACAAAAGACATGATTTATATCACATTTTCATATGACTTATCTCATGTTTTTTATTCCTTCTTCGAATATCTGCCTTAAAGCCTTGTCCTTTGTGCGTTTATTTTTTATAGCCCTTTTCTTTTTGCGATTAACGAGCTTGATAAAGTTGTTAACAATACAATGGAAATAGAACTTACAGGCATTAATATGGCTGCAATAATGGGTGACAATGTACCCTGAACGGCAAAAGACAGACCTATTACATTATATATTAGCGAAACTATGAAACTAGCAATAATCACTTTTCGACCGCTTTTAGCAAAATCGATAAACAATTTTAATTTACTGAAAGCCGAACCATCCAAAATGGCATCGCAGGAAGGAGAAAAATTATTGGTATCGTCAGAAACGGCTATACCAACATTACTTTGCATCAATGCTCCTGCATCGTTCAGTCCATCTCCGAGCATAATTACTTTATGTCCTTTATCCTGCAGTGACTTAATAAACTCCAGTTTTTCTTCCGGTTGCTGATTAAAATACATATCGGTTTCGCTGTCGAAAATCTGTTTCAGTGTTTCTTTTTCTGAATTATTGTCTCCCGAAAGTAGCTTGATGGTGTACTCCTTTTTTAGCTCATTAGCGATTGGTAAAATACCATCACGATAAAAACTGTCGATACTGAAAAATCCAAACACATTATCATTAAGAGAAAAATACACCTTGCTGGAAGCATGAACGGTGTCTGTTTTCTTTCCGGAAACAAAATACTCTGATCCCATTTTCACTCGTTTATTATCAATCAATCCCGAAATACCTTGTCCTTTAATTTCTGTAAAATCGGTTACAGGTAATTTGGAATCGTCAATATTTTTCTCACATATTTTTCTACTTAATGGGTGAGAGGAATTGGATGCAAGAGAAATAGCAAGTCTGTATTCCTCATCACTTAATTCATTGCCCACAAAACTAACAGACGAACCGTGTGTGATAGTTCCTGTTTTATCAAAAACGATAGCATCTATGTCGTTGAGACGTTCGATAACGGAGGCATTTTTAATATAGAATTTATTTCTGCCAAATATCCGAAGCATGTTTCCATTGGTGAAAGTGGCTGATAATAGTAATGCACAAGGACAAGCTATAATTAATACCGCAGTGAGTGCATTCATTCCTCGCCCGCTGTCGCCCATTGCGGCCCAAAAAAGGAATGCTCCAACGGCTATAGCCAATAAAGTAAACACAAAATATTTATTTATTCGCAAAATAAATTCCTGGCTTTCTTCGTTCTGTTTATGACTTTGATGGTCGTTATTCCAAAGGGCAGTGAGATAACTTTGCGAAACTTCTTTCTCCGTATCGAGCTGAATAGCTCCGTCAAGCTGCTTGCCTCCTGCGTAAATCAGTTCGCCTTTAAATTTCTTTACTGGTTTAGATTCTCCGGTTACAAAACTGTAATCTATATGTGTGCTTTCGTTTACGAGTATAGAATCAACAGGAATAATCTCGCTGTTGCGGATAATAATGCGGTCGCCTCTTTTAAGTTTCGAAACCGAAACACTGCTTTCTTTATTGTCCTTAATCAAGGTAACAGCAAGCGGAAAATACGATTTGTAATCGCGTTCGAAGGATAATGTTTCGTAGGTTTTGTCTTGAAACAGACGACCCACCAACATAAAGAAAACAATACCGGTAAGCGAATCGAGGTAACCGGAACCGGTACTAGTGGCTATTTCGTAAATACTACGAATAAAAATAACCAGCAACGATATGGCAATGGGGGCATCAATATTAAGATAGCGATTTTTTATACTCTTATAAGCCGAAACAAAAAACTCGGAAGCCGAATAAAAGAAAGACGGAAGCGACAGAATAACATTAAGAATTCCGAAAAACACTTTTAAATCGTGCTGATCGTAATCTTTACCCACGGTAAAATATTCAGGGAAACTCAACATCATGATATTTCCAAAACAAAAACCAGCAATTCCTATTTTTATTAAACGAGACTTATTAGAAGGAGCAACTTTTTTGTTTTCCAAATCATTCAAATTGATGAGAGGTTCGTAACCTATATCGGCCAGAATCTCTACCAATGCAGACAATTTAATATTCTGAAAATTGTAAGTAATAGTGGCTTCTTTTTTCAGAAAGTTAACCGTAGAATTAATGATTTCGGGATTTAACTTGTGCAAATTTTCGAGCAACCAAATGCAGGAACTGCAATGCATTTTGGGAATATAAAAAGTAATGCGCGACTGCTTATCGTCAGTAAAACCAACTAATGCACTTTTTATTTCGTCATTGTCGAGGTAATTAAACTTGCCTGCATAGGCACTCTTTTTAGTATTTCCGGGAGTGTTGTTGAGGGAATAATACGTGCAAAGATTATTGTCTTTTAACAACTCATACACCACTTTGCAACCATCGCAACAAAACTCTTTATCGTCAAATGCAATCACCTCCAAATTGGGTTCACCGCAGTGATAGCAAACGGTTTTTTCTTTAACCGTTTTGGTATCTAAGGTGTATTTCATTTCTTTTTTCACGGATAATGCTAAAGCTTGTATTGGTTTTTTTTAAAATTGGAAGGCAAAAATAAAAAAATAAATAGCTCTTTCAGGCTTTTTTTATTTCAGGAAGTACAGTGTCCTTATTGCGCCTGCAAAGATGCAGAAGTAACTTAGTGTATAAAATGACAACTATCATTACACCAAAAGACAAACAAAGTAACGAATGAAGAGATGTGCCCGAAAAGCATTGTATGAGGCACAATCCATAGTTTTCAACTTTGCATTGTTTATTTCAATCGAAAAGGAGGTGAATGGGGTATTGCATAAACAGGTAATTTTAGCCAAAGATTTTTAACAAACTCATTAAATCCTTTACATACATTGTCGGATAAATATTCAAAACGCAGACTGGCGGGTTCGTCATTTACAACAATAGTAAGTCTTTCGCTGGTACTTTTTATGCTCGGACTTTTGGGCATCATTATACTCAACACACGCACACTATCGAATAATGTGAAAGAAAACATAGGCTTTCAGGTAATATTAAACGATAATGCCAAAGAAGTGGATGTGGAACATTTGACCAAAACACTGGATGCATC
This sequence comes from uncultured Bacteroidota bacterium, assembly GCA_903926385.1. Taxonomy (GTDB): domain Bacteria; phylum Bacteroidota; class Bacteroidia; order 2-12-FULL-35-15; family 2-12-FULL-35-15; genus 2-12-FULL-35-15. The sequence continues at coordinate 21,001 of CAIYIS010000081.1, forward strand.
GCAGTTTGTAAAATCGACTGAATTTATTACCAAAGAAGAAGCAGCGACTCGTTTGAAAAAAGATTTGGGCGAAGACTTTATTAGTTTTCTTGGTTACAACCCTCTGCTTTCGTCCATCAATGTGCATCTCAAAGCCGAATATGCCAATCAGGATAGTTTAAACTGGATTGAAAAAGGAATGCTGGATAGCAAACTGGTGAAAGAAGTGGTGTATCAAAAATCGCTGGTGAGTATGATTAACGAAAACGTAAAAAAAATAAGTCTGGTGATTTTAGTTTTTAGCGGATTGCTTATGATTATTGCGCTTGCGCTTATCAACAACACCATTAGACTGAACATTTACAGCAAACGATTTATTATAAAAACCATGCAACTGGTGGGTGCCACACAAGGTTTTATAAGGCGACCCTTTGTGTTGAAAGGCATTAAACACGGGGTGTACGGATCGGTAATAGCCATAGCTCTTTTAATTGGATTTTTATACATACTGCAAAAACAAATGCCCGAACTGGCCGAACTGCAAGACCCTAACGTGTTGGCTATACTTTTCGGATTGGTAATTTTGCTGGGCATCATCATTTCGTGGATAAGCACTTCGATGGCTGTGCGCAAATACCTCCGCTTAAAATCTGACGAATTGCATTATTAGTGTTGGTTGAATAGTAATAATCGGAAACTTTAGTACAGTAAAAGTAATTTACTCCACCATTATCTTCTTGTTCACTATTCCGTTTACCCTACTTAAAAATAATTTTCAAGACATTGAAATGAGATTCGCTTTTTTTTTACCTTTATAAAAAATTTCACACAATGGGAGTAGCTAAAAACAAAACAGAGAAGAAAAACCTCACCATAAAAGGAAAACCTATGAGTAAAGCAGAGTTTGTTCAATTAATTAACGACTCTGAAGAAAGTGGAGAGGTTGATTTTGATAAAGGTCTGGAACAGGTAAACGAAAAACTGAACCAATACAGAAAGGTAAAAGAGAAATAAAGTTGGCCTGAAAATGAGGTTACGGATTACAAACAATGCATTAGATAATCTCGAAGAGATTTTGTTTTATATCGAATTCATTGAATACTCGCCTGCCAATGCCCTCAAAGTAAAAGAAAAAATTATATCCCGAATCAAAAACGATATTCATAAGCATCCGCTTTCATTTAGAGTTTGCGAAGAAATTCCAACCAAAACTAAAATTTATCGCAAAGCATTATGTAAACCATTTTGGATTATTTATAAAATAAAGCCATTCGAAATAGTAATTTTAGCGATAATACATACCAGCCGTGCGCCTTCTAAAATAAGAGCAGTAAGGAAAGTAAAACAGTAAAAAACTAAAATTATTACTCCACCATTATCTTCTTGTTCACTATTCCTGTTGCGGTGTTGGCTTGCAGAAAATAAATTCCTTTGCTTACACCTGTCAAATTGATTTCGCTCTTCGAGAGGCTCTGAGTGACATTCGAATTTCTGATTTCGGATTGATACACACATTCTCCTAGCACATTCATTATTTTTATGCTCGTTAGTTTGGCGGATGTGCTTTCTATGGTAAAGATGCCGGATGTGGGGTTGGGGTAAAGGGAGATTTCGAATTTTGGATTGTCTGTTTCAGAAAATCCGGTTGCCATATTAATATAGCTTCCGCAGGTATCATTTCCTTTTTTATAATAAATTAATTTTGATGAAATGCCAAGAGGTCCGCTAAAATACTCCATATAGAAATAATAGGGACCACCACATCCACTGACATAATCCCATGTTTCGTTTGCAGGTTCTAAACACGCAGAATCAATTGGATTCATATGCCATATTTTGCGATTGCAATATTGAAGGGTGTCTATATAAACAGAATCAATGCTGTCTGAATAACATGGTTCATTGAAAAAATAGGCAAAAGGATAATTTTGAATCGGGGAATTGAGGTCGGTATAATAAAGAGAAGTGTTTTGAATCGAATAAGTGGATTGCCATTCATAATTGGTTTGCGCTGCATTCAAAACATATACGTTTTGTTGGGTCTCATTTTTGCAATTGTAAAATACAGTATCCATTAAAGATGAAAAACTCTTTGAAAGTATGGTTGTTTTGTAATAAGTGTAAGGCTGCAACCAATATGGGGGCCAACTCTGCTGATAAGCTATTTCCTTGTATTGAACGCAAAACTCATCTCCTACATCATAGTTAAAAACCTCGCCATGCGTCATGGTTAACTGCCCGTAACAATTCACCCCCCCCACCATCATCAACATAAAAATAAGTTTTTTCATAATAGTTGTATTTGAATGCACGAATGTAAGAATAAAAATTATACGGTTTAAAGTAGCATACCTATAACCAAGTTTGGAGTTATGGCCTGTCATTAATTTTATTCACAAAAAATCAACAATGTAACCATACGGTTACATGCTGTATTGGGAGTTTCGCAAATTGCGGCATGTCGGAATATTATTATGTTAATACAAATGAATTATTCGGTTCGAGAATAAAGAAATTTCGAAAAGACATAAATATGACACAAGCTGAATTAGCTAAAAATGCAGGACTTTCGAGAAAACACATTAGCGATGCGGAGCGGGGTTTGGTAAGTTTAAATGCAAACGACATTTGCAATATAGCTCAGGCACTGAGTAAAGATGCCGAAGATATTATAAGCACTGCACAGTTTAGTGGCTTAAAAATGGCAAAGGATGTAGAAGTAAAATATGTAAAATGAGCAAGCCCATAAAACCTTACAATCATTCCCCACCTGCTCAGAGCACGGATTAAAAGGAGTACCGTTCTTTGCTATCATTCCAATTCAAACAAGATGCTTTTTTGAGCAAATTATTATAAATTGAGCTCAAATACCAACTTCATCCGCCCGAATGCTTGCAGTATTCGGGCAGATGCTGTGGGCATTAGCCCGAATCACCCCATTTTGCCCTCCAAAGTGGCATGGGGAGGTGGTTAGAGGGGGTGTTTTTAGGTGTAAAAATGAGTATTCGCCCGAATGCGCTAAGTATTCGGGCTAATGCCGAGCTCATTCGGGCTAATGAGCATAGCATCCCGCGGGGGGAGGAAGCCAGCAAAACGGACATTATAATTAATTATCAACAGATTAAACATTTTTAAAAATTACAAATTGCCTCAAAAAAGGCTTAATACTTAAATAATATGTCAACAATATTTCCAACAAAACAAGAAGAAAAAAACACGTATTACCACCACAGCCGCGCCCGTATAGACGCAGAACAAACGAGGCTCGGAATAAGTGCTACCGACAAAGCCGCTTTGGATGGGTTAATAGACGATTCCAACTGCTGGGACGAGGTGTATCCAAAACATACATCGGAAGATGGTAATACCACAACAGTGCAAAATAGAGTAAAGGAACTGATTGTATTGATAGAAAATCAATTAACTAAGATTTACAAAGACATTCCAGCTTCTAAACTTAATTCGGACGATTATACCATTTTCAGGCTCAATCCGGGAGGAAGCAGCCATGCCAGCATTGTGGCACAATCTACTCCGGGGGTATTGTCTCTCGATTCGGCTCACCATCTTTCTCATCGTATGCGAATCAAAAATCCGTTAACGCCCGAAACAGATGCAATGCCTCATGGCAATCATGCCAAAGTATGGTGGGCTGTGTCGCCCTCTCGAGTGGCTTCTGCCGAAATAAAATGGGGAAACAATCCTCGCAATATGAATACCCGATTTATCGAAATAACATTTACAGAAGACCAAGTTGGGCAGTTTGCCGCATATCGTACTTGTTACGAAAATGCAAAAGGCGAGCAGGGAACCCCCAGCGAGCCTTTTTGGGTAGTGATTATTTAAGCATCAATAAAAAGAGGCTGTCGTTACAGGGCAGCCTTTTTTTTACCTCCATTTTCCCTCCCACCAAAATCAGATTCCTTTCTTAATTATTTTTTTACATTTGCGCCAATGAAATTTACTCGTCAGGCCACCGCTTTATTTCTTTTGTCTATATTCCTGTTTAACACCATGGGATATTTTGTGGCATTTAAAGTGGCCCAATTGGACATAAAAACCGAGATGATGGCGGAAATGAAAGACGACATTACTACGGATGACGATACCGAAATTACCATAAATGAAGATGATGCCCTATCGATAGAATGGTTGGAAGACAAAAAGGAAATGCGTTATAAAAACAATCGCTACGATGTGGTAAAAACCGAAACGCATGGAAAATTGATTACGTATCACTGTATAAAAGATACAAGAGAAGATGCCTTGTTTACCAATCTGGATAAACATATCGGCTCGCATGTAGTATCCACTCAACCACAAAAAAATCATTCGTCCAATACTCTAACAAACGATGTGGTGAAGCTGTTTTTTCAGCATTCGTATACCTATCGCCTAATAACTTCAGAACAAAACATTACTTTTTTACCTATCAAAGAAGATTTTATTTCGGCTGCCATCGGCACCAACACGCCTCCACCTGAGTTGGGTTAAATAACCTCTCCCCTTAATCCCCTCTCCGCAAGAGAGGGGGCGATAGGTGAGCATCAAAGGCCTCACCCCTTTATCCCCTCTCCTTGAAAAAAGGAGAGGGGGTAGCAGGTGAGTTTCTTAAAAAATTATTTCCTTAACCTAGTATTTCACGTTCTTCACCCCTCCCCTTATTTCAAGGGGAGGGGAAGGGGGTGAGGTCTCAAAAAAACATTATGAAAAAATATATATTATTTACTATTGCCATAGCGGGCAGCATTATCAATGCTTCCGCACAGGAAAAAACAACAGATACCACCCAATCGAAACACATTACCCTAAGCGAAGTGGTAATTTCGGTTAACAAAGTGGAAGAACAAAAAAACAAAGTAGCACAGCAAGTACAAGTGCTTTCGGCTAGCGAAATAGCCAATACACAAGCACAATCGACAGCCGAAGTGATTTCGAACACCGGCAATGTGCATGTACAGAAAAGTCAGCTGGGTGGCGGAAGTCCTAATATCAGAGGATTTGAAGGCAACCGTGTGGTGCTGATGATAGACGGAGTGCGCATGAACAACCTTATTTACAGAGGCGGTCACATGCAAGATTTAATTAAAACCGACAACAATATTCTGGACAGAGTGGAAGTGCTGTTTGGCCCATCTTCTACCGTTTACGGAAGTGATGCATTAGGAGGAACCATTTTGCTTTACACCAAAAAACCTCAATTTGCTACGGATGATAAATTGAATGTAAAAGTAAACGCCATGTATCGTTATGGCTCGGTAGACAATGAGTCGGCCACACACGTAGATTTTAATATCGGAGGTAAAAAATTCGCTTCGTTAACATCGGTAAGCTATTCTAAGTTTGGCGATTTAAAAGGAGGAGCCAATCAAAATCCTTTTTACAGCAACTCTTACGGAGAGCGCCCATATTATGCCGAACGCTTTAACAACAAAGACTCGTTGGTAAAAAATGATAACCGTTATTTGCAAAAACAAACTGCTTTTTCGCAATACGACATCCTTCAGAAATTTGCATTTAAACAAGGCGAACACATCACTCACGGTTTGAATTTGCAATATTCAAACTCCAGCAATGTGCCCCGCTACGACCGCCTTACACTTCCCGGAGGTTCCGGAACAGGGCTTAAAAGCGCTGAGTGGTATTACGGGCCTCAGTCGCGTTTGTTAGCTGCCTACGACTTTAATCTAAAAAATCCGGAAGGCAAATTTCAGGGAATTCATTTCGGTGTTAACTATCAGGCATTGGAAGAAAGCCGCCACAATCGTAACTTTGGCGACCGCTGGTTGAAAAACAGAATTGAAAACGTAAGTGTAATTGGCGCCAATCTCGACTTTCAGAAAACAATTAAAAAACACGATATCCGCTTTGGTGCCGATGTTCAGTTGAACAATCTTAAATCAACAGCCAATAAAAAAGATATCCTAGCCGATACCACCGCCAAATTTGCTACTCGTTTTCCTGACGGGGTAAACAAAATGAACAACATGGCTGTGTATATTTCTCATACCTGGAAAATAAATGACGAACTAACCTTAACCGATGGTGTTCGTTTGGGATATTCTACTATTCACAGCACACTTGCCGACACATTGAATCCTCCTGATCCTTATCCGGCCAATCCTCCTTACACCGTTATCGACCAAAAAACTCCTGATTATTCAGGAAGCATAGGGATTATCAATTCGCCAAGCAACGATGTTAAACTTTCTTTCCTTATTTCAACCGGTTTCCGTGTGCCCAATGTGGATGATGTAACCAAAATATTCGACCCTGCACCGGGCACTGTAAGAGTACCGAATGTAAACCTTAAACCGGAACGTACCGTAAACTACGAACTGGGCATTTCAAAAATGTTTGGCGAAAAATCGCGTTGGGAAAACTCCGTGTTTTATACCGATTTGTATGATGCCATAGTGGTGGATAAATCTACCTACAACGGCAAAGATTCCATTATGTATGATGGTATGCTGAGCAAGGTGTATTCGTGCCAGAACAAAGGTCGTGCGTTTATTTACGGAGCTTCTACCAATTTCAAATCGCAACTAAGCGAGCATGTAATGATGTCGTTTGCCATGAACTATACCTATGGCCGTATTAAAACCGACAGTGTAGATACCCCAATGGATCACATTCCTCCATTCACCACTCGTGTGTTCTTTACTTACACCAACAAAAAATTCAGCTCTGATTTCTTTATCAATTACAATGGATGGAAACACCTGAAAGATTATGCTGTGGATGCAGGAGCAGAAGACAATAGCGAGTATGCCACAGCCGATGGAATGCCGGCATGGTTTACTGCCAATCTGCACATGGCGTATAAAGTGCATAAATTAATTACACTTCAGGCCGGAATAGATAATGTGTTCGATACACAGTACCGCACATTTGCAAGCGGTATCAACGCTCCCGGTCGCAACATATTTGTAGCATTGCGTTTTCATTATTAGTTGAATGAATTGTGAATTCGTAAGTAGAAAGGCAAACAGAGTATCGTTTGCCTTTTTTTTATCTTGAAATCTAATAATTACTCCCTGATTTATCGCGGTTTGCAATTTCAATAATTTGCATACTTTTGTGCCCGTGAAAATAACTCAAAAGATAACGGCCTTTTTTCTTCTGTCCATATTCCTGTTCAACACCATGGGGTATTTCATTGCGTTTAAAGTAGCGCAATATCAGATAAAATCAGCCGTATTTTCAGATATCAGAGAAGGAATAAACTTAGAAAAAGCTACCCTAATAACCCTCAAAAAAGCCGAAGTGAACTCAATAGTCTGGCTCGAAAAAGGGAAAGAAATGCGATACAATAATCAGTTGTATGACATTGTAAAATATACCGAAACCAAAGAAACCATCACTTATTACTGTTTAAGCGATAAGCTGGAACAACATCTGTTTTCTCACCTCAACGAACATATTGATACACATGTAACACTTGCCAATCCCGGCAAAAACAAATCGTCAACCAATATTAAAAACAGTGTGGTGAAACTTTTTTTCCCTCATTGCTTTCAGTATAATTTAAAAACATCAGAAGTAAACATTACGTTTTCTGCTATCAAAGAAGATTTTATTTCCGCTGCTATTGGCACCAACTCGCCTCCTCCTGAGTTGGGTTAAATAACCTCATATCTGAAACACCTCACCCCTTTATCCCCTCTCCTTGAAAAAAGGAGAGGGGGGAGCAGGTGAGTTTCTTAAAAAATTATTTCCCTAACCTAGTATTTCACGTTCTGTCACCCCTCTCCTTTGGAGAGGGGTCGGGGGTGAGGTCTCAAAAAAACATTATGAAAAAATTTACATTATTAACTTTATTAGCGGCATGTGTATCCACTGCATTTGCCCAAAACACCCTAACGGGAAAAATAAAAGCTGCCACCACCGACAGCACAGCTTTACAAGGCGTGTCGGTTTATATTCCTGATTTAAAAATAGGAGCTGTAACCAAAGAAGACGGAACATTTACCATCAACAATGTGCCTAACGGAACGTTTTTAATTCAGGCAAGTTCTATTGGCTATGCCTCGATGGTAAAAGAAATAAATGTAAAAGAATCGGCCACTGCCAATTTTGTTTTGCATGCTTCCTCCATCGAAATAAAAGAAGTAATCGTTACCGGTGTGTCGAGCGCTACAGAAGCCGACAGCAACCCCATTAATGTGGATGTGGTAAACAAAAACGATTTACTCGAAAACAGCGCCACCAACATTATTGACGCTATTACCATTTCGCCTTCGGTAAATGCAATGACTCACGGGCCCAACATTTCTAAACCATTCATTCGTGGCTTGGGCTACAATCGTGTGGTTACCGTAAATGACGGAGTTCGTCAGGAAGGACAACAATGGTTTGATGAGTTTGGTGAAGAGATTGACGAGTATTCTATCGACAAAGTAGAAATTCTGAAAGGGCCCGGTTCCCTTAGCTATGGCTCCGATGCTATGGCAGGAATTATCAATATGCTTTCGGCACCTACATTGCCCGAAGGTGCTATCAAAGGAAATGTGTTGGCCAATTACCAAAGCAATAACGGCCTTTGGGGCGAATCGTTTAACCTGGCCGGTAACTTGAAAGGATTTGTGTGGGATTTGCGTTACAGCAATAAAATGGCACATTGCTATTACAACAAGTACGATAAATATGTTGCCAATTCGGGTTATTCCGAAAGCAATATCAGAGCCATGCTTGGCATTAACCGTAAATGGGGCTATTCTCATTTAATTCTTTCTTCGTTCGATATGCAAACCGGAATTATAGAAGGAGCAAGAGATTCGGCAACTGGTAAATTTGTTGGTGCGTATCTTAAGCCCGATGGTACCGACAGTACAGGAATTGTTACCAACGAAGAAATGCTAAAATACAATAACTTTCCGGTTATTCATCAGCATATAAAACATACCAAAGCTGTTTTGGACAACAGTTTTATAGTTGGAAACGGAAGACTGAATTTGTTAGTAGGTATGCAGATTAACGACCGTCAGGAAGCCAACGATATTTTGTACAATGGTTACAACAATAAATTTTTGTTGAACACCATCAATTACGATTTACGGTATGTAATGAAAGAAAAAAATCACTTCGAATTATCGGTAGGTGTAAACGGAATGAAGCAAAAATCGGATGACAAAGGAGTGGTATTTGTTATTCCCGAATACGAACTGATGGATATCGGAGGATTTGTGATTGCCAAAAAATCGTTTAAGAAATTATCCATAAGCGGAGGCTTACGTTACGATATGCGTTCAATGAAAGCAAAAGAAATGTGGGTGAACGATTCAAGCGGTGTTCGTTTGTCGGGCAATGTAGATACATTCTCGCATCAGCAGTTTGTTCCGCAAAGTGCCACTTTCTCCGGCTTATCCGGAAGCCTTGGTATGACGTATGATTTCAATGGAAATGTATATGGAAAATTAAACTTTTCGAGAGGATACCGCGCACCAAGTATCCCTGAAATGGGCTCGAACGGAATACATGATGGAACACCGTTTTATGAAATTGGCGACCCTAATTTGAAATCAGAAAGCAGTTTGCAAGTGGATGGAACCTTAGGAATCAATACCGAAGATTATACCCTCGAAACTGATTTGTTCTACAACAAAATTTCGAATTATATATTTGCCGAAAAATTAGCCTCTGTATTTGGTGGCGATTCTATTCGTACCGATGTTGCTGCCGTCAATATGGCAGGGCCTGCATTTCATTACATACAAGGCGATGCATTGCTAACAGGAGGAGAAGCTATTTTTGATTTACACCCGCATGTTCTAAAAGGTTTTCACTGGAACAACTCATTTGGAGGGGTAGACGCTATTCAGCTTCACCAACCCGATTCTACTAAATATTTGCCATATTCTCCTCCTTACAAATACCGTTCGGAAATAAAATTGGTAATGGAAAAATCGGGAACGTTGATGAAAAGTGCTTACATCAAATTTGGAGTAGATTATTATTTTGAACAAGATAATTTCTATAAAAAATTCGGTAACGAAACGATGACACCCGAATACACATTGTTCAACTTTGGAGCCGGTACTGATTTCTGCAGCAAGAAAGGTAACACCGTTTGTACTTTCCTTGTTTATGTTAGCAATTTAACAGACGTTGCCTATCAAAGCAGCATGAGCCGACTTAAATACGCTGACCCTAACAATGCAACCGGCAGAACAGGGGTTTACAATATGGGAAGAAATGTAAGTTTTAAATTAATCATCCCTATTGATATTAAAAAAAGTAAGTAACGGATATCAAACACTTACAAAAAAAGAAAGCCTCTTTCAGTAGAAAGGGGCTTTCTCTTTTTTTATAGGTTAGCCAAATGAGAATAAGTCTGATGGCTACAAAAACTATAAAAATAGCCTAAAATGACCTTTATCATCCTAAATTGTTCAATTAAAAAAATAATTTTGGATGGTATTTATTTTATACTTAATATTGCCACATAAAATAAAAAATACATTAATTATTATGAAAAGAAAATGCTACAAAATATTTTTATTGACTGTTATGTTCTGTGCAGCTCAATACGGGAAGGTGAACGCACAAACGGGTATGCCTTGCGGAACTGATCAACAGTGGTGGAAACAAGTTGCTGAACATCCTGAGTTACTTCAAATGAAGATGACCTATGATGCTGATTTGGTACAAAAAATAAAAACCATGCATTTGAGCTCCCATCTTAATAAATCAGGAGAACCGGTTTTGGTTATCCCTGTTGTTGTCCATGTTCTCCATGTTTTTGGATCAGAAAACATTTCGGACAGACAAATATATGACATGATAAAATTGGTGAACAGGGATTGGGCAATGCTTAATCCAGACATTACAAACGTTTGTGCAAATACTCCTTTTGACACTTTGGCGGCTCCAATGAACTTAGAATTTCGCCTTGCTCAGCTAGATCCAAACGGAAGATGTACTAATGGAATTGATCGTATTTATACTCATAAAACATTTGAAGCAGATGATGGATCGAAATTAAATCAATGGCCTAGAGATAAATACCTAAACATCTGGACAGTTAACACACTAGGGCCACCAACATCAACGGCAGCTGCGTACGCTCTTTACCCTACAGCGACTCTTTTTTATCCTCAAGGAGATGGTGTAATTTCGACATCAAGCTATGTTGGATATAACGGAACCAGTACTGCTCTTAATTCTAGAACCATCACACACGAAATCGGACACTGTTTTGATTTGGAACATGTTTGGGGAAACACCAATAATCCTTGGGTAGCTTGTGGAGATGACGGAGTAGATGATACCCCAAGAACAAGAGGACATTATATGAGATGTAATGACTCTGCATATTGTACAACAAGTTGGGCAAAAAAAATAGTTTACAACTTCAATGGATTGCACTTACCTCAAGGAACAACAGACCCTTCGGTTGGTTCTTCTAATACGCCAACTTTGTCTGGACCTTTCTCTGCACATGGAGCAGGAACCAACCCTTCTGACCAAGGACGTTTTTCTTTTAACAATTGGGGAATTGGTGCTACAAATGGTGTTGTTAACTATTCTTCGTTAACAGGTGCGTTAGATTCATCAAAATACTACGAGGTGACTATAGCTACAGATGCAAGTCATTCCATGACGATCAACGGTTTTGATTTTGATGTTAATCGTTCTGTAACTGGAATAAGAACCTTTGCAGTTCGTTCAAGCATCAACGGGTTTGCAAGTAATATTGGAACCGCCTCACTTAGTCCTTTTGACACAACGAAAATTGTTGTAAAACCGAATAATGTATTTTTCTATAAAAAAGATACTACAGTAAATGTAAGCGGCAGCCACATTACTTTAGGCACTGGTTACAGTATGGGTTTTTCTTCATCAATTACCTTCCGTTTCTATGGTTGGAATGCTGAAGATGCCTTGGGAACTTTTGGTATTGATAATGTTAATTTTTATATATCAACCCCTACGGTAGATACAATAAATTACACATTTGACAATATGTTCCCTCCTACCGTTGGCTCAAATTTTGACGTAACTCCTGTTCAGGTGGATACCGCAGTTACTGTTGGAACTTTTTCAGCTAACAATGTAGGATATGGGGTTGGTTCATTGGAGTCATTGCGTTTTTCTTATGACAACTGGGGATTGGGAGGAGTAGGCGCTTCACACGATACAACTTACTCAAACATGACAGGTGCTTGGAATCCCTCAAAATTTTATGAAGTAACATTAGGCCCGCAGTATGCAAATTCTATGACATTGAACAGTCTTACTTTTAATGTAAAGCGGAATTCAACAGGAATTAGGTCCTTTGCAGTGCGGTCAAGTCAAGATGGATATGCCACCAATCTTCCGGCAACAATTAGCCCTGCTAATACAAATTTAAGAATAATCGGGGGTGCTAATGAGTTTTTCTATTTAAAGGATACTACTTTGGATTTGGTTGGAGCAAAAATAACATTGGGAGGAACAAATTATATTAACAGACTTACACCTGTAACTTTCCGCTTTTATGCATGGAACGCAGAAGACTCAACCGGCACCTTTAGTATTGACAATGTTAATTTCGCTGATTATGCAGGAATAATCGAGAACTATCAAAACTATATGGATTATTCATATTGCGGTCCAAATGGCCAGATAATGTTTACAAGAGGACAGAAAGATCGTGCAAGAGCTGCAGCAACTAGTGCCATGGCTTACAGAAATAATTTATATATTAATTCTAACTTACATTTTACTGGTGTTGATACCACTTATCATTGTATCCCTAAGCCAGATTTTTACTCTGACAAAAAAGAAATTTGTGCAGGAGGTTCAATTACTTTCCGAACCAATATCACTTGTATCTCCGACTCCACATCATATACCAAAACATGGAGATTTCCGGGAGCCAATACAACTGGAGTTGGACCAACAACAGTTAATGCGGCTAATTCAGCCACTCAAACAAATTCGCAAACAGTTACCTATTCCAATCCCGGTGATTATCCTGTGACGTTGATTGTTTCTAACTCAGTAGGTACTGATTCTTTGGTAAAAACTTCTTATATTCACGTTAGTCCAGGCTGGCCTCAATACAACGGTACAGTTACAGAAACGTTTGAAAACGGGTCGTATTGGAATTGGGTTATCAATAATTATGATAATAATGCTCATGGATGGTCTCTCTATAATTCTGGAGGATACAGCGGTAATCATTGCATGGCAATGGGTGGGTACGGAAACTACCACAAAGATTTGGATGATTTTATTACACCTGGTTTTAACTTGTTTGGTCTGACAAATGGTGTGTTCACGTTCCGTTGTGCTGCAGCTTCTCACGCTTTAGCATCAATCGACTTAAATGATGAATTGAAAGTATATTCTTCTACTGATTGTGGCGCAACTTGGGTATTAAGAAAATCGTTAAGTGGAGCCGCTCTTTGTAACAACGGATATTATGCAGGTGGATTTGCACCTGCTTCACAAAGTCAATGGGCTTTGGTATCTTTTAACATAGCTAGCAATTTGGCTAAAGGAAATGTTCGCTTTAAATTTGAATATACCACAGGTTCTGCAAGTAACAACGTCTTTATTGATGACATTAATATCAACGGAACAGTTGGTATGATTGAAAACTCTATTGACGATGCTAATGTAAGTTTGTTTCCTAATCCCTCAAGCGAATCGACAACCATTTTCTATCACTTAAATTCAAAAGGAAATGTAAAAATCGAATTATTTGATGTGGTAGGTAAAAAAGTGGTTGAAATAAACAACAACAACCAAGCAGATGGAGATTACTCAACTATTATTTCTAAACAAGATTATAACCTTACTAACGGAATTTACTTTGTAAAATTCTCGATAGATGGTAAAATGGTTACCAAAAAATTAATTTTCACGAATTAGTTTTTAATCAATAATTAAATCAAAAGCCCTCGCAGAAATGCGGGGGCTTTTTACAATAAAGCATATTTTTTGAGTAGATTAGTTATTGTTGCAAACTCTTTCTACCTTTGTCAAACCCTAAATACCTGAACTGATGAAAAATTTGTTGAAAGTCTTTTTGTTTGTAGTGTTACTGAACATAGCAGCCAAAGCTACTGCAGGTAACAACAATGGAAATAATCACACTCCTGCTACTGACAACGGGGACGTTCATGATTCCACCATTGGCATCAAAAGTAATATTGTTATTTTTAAAATTATTGCAACACCTGCTCCCGCCACAGGTTCGAGCGGTAGCTTAAGAAAAGCCGGCAAAGCTGCCCGCACTTCCAACACTCATACCTCAATAGATTTTATTCTTGATAAAAACAAAGGGATTTAAGAAAAGCCTCTTTGTTTCTTAATATTGTCATAGGCATTCTGCATTTTCTGAAACTTTTCCTTTGCAGCTTTCTGAACTTCTTCTCCTAACGAAATAACCTTATCCGGATGGTATTTTACCGCCATTCTGCGATATGCCTTTTTCACTTCGTCATCTGATGCCGATGGTTCGATTTCGAGTATCTGATAATCGCTGTTCACATCTCTAAAATACATTGCTTTTAAAGAATTAAAATCAGCAGCATTAATATTTAGATAACTTGAAATAGTATGAATGGTCTTTAATTCCAGTTCGTGCACATGTCCATCTGCTTTTGATATGCCGAACAGATAATGAATAATCTGCAGGCGTTGTGCCACCGGCATGTATTGCCTGATTTGATAACACACTTCCTGCAAAGGAATTTCTTGTTTCAAAATTTCTTTTAGCATGAGCATCTGATGTTGGGCATGTTCTTCGCCAAACTGCTGAACCAAAAATTGCCTTACATATTCTAGCTCGCTCTTCATTAATTTGCCATCGCTTTTCATCACAGCAGCTGATAATACCAGCAAACTGGCAGCAAAATCGCCTGCCTGAGGCGAGACACGATTGGATGAATAAGTAGTGCTACCATCCGCCTGCACCGTTACACTGGCAGCATCAAATGCCGAACCCAATGCAAAACCTAATACTCCGCCCAAAGGACCACCTAATGCCCATCCTAATCCACCACCAAGCCACTTACCAAATTTAATTTTTGCCATTCTGAATGATTTAATTTTCCGCGAAATTACATTATTTGATTTATCTAAAAACAAAAGGCATAAAAAATGATAAAGTATATTTAACTTTACCACCTTTAACAAAAGAATAACCTGAGGTTGATGTATGAATAATTTACTTTTCGTTTTTTTGGGGGGTGGTATTGGCAGTATTGCCCGATATGGCATTTCCGAAATGGTAAGGTCTAATTTCAGATCAACATTTCCGTTGGCTACTCTTATTTCCAATATCATCAGTTGCATCGTTCTTGCACTTGCAGTGGGGATGTTCAGCGAAAAGGTAGGGAGTAATCCGGCATTGAGATTACTGATAGTGGTTGGATTTTGCGGAGGCTTCAGCACCTTTTCTTCTTTCAGTTACGAAACAGTGGAATTAATGCGAAACGGTAACACAGCCATTGCGATAGCAAATATTTTAATCAGTGTTTCAGTTTGTATTGCACTGATTTATTTTTTAAGTAAACAATCTTTATAAAAATCATTAATGAAAAAAGCAGTTTTTCTTGTCAGTATAGTGAGCATTTCTTCCGCACTCGTTTCCTGGGGTATATTTGGGCATGAACATATCAATAAAGCCGCAGTAATGGCTTTGCCTCAGCCAGTGCAAACTTTCTTTTACAATCATATCGATTTTATGACTCAGGAATCGACTGTTCCTGATTTAAGAAAATATACATTAGCTGATAAAGCTGAACATCCTCGTCACTTTATAGACTTGGAGAACTTTGGCTCATTGGATAGTTTACCCAAAACACTTGCAGATGTAAAAACAAAGTATGATGAAAAAACCCTAGCACAAAACGGATTTCTTCCTTGGTATATGGAAGAGATGATGGACAAACTTACCAAGTCGATGAAAGAAAAACGTAAAACAGAAATATTATTTCTTGCAGCTGATTTAGGGCACTACATGGGCGATGCTCACATGCCTATGCATACCACCGCCAACCATGACGGACAAAAAACGAATCAGCGAGGAATACATGCGTTATGGGAAGCACAACTTCCGGAAGCTTTCGGAGCCGCATATAATTTCCATACTAATGAAGCTAAATATATAACCGATGTTCATGCTGAAATCTGGCGCATCATTTTCGAATCGCACCGCTTAGTGGATACCATCCTAGCTGCCGACAGCAAAATAAGGAAACAAATTCCGGAAGACAAAATGTATAAGAAAGATCCCAATGGCAAGGTGATAAAAAACAAATTCAATAGTTCTGTGTTTACTGATGAATACACCAAAGCATTGCACTCAGCACTGAACGGAATGGTTGAGAAACAACTTCAACTCTCCATTCAGGATGTTTCCAATTTTTGGTATACCGCATGGGTAAATGCTGGCAAGCCCGATTTGAATGCCTTGGATTCACCTGATATCAGTAAACGAAACAACAAACAATTTCAAGAAGATATGAAACTTTGGAAAAAAGGACAGTTGTTTGGAATGGAAGGCGAAAAAGAATTTTAAAAATATATTATATATCTACCTCCCCTCTTGGGGCTATACTTAAATTAATGAAGAGAATTACTATTGTTTTATTTTCGATGACTGTAATGATTACAGCTCATGCTCAAACAACAAATCAAAACTTAAAAACCAGCTCCACTCCTGCTCTAAAACCTAAACTAGTAGTGGGTATTGTTATTGACCAAATGCGCTACGATTACATTTATCGATATTGGAGTAAATTCGGTAATGATGGTTTTAAACGTCTGATTGCAGAAGGTTATTTTTGCCGCAACACCAATTATAATTACGTGCCTACCTATACTGGTCCTGGTCATACATCTATTTATACAGGCACCACACCGGCCGTTCACGGAATAGTGGCAAATGATTGGTATAACAAAACAACAGGTAAAGATATGTATTGCGCACAGGACGATAATGTGAACGGAGTGGGAACAACCACACCTGAAGGCAAACGCTCGCCTGCAAATATGCTGACCACTACTATTACGGATGAATTACGATTATCAACTAATATGAAATCGAAAGTGATTGGTGTTGCATTAAAAGACAGAAGCGCTATTCTCCCTGCAGGACACACTGCCAATGCAGCATATTGGTACGATGGAAGTATAGGAAGTTTTATTACGAGCACCTATTATATGAAAGAACTTCCGGCATGGGTAAATGATTTTAATAAAAAAGAATTAGCAAAAAAATATTTGAGTCAGCCATGGAATACCCTTTTACCAATTGAACAATACACAGAAAGTTTGCCAGATGACAATAAATATGAAACCATATTTAAAGGAGAAACAAAACCTACTTTCCCCCACAACCTGCCCGAAACACAAAAACTAAACGGAGGTTTAAATATTATACGTGCCACTCCATTTGGAAATTCGCTTACCAAAGATTTTGCAATTGAAACCATAAAAAGCGAAAATATGGGAAAGAATACAGCTACCGATTTTCTGGCAGTATCTTTTTCTTCTCCTGATTATATTGGCCATTCGTATGGTCCTAACTCTGTGGAGCAGGAAGACGATTATATTCGTCTGGATAAAGACCTTGCCGAATTGCTTAGTTTTATTGATGCTCAAATAGGAAAAAACAACACTCTCGTTTTTCTTACGGCCGACCATGCAGCACCCGAAGTGCCCAACTATTTAACCGATTTAAAAATTCCTTCGGGCTATGTACACGAAAAGAAAATACTGGATACACTTAAAAAAGAATTGAACAAAGTGTATGGAGATACATTGGTACTTGCATTTAAGAATCAACAATTATTTCTTAATCACAAAGCCATAGCAGAGAAAAAACTAAGCCAGGTGCAGGTAGAAGGCTTTATTTGCGAGTTTATGCAAACGATGCCAAACGTGTCGGAAGTGATATCGGCAAACACGATGAACAACACACAATTTACCGAAGGCTCTCGTTATCTGATGCAAAAAGGCTATAACGCCAATCGTTCAGGCGATGTGCTGGTTAATTATCTTCCGGCATATATTGATGATTATTCGCCAACCGGCACCACACATGGGTCGCCATATAGTTACGACACACATGTGCCCCTTATTTTTTACGGATGGAATATTAAACAAGGTAGCACTGCTGATCAGATTTACATAACCGATCTTGCCGCCACATTGGCAATGATGCTTAATATTCAGTTTCCGAATGGTTGCACCGGTAAACCAATTTCTAATTTAGTAAAGTAATAAACTCAAACACCTGTCAAGGGTAGAACAAAAACAAAATTTAATTCTTTGGAAATAGTTGTAAACACTCGCCTTTTACTCAAAGACAAACTAGAAGGAATGGGATGGTTCAGTTACGAAACGCTGAAACGCATTACCAACGACCATCCGGACGATCATTTTGTATTTTTATTTGACAGAGATTTTGACGAAGATTTTATTTTTGCTGACAATGTAACTCCGCTGGTGCTATCGCCACAGGCAAGACATCCGATTTTATTTTATTGGTGGTTCGAATTATCGGTAGCCAACTTTTTAAACCGATTTAAACCCGACCTGTTTCTTTCGCCCGATGGCTATATGTCGTTGCGGGCCGATTGCAAGCAGTTAGCAGTTATTCACGACTTATGTTTTCTGCATTATCCAAACGATGTTTCGTTTATTGTTCGGAAATATTACAATTTTTTCTTCCTTCGATTTGCTCGTAAAGCAACTCGAATTGCTACGGTTTCTCAATTTTCGAAAAATGATATTGTAAAACAATATGGAATAAAGCCCGAAAACATTGATGTGGTGTATGACGGATGTAACGAAATTTTTAAACCCGCCAATAAGCAGGAACAAACCGAAGCAAAGAACAAATTTGCTCAGGGATGCGACTACTTTATTTTTGTTGGTTCGCTGCATCCCCGAAAAAACATTACCCGTTTGTTTCAGGCGTTTGATAAGTTTAAATCTTCGCAGGTAAACGATGTGAAGCTCGTTATAGTAGGCGTGAAATACTACTGGACAAGCGAAATAAAGCAAACCTACATTGGCATGAAACATAAAGACGATGTGATTTTTACCGGAAGATTATCGTCCGAAGATTTGCAATCGGCCATGGCATCAGCCATTGCTCTCACTTATGTTCCGTATTTCGAAGGTTTCGGTATTCCTATACTCGAAGCGTTTAATTGCGAAGTTCCGGTGATAACAAGTAATGTATCATCTATGCCAGAAGTGGCTCAGGATGCGGCTTTGCTCATCGACCCATTTTCTGTCGATTCAATTGCCGATGCAATGTTGAATATTTATAAAGATGAAGACATGCGAAACGAGCTGATAGCAAAAGGAAGAAAGCGCAAACTCGATTTCAGTTGGGATAAAACAGCTGACGCGCTTTGGGAATGCATGGTAAGAACGGTTAATAGCGAATAGCGCCATTCATACGAACGATTCGAAATCTGAACTAGTTGATGCTTAAAAAATATTTTGACAAAAAATTAATAGAAGCAGGCTGCGATGAGGCCGGCAGAGGCTGTTTGGCTGGCGATGTGTTTGCTGCTGCGGTTATTTTACCAAAAACGTTTAAAAACAAACTCCTCAACGATTCGAAAAAACTAACAGATAAGGAGCGCAAACTACTCAGACCAATTATCGAAGAAAATGCCATTGCCTGGAGTGTGGCTCGTGTGTCGGCTGCAGAGATTGACAAAATAAATATTCTGAATGCATCTATTTTAGCCATGCACAGGGCTATTGATAAACTTACCACTCTACCCGAAAGTTTGCTGATTGATGGGAATCGATTTAAGCCTTACCCAAGCATTCCTCACCGTTGCATCATTCAGGGAGATGGAAAATACATGAACATTGCCGCGGCATCTGTACTTGCCAAAACCTACCGAGATGATTATATGGATGCCTTGCACGAAGAGTTTCCGCAATACGACTGGCTGCACAACAAAGCCTACGGTACACTCAAGCATCGCGAAGCCATAAGAAAATACGGGGTAACCCCTCATCACCGCATTAGCTTTCGATTATTGCCCGAACAACTGAGTCTGGAAATTTAAAAAGGAAATAAACGTTACATTCCTTAAAACACATAAAACCTATTTCTTTATCTTTTTTGCTGAAAAAATAATTTCATCAAATCGCTGCTTTGGTCAGCCATTATGCCCGAAATCACTTCTGTTTTTGGATGGAGAATATTTTTATCAATAACTAGATGAAACCCTTTTTTTGTATCAGAAGCACCGTATACGAGTTTCCCAAATTGTGCCCAAGCAATAGCGCCTGCACACATCACACAGGGTTCGAGGGTAACATAAAGAGTACATTCGTTGAGGTATTTACCACCCAGAAAATTGGCAGCCGAAGTAATGGCCTGCATTTCGGCATGGGCAGTAACATCGTTGAGCCTTTCGGTGAGGTTATGACATCGTGCTATTATTTTATTATTACAAACCACCACAGCACCCACCGGCACTTCGTCAGCATCAAAAGCTTTCTTAGCTTCTTTCAAAGCCTCCTGCATAAAATACTGATCCGAAAAAACATTTAATTCCATGTGATAAAAATAGAACTTTTTTGACCACTGTGGAGGAGAATTTGAATATAAAATTGAAAAATGATTTTTTTAAAACCGTTGTTATGCCGACACAATATTTTGCTTACCTTCGTTTTTCTTTTTTATAAAACAATATGAATTCATTGAACAAACTTACCGCCATATCACCAGTTGACGGGCGTTACAGAAATACAACAGAAGCACTTTCCGATTATTTTTCAGAATCGGCACTTATAAAATATCGCATCATCACCGAGATTGAATATTTTATTGCATTGTGCGAATTACCCTTGCCCCAACTGAAAGGAGTTGACAAATCTAGATATCCGGCTCTAAGAGCGATTTATAAAAATTTTTCTGAGGCAGATGCTCAGCGAGTAAAAGATATTGAAAAAACCACCAATCACGATGTGAAGGCAGTTGAATATTTTATCAAAGAAAAAATGGATGGCTTGCAACTCAATGCTCAAATGGAATTTATTCATTTCGGGCTAACATCGCAGGACATAAACAATACAGCAGTTCCGCTCTCGATAAAAGAAGCTATGAATAACTGCTTGTTGCCTTCGATAAAAGAAGTAATAAGAAAACTTTCGGAGTTAAGTAATACATGGAAAGATGTGCCCATGCTGGCTCGCACACATGGTCAGGCAGCTTCGCCTACACGACTTGGAAAAGAAATAGAAGTATTTGTTTCCCGACTTAACATTCAGCTTGCGCAGATGGAACAAGTGCCTTATAGTGCTAAATTTGGAGGAGCCACCGGAAACATGAATGCACATCTTGTAGCTTATCCCGAAATTAACTGGTTTGATTTTGCAACCAATTTTGTTTCAAAAACACTTGGGCTTCATCGCTCCTATCCCACGACACAGATTGAACATTACGATAACTTAGCTGCTTTGTGCGATGCATTAAAGCGCTATAACACCATTTTGATTGATTTGAATCGCGACATTTGGCAATACATTTCGATGGATTATTTCAAACAAAAAATTAAAGAAGGAGAAATAGGTTCATCGGCAATGCCTCATAAAGTAAACCCTATTGACTTCGAAAATTCTGAAGGCAATTTGGGTATGGCCAATGCCATATTTGAGCATTTTTCTGCCAAACTTCCTATATCTCGTTTGCAGCGCGACTTAACAGATTCTACTGTGTTGCGCAATATAGGTGTGCCTTTTGCTCACAGTTTAATTGCATACTCATCCCTTTTAAAAGGGTTAAATAAATTAATACTGAACAATGCCGCACTCGAAAAAGATTTGAATAACAATTGGGCAGTGGTGGCCGAAGGAATACAAACTATATTGCGCAGAGAAGGATATCCTAAACCTTACGAGGCATTGAAAGAACTTACACGCACCAATTCAACTGTTACCAAAGAAAGCATTTCGACATTTATCGAAACGCTTAACGTAAGCGATGCGGTGAAAACAGAATTGAAAAAAATATCGCCTGAAACATACACAGGAATATAAATCAGAATTAAACTATTACTAAGAAAGGGTAGAGATTAACTTTAAATAATAATAATATGTTGCGATTACAACTCATTTGTATTTCATTCATCAGTTTCATTTTGTTTTCGTGCCATTCAGGAACAAAAAATCCAACAGGAGAAAACAATAGTCAAACAAAAGACACCGTTACTCCCACTGTAAAAGAAAATTTCCCGAAAGGAGAAATTATAGAAAAGGTAGCATGCAAAAGCGATGCTTCGCAAAGCTATGCCATGTACCTTCCTAAAAATTACTCTCTGGACAAAACCTATCCGGTGGTGTTCGCTTTTGATGCACACGGAACGGGCAAACTTCCTGTGTCGATGTATAAAGAACTGGCAGAACAATACGGATACATTCTCATTGGAAGTAACAATTCGAAAAATGGAACAGCATGGGAAGTTTCGACAAATATTGCAGAAACACTCCTGTCCGATGCACAAAATCGTTTATCAATAAATGCTCAACGTATCTATTTAATGGGATTTTCGGGTGGAGCTCGGGTGGCTAACGGAGTTGCCATTTCTAACGGAGCAGTATCGGGGGTAATTTGTATCGGTGCAGCTGCACCTGCCGGGAATGCGGCTAACAACCGAAGTAATTACACCTGGTTAGGCATTGCTGGCGATGAAGACTTTAATTCTACCGAAATGCGCAAATATGATTTAATAGATTTAGCAGGGCATAATATAAAACATGCCCTTATTACTTTTGATGGTAAACACGAATGGTGCAAACAAGAGGTAATGGACGAAGCCTTCTGGTGGTTGGAGTTATGCGAAATGCGTAAAAATATAAAGACAAAAAACGACTCACTCGTGAAACAAAAAATAGCACCAGTTATCAAACAAATTGAAACCTGCATGCAAAAAAAGCAGTCGTACGATGCCTATTTGCTAGTTAAAAAAACAATTAATTTTTACGATGGACTTACTGATTTAACATACTGTTTCGACACCTATAAAACACTTCAGAAAAATTCTGATGTAGACAAGGCCATGAAAGAAGAACAATTGATGTGGTCGAAAGAGGATGAACTAAAAAACTACTATATGAAAGGTTTTGAAAGCGGAGATTTAGAGAAATGGAAAAAAGAAATTGTTAAACTGAATGACAAAATAAAAACGGGAAGAAACAAACTGGATGTAAACATGAACAAACGTGTTTTAGGTTATCTCAGTTTGGTAGCCTACATGCAATCTTCAGGAGCTTTAAAACAAAACCAAATTCCTGCTGCGGATTATTTTTGTAAAATATATGTATTGGTCGACCCAACTAATAACGAAGCTCATTACTTAACTGCTGATGTAAATGCAAAAGAGGGAAATCAGAAAGAAGCCCTCTCATCGCTTAATAAAGCGTTGGCAAATGGCTTTAACGACTTGCCTCGCCTGCAAAGCGATTCGGCATTTATTGGTATGCAAAACACTCCGGAGTTTTTAGAATTAGTAAAAAAAATAGGGCAGAAATAATTTGCCGAACTATATACTGAAGTGCAACCCGCCCGGTTTATTCGGTTACGGGCACATCGGTAGTTTCCGATTTATTGTATTTTAATTTTATAGCCAACCCTCCCGAAACCTGCTGCATAATACCGCTGTCCCAGCCCACACCATATAAATAATAATTCCCCTTCCTCAAATTTTTAAAGGCATAAGCCGAATTTGCATCACCCGTTACATGGTCGTCATAGGCCGTAATGTTTGTGCCCGGAAACTCAGTAGCCCCGTATTTTATATACACGATAGCGTTTGGAATAGGTTTATCATGATGTTTCACCAAACCATTTACGGCCGATTTTCCTCCGGTACCTTCTTTATGGCAGGAGGAGATGAACACTATTAATACAATTGCACTTAAAACATAAATGCCGGTTTTTACAAGTTGGTTGGTTTTCATTTCTTTTATTTTTTTTCAAAGATAAATCTTTCTTTTCTATCTCACCGAACACAAACCAAAAAAGAGTTTTTCCCGGCTGATTAAAGACCTTAATAAAAGTTACAGCGATAGTCAAAATGTGGAGCCTATTTTGAGTCAAAAATCCGGTACCCGTTTCCCGAAGTCAGAAGTTGGCTAAAAACACCAAAAAAGGCCAAAAAACAATTAAACCACTGTATTTAGTTTACTTACGAACACCTTCCAGAGTACCGGGGAAGACGTTCGCATGTTTCTGAACGGTATCCCGAGAACGGAAAAAGATGTTCGGAAGGTTGGGAAGGGGGTTATTAATTCCGAGAATCAAAATGGGAAGTTAGCGAACCCTTCTTCAAGGTTTTTTACCCGTTTGGGTGATTAACTAATTAAGGTAAGCAGATAATTTGGAGGAAAAAGGATACATATATTATATGCCCACCCATATATTCTTACCAAAAAGCAACCCGAAATAACTATTTTTCGACCATGGGAGGAAAATGCTAAACTTAAAATCCTATCGTCCAGAAGTTTTTTACCGCATTCTAATACTATAATGTTTGTTCCCGAAACTAGATTTTATACTTCTAATGTTAAAATGTTTTTTCCGAGAACTTGACTACCCCATTTTAACCTTAAAAGGTATAATCCCAGAACCAAACTTACCCCTTCTAATATTAGAAGGTGTTCCCCCAGTACTCGGGAAGGCGTTGCTAAGTAAATGCATTTCATTACCTTAACGTTTTTTAGGGCAAAATGAGGTTTTTTTTGATGCTCAGGGGTGGGGAAATTGGCTTTTCGGTTTTGTCCCCAATTTCCACCTAAAATTTAAAAATAAGTTGGCTGCCGGAAGGGTGTTTTTTTGATGCCTTAGCCTATTTATTTTTTTCGCCTCCGGCAAAATCAGGATTGCAATTTTAGGAAGAGGTATGATGAAATACATTAAATTTGTGAGATGGGAAAAAGTTGGTACATAAACATGCGTTCGTTGGCGGGGGGAAAAACACCTGCAATGGCAGGGAAAGTAAAAATTATTTTGTGTTTTATCTTAATTCTGAACGGTTCTTTTCAACGTCTAAATATATTTGCACAAAATCTTGTTCCGAATTTCAGCTTCGAGACAGTAACAAACTGTGATTCTATTGGAGCAGGTATTTTCTTAGGCACGGCTCCTCCTTGGGATGCGGGAAATACTGGCAGTCCTGATTTACTTAATTTATGTTCAACAAATCCGAACGCTGATGTTCCTTTAAATGGATTTGGTTACCAATACCCTCATTCAGGTAATGGATATGCCGGTGCTGCATTCTATGAGCTAGGAGATAATACTTTTAGGGAATATTTACAAGTTCAATTAGATAGTGTTTTAGTTATACAGCATAAATATTGTGTAACCTTTTATGTTAGTTTATCTAAAGCTCTTGCTTCAAATAATATTGGAATTTATTTTTCGAATACACATACGTTAATATCAGGTACTAATCGTTTAAATTTTACTCCTCAAATATTAGATACTTCTATTGTAAGTGATACAACTGGATGGACTCCAGTTATAGGTGAATACGTTGCAACTGGAGGTGAACAATATATTATTATTGGTAACTTTAATACTGCCGCAACAACAAGCGCATTTTCTGTAAGTGGAGGAGGTGAATCATATTACTATATTGATGATGTAAGTATATGGGATTGTACAGGAAGTGGGTTGGGGATAACTGATGCATCCGAAAGTTTGGATTTGAAGATTTCGCCTAATCCTACTAATGGTCTTTTTACAATTAATACAAGCGGTATAAAAATGAAGGAAGTAAAGGTGATGAATATTTTGGGAGAAGTTGTTTTTAGAACAACTGCGGCAAATCCACAAATAACAATAGATTTGAGTAATCAGGCAAAAGGGATTTATTTTGTGGAAGTGGGTAATGAGAGGAAGAAGATAGTGAAGGAGTGAGGGGGAAATTATAAATGTTGAATGGGCGTTTTATCATAAAACTTTAATCTGTGCATCTGTGGCTAACCCCAAACTTTAAACTTTAATCTCTTAAACATGAAACTGTAATTTCCCTATCTTTGGCCTACCAAATCTTTTCTATCATGTCAGGTAAAAAACAAATTCTACTCTTATTTATTGTTCTTGTTTTTGTTTCGTGTTCATCGTTCAAAAAACAACCGCATACCTCCTCCTCCACTCTTCCTTCGTTTGCATTAGATACAGTAAATGTAACTGCTCAAACCAAAGAGCCATCGGCTTATCAGCCATCGGCCACCAGGCTTTCGGATATTATTCATACCCGCTTGGAAGTTAGTTTCGATTGGGCCAAACAATACCTTTTCGGCAAAGCCACCATAACAGCTAAGCCTTATTTTTATCCTTCTTCATCCCTTGTGCTCGATGCCCGCGGAATGGAAATAAAACTGGTGGCATTGGTTAAAAAAGAAAGAATAACCACAGTAGATAAAAATGTAAAACAAGATAAAAAGAAAACCACTGAGCCCCTCACTTCGGTGGACACGGTGTTCAGCAAAGTACCGTTAACCTTTGCTTATGATAATAGTTTATTGACCATTT
Source organism: uncultured Bacteroidota bacterium (assembly GCA_903926385.1). Lineage (GTDB taxonomy): Bacteria > Bacteroidota > Bacteroidia > 2-12-FULL-35-15 > 2-12-FULL-35-15 > 2-12-FULL-35-15. Next base: position 47,498 of record CAIYIS010000081.1, read on the forward strand.
ATCTCGACAAAGAATACAAAAGCACCGAACCTTATACAGTGTACATAGAGTACACCAGCAAGCCGAATGAGCTAAAGAAAAAAGGAGGCTCCGAAGCCATTACAGACGACAAAGGTTTGTATTTTATCAATCCCGATGGAAGCGAAAAAGACAAGCCAATGGAAATTTGGACACAAGGCGAAACGCAGTCTAACTCGGTTTGGTTTCCTACCATCGACCGCCCAAACGAACGCATGACACAGGAAATATTTATTACTACTGATAAAAAATATGTGACACTTTCTAACGGAGAATTAATTTCGTCTACCGACAATGGAGATAATACCCGCACCGATTACTGGAAAATGGATTTACCCCATGCGCCTTATCTGGCTATGATGGCCATTGGCGATTTTGCTATTGTAAAAGATAAATGGAGAGACCGCGAAGTGAATTATTATGTAGAAAAAGAATACGAACCTTATGCAAAAGCCATATTTGGCAATACTCCCGAGATGATAGAGTTTTTCTCCACTCGTTTAGGTGTTCCGTTTGTATGGAATAAATATTCCCAAATAGTAGTGCGGGATTATGTATCGGGAGCCATGGAAAACACCACCGCCACCCTGCATTCGGAGTTTCTGCAACAAACCGACCGTGAATTGCTGGATGTAAATTATGAAGAAGTAATATCACACGAGTTGTTTCACTCCTGGTTTGGCGACCTTGTTACCTGCGAGTCGTGGAGCAATACTCCCCTTAACGAATCGTTTGCTACTTATGGAGAATATTTATGGGAAGAACATAAGTACGGCAAAGACGAAGCCGATTACCGCTTCACCGAGTCGCGTTTGGGATACCTCAACGAAGCACAGCGCAAACAAGTTCCATTAATACGTTATCAGTTTGACGACCGCGAAGACATGTTCGACCGACACAGCTACAACAAAGGAGGACAAGTATTGCACATGTTGCGCAAGTATGTGGGCGATGAAGCTTTTTTTGCTGCGCTTAAACTTTATCTCGAAAACAATAAATTTAATTCCGTTGAAATTCACAACCTCCGCCTTTCCTTTGAACAGGTGACAGGCGAAGACCTAAACTGGTTCTTTAATCAATGGTTTCTGTCGCCAGGGCATCCTGTGCTCGACATAAAAACTGAGTACGATGAGATAAGAAAAAAAGAAAGAGTAGAAATAAAACAAAAGCAAAATCTAACAAAGACTCCGCTGTATATTTTGCCGCTTTATATTGATATTTATATCAACGGACAAGTGGAACGGAAACAGGTAACGCTTAAAAAAGCAGATGAGTTGATGGAGTTTGATGCTCCTACGCGCCCCGATTTGGTAAATGTGGATGCCGAAAAACAATTGCTCTGCGAGAAAACCGAAAACAAATCGAATAAAGAACTTGCGTTTCAATACCTGCATGCCCCTCTTTATCTCGACAGGGCCGAAGCGCTTGTAGGGTTGAGTAAATTCACAAAAGACAGTTTGGCTGCAGCCACCATCATTGGCGCACTCAACGATAAATTTTATTCCCTTCGCGGAAATGCCATTGCCACCTTGCCCGATTTTAAAACCGGACATGAAAAGGAAATTAAAGAGAAGTTGATGGTGATAGCCGCTAAAGATGCAAAAGCAGAAGAGCGTGCAGCAGCCATCGATTACCTTTCGAATAATTACAAAGATGATGATTTGCTTGCACTTTATAAAAATGCATTAAACGACAAAGCCTACAGTGTGCTGGGTGCTGCGCTTTCGGCTCTCTCCAAAACCAATCCTCAGGAAGGAATGAAACAGGCCAAACAATACGAGAACGAAAAAAACAAACGAATACTCAATACCATTGCCGACTTGTATGCAACTTACGGTACCGATGATAACAATGATTTTTTTGTTCGTATTAAAGACAAGTACAAAGGCTTTTCGGCTATCGAATATATTTCTCTTTACGTAAACTTTCTGAAAAATGTAAAGAAGGAAGAAACCGTAAACTCAGGTGTAGCCATACTTACTGCAATGTATAATGAAACGGGAAGTATAAAATGGGTGCAGTATTATGCCAAAAAATCTATTTACGATTTGGCTATGATGTATGAGGACAAAGAGAAGAAAGCGGCCAAACAAATAGACAACCTGAAAGCAGCCAATATAAATGCAGTTACCACCGAGCTCGAGTTTCAGATGGGCACAGCTAAAGACGAGAAATTAAAATTGATGGATGTGTTTAACGGATTAAAGTAATTCGGATTAATCTTCCAGTTGCTGCAGCGCTTCGTTCAGTTCGTTCACTGCTTTTCTATTGTTTTGTTTTCTGGCAATGACGATACCGCGTGTGTAGACCGAAACAGCTTGTTCCATGTTACCAATCATTTCGTACTGTTTGCCCAATTGATAATAAGCGCCAAGATAATTTTCATCGCGCTTCAATACCGCTTCTATTAAATTTATTGCTTGATGCAAATCTCCTGCCTTGGCATACTCCAATGCCAGTGCATAATTCAGAAACGAATCATAAGGTTCGTCCTTGAGCATAGCCAGGAGTTGTTCCGTCTTAGAAAGAGTCATGATAAAAATGGAATACTACAACACCGGTTTGAACTGTTTCAGAAAACGAACATCATTTTCAAAAAACAAACGTAAATCATTCACCTGATACTTGAGCATAGTAATACGCTCTATACCCATACCAAAAGCAAATCCGGAATATTTTGAAGAATCGATTTTGCAATTATCGAGCACCGCAGGGTCGACCATACCGCAACCCAAAATCTCTACCCAGCCAGCACCTTTACATATATTGCATCCTTCGCCTTTACAAAACGGACAGGATATATCCATCTCTGCACTGATTTCGGTAAACGGAAAGAAAGAAGGACGCAAACGAATTTTTGTTTCTTCACCAAACATCTCTTTCGAAAAATATAACAGCGTTTGTTTTAAATCAGCAAACGAAACTTTCTTGTCGATATACAAACCTTCTACCTGATGAAACTGACAGTGTGCACGGGCAGAGATGGCTTCGTTGCGATACACTCTTCCAGGAGAAATAGTACGGATAGGTGGTTTAGAACCTTCCATGATGTGTACTTGCACAGACGATGTTTGTGTACGTAAAACAATATCGGGATTTTCGCTGATGTAAAAAGTATCCTGCATATCTCTTGCCGGATGGTCGTGAGGAGTGTTTAATGCAGTAAAGTTATGCCAGTCGTCTTCTATTTCAGGACCATCAGAAACAGTGAAACCAATACGCCCAAATATTTCTTCAATCTGATTTCTCACCAACGATAGCGGGTGCCTCGAACCTACAGCCATTGCTTCGGCAGGCAGGGTTAAGTCCAATTGCTCCGTTTGAGAATGCTCGGTTCCTTCAAACTTTTCTTTCAGATGATTGATTTTATCCTGAGCCTTATTTTTAAGTTCATTCAATTTCTGCCCAATTTCCTTGCGCATTTCGGGAGCCACCGTTTTAAAATCATCAAACAGTTCGGTAACCTTACCTTTTTTGCTTAATATTTTAATACGAAATTCTTCAACATGCTCTTTACTGCTTGCCGTAAATTCTTCTATTTCCTCAAGTAATTTTTCTATTCTATCTTTCATTTTGCTCGTGTAATCTTTAACAGATGAAAAACACAGCCGTTCTAAACTGCGAATCTGTTGTACTATTTTTTTGCGAAGTTAAGGAATAATTGAAACACTCAGAATGCGAATATCTTTTATGGGTCTTGCCGTTTTTCGCTCTACTGGCTGCATGGCTATATCATCAATCACTTCCAGTCCTTCATACACCTCACCAAACACTGTGTAACTTCCATCCAGATGAGGAGTTCCTCCAATGGTGGTGTAAGCCTTTTTCTGTTCATCCGAAAAAGTGTAGGGTGTAACATTCGGCAATTCTTTCTGTAATTGAACATCAATCAAATCATTCACATATTTTAAACTATCCGGATTACCAACCTTTGCAAAACTTTTATACTGCTCCAGCAATTTTTGATTCTCTGTCCGATTTATTATTTCGTTAAACAGTTTCATTTTTGTTATGCGTTTGGCCTGTATTTGCAGCAAAGAATCGGTAAATACCTTTCCCTGTACAATGTAAAATTGAGAACCCGATGAGGCTTGTTTGGGATTATCCAAATCGCCTTCTCTGGCAGCAGCCAGTACACCTTTCTTATGAAATAATTTAGGATTAATCTCAGCGGGTATGGTGTATGGAGGCCCTCCGTCACCCAAAGTTTTTTCAGGTAGAGCTCTTTTCGAATCGGGATCCCCTCCCTGTATCATAAAATTTTGAATCACGCGATGAAATAACAAACTGTCAAAATAATGTTCCTTGACCAATTTCGCAAAATTATCGCGATGCAAGGGGGTCTCATTATAGAGTTTTATTTTTATTACCCCATAATTAGTCAATATCATTACTTTTATTTGGCCAGAACCCCCATCGTACGAAGGTTTAAATGAAAAAAAGACCAAAGCAGAAACGAAGAAAATAAGACAGAAAAAATTATTTTTTTTGCAGTTCATTAATAAAGTATTAAATTTGTTGTCCGTAAAGATAAATAAGACGGTTAACAAAACTATAAAAAAATAAAATTTTAATAAACTCTTTCATCTAATGAAATCTATTTTACTAAAAATCACTTCTGTCATTTCTGTTGCTGTATTGCTTTTTGCAGCCTTTTCGGTATCATCATGCAAAAAAGATCAAACCTGCCACGGACATGTAAATGTTTACGATACTGCCGCAAATAAGGTGGCTTTAGCTACTGTTCGATTGGATGCTTACAGCATTAATGGTGTGGTAACCTACACCTCCCAAACTGACGGAAATGGTGAAGCTTCTTTTGACATTGCTCTTCCTGCTATTTTTGATATTTATGTTACCAAAGATGATCAATTTCCTGGTATGTGGGGAAAAGGTTCTCTAAATGTGGATGAACCCAGAAAAGATGGTTGGGCAACTGTAAGTATAAATCAGCATTAAAACTTTCATAATTAAAGTTCATTAAATTCGGATGCACTTATCAAAGCAGGCTGTACAACAGTAGCTCTCACCTAGTGATTATTATTCGTTAATCAGACTACTTTCCCTAATTAACCAATTCGCTTTTATTAAAATATTCCACAATGGCTTGTTTCATTATTTGCTGTTGCTGATCGGACTTCAGTGCCGGAAGTTTTTCGTTAACTTTCCAGTGTGGCCATCCGTCAGCATCTTTTCCTTCATATTCGTAATAACCATAAGGAGAAAGTAAGGTACAAATTGCGATATGCATCACATCTAGTTTTTCATTTTTAGAAAACTCCATTCTTCCCTTTCCAAGTTCCTGAACACCTATCAAAAATAAAATGGACTGAATATCTAACCCCTCTCCAAATTGGTCGGACAATTGTTTTGCTATTTTAGAAAATTCGTGCTCTATATCTTTTTCCATACGTGCAAAAGTACAGAATTTGGGTTAATACACAACCGAGATGGAGTCATCGAAAATATTTTAAAGTTCCCATTTTAATGAATCGATACACCTGAATATTTAACATTAAAAATAATAAAAAAACAAATCACCTAACTCTTATCTTTGCGCCCCAAAAACAAAAAAGAAATGACAAATAAACCTATTACCATCTGGCTGCTGACAGGGTGTTTTTTAATATACCTGATGGTAGTAATTGGGGGCATAACGCGTCTAACGCATTCTGGTTTGTCCATGGTAGAATGGAATCCCATTCTTGGTTCGATGCCACCAATGAGCGATGCAGACTGGAAAATTCCATTTGAGAAATATCAACAAACACCCGAATACCAACTAATCAACAATCAGTTTTCGCTCGAAGAGTTTAAGTCCATTTACTGGTGGGAATACATTCATCGGTTTTTGGGTCGAAGTATTGGTGTTATATTTCTTATTCCATTTTTTTATTTTTTAGCGAAGAAAAGATTCGATAAACCACTTCTAAAAAAAATGGGTATTCTTCTTGCATTAGGAGCATTCCAAGGTGTTTTGGGTTGGTATATGGTATATAGCGGTCTGCAAAAGGAGCCACATGTAAGTCATTATCGTTTAGCCGCCCATCTAATATCAGCATTCACAGTGTTTGGATTTACGTTTTGGTATGCGTTGGATTTAGCGTATCCAAAGGCAATAGAACTTACTCCGCAAATAAAAGTAGTGAAGCGTTTATCTGTAATAATGTTTGTGGTAATAGTTCTTCAGATAATTTATGGTGCTTTTGTGGCAGGCCTCAAGGCAGGTTTGTTTTATAATACGTTTCCGAAAATGGGTATTCGTTTTATTCCCGAAACAGTTACCTCATTTGATCCGTTTTACAAAAATGCAATCGAAAACCCTGCAGGAGTCCAGTTTATCCATCGCAGTATTGCCTATATAGTTTTAATAATAGTGTTGTATGTGTGGGAATCGAGTCGTAAATTAAATATGACTGTATTACAGCGCAGGGCATCTAATCTGATGCTGGGTGTGGTATTTGCTCAATTCATTTTAGGAGTGATAACTATATTGTATGCAGTGCCCGTTACCTTGGGTGTATTGCATCAAACAGGGGCCTTTTTTCTGTTTGCTTCTTCCCTGTTATTTATGCACAGTCTTCGCAAAACTGTTTGATTGGGCATCTTCTTTCCATTCGAAGGTTTCGATAAAATGGTAAATGTCTTGTTTAATAAAAGCTACCACAGGAGCAATTGAATCAGTATTAGGGACTGCATTAAAATACAATGCTCCCCGAATAAAATGTTTGGTACTGTCGGTTAAGAAAAACTGAAATGATGATGCCGCATTTCCTTCGATGTCATACATCAAACCATATACTTTACTCTTTGGCCTGGAAATCTGCTGTTCTTCTATTCCGGATGCTTTTATCTGATGTTTGGAAGCAAGGGTGTATGTGTCCTGCATGTATGTGTTAATATTATCTTTTACTTCTTTGTAGCTTAAGTGCAATGTTCCGTTAAATGTTGGAAACTTCAGGTTAAGCCAACAGGGTTCGGCATTATTATTATTATCGTTTTCCATTTTTGAATATGCAGGTATTTCAAATGTAAACGGACAATCTTCATTATACTGAACATATTTTTTTTCCGGAAATGCTAACCTAAAATAGGCTCTTGGCTTCGGGGTTGCCGCGTCATCTTCTCCACAAGAAGTAAGCGTGAAACTAAAAGAAGAAGTAAGAACAATTAACAGCAATTGCCAAATATTTTGAAATTTATAAATCTTCATTTTTTTCAATAGTTATTTTAACACGTTTTATTTTTCTGTTGTCAGCCGACTCAATAGTAAACAGCAAATGTTGAAATTTTATCTTTTCATTTTTAGTAGGAATCCTTCCTTCAATTTCAATTATAAAACCTGCCAAAGTATCCGCTTCTCCTTTGGCGTCTTCAAATACCTCCCCATCTATTTCAAGGATGCGATAAACATCATTTAAATGCGCTTTCCCTTCGAATACATAATTAAAGTCGTCCAGCTTAGAATAAACCAAATCATCATCATCAAATTCATCGTTTATTTCTCCAACAATTTCTTCAATCACATCTTCAAGCGTCACTATTCCTGAAGTGCCTCCATATTCATCCACAACAATTGCAAGGTGAATTTTCTTTTGCTGAAACTCCCTTAGTAAGTCATCAATTTTTTTGTTCTCAGGAACAAAAAATGGCGGCCGAATAATATCATGCCAGTTGAAGTCGTCTCCCTTATCAATATACTGTAATAAGTCTTTTGTGTAAAGTACACCTGCAATATTATCAAGCTTTTCTTTATATATAGGTACTCTCGAAAAACCACTGCTTGTGATGTCCACAAGCAGATTCCCGAAGTTTCTTTCGTATTCAAATGCGGTGACATCCATCCGCGACTTCATAATTTGTTTTACATCTGTACTTCCGAATTTCACAATTCCTCTCAATATCTTATGGTCTTCTTCAGGATTATTTTTGTCAGAAGCTAATTCCAAGGCCTGAGATAGTTCATCAACAGAAATATTGTGAGACTTGGGTTTGATTAATTTATCCAGAATGGAAGTAGAGAAAATTAAAAAAGAAGATATCGGGTAGAATAAACGTTGCAGAAAAATAACGAATGAAACTAATACACGAGCAGAACTGAGAGGATTCTGGGTGGCATATATTTTAGGAATCACTTCTCCGACTAGTAAAATGAGGAACGTTACTGCCACCACTTGAATAATGAAACCAAGTAAATGATTTTCTGAAAAATCAAATAAACCCTCCATCACCAATGTGGAAAGAACAACTATAGCGATATTGATAAAATTAATACTAATTAAAAGAGTTGCAAGCAATCTTTTTGGAGAAGCCACCAGCTTTAATATTTTTTCATCTTTCTTTTTCCCTGACATTTTCAACTCTTCCATATCTGTTGGTGTAAGCGAGAAAAAAGCAGACTCTCCTGCTGACACAAACGACACAACTACCAGCAAAACCAGCATGGATAAGATGGATACTAGTATACCTGCTGAAAAAGGGTGAACAGTAATGCTAAGGATAGGTGATATATAAAAAAAGAAACTACTCGGGACGTGCAAGATTAAGGGTATTGGTTATAAAAATGTTTGGCTGTAAAGATAGTTCTTTACAGCCAAACAGAAATAGTAATTTGTTTAGAAAGGTAAATCGTCCGTTTTATCCGGAGGCAAATCTATCGTGGTTGTGCTACCACCATCACTAGCACCGTTACCACTTTCTTTTTTTCCAACCATTGTAAGAGAATCGCATAGAATTTCGGAAGTATAATGTTTCACTCCATCTTTCTCATACGATTTGTTACGAATTCTTCCTTCTAGATAAACTGTCATACCTTTCTTAAGATATCTTTCAGCAATATCGGCCAGACCTCTCCAAGCAACAATGTTATGCCACTCGGTTTGCTCCTTGCGGTTTCCATTCTTGTCTTTAAAGACTTCGGTTGTAGCCAATGTGAAATTTGCAACTGATGTGCCTCCTTCCAGGTGGCGCACCTCTGGGTCTCTTCCTAAGTTACCCACTAAAATAACTTTGTTTACTCCTGCCATGATATTGGGGTTTTAATTGTTAAATCTTTAGCAAATGTAAGAAATGAATTATATTACTTCCAAATAAAAAACAAAAAATTATTTCACGATTATTCTACCAAGCAATTTATTGAATTCCTTTTTTGCCTCTAATAAATTTAGATGAGTTTGCTGCAGGGTCATGGTTTCTTCCTCACCCGGATTCTCTTTAAGTTGTTTCTGAATATCGAGTATCATCATTTCAATTCTTCGGCTTTTCAACGAAAAAATGGCACTATTTAGTGAATTTCTTAGAATGTCTTCCTCCTTGGTTATATATATACTATGTTGTTCCCAATTGGATAAAAAATATGGGCTGCTAACTAAGTCAACCGTCAATGAACAGATTTCGGTATTTGGGTGATTTGTAAAGTAATTGTAATCCGGTACCATGCCTTGCTCCAACTGTACAACAAATTCATCAAAAACGGTTCGGTACAAAACATTTTCAAGAACAATATTATCATGCTGCAATTCGTGAATAATAAGTCCTGCCAGACTAATGTCAATCGGGATAGGTTTGTTTTCTTCATCTAATTCTTCACTATCAACTTGCATTATATTATTCCCATAGTTAATGAGTAGGCGAATAATGTCTCTTTCCTGATGCTCGGAATCTGCATTAGTTTTTTCGAGATTAGCCTCAATAATATCTTCAACAGGAGGTGTAAACTCGCTATTGGTGGTAGCAGGGGCAATCCCTTTTTCGTTAAACTTTTTTCTTCTTATTTTGTTCAGTTCGCTCAGCAATACTTCTTCCTGAACATCCATTATTCGGCTACATTCTTTAATATATACCGAACGGTAAATTGCTTCAGGTATCAGGGCAATACTATCAACAATTTCTTTTATTAACTGGGCTTTTTTAATAGGGTCGTTTTGCACTTCACCCATCAATAAACTTGTTTTGAAGGAAATGAAATCTTTCGAGTTTTCTTTAATAAAAGATTTAAGCTCATCGCTGCTCACTCGTTTAGAATAGGAATCAGGGTCTTCTCCGTCAGGAAATAACAAGACCTTTACATTCATTCCTTCCTCCAAAATCAAATCAATTCCTCTGAAACTTGCTTTAATTCCGGCATTGTCGCCATCATACAGTATCGTAATATTATTCGAAAACCTCCTTATCAGTTTTATTTGTCCTATTGTAAGCGAGGTGCCGCTACTTGCAACCACATTTTCAATTCCTGCCTGATGCATCGAAATAACATCCGTGTAGCCCTCTACCAAGAAACAATTATCCTGATGAATAATTTCTTTTTTTGCAAAATAGATTCCGTAGAGCACATCACTTTTGTGGTAAATCTCCATTTCGGGAGAGTTAATGTACTTAGCTACCTTTTTATCTGTTCGCAGTGTTCTGCCTCCAAATGCTATTACGCGCCCACTGATATTGTGCACAGGAAACATCACCCTTCCGGCAAAGCGGTCTACAAATTTCTTTTCAGATGAATGAAGAATAGGTTCTGAACCTTCGATTGTTTTTTCTCCATCTTTATTAAAATCAATGGTGAGCCCTGATTTTACAAGGTATTCGAATTTATAACCGGATGCCAATGCAGAGTCAGTAAATGCTGTTCGCTTGTTAACACTGTATCCTAATTGAAATTTTTGAACTATATCTTCCCTGAATCCTCTTTCTTTGAAATAGCCTAACCCAATTGACTTTCCTTCGTCAGTATTATACAGGTTTTCGGAAAAATGTTTTTGGGCATAAGCAGAAACAATAAACAAACTCTCTCTGTCATTATTCGTCTGAACCTGCTCAGGTGTTTCCTCCTCTTCAGTAATTTCGATATTGTATTTTTTGGCAAGATGGCGCAATGCTTCGGGATAAGACATTTGTTCTTTATCCATCAGAAAACTTACCGGATTGCCACCTTTTCCGCAACCAAAACATTTGTAAATCCCCTTGGCAGGTGACACATAAAATGAAGGGGTTTTCTCGTCATGAAAAGGACAAAGGCCAATAAGATTTACCCCTCGTTTTTTGAGGGTAACATAATCTGCAACCACATCTTCAACTCTTGCGGCTTCAAATATCTTATCAATGTCTTCTTTGTGAATCACTACTATTAACTTGTTTCAGGCTTTTATAAAAATACTTTTAGTTTTCTAATGGAATATCAATTACTCAATTCGGTTAGTTCTTTTCGCTTCTTTTCGCTTTTGTATACTAGCACCAAAGAAGAAACTACCATAATTACACTCATCAAAACATAGATCCATTCGTTTCCTTCTATTCCTATTTTATCGGCATCTACACTGATGGTTCCTCGGTTCGAAAGCCAAACCAGAAACACAGCCATGGCATTATTAACAAAATGCGCAATTATTCCGGGCCAAAGCGAACCACTCCACATATACAGGTAACCTAGAAAAGCTCCCATCATCATTCGAGGAACAAAGCCATAGAACTGCATGTGAAAGGCACTGAAAATAGCTGCGCCAATCCAAATGGCGATGTGTTTATTTTTGACACATTCCATCAGTACTTTTTGTAGTAGTCCTCTGAAAAATATTTCTTCACTTAGAGCAGCCATAAATGCAATAACAAAAAGATTTAATATCAATGTGCCGAATGAGGTACCTTTGGTGAAAGCTTCGGTTAGCATGGTTGCTTCGGCTTCACTCTTTTTCATCCACTCTTCAACTCCGCTGAGTGAAGCTGGTAACTGCATGTGAGAATTCATTTCGGCTAGCCAATTGATGAGCGGAGAAGCTAGTATCATTCCTGTTGCAGCAATAAACAATGTAGTGGCGGCAGGACGTGTGGTAATTCCCAGATAACTTAATTTTGGTTTAGTCCATAGTGTGGCTATTAGAACTGCAGGTAAGATGAAGAGAAAAACTACAAACACAGCCTGCAGTATTTTCATCATATTAATAAATCCGGCATCTTCAAAATTTAATTTCACATCACTTCCGCTACTGATTCCTGTTAACAATCCCAGCAATAAAATATAGACTAAAAGTATGGTTAATTTGAGTTTCGAATTTCGCTCTTGTTCTATGTTTTCCATTAATCTCTTATTTTTTGATAATTTTGTACAATATTAAGAAAAATTATGCCTCGTTCCGGTATCCCTTTTTCAAAAGAGATGGGCTTAGTTAAGGGCAGACATAAAAATGAAAACAATTAAACAACTGACAATTCAAACTCAATCCTATTTCTTTTGTAGAATGGTTAATCGAGTGATACAATTATGGTAAAAATAGGCAATATAGAATTATCTGACTTTCCTCTTCTGCTTGCTCCTATGGAAGATGTAAGCGATCCTCCTTTCAGGGCAGTGTGTAAAAAGAATGGCGTTGACTTGATGTATACGGAGTTTATATCGTCTGAAGGATTGATACGAGATGCCGCCAAGAGTATTCAAAAACTCGATATTTTTGAATACGAACGTCCAATAGGGATTCAGCTATTTGGTTCTGATATTGATTCGATGCGCGAAGCAGGAAGAATAGCCGATAACGCAGCCCCTGATTTGATTGACATTAATTATGGATGCCCAGTAAAACAGGTGGCCTGTAAAGGTGCCGGAGCTGCATTGCTTCAGGATATTCCTAAAATGGTAGCCATGACTTCGGAGATTGTTAAGATTGCTAACCGCCCTGTTACTGTTAAAACAAGGCTTGGATGGGACGATAGAACAAAGAATGTAGTGGAGGTGGCCGAACGACTTCAGGATATCGGAATTCAGGCACTGACCATTCATGGACGTACGCGGGCACAGATGTATAAAGGCGAAGCCGACTGGACTTTAATTGGTGAGATAAAAAACAATTCACGCATACGAATCCCCATTTTTGGTAACGGTGATGTGGATTCGCCTGAAAAGGCTAAACAAATGAAAGAACGTTATGGCATTGACGGAATCATGATAGGCCGTGCCAGCATTGGCTATCCCTGGATATTTAATGAAATTAAACACTATCTCGCAACAGGAAACCTACTTCCACTTCCTACCATCGAACAGCGAATTAATGTTTGCAAGGAGCATCTCGATTTCTCTATGCGATGGAAAACAAACCATGCCGGAATAGTGGAAATGCGTAAACATTATACCAATTATTTTAAAGGTTTACCTCATTTTAAAAACTATCGGCTTCGGTTGGTTACCACCTATTCTTATGACGAAATAATTGATACACTTGAAGAGGTGAAACAAAAATATTCAGAAGCAGAAGCTGTTTAGACTGGTGATATTTGCAAAATTGGATATATAAATATAATAACCTATTTCAATTCTGTACATTCTTAAACTGCCCTCAATAGAAACAGTATTTCGAACAAAACTGTTAAAACCGTAAATAAGAAAATAAGAGGTGGAACGTAAGTTGTTCCAACATTAGTTGGAATGGCATGCGCACGAACGTACCCTGTCCCACGTGAGGCGGAATATCATGCTTCCGAACACATGATATTCCACCTCTCACTGGATGTGATTATTACGGATTTTGAGTTGATCTTTAAAAAACTCAAACATTTGAAGATTCAAACAAAAAAAAGAGGGATAACCTTAGTCACCCCTCTTTTAAAATCGAAAAATTATTTATTACAAATTACAGTTTAGCCTTCACCTCCACCAATTCGTAACCTTCAATAATATCACCTTGTTTGATATCGTTAAAACCATTAATGTTTAAACCACACTCAAACCCTTTGTTCACTTCTTTTACATCATCTTTAAAGCGTTTAAGTGAGCCCAATTCTCCGCTATGAACAACAATACCATCACGAATTACTCGTATTTTTGTGTTTCTTGTTATCTTACCATCAAGTACCATACAACCTGCAATGGTACCCACTTTGGTAATGGTAAACACTTCTCTTATTTCGATGTTACATACAATCTTCTCTTCAAACTCAGCAGCTAGCATGCCTTCCATAGCAGCTTTGATTTCATTAATTGCATCGTAGATTATCGAGTATAAACGAATATCAATTTGTTCCGTCTCTGCTATTTTACGCGCTCCTGCCGAAGGACGAACTTGGAAACCAATAATAATTGCGTTGGATGCGGAAGCAAGCAAAACATCTGACTCACTAATAGCCCCAACTGATTTATGAATAATTTTCACTGAAACTTTTTCAGTAGAGAGTTTTTGAAGTGAGTCCGAAAGAGCTTCTACCGAACCATCCACATCTCCTTTTACAATTACATTTAGTTCTTTGAAATCACCAATAGCTAAACGTCTTCCAATTTCATCAAGCGTAATATGTTTATGAGTTCGGATGCCTTGCTCGCGTTGAAGTTGTAAACGTTTTGCAGCAATTTCACGTGCTTCTCGTTCATCATCCATCACGTGAAACTTATCTCCCGCTTGAGGTGCACCACTCAAACCTAATAACTCCACAGGCATTGAAGGGCCCGCAGCTTTAACTGCAGATCCTCTTTCATTATGCATTGCTTTTACTTTTCCGCTAAAGCATCCTGCAAGTACGATATCTCCAACTTGCAATGTTCCTGCTTCAACCAAAATTGTACTCACATAACCTCTTCCTTTATCCAACTCCGACTCAATAACTGTACCTGTTGCATTCTTATTTGGATTAGCTTTCAGAGCTAGCATTTCAGCTTCAAGTAGAACTTTTTCAAGCAATACATCAATATTTAATCCTTTCTTTGCAGATATTTCCTGACACTGAAATTTACCGCCCCATTCTTCTACCAAAATATTCATCTGAGATAATGCCTGACGTATATTATCAGGATTAGCTCCGGGTTTATCAATTTTATTAATCGCAATAACTATAGGAACCCCTGCTGCCTGAGCGTGGTTAATAGCCTCCACTGTTTGAGGCATCACACTATCATCAGCAGCAACAACAATAATAGCGATGTCTGTAACTTGAGCTCCACGAGCACGCATAGCTGTAAAAGCTTCGTGTCCTGGTGTATCTAAGAAAGTAATTGTTTTTCCATTTTCAAGTGTTACATTGTATGCTCCAATGTGTTGAGTAATTCCCCCTGCCTCACCTGCAATAACATTGGCTTTACGAATATAATCCAGCAAAGATGTTTTCCCGTGGTCAACGTGACCCATTACCGTTACAATCGGAGATCTATCCACTAAGTCTTCCGGTTTATCGGCTTCTTCTCTTATCGCCTCCTGAACTTCCACACTAACAAATTCAAGTTTGTATCCAAACTCTTCTGCCACTATCGAAAGTGTTTCAGCATCTAATCGCTGATTTATGGAAACAAACATACCCAAACTCATACATGTAGAAATGATTTCGTTCACTGGTACACTCATCATTTGCGCCAACTGATTAGCTGATACAAATTCTGTAACTTTAATTATCTTTTTTTCCGATTCCTGTAAATCTGCAGCCTCCTGTATTCTTTCACTAACAGCTTCTCTCTTTGATTTACGATGTTTTGATGCTTTGGATTTACCCGCACCACTCAAACGAGCAAGGGTTTCTTTTACCTGCTGCTGAATCTGATCAGGAGTCAATTCTACTTTCGCAGGGCGAACAAATTTTCCTCTTGGTGTATTAGCCGGAGTACTTGGATACTGTTTCCTAGGGGCATCATTTGCCGGTTTACCCGGAACAGGCCGGGCAGCAGGTGAACCTGTCTGGCCCGCTGCTGGGGCTCCCGAATTACTTTTTGGATCCCAATTATCACCTAAAGTTCCACCTCCAAAATTTTTCTTTATCCGTTTACGTTTCTTTTTATCATTATTTGAAGCTCCGTGCGAAGAAGCAACTGGCTTTTTGCGTTCATCCTTAGTAGGAAGTTCAATCTTACCCATTATTTTAGGGCCTTCCAACTTCTCTATTTTGGTTTGATGATGTTCAATAACGGGTGGTAGTTCCACCACTAGAACTACTGGAGGTATAACAACCTCTTCTTCTTTCTTCTTCTTTACTTCTATTTCTTGAACAGGTTCTTGTTCAACTTTCTTTTCCTCTTCTTTTTTTGATTTGCTCTTTGTTGCTTTGGCCGGTTTTTCAGCGCTTGATTCTGTTTCTTCTTTTTCTTTTTCCGCTTTCGTTCCCTTTTTAGGGGCTTTCTCCTCTCGTTGTTCTTTTAATTCAGTTTTAGATTTTTTATCCGGTCTGGTTTTAGAATTAATTTCATCCAAATTAATTTTGTCAACCACCTTAAATTTCAAATCCGATTTTCCTTCTACTTTAATAATGTCAACCTCAGGTTCTGCCTTTTTCTCTTCATCAGGTTCCAGTTTTGGCTCCGGTTTAGCCGGTTCGGCACTTTTCTTAACCGTTTTTTCGTTCGTTTTTTCTTTTTCTGCCGGAGTAACAATATTTACATTCTTAATAATAAGCTCTTCTTTCTCCTCTGGCTTTTGAGGTTCAGGTCGCTTCGAATCTTCTGCAAGCATTATGCTCTCTTTTTTCAATGCCTGAGAACTTGAAGTTACCTTTGCCGCCTCTTCACCTTTTTCTTTTTCCGATTTAAATTCTTTCGCAACCATAGCAACAAGCTCGGCTGAAATTTTAATATTCGGATTGCTTTCTACAGCATGCCCTTTCTTTTTAAGAAATTCAGTAATGGTTTGCACACCTATACTGTATTCCTTAGCTAATTTACTTAATCGTTGTTCGGTGAATTCTGACATATATTTTTTTTATTATTATAAGTGAACAGTTTATTTAGTCAATAAAATTTGCAAAATTGAATTCTTTAATAAACTATTCCCTACTTCTCTATTCCCTATTAACTGATTATTCAAATTCTGATTGCAAAATTTGTTTTACTTCGTTCACAGTAATTTCTTCCAAATCGGTACGTTTTACGAGCTCTTCAGTTGTTAATTCTAAAACACTTTTCGCTGTATCACACCCTATGTTTTTTAATGCATCTAATATCCATCCTTCTATTTCGTCTGCAAATTCTTCCAAATCCACATCCTCCATATCAATATCAGTATCGCGATACACATCTATTTCATAACCGGTTAATTTGCCGGCTAATTTGATGTTATGCCCACCTTTACCTATTGCTAAGGAAACCTGATCTGGTTTTAAGAAAACTTCAGCATGCTTAGTTTCTTCATCAATTTTCACAGATGTTATTTTTGCCGGGCTTAGAGCACGGGATATAAAAAGAGATGGATTAGTTGTAAAGTTTATTACATCTATGTTCTCATTTCGCAATTCCCTTACGATTCCATGAATACGGGAACCTTTCATTCCAACACATGCTCCAACTGGGTCAATCCTGTCGTCATAAGACTCCACAGCAACTTTTGCTCTTTCACCTGGTTCACGAACAATTTTCTTAATAGTGATTAAGCCATCAAACACCTCTGGAACTTCCAGTTCAAATAATCTTTCAAGAAAAATTGAAGAAGTACGTGAAAGAACAATTATTGGTGAATTGTTTTTCATTTCAACTCGCTGAACAACCGCTTTAATGGTATCACCCTTTTTGAAAAAATCTGAAGGTATTTGTTCCGTTTTTGGCAACATCAATTCATTTCCTTCATCATCCAGTATAAGCAGTTCCTTTTTCCAAATTTGATAAACCTCTCCAATCATTATTTCCCCAACCTTTTCCTTATATTTTTTGTATAAGTTATCTTTTTCCAACTCCAAAACTTTTGAAACAAGGTTTTGACGAACCGCCAATACCGCACGCCTTCCAAAATCTTCAAGTTTTACCGGAGTAGTTATTTCCTCTCCTAATTCAAAATCTGCTTCTATTTTATGAGCTTCGGAAAGACTAATATGTTTACCAGGATCATAATCAAAACTGTCATCAGCAAATTCATCATCCACGATGGTTCTGTTATGGTAAATTTCCACATCACCACGGTCAGGATTAACAATTATATCGAAATTTTCATCTGATCCGTATTTTTTAAGAAGCATCCCTTTAAAAACATCAACAATGATGCTCATCAAGGTTGCCCGATCGATGTTTTTTACTTCTTTAAATTCCGAGAACGATTCAATTAAATTAATGGTTTCCATTTATTTTTCTTTTTAAAATGATAGTACTAGTTTTGTTTCTTTTATTTGATCTAAATTTATTTTTATTATACTCACTACTAATTTTTTTCCTTTGTTTTTTTCTCCTCTTTCTTTGGTTCTTGTTTCTAACTCTACTTGATCAGCCTTAATAGAGAGCAACTTTCCGGTCATTTTTTTTCCATCCTTGGTTACCAAATCAACTTGTTTCCCAATGTTTTTCTGATACTGCCTTGCTATTTTAAACGGTTCCGTTAACCCGGGCGACATAACATTCAATTCAAAATCTTCTATATCTCTATCCAAATTAGACTCAATATATCTGCTCAAAGCAATACAATCAACTATCGAAATACCTGCATCATTATCCAACAGAACGTTGATTTTGTTGCCGGGTTTAACAATTACATCAACAAGATAATTGGAACCTTCTGCCAATTTCACATCTGCTATTTGTCGTATTTTATCTGCTGAAATCATATCAAAATATTGGAAAAGAAAGAGGGGACTCTTGTCCCCTCTGCTGTTCACTTTCCGTTTAATCGATGCAAAATTACATTAACTTCTGTAATTATCCAAATTTTTTGTTCAAAACTTTTTTTTATCAACATGCAACCTTTTATAAATATTTTGCATCTACCTAGTAGGGAGAAGCAGGTTAATGACTTTTATTTCTACCTTTGTCGAAGTTTTGTTGAAATCGGCATTAACACCAATATGATATTTAATATGAACATTATGAAAACATTAGCAAAGTTATCTTTTCAAAGAACAAGCAAACGAGTATTGAATTTTGTTTTGCTTTTAACTTCCTCCATGATTCTTTTTTCCTTTAATACCATGGCTCAGGACGGTCCAAGTATGGGGAATTTGAACAAAAACATTGATGCAGCTAAGGAAGAGATCTCCCATAGTGAGAAGATGCAATACTTGTATATGGGGCTAGGATTTGCTTTGGTAATTGCTATTGCTTGGTTTAGTACTAGTTTAGCTAAAAAGCGGAGAATAGCTGCAGATGCAGAAAGGGCGAAACGTAATCAGCATCTTAAACACTCATCACACGACCCTTACTTTAACCACCGTGCGCATCATGGACATCACGGGCATGGACATCAAGATCAAAAAGTGAAAAAATAGCACATTTTAGTTCTATTTTCTTTTATATAAAGGTATGGTGGAACAAGGTTCTCCGTACATTACACTTTTTACTACCGGCAAAAGTAAATATGTCAATTGAACATAAGCAGCCTTTGGAATTGGTAATTTTCCACATCCTTTAATAACTACTCTTGAATTTCTATAAAATTCCACATCTAATTTGGCAAGATTTTCTGCAAACAACACGATCTCCAACTCATCCAAACTTCCGAAGATAACTTTTTTTACTACCAGATTTAGTTGTATGGTGAGTAGCATGTATGCCCAGGTAGGTACTATGGCATCATTCGAACAAGTTAAAGCAACATACTTATCCTTATATTTATTCCAATCTTCATTTTTAATATATTCACGGAAGTCCTTTTCTCGTAATATCATCTCTTGAAAAAGATGATTTTTAATATCAAATAGAATACGTTCTCCAGAAGGGTAAAAATCTTCAAGGTTAATGGTAACAAGCCCACTCTCAGAAACTCTGTTTACTATTTCATTTTCCATTTTTACATAAAACCTAATTCCACCTGAGCAACCTCGCTCATGAGGTCTTTGGTCCACATTGGCTCAAAAGTTAATTTGATTTTTGCAGATTGTATGCCCTCAATTTCTCTTAATTTCTGCTCTATTTCAGGAGGCAATGTTTCTGCTACAGGACAGGAAGGGGAAGTTAAGGTCATTGTAACATTTAGATTATTTTCCAAATCTAAATTTATTTCATAAATCAAACCCAACTCCCATACATCTACAGGTATTTCAGGGTCATAACAGGTTTTTATAGTGTCTATTACTCGTTGCGTAAGTTCTGTATTACTCGTATTTATTATTGCCGGCATTATTTGTTATTCTTGTTTCTATTAATTTATTATTTGCTCAACTAACTGAATTTTTCGATTTATAAGCCAGCGCATCAAGTTTCATTTGTTTTATCATACTCACCAATCCATTGCTGCGAGTGGGTGATAGATGTTGTGTTAGCCCTATCTTGTCGACAAAATCTAATTTGGCATTCAAAATATCATCAGGAGTGTGATTTGAAAGTACCCGAATCATGAGTGCTACCATACCTTTGGTAATTATTGCGTCACTATCAGCTGTAAAAATTATTTTACCATCCGCCAATTCCGAGTGAAGCCAAACAGTACTTTGACACCCTTTTATTATTTTATCCTCCGTTCTATTTTTCTCAGCAAGTATCGGCAGTGATTTTCCCATATCTATAAGGAGCTCATATTTGCCCAACCATTCATCAAAAACCTCGAACTCTTCTATTATGTCCTGCTCTGTTTCCTCTATTGTCATTTTATTTAAGCATACTAATGGTTTTTTCAAGTCCTTTTATAAAAATATTTATTTCATCTTTCGTATTATAAAACGAGAACGAAACTCTAACCATTCCAGCCACTCCAAAGCGCTGCATCAATGGTTGAGTACAATGATGCCCGGTTCTTACCGCAATTCCCAACTGGTCAAGGATAGTACCTATATCAAACGGATGCAATCTTTCTATAACAAAAGAAATTACCGCTACTTTGTGCAGAGCTGTTCCAATAATTTTTACTCCTTGTACTTTATTCAGTGCTTCTGTTGCGTATTTCAGAAGCTCATCTTCATACAATGAGATTTCTTTGAGTCCAATTTCATTCAAATAATTTAGGGCTGCACCTAATCCTAGTCCACCTGAAATATGAGGTGTGCCGGCTTCAAATTTTAATGGCAAATCTGCAAACACTGTTTTTTCAAATGTTACTGTTTCTATCGTCCCACCACCCGTTTGATAGGGTGGCATAATCTTTAACAAACTTTCTTTCCCGTATAAAACGCCCACTCCAGTTGGTCCGTATATTTTATGTGCACTAAAGCAGTAAAAATCGCAATCAAGTTCTTGTACATCCACTGATGAGTGAGGCACAGACTGTGCACCATCAATCAACACAGGAATATTTTTTTCGTGAGCCAAATCGATTATTTCTTTTACAGGATTAATCGTGCCTAATACATTCGAAATGTGCGTCACAGCAACGATGCGTGTTTTATCGCTCAAGAGTTTTTTATACTCATCCATCACCAATTCTCCTTCATCACTTATTGGTATTACTTTCAACACGGCTCCTCGTTCTTTGCATAACTGCTGCCAAGGCAAAATATTCGAATGATGTTCCATGCATGAAATAATGATTTCATCTCCTTCAAAAATAAATTTTCTTCCAAATGAACTTGCAACAAGATTTATCGAATCGGTTGTGCCTTTGGTAAAAATTATTTCACGTGCATGCTTTGCATTTAGATGTTCCTGAACAATCGACCGTGCTTTTTCGTACTCTATTGTGATTTGTTGGCTTAGTGTGTGTACACCGCGATGAATGTTTGAATTTTGGTATTTGTAAAAAGCATCAATTGCATCTATTACTACTTGTGGCTTGTGAGCGGTAGATGCACTGTCAAAATAAATAAGTGCTTTACCATTTACTTTTCTAGAAAGTATAGGAAAATCTTCACGAATTTTCTCAATCGGGAAATTCGTATTCGGTATGGTTTTACTATTCGACATTTTTACGAGTGCAAAACTAAGAATAATTCTAAATAAAAGCCTCTTCTGCTGAAAATAATGTGTTCTAAGATGAACCCAATTACTAATAACTTGTTAAAACAGGAACATTTTTCATAAAGAGATTAAATAAGCTCAATGTATTTACAAATCAAATAATCTAAATAAAGGAGGTTTATAGACTATGCGTGTTAGTATGTAATTCACAAATTATGTCCCCAAAAAATGGCAACCAAAGATGCAATTCTTCCAAAAATTCAGCTAAACAAAAGCCTGCAAATCGTAGAGTTTTTTATAAGTATTGTTATTAGCCAATAAGGTGGTGTGCGTGCCTCGCTCTATTATTTCTCCTTTTTGCATTACTATTATTTCATCAGCATGCTGAATAGTAGAAAGGCGATGTGCAATAACAAGCGAAGTACGATTTTTCATCAGTTTGAACAATGCATCCTGCACTAATCTTTCGCTTTCTGTATCCAAAGCAGATGTTGCTTCATCCAAAATTAATATCGGAGGATTTTTAAGCACTGCCCTTGCTATACTGATGCGCTGACGCTGCCCTCCGCTCATTTTACTTCCTCTATCGCCTATATTGGTTTGATAACCATTTTGCATTTGAGAAATAAATTCGTGAGCATTAGCTATTTTGGCAGCTTCAATCACTTGCTCTTCTGTTACATTTTCAATCCCAAAAGCAATATTGTTATATACTGTATCGTTGAATAAAATAGATTCCTGAGTTACTATTCCCATAATAGCCCTCAAATCTTTTATCCGTGCTTGTTTAAGCGAAACCCCATCAATCAGTATGTCTCCTTCGGTAGTGTCATAAAAACGGGGAAGCATATCGGCCAAGGTTGTTTTTCCCGAACCCGATTGACCAACCAACGCAATAGTCTTTCCTTTCTCAATTTTTAAATTAATTTTATTTAGCACCCATCCTACTTCGCCTTCGCGGTAAGCAAACGAGACATCACGGTATTCTATTTCTTTTTCAAATTTGGTTACCGAAATTGGATTAGGTACATCTTTAATGGTTATTTCTGCATTAAGAATTTTATCTATCCTTTCGGCAGAAGCTAACCCAATTTGCACGCTATAATAAGCCGAGGTAAACGATTTGGCGGGTGTCAATATCTGATAAAACAAAGCAAGATAGGTAATGAATAGTGCCCCTTCCATGGTTTTATCTTCTATCACCATTGTTCCTCCTATATAAAGAATAGCCACCATAACGGTAACTCCTAAAAACTCACTCAATGGGGAAGCTAAATCGGCTTTACGAAACATTTTAATAGAAATGCCTGTATAAAGTTGGTTTTCGTCACGAAATTTATCGCTCACTTTTCGCTCCGCATTAAATCCTTTTATAATTCTTAATCCTCCAAGCGTTTCTTCCATTATAGAAAGTATCAACCCCATTTTCTCTTTCTGACTGGCTGACGAACGCTTCAAGCTTTTACCGATTATGGCTATCAAGCCAACTGTAATGGGAAGTAGAGCAAGTGTAATTAACGTCAGTTTGGTACTGAGTGCAAACATCATTATCAAATACACCACTATATTCAACGGCTCTCGAAATATCATCTCGAGCGAAGCCATGATACTCCATTCAATAGCATTTACATCAGTTGTCATAAGCGACATAATATCGCCTTTACGCTCTTCCGAATAATAGGAAAGTGACAAATCCATGGTCTTATTAAATATCTTGTTTCGCATATCGCGAACCACTCCATTGCGCACAGGCGAAAGAAAATACATGGCCAGGTAACGCGTTACATTTTTCAAAAAAATGGTAACAATGATGAATAAACAAATCCACACAAGAACAGATATTTTTCCGGCAGTAAAAGTTTGTTCAGCCAGGGTATAATTAATGGTATCTTGAATTCCTGAGGCCGAAAAACTAAAGGCTGGTTTTCCTTTGGCAATGATTTCTTGCAGGTCATTATTATTACCCGAAAACAATATCTTTAAAAAAGGAAACAGCAGAACGATGGAAAACAGCGAAAACACTACCGAAAATATATTAAATACAATATTTAAAATGCCATATTTCCAATAGCCTTTTACGTAGCGAAGTACCCCGAAAAATTTTTTCATTGCGCAAATATACACTTTGCAGTTATTTAATTGCTAATTTTGAATTTCTAAATATTTAAAAATGGACTCGACACGACAATTAAAAGTATCACGATTAATACAAAAAGAACTGGGCGACATCTTTCAGAGAGAAACCCGAACACTATTTGGCAATGCGCTCATCACCGTTACTCAAGTGCGCGTTAGCCCAGACCTTAGCGTGGCAAAAGTTTATGTTAGTTTGTTCAATGTGCCCGACACTAAAATTCTTTTAAAATCTATTCAGGAACATACCAAAGAAGTGCGTATGAAACTTTCGGACCGAATTCGCAAGCAGGTGCGCATTATTCCAAACCTTGTTTTCTTTCTTGACGATTCTCTCGATTATGCCATGCGAATTGATGAACTACTTAAAAAATAACCAAACAATTTATTCCAGTTTTGCAGTGCGCAATATAACTGTTGCAAAACTGCCCAACAAATAACTCATAAGTTGACAAATTGAACTTACCTTTTTTCATAGCCAAGCGATATTTGATTTCAAAAAAATCGCATAACGCCATCAATATTATTTCCGGTGTTTCGGTGGTTGGTGTATGCATCGGAACTATGGCTTTGGTTATTATTCTGAGTGCGTTTAACGGCCTCACCGCTTTGGTTAAATCGTTGTATAGTTCTTTCGACCCCGAAATTTCAATAACACAAGTTCAGGGCCGAACCTTCGACCCTACTACTTCCGCTTTTCAGCAATTGCAGAAAAACCAAAACATCGCTTATTATAATGAGGTGATGGAAGGCAATGCATTATTCAAGTTCGAAGAGAAACAATGTATCGCTACTATTAAAGGAGTAAGTAAATCCTTCCGTAAAATGAGTAGTTTCGACACGCTTATTATTAAAGGTCGATTTAACATCGAACAGAACAATATGGTTATAGGTAAAGGCATAGCCAACATTCTGCAAACAGGCCCTGCTGAGCAATTCAGGCCCATTTCGGTATACGCTCCAAAGCGAGGAAACATCAGCTCGGTTAATCCTGAAGACGAAATGAACGAGATGAAAGCTTTTACCTCCGGCATATTTAATATCAATGATGATTTTAATTACAAATACATCATCATGAATATTGACAAAGCCCGCCAACTACTCGATTATTCCAACGAAGTAACTTCCATCGAACTTAAACTAAAACCTCAGGCCGATTTGGAACAAGTGCAGGCCCAACTTTCGGCCACACTTGGCAGCAACTATGCTGTTAAGAACCGCGAACAGCAAAACGAAATGCTATTCAAAACAATGAAATCGGAAAAATTATGGGTATTTATCATTCTTATCTTTATCCTCATTATTGCCACCTTTAATGTTATCGGTTCGCTTACGATGCTTATCATCGAAAAGAAAAAAGACATTGTTGTTCTCAATAATTTGGGAGCCGATATCAAATTAATTCGCAGCATATTCCTGCTCGAAGGCATATTAATAACCATCATTGGGGCGGTGTTGGGGCTGTTGCTGGGGTTGTTTATTTGCTGGTTACAAATAAAATTCAAACTGGTTACACTGGCCGAAGGATGGCTTGTGGATGCCTATCCCATAAAAATAGAAGGGCTCGATATTTTGCTTATTATTTGTATTGTTTTACTTATTGGCTTTTTGGCGGCATGGTATCCGGTCCGACTGTTTACCAAAAAACACCTCATCCAAACCATGTAAAAGCCGAGGCTAAATCACCGAACATTTTCCACCGTATTCAGGTTCTTCTTCACTCCGCTCAGCATCACCGATAGGCTAATAATAATAAACACATGCGCTATATCCTGATGAGTAAAATACTCGTTAATGGCCAGTTTAAATCCGTTTATCAATGCGGTTATAAATAGTATAACAATACCCCATGCTATCAGCGCATCGCCATTGGAACGTTTCGGATAATTAAAATGCTGAATCATTATCGGAATAAGCCCTACTGCAGTATTTACAATTACCACCAAAAAATTATGGAACACAAACACCGCTACCACCGACAATAGCAGCTGAACCACATAAGCCCATTGCCACATTTTTTTATGTTTCGATTCGGCAAGCACCCGAGCCAAAGCAGCCCGCTGAGCACAATAAACCGACACCACATTGCATACCTGCATGGTTAACCAAAACGCCTGTCCTCCCCCCGAAAACCTATCCGTAAAAAAACCATGATTACACCCTCCTGTAAGCGATGCCATGCTTAAAAACAAATAAAATAATTTCCAGTTTTGCTTATAAATACTGAAGGAAGTAGGAAATTTATGCAGTTGCAAAAAATAAATAAAACACAGAATACATATTATAAAGTCGGTGGTGGCCGTTACCGGCTGATGAAACGCAAACCTGCCAATGGTTATCGTAGTATCAATTTTGGAATAATCAATCATGGCGCAAAAGTAATAAAATGTGAATTGGAAATGCAATCTTGCTTACTACCAAAAAAACGTAAACCAACCAACCAAATAAATGAATAGTTAAAAACTCGGGCAATGGTTTTTGACAAAAAAAGTAGTTAAACAGCAAAAAATGCAAATGGTTTATTGCAAAACCTAAATGGTTTCAGTTGCGGACCAAATGGTTTTTAGTAAAACCTAAATGGTTTTGATGCGTTCCTAAATAGTTTCGGTTGCAAACCAAATAGGATTTCGAAAAAACTAAATGGTTTCTGATAGAAACCAAATGGTTTCGGTTGAGGACCAAATAGGATTTTGTAAAACCTAAATGGTTTTGATGCGTTCCTAAATAGTTTTGGTTGCAAACCAAATAGGATTTCGAAAAAACCATTTACCGCTAAGCCGAATGCAAATAGAATTGTTGTTAAATTACAGGAAGTTACATAAATTATTAATTAAAATATCAAAAATATGCCAAAAAAAGGCAATTCATATAAGTCCAAATCTTGCTTTAGCAGATATTGTATACGAAGCACTAACCAGGCATAAAAAAACTCCAAACATTTCTGTTTGGAGTTTTATAACATTTCTCTCCCCATATCTTACAGAGAAGCGATAAATAAAAAGGCATCTACTTCTTCGCCACCGGCAAACCTTTTTTTACCCAGCTCGAAAATCCTTTATCCAGATTTACCACCTTTTTAAAATTGTGTTTTTCCATAAATTCTGCACAATCTCCGCTACGTCCTCCGGCTGCACAATAAATATAGTAGGTTTTATTTTTATCCAGTTTACCCACTTGGGCCTCGTTGTCTTTTGCCAGCCAGTCCAGCTGCACAGCCCCTTTAATAAAACCTTTGGTATTCATTTCGTCAGTGGTACGCAAGTCAATAATAACCCCATTTTTGTCGGCAGCCGATAGTTTGGCAAACTCTTCGGCAGGCACAGTGCTTACTACTTTCGAAGGAGCTGTTTGAGCAAAAACTCCTGTGGCTATACTACAGATAAGAATCAGAATAATTTTTTTCATAATAGGTATGTTTAGATTGTGTTTATTTACGTGCAAAAGTTTTCTTTGCGGTTAATTTTCTGCAAAACTAATTCTTTTTAATAAATTTGACGCATAAAAAACCATGAAGCCGCACAAGCGCACTCTTTAAAGCAAGTATACGAGGCACAACAAAAATAAAACAAAACGTAAATTGACAGGCATAGTAATAAAATCTACCGGCAGCTGGTATTCGGTGTTTTCTGAAAACAAAACCGTAACCGAATGCCGTATCAAAGGGCTTTTTCGTACCAAAGGAATTCGCACCACCAATCCCATTGCCGTGGGCGACAGGGTAGATTTCGAAATGGAAGATGACGGAAAAGGAGTGATACATGCCATAGCCGAACGCACTAATTACATCATTCGCAAATCCATTAACCTTTCCAAACAATCGCATATCCTTGCCGCCAATGTCGACCAGGCATTGCTCATCGTAACCCTTGCCATGCCTCGCACTTCAGCCGGTTTCATCGACCGTTTTTTGCTTACAGCAGAGGCCTATCATATTCCGGTAAGCATTGTTTTTAATAAAATGGATTTGTTTACTGACGAAAAAGCAAAACACGAAATAGCCGAATTCATTAGCATTTACCGAAACATTGGCTACACCTGCTACGAAACTTCGGCCATCGAAAACAATAATACCGAAGTGCTCCGCACATTAATAAAAGATAAAATAACACTTATTTCCGGGCATTCCGGAGTTGGCAAATCCACATTAATTAATGTACTCGACCAATCGTTAAATCTCAAAACAGGAGAATTATCAGAAGCTCATTTTAAAGGAAAACACACCACCACCTTTGCCGAAATGCATCTGCTCTCCTTCGGAGGATTTATAATCGACACACCCGGAATAAAAGAACTCGGGCTGGTGGATATGGAAAAAGAAGAGATATCCGGCTATTTTCCCGAAATGCGAGCCATCCGAAACCAATGCAAGTTCAACAATTGTCTTCACCTCAACGAACCCAAATGTGCAGTAATAGCCGCTGTGGAACAAGGCCAAATAGCCGCATCCCGTTACAACAGCTATTTGGGAATAATGAATGGAGAAGAATTAGAAACGGAATATTAACAAGATTTGAAATCTGGAATTTGAAATCTGGAATTTAATAAATGAAAGCAGTCATACAGCGCGTTTCTCAGGCATCCGTAACCATTGATGGAAATATAAAAAGTTCCATCGGTTTAGGATTATTAATTTTACTGGGCATAGAAGAAGCCGATACTACAGAGGATATAACCTGGTTAAGTTCAAAAATAATTAATCTCAGAATATTTGCCGACCAAAACGGAGTGATGAATGTATCGGTAAAAGATACAGGAGGAGATATCATACTCGTATCTCAGTTTACCCTTCATGCATCCACCAAAAAAGGCAATCGCCCATCGTACATCAAAGCAGCTCGCCCCGAAACCGCCATTCCTCTTTACGAAAAAATGATTGAACAATTAACCCTCGATTTAGGAAAACCCATCAAAACCGGCACTTTTGGCGCTGATATGAAAGTAAGCTTGCTCAACGATGGGCCGGTAACGATTATTATAGATAGTAAAAGCCCCTCCTAACCTCCCCGAAGGGGAGGAAATGCAGCACTTAATAAAATCTGCCAAGAAATTATTGATACAATAAAGCAGGAAAAATTACCCTGAAATTTTTAATACAATGGCTTCCTCTCCCTTTCGGGGAGAGATAGAGAGGGGCCTCTACTCAAATCTCAATGCATCTATCGGGTCGAGGTTAGCGGCTTTAGCAGCAGGATAAATACCCGATATCAATCCAACAAACATACATAATACAATGCCGCTGAAAATCCACAACCAGGGCACAATAAACCCTACACCCAGCTGAAACGAAATGAGATTACCAATTATTATTCCGAACACAATACCGAGTAATCCCCCCAACTGACAAATAACAATCGCTTCCACCAAAAACTGACTTCTGATAACTTTCTTGGTAGCACCTATAGCTTTTCGTATTCCTATTTCTCGCGTTCGCTCTGTTACCGACACCAGCATAATGTTCATCAAACCAATGGCAGCGCCCAGCAAAGTAATAATACCAATAAGTGTAGCACCGGCTGTTACTTTCTGAATGTTTTCGATTAATAAATTAGCCAAATTGTCGCTCTTGGCTACTTCAAAATTATTTTCTTCGCTCAACTGAAGATGTCGAATAATGCGAAACACTCCTGTAGCTTCGTTTACTGCCAAATCCATCAATTGCTGATTCGTAAGCAACACACTAATAGTATAGGTCATATCCGGTCGCCCGAAATACTGCCTCACATTATTTAAAGGTAAAATACCGAGCTTATCTCCCCCAAAACCCGAGCTATTTCCTTTCGATTTCAGCACCCCCACCACTTTGTATTTACCACTTCCAATGGTTATCACGTTGTCTATCGGGTCTTCGTTTTTGGTAAATAAAGCACTTATTACATCCTGCCCCAGAATAACCACATGATTGCCGTATTGAACTTCAGTAGGCGAAAAATTACGTCCCTTTTCCAAATCATACCCCAATGCCGCCAGATAATTTTCGTCACCTCCAAAAACCTGAATATTCGGATTGGTCTTTTTCGACTGATATTTCATCACACTGGCTCCGGATGCGCGGGTAGAAACAGAAGGACTTGCCGGAAACGAAAACTCTTTGGTAAATCGTATGGCTTCTTCATAGGTAATACTTCTGAAACGTTTTGCCTTTTTTCCATTCTGACCAATGTGCATGGTCATTTCCCGGTTTCGTATGGTAAAGGTATTGGCTCCCATACTTGCAAAATTGCTATTGATGGATGCTTTGATAGCATCAATGGAAGTAAGAATACCAACCAGAGCCATAATACCAAAAGCTATGATGACAGCAGTAAGCACAGTACGCAGTAATTGACTACGGATAGCACGTAATGATATTTTAATATTTTCTTTAAAAAATGAAGCCATCCCTTGTTTTTGTACAGGTGCAAAAGTAGAAAACAAATCGGATATTGACATAAAAAGCAAAAACTGCCAATTGTCATATAAACATTTAACAAATTTTTAGTGTCTAAATGCCAACAAAAACGTACTTTTAGACCCAATAAAAAAACATCCTGATGGAAAACGTATACTCATCAAAATATTTTATTCTTTTTACCTTCTTATTCGTTGTTTTTATTTCCGGCCCTGCATTTTCGCAAGCCACAAAAGCTAAACCTGCAGCCGCAAAAACTACCACTGCAACCAAGACTACTGCTCCCGGAGGAAAAAACATTAAAGCAAGAGGAATAATAGCAGCAGATATGGACTGTATTGTTACCGTTAACGGAGCAAAAAAAACAGTAAATGTTAAAGCCTTTACCGCAAGTGTGGTTATTCTGAACAGCGGATTAAATACCATTGACGCTGTATCGACCGACAAAACAATGCCTTCTTCTTACAAAACCACCGTTACCGTTAAAGACACCAACAAACAAATTATTGAAATCTCCTTTTTTGACGACAGGAAATTTCTGGATTATGTAAAGCAAGGTATGTATACTATGGTGGAAACCGCCATTAAAAAGAATCCTGATTTGGCTAATAACGAAGGACAAATATTAGCTACCTCTCCGCTTCAAACAGCCATTACCTATTCTCAACCCGAAATTGTAAAATTACTGGTAAACAAAGGAGCCAGCTTTACCAAGCCCGATCCTATTTTCCCAATGCACAAGGCCGTTCTTTTTGCTTCCGACCAAAAACCAAAAGATAAAGACGTAGCCCCCGACAGAGCCATAGTTGAGTTCTTCTTAACAAAAGGATGCAAGCTAACCGACAAAGATGACGGTGGAAATACTTTACTGCACAGTGCATGCAGAGGAATTAAACTGGATATGGTTCATTATCTGATAAAAAACGGACTGGACATTAACGCTAAAAATGAGGCAGGCGATACCCCTTTAAAAATTGCAGAAGACAAAGGGGCTGTATCCATCATTGAGTATTTAATTTCAAAAGGAGCAAAACAGGATAAAGTGGAAGAACCCGAGATAGAATATAAAACCGATTCGGTTCCGGCAACAGAAAAAAAAGAGGAATAAAATTCAACTTCAATGATGAGTATCAATGGCAAATCAGCCAATACTCGCTTCGCCCGATTTCCAAAATCGCCCTTTCAGACTTTAAAAAAACAAATAATAAACAAATATAATAACACAATAATTTAATTATGGCATTCGATATCGAGATGATCAAGGAAGTGTATAAAAACCTTCCAGGGAAAGTAGAGGCAGCGCGAAAATTAGTAGGACGTCCGCTTACATTAACAGAAAAAATTCTTTATTCACATTTGCATAAAGACCAGAAACCGGAAAATTTCGGAAGAGGAAAATCGTATGTAGATTTTACACCCGACAGAGTGGCTATGCAAGATGCTACCGCTCAAATGGCATTGTTACAGTTTATGCAGGCAGGTCGCCCAAAAGTGGCTGTTCCTTCTACTGTTCATTGCGATCACTTAATTACAGCAAAAAACGGAGCAAACGAAGATTTGGCATTTGCTAACAACGAAAGCCGCGAAGTATATGATTTCCTTGGTTCGGTATCTAACAAATATGGTATTGGTTTCTGGAAACCGGGAGCAGGTATTATCCACCAGGTGGTATTAGAAAACTATGCATTCCCTGGCGGAATGATGATTGGTACCGATTCGCATACTGTAAATGCAGGCGGATTGGGAATGATTGCAATTGGTGTAGGTGGTGCTGATGCCTGCGATGTAATGGCAGGATTAGCTTGGGAATTGAAAATGCCTAAATTGATTGGTATTAGATTGACTGGTAAATTGAATGGCTGGACAGCTCCGAAAGATGTAATATTAAAAGTAGCAGGCATACTTACCGTTAAAGGCGGAACAGGTGCAGTGGTTGAATATTTTGGCGAAGGTGCTACTTCAATGAGTTGTACAGGTAAAGGAACAATATGTAACATGGGAGCTGAAATTGGTGCTACCACTTCTACCTTCGGTTACGATGATTCCGTGTCGCGTTATTTAAAAGCAACTGGTCGTGCTGATGTAGCCGAACTAGCTGACGGAGTAAAACAACATTTGACAGCGGATGCTGAAGTATACGCTGACCCTGAAAAATATTTCGATCAGGTAATTACCATTGATTTGAATACATTGGAACCACATGTAAACGGTCCTTTTACTCCAGATTTAGCTACACCTATTTCTCAGTTGAAAGACGCTGCCATCAAAAACGGTTGGCCATTGAAAATTTCGGTTGGTTTGTTGGGTTCTTGCACCAATTCTTCTTACGAAGATATTTCACGTGCGGTGAGTTTGGCAAAACAAGTTTCTTCAAAAAACTTAAAATCGAAAGCAGAATACTTAATCAATCCGGGTTCGGAACAAATTCGTTATACCATCAAACGCGATGGATTTATGGAAGTGTTCGACAGTATCGGTGCTAAAGTATTTACCAATGCCTGCGGACCATGTATAGGCATGTGGGACAGAATGGGTGCAGAGAAACAAGAGAAAAACACCATCATCCATTCGTTCAACCGTAACTTTGCTAAGCGCGCTGATGGAAATCCAAACACGTATGCATTTGTGGCATCACCCGAAATAGTTACCGCAATGGCTATTGCGGGCGACCTTACTTTTAATCCACTTACCGATTATCTAACAAACGAAAAAGGTGAGAAAGTAAAATTGGATGCTCCATCTGGTGATGAGTTACCGTTAAAAGGATTTGCAGTGGAAGATCCGGGCTATCAAGCACCGGCTGCTGACGGAAGCAAAGTGAACATTTTAGTTTCCTCTACTTCCGACCGCTTGCAATTACTCGACCCATTCACAGCTTGGGAAGGTGTTGACTTGAAAGGATTAAAACTCCTGATCAAAGCAAAAGGAAAATGTACTACCGACCATATCTCTATGGCTGGTCCATGGTTAAAATATCGCGGACACTTAGATAATATTTCGAACAATATGTTGATAGGTGCTGTTAATTTCTTTAACGAAAAAACAGACTGCGTGAAAAATCAATTAACAGGTGCTTACGATGCAGTGCCTAAAGTACAACGTGCGTATAAAGCTCAATCCATCGGTTCGATAGTGGTTGGAGATGAAAATTATGGTGAAGGTTCGTCCCGCGAACACGCAGCCATGGAGCCTCGTCACTTAGGAGTTCGTGCTGTATTGGTTAAATCATTTGCTCGTATTCACGAAACCAATTTGAAAAAACAAGGAATGCTTGGTTTAACATTTGCCGACAAAGCAGATTATGATAAAATAAAAGAAGATGATTCAATTGATATCATTGGCTTAACCTCTTTTGCTGCCAACACTCCGTTAACAGTAGTGTTGAATCATAGTGACGGAAGCCGCGAAGAAATAAAAGTAAATCATACCTACAACGACCAGCAAATAGAATGGTTTAAAGCAGGTGGTGCATTGAATATTATTCGTGCTAATGTGAAAGCATAAAGTTCACCAGAACTAAATCGTTCTAAAAACAAAACCTCCTTACATTTGGTTGTAAGGAGGTTTTTTGTTTAAGGCGCACTTACTGTTTCTTCACAATCAACTTCATTTTTTCTCCAAAATGTTGAGCAAAGCCGCGCATTTCTTTCGCTGCTTCAACTTCTCCTGTGGCACGTTCAAATGTATCGGCCATCGAAAGCAAACATTGGTGATAAAACTGTTTCATTTCATCTGCCAAAAAATCTTTTGTCCACAAATCAATACGAAGTGTGTTATTTTCCTGAGCATCCCACAGTGCTATCATAACCGATTTACTCGAACTTTGTTCGTTGGCATCAGTTGCACTCCAGTCAATTTTTTCAGGTAAATTATTTTCATCAAGTGTTACGGTAAATTTAATTTCTGATTGTTTCATATTTTGTATAAATAAATTTTATGGTTTGGTTAATTATTTAATCGTTTTGTAAAATTAAATGTATTTCTCTGACTATTTACCAGGTTTGTATTTTGCTTTTGTTAGTATTTTTTGTGCATCTTTTTCTTTCAGCATTTGCACCATCGTAATATCCGGATTGTTTTTCATGTACTGTTTAATAATTTGCCGCCCTATCCAATATCCTACACGAGGAGGAGCGTCTTTGCTGAAAGCAGTTGTAAACGGGCCGTCAGTTGTAAATTTCATTATCTGGGCCTGGTCTGTGGTGTATAATATTTTTTGTGCAATAAAATAACTCCACATATTAAATTCGTATTGTTTACAATAACTAGTTTGTTTTGCCGTGTATTGTGTTTTCAAAGTATCGTTCAATGACGGAGTAAGTGCATCGGTGAGATACATTATTTTTCCAAGATAAATAATTTGAGATAAAAAATCATTCTTATCCATCATATACGGAAACTCATTGAGCATCCATCCGCGCATCACATCCGGAATAATATTTTCTTTGTTCATGCAACGGATTTTGTAACGAGGCAAACCAAGCATAGGATAAAATTTATTACCCGAACCCAAATACATTTCAAGACCAATACCCAATGTGCTGTCGAGAGTAACAACTGAATAATTAAAACCCGACATCATTGTTACTACTTTAGGCAATGGCTTTTCAGGAAAATAATGTTTAAAATATTTGAATGATTCTGAACATTCATCTCGCAAATTATTCACATCCGGAAATTCTTTCTGACAATCATTATACGCTTCGCGCATATCTTTGTCGCTGATGAACTGCTTTATTTTAATAGCTGCAGACGAGTCGTGCATACCTCCGTTATTAAGCACACCACTCAAAAACGAATTAAAAAACTTTCCGTATTTTTTCTTAATAGTTTGCACTGATGCTGTCAGGTGAAGCGTGTCCATTTTAAACATATCCTGCTCCAGCCTGTTGATTGACATTTCAGGAACTTTAACATCCGACACATCCACTTTTAATTCGTCATGACCGCACGAAACCAGAATGATTGCAGCAAGAATGTAAAAAATAGATTTATTCATAGATTAAAAATTATGCTTAATATTGTATCCATATCCACAGGGATACAACCCGATTTGATTTTTTAAAACCCAAAAGTAAAAAAAATATGAAGAAGATTTTAATAATAACATTATTTGCATTTGGCGGAAACATTGCTTTAGCACAAGGACAGACTAAAGAAATACGGAATGTTCGATTTGGATTAATTGTTAATCCTTCACTAAACTGGTACAAACCGGATGGAAAAATAATGTCAGGTAATGGTGTAGTACCCAAAATAGGCGGAGGATTAAGCATCGAATTTCGATTAGCATCTGTAGCATCCATTGTAACCGGAGTGCAGATAGATATGGATGGAGGTAAAATAAAATATGCTAACAGTGGCCCGGAACTGAACAGCACCAACACCGTGAGTTATTACTACTCTTCAACATCTGATGAGATAGCAGGATATTTATCCCGTCCTGAAAATAATCCGGCTGACGCTCACTCTTACGACCAAACACATAATAAATACATGCTTAATGAAAGGCAATTTAAATCCACTTACGTAACTATTCCATTCTGCATAAAATTAAAAACAAAAGAAATTGGAATGATGACTTATTTTGGACAAGTGGGAATAAACAATTCGTTCAGATGGAAAGCCAAAGCAAACGACAAAGTAATAGAACTGCCAACATCAGCCACTCTTGGCGGTGCTTCGGATACAAAATCAAATCTTAATATTACAAAGGAAATGAATTTTTATGCCGCTTCATTATACCTTGGCGCAGGATGCGAAATGAACCTTTCCGGGAGCACATCACTATTACTCGGCTTGCATTATAATTTAGGATTTACATCTGTTACTGCTAAAGAATCGCCAACTCTTGAAAAGAAAACTAACGGGCCAAACTATGTTTCGAGTTTGGGAGCAGACTATACCACTAATGCCATGCCTCAAACTTTAAAATCTAATGGTGTTGTCTTAACAGTTGGTATTTTATTCTAAAAATATAATTATTCGTAATTTTAATCCGATTTTAGTGAACCGCAAACAGGGGTTACAGTAATTCTCTATCGAATGAAAAAAAAGGAGACAATACAATATATCGT
This sequence comes from uncultured Bacteroidota bacterium, assembly GCA_903926385.1. Classification (GTDB taxonomy): domain Bacteria; phylum Bacteroidota; class Bacteroidia; order 2-12-FULL-35-15; family 2-12-FULL-35-15; genus 2-12-FULL-35-15. Next base: position 83,805 of record CAIYIS010000081.1, read on the forward strand.
TAACTGGTTGAAACAATATTCCGACCAAAGCAATACCAATGGCTTTGTTATCGGCATTTCGGGAGGCATCGATTCTGCACTCACTTCTACTTTATGTGCAATGACAGGCAAACAGGTAATCTGTTTGAATATGCCCATTCATCAACACAAAGCAGAATACAATAGAGGACATGAACATATTCGGTGGCTTAAAAATAAATTTCCTTATGTCACAGCTCAGGAAGTAGAACTTACTGAAACATTTCAAAGTATCAGCAATGCATTGCCTGCCGACACACAAGATTGGGTGACGATGGCCAACACTCGTTCTCGCTTGCGAATGACTACCCTTTTTGCGTTTGCTTGTCATCATAAATTGCTTGTTGCTGGCACTGGTAATAAAATAGAAGATTTCGGAATAGGCTTTTTTACAAAGTATGGTGATGGGGGTGTTGATATTTCTCCTATTGCTGATTTAATGAAATCAGAAGTATATGCACTGGCTACCGAATTAGGTGTGGTTAATTCCATACTTATTGCTCCTCCCACAGATGGACTGTTTCACGATGGACGTAGTGACGAAGATCAGATAGGTGCATCGTATGATGAATTGGAACAAGCCATGAAATTTATTGCTAATCCTCATCATTTTTCAGCACTTACCGAACGTCAAAAAATTGTACTTGATATATACACACGAATGAATAAAGCAAATCAGCACAAGATGAATCCAATTCCTGTTTGCCTTATTCCTGATGAATTGAAATAAATTATGATTCAACAACTGTATTCACATTTCCAGAAATATCAGGCTATCTGCACTGATACCAGAGAGATTAAACCTAATGCCATTTTTTTTGCACTTAAAGGCGACAACTTTAATGCTAATCAGTTTGCCGAAAAAGCAATTCACTCGGGCTGTGCGCTGGCAGTGATTGACGAGGAGCAATACAAAATTGACGGACGATTTATAGTGGTTGAAGATGTGCTAACAGCTTTGCAAGAATTAGCCAATTATCACCGCAAACAATTGTCGATTCCCTTGATTGGAATTACCGGAACAAATGGTAAAACAACTACAAAAGAACTGATAAATGCAGTGTTGAGTCAGAAATACAAGGTGCTTGCTACAAGAGGTAATTTGAATAATCACATTGGTGTTCCGCTAACATTATTAAGTATTACCAAAGAACACCAGATGGCTATCATTGAAATGGGAGCGAATCATCAAGAGGAAATAGCCATGCTCTGCAATTTTGCTGAACCTGATTTTGGAATGATTACTAATATAGGAAAAGCCCACCTGGAAGGCTTTGGAGGCTACGAAGGAGTAATTAAGGCCAAACGTGAGATGTATGATTTTATTAAAGAAAGAAACGGAATTCTCTTTGTTAATTCTGATAATGATTTATTAAAAAAATTATCTGATGGAATAAAACAGGTGAATTATGGTACAGGAAATGAAAATGAATTTATCGGACTTTTTGAAGAAAGTAATCCTTTTGTACATTTTAAGTGCAAATCAAAAACTGACACCGATTCAATAGACAATAAACAGTCTATAAAAACACAATTAACTGGGAAATATAATTTTGAAAACATATTGGCTGCCGCTTGTATTGGAAATTACTTTGGTGTATCGGACGAACAAATAAAAATTGCATTAGAAAATTATATTCCATCAAACAATCGATCACAGGTAGTGCAAACGGCAAATAATTTTTTACTGCTGGATGCCTATAACGCTAACCCATCGAGTATGCGTGCCGCCATCGAAAACTTTGCCGAAATGAAACAGCCCAACAAAATGGTTATTCTAGGCGACATGCTGGAATTAGGAAGCGAAAGTGCAAAAGAACATCATGACATTGTAAAATTATTACTTCAGAAAAATATTTCGAATGTCGTTTTGGTAGGATGGCATTTCACCGAAGCCTGCGAAGGTAGCAACGCAAAAACCTTTGCCACCAGTGGTGATGCGTATCAATATCTTTCTCATTTGAATTTAAAAAACACAACCATACTTATAAAAGGGTCGAGAGGTATTAAATTGGAAAAAGTGGTGGATGCACTCTAATAGCCCTTGCTATTTTAATTTAATGCATACATTTTTGGGTTCTGTAAAAAAATCAAACGCTTCAAAACCACCTTCTCTACCAACTCCAGAATTTTTAACTCCGCCAAATGGAGTTCTTAAATCGCGCAATAGCCAGCAATTAATCCAAACAATTCCTGAATGAAGATTATTGGCCATACGGTGAGCTCTGGTTAAATTTTCTGTCCACAGAATGGAAGCAAGACCATACTGAGTAATGTTGGCAAATATCATCACTTCCTCTTCTGTTTCAAAAGGCATAATGGTTACAACCGGCCCAAATATCTCTTCCATATTAGTACGACAATTATAAGCTAACCCTTGTATCACAGTTGGAGCAATGTAATATCCGTTCGCAAACTCCCCTTCCGGTTTTACTTGATACCCTCCACACAATACAGTGCCTCCTTCCTGTTTGGCTAATTCGACATAAGACAGCACTTTATCCATATGAGGTTTAGAGACTACCGCCCCCAAACGACTTTCTGGGTCGACAGGATTACCAACTTTCATTTTTTTAACACGGTCTGTAAAGTCCTTTTTGAATTTTTCGTAAATCGATTTCTCAACAAATATTCTGGAACCGCATAAACAAATTTGCCCTTGATTTGCAAACGAAGAATTCAAAGTTGTTTTCAATGCATTTTCATAATCGCAATCAGCAAAAATGATATTTGGATTTTTCCCTCCAAGCTCTAACGACAATTTTTTAAACATCGGTGCAGCTACTCTTGCTATCTCTGCTCCTGTGTTTGTACCACCCGTAAATGAAATGAGCGGAATTTGAGGATGAGCTGAAATTGCCGCCCCCACTTTATGACCATAACCATGAACAATATTCAAAACACCTTTGGGCAATCCGGCTTCAATACATAATTCAGAAAGGAGAAAAGCGGTCATTGGTGTAATTTCAGATGGCTTCGCAACTACACAATTTCCCGAAGCCAAAGCCGGTGCAATCTTCCAGGTAAATAAATATAACGGCAAATTCCATGGAGATATACAACCCGCCACACCAACAGGATTCCTCAGTGAATAATTAATCGCGGTATCTTCCATAGCATAACTTTGAGAAGCATAGTGCAAAATACCTGTTGCATAAAAATGAAAATTACTGGCCGCTCTGGGTATATCAACAAGTTTGGCAAGTGCTACAGGCTTTCCATTGTCCATTGATTCTGCTATGGCCAAACGTTCCAGATTTTTTGTAATTAGTTCCGAAATTTTTATCAGAACAGCAGAACGTTCTCCTTTTGGAGTGTTGCTCCAAACAGGAAATGCTTTCAAAGCTGCTTGAGTAGCCAATTCAACATCTCTTTCGTCAGAATCTGGAATCAGCGAATATACTTTTCCAATAGCAGGATTATAATTATCAATATAGGTTTTACCGATTGGTTCTACCAGTTCTCCGTTGATATAATTTTTTAGCGTTTGCATATTTATTGGTTGTATTAAGTCTGAAAGCATAAAAAAACCATTTCTAATCTATAGAAATGGTTTTTCATTCACTTATATTATAAATCAGGAATTCGGTTTTTCGTTAGTTGATGCTTTTAATGTTTTCGATGCTTCTACCATACCTTGAACTACAGGCTCTGTGTATATATTCCCCTTGATATCTTCTAACACATACGATACTTTACCGATTTTATTTACCATGTAAAAATGGAATTCCGGTTCGGTAATCTGCGATTCCCAAAACAATATTGTGGGTTCATCTTTTACATAACGTCTAAATTTGTTTACGTCATTTCCTGCAATATCACTTTTAGTTAGCGCTATATCCCCATCGCCTTCGGTTATTGATATTTGAAAATCTTTACCCACCTTCACCTCTGTCGCTCCCCATGATTGCTCAGTAACTTCCAGCTTCCCTTTTTGAGCATCAGGAACAATTATTGAAAGTGGATTACCGTTAATTTTCAACTGAACTTCCTGCATTCCTGGGGGTACAGCAGTTCCTTCAGTTTTAGCTCCTCCGCAACTTGATATAAAATAAACAGCAGAAGCAAATAGAATAAAATACAATTTCTTCATATGGAATGAATTTTAAATTTGCATGACAAAGATATAACATAAATACAATATACAATACATTCAGTGGGGAGGAAATAATTAACAAATCAGAAATAAGTTTTTTAGGTAGCCTAATATTATTTTACTTTCGTTCCACCAAAATTAGAATCGGCTTCACATGAGATTGATCTCAACCGAACGAAAAGTTGGAATAATTGCAACATTCAAGTAACAGAAGAAAATATGAAACTCACCTTCGCACCACACACACTTCATTTCAAACGGCCATTTAAAATAGCCCATGGCATTCGTTCGTCTACACCTATTGCATTAATCGAGATTGAATGTGAAGGCCAAACAGGATATGGCGAAGCTTCCATGCCTCCCTATCTTGGAGAAACACACGAAACAGTTATTTCATTTCTTCGCAATTCTGGTGACATTATCAGTAAATATTCAAATCCATTTGAACTAGGAAACATAATAAACGAAGTTGACGCCATCGCTCCAGGTAACACCGCTGCAAAAGCTTCGCTGGATATTGCTCTCCATGATTTGAAAGGTAAAATGGAAAACAAATCCTGCTGGAAAATGTTCGACTGTAATAAAGACAACACTCCATACACTACCTACACACTAGGCATAGATGAACCCGAAATAATAAAACAAAAAATAAAAGAAGGAGAGTCTTTTAAATATTATAAAGTAAAACTTAACGGTGAGAACGATAAACTTATTATAAGTACCATCAGAAGTGCTACCGATAAACCAATAGCTATTGATGTCAATCAAGGATGGAAAAATAAATACATTGCTTTGGAAATGATAGAATGGTTGAGTAATCAAAATGTATTATTTGTTGAGCAACCCTTGGCAAAAGAAAATTTAGATGACGCACACTGGCTTTATGAACGAAGCCCCTTGCCAATATTTGCCGATGAATCTGTTCAGCGATTTAATGATATTGAAAAAGTGAGTGGTTGCTTTCATGGCATAAATATAAAGCTGATGAAGTGTACCGGATTATATGAAGCAAACAAAATGATTAAGCGTGCAAGAGAATTAAATTTAAAATTACTCATCGGGTGCATGAGCGAAACTTCGTGTGCTATTTCTGCCGCAGCTCAACTTTCTCCATTGGCAGATTATGCCGATTTGGATGGAGCTTTATTAGTGAAAAATAATTTGTTTGACGGAATAGAATTTATGAACGGAAAAATAACCCTAAATGAATTGCCCGGTATTGGCGCTGTTCGGAAGCTTGAGTTGTAATTTAATTTGAAGGAGGGGAAAAACGGACAAAAAAAAGGGCTCTTGCGAGCCCTTTTTCTTACTTTTTCTTAGCTACTTTTTTAGCTGCTTTTTTTGGAGCTGCTTTTTTAGCTACTTTCTTAGCTGCTTTTTTAGGAGCTGCTTTTTTTGCTGCTTTTTTTGCCATGGTTTTTTTTGTTTATTAATTATTATGCCACGAAGTACGAGAATTTATTAATACAAAAATTATTTATGCACCTTATTTTATTAACACAAATTTGTTGATAACAGTGAATATCCCGTTTTCAATTTCCATATCTGCATTAATTATTTCTGTAATTTTTTCTTTTTTAAAAACTTTTTTCATTATTTAGTTTTTTACGAACCCTCTACACATATTGATTTGTCTACATGTTCAGAGCATTCTATTTTTATCAAACAATTTTATTTTTTTATTCAATAAAGAAAAACGGAATTTCAAAATCAATTGTGTTTATCTTTTCTCCATCAAAATATTTTTCAAAATATTTTTTCTTTTTTAAATATTTGTGTAAATATTTTCTGATTGATGTGAAAAACGAAAGAACAAAACACAAAAACAGATTCATTGCTTTTTATGAAAATTATTTTTTACGCTCCAACAATGCCATATAAAATCCGTCTGCATGGTGTGTTTCGGGAGCATATCTTTTTTCACCAAGGAAATTCCATTTATCTCCTACTTGTTCCAAAAACCATTTCACTTGCTCTTCACCTTCACTCGGAAGTATACTACATGTAGCATACACCATCTTTCCACCAACTTTGGTTATATCCGAAAATCCAGAAAGTATTTCTCGTTGAATAATTTTTACACGTTCTATTTCCTCCGGATTTAATTTCCACTTACTATCTGGATTCCTGCGCAGAACACCCAATCCGGAGCATGGCACATCTAATAACAATCGGTCAGCCGAATCTTTTAATCGCTTAATTACTTTTGAAGAATCTATCCCTCTTGTTTCAACAATTCTTACATCTGCTCTAGCGGCACGTTTTTTTAATTCCAGTAATTTTCGCTCTTTAACATCCAGAGCAATGATGCGTCCTTTATTTTTCATTAACGCTGCCAGATGTAAAGTTTTTCCACCAGCCCCTGCACAGGCATCTACCACACGCATTCCGGGTTGAACATTTAAAAACTCAGAAACCATTTGCGAAGCGGCATCTTGTACTTCGAACAAACCTTTATGAAAACTCTCCGTACGAAAAACATTTCTCGGATATTTTAATTCAACTGCATCGGGCGACCAAATAATAAGAGAAGAGTCCGTTATTTTTTCTTCATCCAAAACAGCTTGTAATTCTTTGGGAGTAATTTTAAGTGTATTTGCTCGCAGCACTGTGGCTGGTTTCTGATTAAGTGCACGTATGGTATTGTCCCAATTCTTACCCAATTCTTTTTCGCCCAATGCATCCAACCAATCAGGAATCGATTCTCTAATTTTTCTTATTTTATGAAACTTCTCTAATTGTGAAACAATCTTTTTTTCGTTGAGCCCTTTAAAATAATTGCTGTCGGGTAAATCATATCCGTCAAATACCAGATAGGTACCAAAAACAAACCAAAGATTTTTATCAATTAGCCTCGCATCAGGTTCTAAACCCGAAGAAGCAAAAAGCAAACGCCAGTTGCGAACTATATCATAAGTAACATCCGAAACAAAACTACGTTCGCGTACATCCCAGTATTTATTTGCACGCATTACTTTTTCTATGGCTTTGTCAGCATATTCATTTCTTTCAAAAATATCTTTCAGAGCAACGAATATTGCTTTGATATGAAAGGTGTGGTGTTTTAAGTAAAATTCTTTTGTCATACCGCAAAAGTAATATTATATAGTATAGTTAAAACAATTTCATTTTATAAAAATTATCCCATTGGTTTCCTTATAAAATGTCTTTTATTTTTACACATATATATATGTATACTTTTAGGCTTCCTACTATCATTTTCTGTCCAAGCAATCATAGAAGAACTCTTCATTTTAATAATTTATCTTACTTTTAGACAAAATTTTTATTTATGAAAAAATTACTACTCATTTCAGCCAGCCTGTTCCTATCTCTCTTTACAGGTGCGCAAACCTTCACCAGCAATGCACTCACCGCAATACCCGATGCAGGCCCGATCATGACTATTCCAATTGTTGTATCCGGATTAAGTCCGGCAAACATAGATACTATCTTTGGGATAGAAACAGTTTGTTTTGATATAACACACACTTACGATGCCGATTTGCATATTTCTCTTCAGGCTCCTGACGGAACTATTGTTGACCTATCGATTTCGAACGGAGGTGGGGGAGCTAATTTTACCGGAACTTGTTTAAACCAAAGTGCGGCAAACTCAATTGTCACGGGGAGCGCTCCTTTTACCGGCACCTACCGCCCTCAAGGTTTTATAGGAGCGATGAATAATGGACAAGTGGGTAACGGCACATGGAATTTGTTGGTACAGGATGTAGCTGGTGCCGATACAGGTTCTGTGCATAGTTGGAGTATTACATTTGGCAATGCACCTGCACACCCCTTTCTTTTTTCATCCAGCAATTTGCCTATCGTAGTTTTAAACACCAACAATCAGAATATTGTTGATTCGCCAAATATTCTCGCTCAGATGGGCATTATTGATAATGGTCCCGGAATCAGAAATCATGTTACAGATTCATTAAACACTTATAATAATAAAATACTTATCCAACTTAGAGGTTCAAGTTCGCAATCCTTCCCTCAGAAATCTTATGGACTCACAACACTCGATATTAACGGAACTTTACACGACACCATTATTATGGGTATGCCTGCCCAAAGCGACTGGATTCTGTATGCTCCCTATGACGACAAAACATGTATGCGTGATGTATTGACCTACGATATTGCAAACCAAACAGGGCATTATGCTTCGCGAACTCGATTTTGCGAATTGATGTTAAACGGACAATATCAGGGAATATATGTAATGATGGAAAAAATAAAAAGGGATAGCAATCGTGTATCTGTTTCAAAACTCACCCCTCTCGATATTACCGGTGATGAATTAACCGGAGGGTACATAATAAAAATAGACAGAGACGATGGACCCGGAAGCTATTGGACTTCTCCTTTTTATTCTAACACTGGTGTTCCTATTAACTTTGTGTATGTATATCCTAAATACACATTGATGGCTCCCATTCAAAAAACCTACATTCAAAGTTTTGTTGACTCGTTTGAGTTGGCGTTGAACGGCCCCAATTTTACGGATCCGGTAAACGGTTACAGAAAGTATATTGGAGTAGGTTCGTTTATCGATTATTTTTTATTGAACGAAGTCAGCAAAAATGTAGATGGTTACCGATTGAGCACTTTTTTTCATAAAGAAAAATTGAGTAAAGGAGGAAAACTAAAAGCCGGCCCGGCCTGGGATTACAATCTGGCATGGTGGAATGCCAATTATTGTGGTGGTGATTCAGATACAGGTTGGGTGTATCAGCAAAACAATATTTGCAGTAGCGGATGGCAAAGTACATTCTGGTGGGAGCGTTTTCTGGACGACCAAAGTTACACCTATCAGTTAAAATGTCGCTGGGTTGAGCTACGTCAATCAGTATTGAGCATTACACGAATTAATAATTATGTCGACTCCATTGCACTTTATCTGGACGAAGCTCAACAACGACATTTCACCGTTTGGCCAATTATTGGGGTATACACTTGGCCCAATCCTAGCCCCATTCCGACCAGCTATGCTGACGAAATAACAGCAATGAAGAATTGGATATTCAACAGAATTACTTGGATGGATGCTCATTTGCCCGGAAATTGTAATACATTAGTAAACGAAAATTCGATTGCCTCCGAAAATGTAAATGTTTATCCCAATCCATTCTCATCTGGTTTTCATCTGAATTTCTATTTACCACATAACACCTTTCTAAAAATAGAAGTAACCGATGTTTTAGGGAAAACAATAAAGAACATGGAGCAAAAGAACTTTGCCGAAGGCGAAAATAATTTGGAAGTAAATTTTACGAGTGATGAACTAAAAACAGGAATGTATCTATTAAAAATTATTTCCCCTTCGGGAACAATTGTAAAAAAAGTAAATAAGATTGATTAATACATTAAACTGAGTTAATAAAGAGAAAGCACTTTTTCATCTATTTAATTTTTAACGAGGGTATACATATATATATGTATACCCTCGTTTTTATTTTACACAATTATATTTATCAACTTCGAAATTCAGAATTGCCGCATTCTTAAAAAATAACTTCGCAAAGGATGTAAAGATATAATTCATGAATTCTGTATTCATTAATCACTGGCCCAATTTTCCGGAAGTTCATTTAAAAAAGTACGTTTGTATGAACGTTTAGTAAAACAATCATTAACAAGTCCGTTGCTGTTGATTACATAACAAAGATTTCTAACAAAATGTGATTTATATCATTTTCTCTGCCTTTGAATTAATTTTAACCTTATCTTTAACATCTAAAATTAATAGAACATTAACAATTCAATAATCAATAGTTGATTCGCAAAACAAAATTAATTACCAAATGAAAAAAATAATACTCTCTATTTTCTTTTCTACGGCAGCGCTTCTGATGAGTGCCCAGACGTTTACTAATACAGTAGGTGGCGCCATAACGGATAATAATATTTATACATTATTTCCAATAACAGTAAGTGGATTACCCACTCAAATAAACACCAGTAGCTTCGGGTTAGAATGGGTTAATATTAATATAGTTCATCCCAACAATGCCGATTTGAGAATTAAATTAATGGCACCTAACGGAACCACCTTTTGGGGCTTAAATCAGTTGGGTTTATCCTCCGGTGCTAATTTCACGAACACCACTTTCAGCGATACTGCTTCTGTTTTAATTGGTGCTGGAGTTGCTCCTTATACAGGTTTTTTCAAACCTGTTGATGCTCTTGCACTCTTTAATAACACGTTGAATCCAAACGGAATTTGGTATTTAGAGGTAAGAGATGCCAACACAGGAAATATTGGAAGTGTCATCAACTGGAGTCTTCATTTTGGCAACCACCCTGCCGGAGGAATAAATTTTACCAGCAGTAATTTGCCTATTGTTCTCATCTCTACCGGAGGAATTACTATTCCCGACAATCCTAAAATAGGAGCATGGATGGGTATTATAGATAATGGTCCCGGAGTTAGAAACTACTTGGTAGACCCACACAATAATTACAACGACAGTATAGGAATTGAAATCAGAGGCTCCTCTTCAGCCGGTTTCCCTCAAAAACAGTACGGAATTGAAACCCGTAATACTTCAGGAGTAGTACTCGATACCAATGTGCTTGGTATGCCTCCGGAACACGATTGGGTATTGTACGCTCCTTATGATGACAAAACCTGTATGCGCAATGTGCTTACCTACGATTTAGGAAATAAAATGGGACATTATGCACCACGAACAAGATTTTGTGAAGTGATATTAAACGGGCAATATCAAGGAATATACGTGATGATGGAAAAAGTAAAACGAGATGCCAATCGTGTTAACATTGCTAAACTCGACTCTAACGATTTGGCAGGCGATTCGCTTACGGGAGGCTATATCATCAAGATTGACAAAACGACAGGAACTCAAACCGGAGGATGGAATTCGAGTCATCTTTCCGTTCCTTCCAATCATACCATTTTTATACAGTACGATTATCCCGGTTCTAGCATTCTTCCTGCTCAGCAAGCTTATATCCACTCTTATGTGGATTCGTTCGAAACAGCACTTAGCGGACCTAACTTTGCCGACCCCACTATTGGTTTTCGAAAGTACATTGGCGAAGGCTCTTTTATTGATTATTTTATAGTCAACGAAATCAGTAAAAATGTGGATGGCTACCGACTGAGTTCGTATTTTCATAAAGATAAATACAGCAACGGTGGCAAGCTAAAAGCTGGCCCATTATGGGATTTCAACCTTGCCTGGTGGAATGCTAATTATTGTAATGGAAATTTAAGTACAGGATGGGCTTATCAATTTAATACGGTCTGCGGTTCGGATGGTTATCAAATTCCTTTCTGGTGGGACAAATTATTACAAGACCCAGCTTATGCTGCTGCATTAAAATGCCGATGGAATGAACTCCGGCAAACTACTCTGAGTACAACCACGCTCAATAATTATGTCGATTCGATTGCTGCATTTCTAAACGAAGCAGAGGCAAGACATTTTACTCAGTGGCCAATATTAGGTGTGTACACATGGCCTAACCCTACTCCTCTTGCTACTACTTATGCAGGAGAAATAACAGCATTAAAAAACTGGATATCTACCCGTATGGCTTGGATTGATGCTAATCTGCCGGGAACGTGTACACCTTCTGTTGCTAATTTTTACACCAATCATCCGGTGGTTTGTGCAGGCGACTCTATCAAGTTTCATGACAACAGTTCACTTTATCCTACTACCTGGTCATGGAGTTTTCCGGGCGGAAGTCCTTCTTCTTCTACCTTGCAAGACCCAAAAATATTATACACTACACCCGGAACGTATGATGTAACGTTAACCGTTACTAACTATGCCGGAACGGGAGCTCCTCTTACAATGACAAATTTTGTAACCATAAATCCTTTGCCAGTAGTAACAACTCCTGCAAACATTATTGTGTGTAACGGTGCATCAGTGCCTGCTTCGGCATTTAACAGTTCGGTGGCGGGAACCACCTATACATGGGTAAACTCAGACTCAACTATAGGTTTACCTTCTGGCGGAACAGGAAATTTAAATTCGTTTACTGCTGTGAATACAACTGCAAATCCTATCACCGCTGTTATAACAGTTACACCAACTGCAAACGCTTGTCCCGGCAATCCGATTTCTTATTCCATCACAGTAAATCCAATTCCGGTAGTCAATGTAAACTCGGCTTCCATTTGTCAAGGAAGCACCGCATCACTTACAGCTAACGGAGGAACCACCTATACGTGGAGTGCAGGAACAACTTCAACAGGAGTAAATACTGCTAATGTTACCCCAGCTATAACTACTACTTATACAGTAACGGGTAGCACTGCGGGCTGTTCTTCTACGGCTGTTTCTACCATCACTGTTCAGCCTGCCATAACGGTTACCATAAATTCTTCGACAATATGCAGCGGACAAACTGCATCATTAACTGCAAACGGAGCCACTTCTTATACATGGAGCACAGGAGCTACTTCTACAGGAAGCAATACTGCTAACGTGTCGCCAATGACAACTGCAACTTACACCGTTACCGGAACCGATAACTTATGTTCGGCAAGTGCCATCTCTACTATTTCTGTTGATCCGAGTATAACGGTTTCTGTAAATTCTTCATCTGTTTGTACAGGGCAAACCGCCAATCTTGTTGCGAATGGTGCGGCTTCCTACACGTGGAGTGCGGGTGCTGCGGTTACCGGAACTAATACTGCTGATGTATCGCCAACCACTACTACTACTTATACCGTAACCGGAAATTCGGGAGTATGCAGCGATACCGCTACATCAACAGTGGTTGTTGTATCTTCGCTCAATGTAAGTGTAAATTCGCCTACTATCTGTGCCGGACAAACAGCTAATCTTATAGCCAATGGCGCTAATAACTATACATGGAGCACAGGGATTACAAGTACCGGAACCAATACCGGTGACGCTGCTCCTGTAACTACTACTACTTATACGGTAACCGGAAATTCGGGCTCATGCTCCGATACAGCTATTGCAACAGTAACAGTGGCTGCCGGAGTTAATGTTACTGTTAATTCGCTTACCATTTGTGCAGGTCAAACAGCCAATCTGGTAGCCAATGGTGCTACTACTTATACTTGGAGTGCAGGCGTTACCAGCACAGGTGCCAACACAGGCGATGCTTCTCCAACAACCACCACTACTTACACCGTAACCGGAAATACCGGATTCTGCACAGGTGCTGCTGTAGCTACTGTAACAGTGGATACGTTACCGACTACACCTACCATAACTGTAATAAGTGGAAATGTATTAATGTCGAGTTCGGCTACCGGAAATCAATGGTATTTTAATGGCAGTCCCATAGTGGCGGCTATTGGTCAATTCTACACTATGTTCTCTTATGGAACGTACACATTAACTGTTTCTAATTCCCTTTGTACATCTTCGGTATCTCTGCCTTTCGTTTTTTCTTCTGTTGGAATTGATGCTTTAACTACAAACAACTCAATAGTTATTTATCCAAATCCATTTACAGATAATTTCTCAGTCGATTTCTATTTACAGCATGCCTCTGTTATTTCAATAGAAATAACAGATGTATTGGGAAGAAATATTAAAACACTGGAAGGAAAAGAATTTGCAGAAGGAAAAAACAATGTAGAAATTACATTTGCCAACGGAGATTTGAAAGAAGGAATTTATTTCCTCAAATTAATTTCGCCCGAAGGAATACTGGTAAACAAAATTACTAAGATGAAATAAAGCAACACAGATTTTTTTCGTCCCATTTTATAGTTGATGTAAAACTAAAAAGCCTCGCATATATTGCGGGGCTTTTTTTAGTTTCAGGTTTCAGGTTGGTGTTTAGTATGAATTTTGTTGATGGTGGCAAGACATTACCTGTGAACGACTGTCAGCAACCCGCTGACGGCTGTCGGCAAACCGCTGATGACTGTCGGCAACCCGCTGACGGCTGTCGGCAACTTGCTGACGACTGTCGGCAACCTGCTGATGACTGTCGGCAACCTGCTGACGACTGTCGGCAACTTTCGGATGACTGTCGGCAACCCGCTGACGACTGTCAGCAACTTGTAAACCATCGTTCCTGACCTATGAACTTTAAACCGAATGCCTTCGAAACGAAGCCGTAACAGAGCAATTGCTGCTGCTGATTGGGTACAGGCGATTCATTTGAACAGATTTAAGAATGGTGATACTTTAGAGATTGCTTCGCTTCGCTCGCAACGACAAACTGAAACTTTAAACTTTGAACTTTAAACCTTCCAACTTTGCACCAAAAAAGCCCCGCAAAATTTGCGGGGCTTTTTTGGTTAGATGAATACTGAATAAAACGGTTATCCGTTTAGAGCTTCGGCACCGCCAACAATTTCCAAAATTTCGTTGGTAATGGCAGCCTGACGCGCTTTGTTATACATTAATTTTAGTTCTTTAATTAACGAACCGGCATTGTCGGTGGCTTTGTGCATTGCGGTCATACGAGCACCATGTTCTGATGCCAGCGAATCGCGAAGTGCTGCAAACAATTGCGTTTTCAAGGAAAGAGGAACTAATGTTTTCACAATTTCGTCTTGATTAGGTTCGTAAATATAGTCGATAGAATGTTTTTTTGCTGAAGTAACTGCAGGAGGCATTACCGGTAAAAACTGTTCAACAGTAGTTATCTGCACAGCAGCATTTTTAAATTGATTGTAGATCAATTCTACTTTATCAAATTTTTCGGCAGCAAACAACTCCATTACTTTTTCGGCTACAGGCGCCACATTAGCAAAGGTAAGGCGGTCGAAAAGTTCGTTTGTGTTTTGAGCCATATCTCCTGTGATGTTGGCCAATGGACTTTTTTTGAAAAAATCTCCTCCTTTTTTACCAATGTTCAAAATAGTAACATTAGCTCCTTTGTACTCTTCGCGAGCCAAACGGCTTGCCTGTTTGATAACATTCGCGTTAAACCCTCCGCATAAACCTCTGTTAGAAGTAATGACTACCAACAAAACGTTTTTTACTTCGCGTTGCTGAGAATATTTACCATCAGATAAGCTTGCACTTAAATTTTCGAGTATTTCTTTAAGCTTGCCGGCATACGGACGCATAGCTGTAACAGCGTCCTGTGCTTTACGCAACTTGGCAGCACTCACCATTTTCATGGCGCTTGTTATCTGCTGCGTACTGCTTACAGATGTTATACGAATACGAACCTCTTTTAAATTTGCCATTCTATATTGATTAGATTTGAGTAGTGAGTATTGAGAAGTGAGAAACGGTTTCTCAATACTCAATACTCAAATCTCAATACTTATTTATATCCTTTCGATAAATCCTTCGCTACTGTCTCCAACACGTTAGTGATTTCGTCAGTAAGTTTTCCTGCTTTTAAATCGTTCAACACATTTTTGTGTTTGGATTCTAGGAAAGCTAAAAACTCTGCTTCAAATTCTCTTACTTTGATTACCGGAACATCTCTTAAAAGTCCTTTTGTTCCACAATAAAGAATAGCAGTTTGATGCTCTACCGTCATTGGAGAAAACTGACCTTGTTTCAAAATTTCCACGTTACGAGCTCCTTTATCAAGAACTGCTTTGGTAGCAGCATCCAAATCGGAACCAAATTTAGAGAACGCCTCCAACTCGCGGTATTGTGCCTGGTCAAGTTTAAGAGTACCAGCCACTTTTTTCATTGATTTAATCTGAGCATTACCACCCACACGCGATACCGATATACCCACGTTGATAGCAGGACGAACACCTGCATTAAACAAGTTTAACTCCAAAAATATCTGTCCGTCTGTAATCGAAATAACGTTTGTAGGTATGTAAGCTGATACGTCTCCTGCTTGTGTTTCGATAATTGGTAAAGCTGTTAACGAACCGCCACCTTTTACAATTCCTTTTATAGAATCAGGTAAATCGTTCATGTTTTTAGCAATGGCATCATTCGAGTTGATTTTAGCGGCACGCTCCAGTAATCTGCTGTGTAAGTAAAATACGTCACCAGGATAAGCCTCACGTCCCGGAGGTCTACGTAATAAAAGAGATACTTCACGATATGCCACAGCTTGTTTCGATAAATCATCATAAACAATTAATGCCGGACGACCGCTGTCGCGGAAAAACTCGCCAATAGCAGCCCCTGCAAAAGGAGCATAAAACTGCATCGGTGCCGGGTCGGAAGCCGTTGCCGAAACAATAACTGAATAAGCCATCGCTCCTGTTTCTTCCAACACACGTTGAATATTAGCTACTGTAGAACCTTTTTGTCCGATTGCTACATATATACAAAACACAGGTTGTCCTGCTTCATAAAATTCTTTTTGATTTATGATGGTATCAATAGCCACAGCTGTTTTACCAGTTTGACGGTCACCGATGATCAACTCACGTTGTCCGCGACCAATAGGAATCATGGCATCTACCGCTTTCAAACCGGTTTGTAACGGTTCGTTTACCGGCTGACGATAAATAACTCCGGGAGCTTTACGCTCCAATGGCATTTCGTATAATGTTCCGGTGATAGGTCCTTTTCCGTCAATAGGAAGTCCCATGGTATCAACCACACGGCCCAACATACCTTCGCCAACCATAATGGAAGCAATTTTTCCTGTACGTTTTACTACATCGCCTTCTTTAATATTGTTAGAAGAACCAAGGGTTACAGCACCTACGTTGTCTTCTTCAAGATTGAGTACGATACCTTTTAAACCGCTTTCGAATTCAATCAACTCACCTGATTGTACTTTAGAAAGACCATAGATACGAGCGATACCATCGCCCACTTCTAATACGGTTCCTACTTCTTCCAATTCTTGCTCCGACTTAAAGCCAGATAATTGTTGTCTTAAAATTGCAGATACTTCTGCTGGTTTTACTTCTGCCATTATTTTGTTTGTTAGCGGCTGTTCCAATTCCCTGTAGAGGATTTTTGCAGCATTTTATTTAGTTAATTTATTATTTTACTTTTTTTTATTTCACCTCTCATCTTCTCTTTTTGGAGAGGATGGAAAGGATATTAAAACTCTTTTATAAACGGATTCTCATTAAAGCTTCTCTTCAGGCTGTTCAATTTGCGGGCAATACTTGCATCCACTTGTTTGTCGCCTACACGAATGATAAAACCTCCGATAATATCTTTATCCACTACTTCTTTTAATACCACAGCGCTATCTGTAACCCCTTTCACTATTTCCATAACTTGTTTACGGATACTGTCGTCAATTCCGCTTGCAGTAGTTACTACAGCTGTAAGTATTTTGTTTTTTGTTTTATATTGCTCAATAAATTCATGTGCAATTTCGGCAAGATAAATTTCTCTTCTTTTAGCAGTGATTAAATGAATATAAGAATCAGTTACTTTAGAAAGTTTTCCATTGAATATTTCTTTCAACACAATTTGTTTCTTATCCGTTTTGATAACAGGGCTTTTTAAGAAAATAACAAATTCGTGTGTGGATGCGCAAACATCAGCGATGTATTTCATATCAATGTATGCCTGCTCCAACGAACCTTGCTCTATTGCTAGGTCGATAAATGATTTCGCATATCGTGCTGCTACTCTTGTTCCTTCCATTTTTTGTTTGGTTGTTAGTTGTTAGTTGTTAGTTGTTGGTGCTGGACTAACAACTAACAACTAATAACCATCAACTAATTTAAGTTAACGTCTTTTAATAAAGTATTCACTAAAGCTTTTTGTTTTTCGTCCGAAGCGAGTTCAGCTTTCAAAACTTTTTCAGCAATTTCTAAAGATAAAACACCTACCTGATTTTTCAATTCAGTAATAGCTGCCATTTTTTCGTTTTGAATATTTTCGCGAGCCGATTTAAGCATACGCTCACCTTCTTTAGCAGCTATACCTTTTGCCTCAGCAATCATTTTCTCTCTTATTTCGCGAGCATCTTTAAGTAATTGGTCGCGTTCGTGACGAGCATCTGCCAATATTTTTTCGTTACCAGCTTGTAAAGCTTTCATTTCTTCTTTTGCACGTTCAGCAGAATCTAATGCTTCCTGAATGGAAGTTTCTCTGTCGTTTAACATTTTCAGGATTGGTTTCCAGGCGAATTTACCCAGAATGTACAATATAATCCCGAAGGAAATACACATCCAAAATATAAGACCAAATGCGGGTTTAACTAATTCCATTATTATTAAAAATTATAAATTATAGATTATGAAATATAAATGTTTTTGTTTTAAAAAATCTGTACTGCAACCAACCGTTGCAGTACAGAAAATTTGTTTGCGGATTACTTCAAGAAAATTACAAGAAGTCCGATAACCATTGCAAAGAATGCAGCACCCTCAACAAGAGCAGCCGTAAGAATCATGTTCGAACGGATGTCGTTGATAGCCTCAGGCTGACGTGCAATTGATTCTAATGCACTGCCACCGATGCGGCCAATACCAATTCCTGCTCCTACTGCAGCTAATCCTGCACCAAGACCTGCAATACCGTAACCGATACCTACATTGGCACCTGAAACTGCTGCATCTAATAAAACTGATGATAACATATTGTTTATTTATTTGTTTTTCCTTCGATTTATTCGCTGTCGAAGAAATTCAGCGTTTTTTTAATGATGTGCTTCCTCGTGATGATGTTCTTCTATAGCAGAACCAAAATACATGGCAGCTAATAAAGTGAACACATACGCCTGTAAGAATGCTACTAATAACTCAAGCATTCCCATAAATATTGTAAATGCTACCGAAAACACAGCTACTCCGTAACCAAGGCCGGTATTCATTTCAGCAAAAATAAAAATCAAGCAGAAGAATGATAGTGCAATAATGTGACCTGCCAACATGTTTGCGAAAAGTCGTATCATCAATACCATCGGTTTCAAAAACATTCCGAAAATTTCGATTGGAGTAAGAATAAATAATACTCCGAAAGGTACTCCGGGCATAGCCAATATATGTCTCCAGTAATTCCAGTTAGCACTAAAAATAGTAATTAAGAAAACAATAATAGCAAGTGTCATCCCAACTGCGATATTGCCGGTAAGGTTAGCTCCTCCCGGAATAAAAGGGATAAGACCTAACATATTATTAATCCAAATAAAGAAAAATACGGTAAGTAAGAAAGGCAGGTATTTTTTATATTTCTTTTCTCCAATAGCCGATTTAGCTATGTCGTCTCTAACAAAAATAATCAATGGCTCCAATAACGACTGCATTCCTTTTGGCGCTTTGCCCGGATTGCGAGAATATGCTTTAGCAGCTGAAATAAACATCCAAAGCATCAAAACAATGCTCACAAACATGGAAGCAACGTTTTTGGTAATGGATATATCCCAAAGTTTGGAAGTAGCCACCTCATCTGTAGTGCCATCTGCATTAACGGCAACAATTTCGTTTTTATTTAATTTGTATCCGTTATATACCTCACCGCCTTCCAAATGTGAAGAAGCAAATACGCTTAACCCTTTGTCCTGAGAATAAAGTATGACAGGAAGAGGTACAGCAAGATGACCGGCAATATGCCATTCGTGAGAATCGGTAATGTGGTCGATAATCAGTTCACCGGCATTAAATTTTGCTGGTTTTGGTGCTTCGGCACCGTTTTCGGTTTGAGCAAAAACGGAGAAAGAAACGAATACTGAAAACAGAAGCAAAAAGCGCTTGTATATATTGATTTTATTAGTCATTGCAGAGAATATGTCGTTCATTTTTTTGAAATCGGGTGCAAATGTATAAAATTAAACTATCTGTAGGGAAAAAATAAACGACTTTTTGACGAAATCTTTCAACAAAAAGCATCTGTTTTAGATTACTTTTTCTTTAAATCCTTTTGTAAGGAAATGATTTCGAAAATCAAAAACAGAAAATAAAATGCCAGAAAGGAAAGTGAAAACGCCATGGCTCCCGTTCGGTCGATAAGCATGTAAGCTATAATGACTATCAGATTCAGAAAAATACGGAAAGTGGTTGTCCCAAGATAGGCTCTTACAAATCCCTGGGCAGATTGTTTATTGACTTTTATTAAAAACTGGTGAGTAAAAACCGTGGAAATAAAAAAATAAACCACAATAAAGGGCATTGCCGGAGAAGTCAGTTTTTCGGGAACAAAATGATTCCAGGCAAGTGAAATCAGTATTAAAAGTATGGAAAAAACAATTGAATTTTTAATCATTGAGAAAGTGGATGGCTATTTTTTCTTAAGAAAATCTTTAATTACCATATATATTGCTCCAAAAACGGAAAGCAACGACAGGACTAAAGTAAAAACAGGGAATTTTTTTAAACCCAGATATTCATCTAATTTAATACCTCCATACATACCGAGAAAAATGATGGCTCCCATTTGAAAGCCCATTGTCGAATATTTGGCGTAATCGTTAAGCGGTTTTTTCGTTGACTTTTGATTTTTCTTGTTGCTGAGCACCTTTTATGTCTTTTATTACTCCTCCCATAGAGCACGAGCCGGAGAAAGTAGCTCCCGGTTCAACAGCTATTTTGTTGGTAATAATATCGCAGGTTAATTTGGCCGATGCTTTTAAGGACAATAATTCGGCAACTCCAATTTTACCTTTTACGGTACCCGAAATATCGGCATTCTGACAGATAATTTCTCCTTCTATGCTTCCGGAGGCTCCCACCACTAGTTTACCTTTTACATTTATCGAACCGGTTAATGTTCCGTCAATACGGATATCACCATTGGTTACTATATCGCCTTCTATTTTGGTGCCTGCACCAAGAATATTTACGGAAGGATTTTCTGAAACGCTTGCTTTTTCTGTTGAACTGTTGAACATTGCCATAGTAGTTGTGTTTTTGAGTTAGCGAAGATATATATTTTTATTTAATAATATGCATTACTGATAATTTTGTGCAAAAAACTCCTGATAATCGTTTACATTTTTGTCTTTATAAAAAGTAGTATAATTTTCGGCCGAAATAATGAAGGACTGATAACTGCCTTCCTGCAAATCGGTGTACGTTTCGGTTCGGTCCTTAAAGAAATTATAATAATTCATGGCCTCCGCTTTTCCGTCAAGTGTTTTGACAGTAATAATTTGGTGAGCCAAATCAAGGAAGATGCTTGAAATAGATAAATCCTGAGTTCCGAACGACTCGGTGGTGGCATTAGAAAGTTTCATTTTAAAATTATTGATATTTCCTTTGCCGTTATCCCATACCATTACCCAATAATATTCTCCGTCTTCTTTAAACACGAATTTTTGTTCCTGAATTATTGAGTCTTTGCCAACAGTTGTTTTTACCGAATCGGTTTGCACTTTATTAACTGCCGCAGCCGATGCTTTTTGCTTTTTGATAGCATCTAAAATGTCTTGCGCTTTAGCTTTCACTTCGTTTTTCGGGTATTTAATAACCACCTGCTGCAAGGCTGCCTCAAAGGCATTGATATCTTGAGTTCGACCTATACACAAGGCTTTGATAAATGCAAACTGAGAAATAAGCGCACTGCGTGCATAATCGGTTTCGGCTTTCTGACAGTTGGCAAGTGCTTCGGCATATCTGCCCGAAGTGTACATACCATAGGTGCCGGTGTAGAACATTTCCACTTCCGATTTGCTTGCCATTAAATCTTTGGCCTTGCCCGGGTCTCTGATAATCTGAGCATATTGTGTATCCGAATAATCGTTCAGGATAATATTTTTATAATAATCCGATTTTTGCTGATTATTCATGGCCAGATACGTTCGGTAAAGCTGATAGTAGCAAGAAAGTTTATATTTATTTTCCGGAAAGCGTTTCAATAATTCTTCCAGTGTTTCGACCGATTTTTTATTATTTAAAATTTGCTCTTTATAGATAGTTCCCGCATTGTAATACGCATCGGTAATTCGGATATCAGACTTAGCAAGAGCTTCGGGGGTAAGCGGTATTTTCTTTAGATAAAAATCGCGATCCTTTTTGTTTTTTCCTTTTACAGCCACATCTTTTGTTCCTCCCTGTCCGGTGGTATCGTTACCTTCGGCAGCGAGCGACTGAACAATACTTTTATCCGCACGATTCCAATCGTCTTCTAATTTACGGCTTCCCCATTTCTTAATAAATTCGCCTGCACCAAAACTAACTGTAGCCGGATTGTAAAAATACCAAGACCCGTTTTGCGCCCCGCCCCCTGCTGTTGTGCCCGGTTTGGTGTCAGGTATTGCATTTTGTGCATTCAGTATGGCTTCCTGTTTGGCTTCTTCTTTGGCTTTTTCTTCTTCTTCTATACGGGTAATCATTTTATCGATTATTCCGTTTCTCTCTTTCTCGTTCATTCTTGCAAGGGTTTGCAAGCTGTCTTCCATTTCTATTACTTTTAGATTAAGCACCAATGCCGACAACGATTTTTGTTTTTCGTCAATCTTGGCATAATCGGGATAATCTTTTGGCAACACCTGCATGGTGGTATCGTAATTAGATTCGGCTGCTTTGTAATTGGCCTGATCGAAATTAATATCTCCCCGTTTAAGATAAGTAAGTGCTTTTTGAGTGGTGTTGGTGGTACTTGCCTTAATGGATTTGTTCAAATAATCCATGGTAGCCGGCATATCTTT
The DNA here is from genome assembly GCA_903926385.1 of uncultured Bacteroidota bacterium. Taxonomy (GTDB): domain Bacteria; phylum Bacteroidota; class Bacteroidia; order 2-12-FULL-35-15; family 2-12-FULL-35-15; genus 2-12-FULL-35-15. Next base: position 106,384 of record CAIYIS010000081.1, read on the forward strand.
TTCGCGGTAAGCAATGTTGGCAAAGGCAAAATAAATCTGATCGCGGTAATCTATGTTTTTATCATCCTTCAGCATTTTGGTAAGTTGCTGTTTGATGAGTTTGCTGTCGCCATTTTCGGCATCGAACAAACGGGCCTGATTAATTTTGGCGTTAAACTCCATTTCGTAGTTAGGGTGAAGAGGAGGAACTTTTCCGAACAATACCGAAGCGTTTTTAGTATCGCCCACTTTTTCGTAAAGCTGAGCCAAAACGTAAGTATAACGCCCTTTTTCGGCTTTCTTTTTGGTGAGTAAAATTCCTTTTTCCAAATCGCGAATGGCCGATGCATACTCCCCTTGTTTAATTTCTAAATCGGCAGTAACCAGTGCATATTCTTTCTGAAAGGTGCGGTCGGTGGGAACATCCTTGGCGTTGCGAATTTCGTCAATCACTTCTACGGACAGCGAATAACTGCCAATTTCGTTGTTGGCATGCATCATCCAAAGCATTCCGTTATATTTTGCATTCGGATTTTTATAAATCTTCGACACATATTCAAATGCTTCGAGGCCCGAAAATAAATCGCGTTTGTAAAAATGAGCCTTGCCTATCAGCATATAATTCTCGTCAATCCATTTGCAGGCGTTCGGAATTTCCTTTTTATTTTTATCGGTGATGCAATGACGCTGAATGCAGGAAGACGACTTTTTGATGGATTTATCGAAGTCGGCATAAAAGCTTTTTGCGGTTTTGTTATCGGGATAAACCCAGATTGGAAGCAGTTTGGTATAGTTTTCTTTGTTGGCTGTTTCCACCTTTTTGATGGCCTCTTTCATGTTTTCGCGCGAATAATAATAGCCATTGTAACGGGCATTTACATTGTGATACCAGCGATAGTTCCATTTGTTTTTGGTGGTTTTGCAACCGGCCATAACAAGCATCACAGCGGTGAATAAAAGAAGATATAATTTTTTAAATTTCATTTCAGTTTTAATTTTCTGTTTCCGTATTTCATTTTTCGAACAATAATTACTTTGCTCAAAAATTAGAAAACGAAAACATTTTTCCCTTAATAAACGAAAGGAGTGCAAAAATATTGTATTTTTTTGAAAAAAAAGGTTTATTTTTAACTGAATTGCGATAATTCGATTTATTAACACACTTTATTTTGAGTTTACGAGCAATCTGATGAGTTGAGAAGTGGTAATTACATCTTTAAAACCTTTTAACAAGAGTCCGTTTGCTAATTCTTTATCACCTGTCCAGAGTTTTGCTTTTAGGTGTTTGGTTAACGCCACAAAAGGAGTGTCGTTAATATCTATAAGTTCTACTAATTTTACAGCATAATGAATTGTTTTATGCGGCAACAGGTCTTCGTTGATAAAAGTGATATTATTTGTAACTAATGCAACCAATTCTTCAATTTCTGAATCCGAGAGTTTGGTGTATTTCTTTAGTTTATTGCGATGTTTCAGTAATTCGAGATTCAAAAAACTGCAAGAATAAAATTGAAAATGAGAGGGTGAATGAATAAGTATTTTTGGAATGCTACTGTTCGAATTGAGTATTGCGCTGAACACAATATTGGTGTCGACAATTATTTTCACTTCGCAAACCTTTTACTATTTTTTGTCCACCAGTCTTTGTTTACTTTACTTGCCAAACCGTCCACTGTTTTTTGAGACACATTTGTTTTTGCAGTCAACTCACTGTATCGTGCATAATTCAGAAAATCCTGCAAATCGTCCGTATCCATAGTTGCAGGTAATCGAATGATTACTTCTTTATCGGTTCTTTCTATTAACATTTTTTCGGTACATTAAATTACGCACAAATATACAATATTATTTATTGCCAACCATTAGTTTCATTACTTCCTTCCGGTTTTTGACTCAACAAATGTAATAAAAAAACTCCCTTTTCACTTCCCCCCCTTCAAAATATCCTTCAGAATTTCCACTTCGAGTTTTAGTTTTTCTATTTCTTTATCCTTTTCGGCCAATTTTTGAACGGCCTGTTCATTGCCGTTAGCAAGGGTAAAGTTGGTTTTCTCGTCAAGAGCCTGGGCTATTTCGTGAAAAAAATTATACCCAATGGCTTCGCTTATTTCCCATAACAAATAGGTTTGCATAGAAGGTCGCCTTAGTAATGGGTTAACAGCTCCATTTGCTCTGCCTATTTTACGGGCAATTGCAGACTTTTGCAGTTTTCTTTCATTTATTACCTTTTGCAATAACTCACCAATATTCACTGTCATCATATCTGTTTTTTTCTTTCCTCTATTTAAATAACTCATTTTATCTATTATTAATATTTTAAAATATGCCGGATAGGTTTTAAACCTTGCGCTCTAGGTTTTAAACCTCGCGGTCTAGGTTTTAAACCTCATGCTCTAGGTTTTAAACCTCGCGGTCTAGGTTTTAAATCTCAAAGTATAAGTTTAAAACCTATTATTAGGTATTAAACAAAAAAAATGTAGTCCGATTTAATTATTCGAACTACATTTAATACACTATTATATATTACTTAAAAAACTGTTTGTATTCGGCCGACTTGGTATCGTAAAGCGCTCCACCACCTGTATCGGCTTTGTAATCGGTGTATTTTTTGTCGAGCAAACCGTTTTGATAATTATCGTAATCGTGCATACGTTTGGTTTCGGTACAAGCCTTAGAAATGGCATCTAACCGCATAGCTGTGTTTTGAAGAGCCGAACGGTCGAAATAATCTTTCGAAAACTCCGCCCAGTCTACATCCGGACTCATTAGCGATGGCTGATTATTGCTATAATCATTCACCTTGTTTACAAATAATTTGTTGGTTTCGTCAATACTTCCGTAACGACTGTTTTCCTCGTCCGTCAGGTTTTGAAGTTTGGCCGAAATCAAAGCTTCCAACTCGTCTATTTTGGTATTAATAGCCGTGAGGTCGGATGCCGAAAAATGTTTCTCAATAATGTTCTGCATACTGTTTTTGTTTTTGGATTAGTACATATTTTTTGATGGATAAAATTTCCGTCAGCGAAAATAATAGTAAACACAAAAACATCAAGCAACTTTTTTGTGAAGACGTCATGTTTTTTATGAAGGCGTCATTTTGGGATTATATTTTGGGTCATTGAAAAGTTGTATGCCCATTTTTGGCGACACATTTAACACAGTTCCGTCATTAAGCCGGACCATAAACAAGCGCTTTATTTTAAACACTTGTTTTATCTGCCCGCCATGCACAACAAACGAACGGTGTATCCTTATAAAATCGGCCGAAAGCAGAGGACAAATATGTTTCAGATTTTTGCTGATGTTATACTTTCGCCCATTAAGGAGATGCACTTCAGTGTACGATTCATTAGCCTGGCAATACAAAATATCGGTAAACAGAATATCAAAGCCAAGGCTGGTATCTTTGCTTTTCAATCGGTCGGTTTGTTTATCTGCATTTTCTGTTTTGCGAAGCATATGCAAGGGAATGTAAATATCACCCTTAATGTGCACTATCTCGCCTTCGGCCAATTGCTCAATATTGGCGGGCAGTTCGATGGTAATTATTTTTTTATTATCGCGGGTAATAATTTCGATAGGAGGCCGCTTGGCTTTGCTAGCGCCAAATATAAAGAGTGCTTTTACAAATGTCAATATACGTTTCTTCATCCCGGAACGAATATGTTATTTTAGGAAAACTAAATTACAAAAAATAATATTTCGTAAACCGATGAAGGGCAATTATTTTTTGGGAGATTATTTTAACACAACTGCACACCCTGCCATTAAAGGGAATTGGTGGGTGGAAAAGAAAATTAATTTTTAAATTTTCAGGAAATAAATGGTTTCATTTCGGCCACAGTTGCCAGCAATATGGTTCTGAAAGAGGATAGCTGCTCGTAGGTGACAGTCGAAAAATTGCCTTTCGATTTTGCCATCATTTCTGTAAAAGCCGAAAGATAATCGGGTGCCACAAACATAACAACACTAGGCGTTACATCGTGTACCATCAATCTATATGCTTTATGATTTTTTTCAACAAATCTGTCTATGAGTTGCTGCCACTTGTTTTCTATCGATTGGGCAAAAGCAGCACCTACTTTTTTCTCAATATTTTCATCTCCACCTATCCTTTGCAACACACCCGCTCTGTTGTAATACCGCAACCCGGTGTATGGATTCAATTGCTTCGAAATTTTTTCGAGCAAATTATCCAGTTCATAGGGTTTGCTTATGTAGTCGTCCATTCCGGCTTGCATGGCCTTTTTAATTTGTGCGGTAAGTGCATTAGCCGAAAAACCAATAACCGGAATGCGAAGAGCCATTTCGTTTCTGATAATTTTGGTGGCTTTTATTCCATCCATTTCGGGCATTTGCAAATCCATTAATATCACATCAGCATCATTTTCTTTTAAATATTCGAGCAATGGTTTGGCCCTGTCGAAACTGATGATTTGTTTAAAATAGGGTTTCAACATTTCTTCTGCCAATACCTGATTTACGATATTATCTTCGGCCAGCAACAGTGTTGATACCGCCAATCGCGACTTGTCGAACGTTTTATTTTTTACCTCGGTTGATGTTTGTTTATCTGCAATAAGAAATGGAAGGGAAAAATAAAATTTACTTCCCACCTTCTTTTTGCTTTCTACAAACAATTCTCCACCTAGTAATTCAATCAGTTCTTTCGAAATACTTAATCCCAAACCGGTGCCACCGTATTTTTTTATGATGGATACATCTTCTTGCGAAAATGGCTCAAACAGGCCTTTCAGATACTTTTTCGAAACACCTATGCCTGTATCTATAACTTCAAAATTGACCTGTATTTTTCTTCCAATAATTTTCGAAACACTTACATTTATTTTCACTCCGCCCTTTTCGGTAAATTTAATAGCATTGCTCACCAAGTTATGCATAACCTGAGCCACTCTAAAAGCATCGCCAATTAGGTAGTTCGGAATATCATCACTCACTTCGAGTTCAAAAGTTATGTCTCTTTTATCTGCTAATAATTTATGCTGATTAAACACCGAATTCATCATTTCGTGAATAGCAAATGGTCGTTTTTCGAATTCTATTTTTCCGTTTTCAATCTTGGCTAGATCCAGAATATCGTTAACAATAGACAATAAGGAGGCAGAAGCATTGCGGATAATTTCGGTGTAATCAATACCTTTTTTCGAAGGGTCTGTTTTGTCGAGCAATGTGGCCGCACTGGCTATAGCATTAAGAGGTGTTCGGATTTCATGGCTCATGTTCGATAAGAACGCCTGCTTTGCATTAGCCGATTTTAAAGCCAGTTTTGTTTGTTCTTTCAGCTGCTTTTCCACTTCTTTCTGACGGCTCATATCGAGCAATATTCCAATAGAACCTATAATCTTTTTTTCGATATCAAACAGTGGAGAGCCGCTCACCAGAACCGGGACAAGGCTTCCGTCACTTCGTTTCATCAATACCTCATACACATTGGATGCCCCTGTTTTTCTTCGCTTATTTTCTGCTTTTATAAATTTTTGACTTTGCGGTGGAAATAACAATTGTGTAGTTACTTTATTTATAACATCACTTTCATTCTTGTAATTTAAAATTTCCAGCATTCGTTTATTGGTTCCAACCAATATATCGTTTTTATCTGCTTCCAGAAAACCCAGGCCCATATTCTCAATAATACTTTCGTATTTATCTTTTGTAATTTGCAATACTGTCTGGGCTTTGCTCCTCTCCGTTATATCTGTGTATTTCCACAAATGCCCTTGATATTCTTCATTTCGGTAAATAGGAATGTAGCTACGCTCTATAATTTTTCCTGACTCCATTTCCAACACTTCGCCCAATACCAATTCTCTTTTATTAACTATTTCATTAATTCGGGCAATAAATTTTTGAGGATGTTTAAAAAGTAAAGCCAACTGCCTAGCACTATCAATAGAATTAGCCCCTACAAGCGAATCCGGAGTTTGGTCAATAGAAAATATGGAACAAAACATTTTATTTATTAAAACGATTTTATGTTCCTCATTTTCGAGCAATATTCCTTGGTTGAGATTGGTAATAAGCGAAGACAAGCGAGCATTCGATGTTTCCATTTCCAACTGCTGCAGCTTCTTTTCGGTAATATTCCGAATAGAAACGGTAACCGAAATTTCATTATTAAATTCGAAGTAATTAAACTGAGCATTGAACCAATCATCATTTTGCGGATGCCGATATTCCAAATCTAATGTCTCTTTCAACCGAAGTACCTGTTGAATAGACAAAACAATCTTTTCTCCAAAACTATCTGGAAACACTTGTGTTACGTGACGTCCAATAATTTTATTTTTTGGAAGAAACAAATCTTTTTCGTTTCTCACCCAAGCTTCTGAGAAAATTAAATCCGCATTTATTTCAAAAATAATATCGTGAGTAGAATTAATAATTTTGTGAAGCCTGCGCTCCGAAAATTCCAGGTCCTGATTTTTATAATTGTATTGGTTGGTAATTTCTTTCAATTCTCTGTTCGATTTTTCGAGAAGCTGAATAAGATGGAGCAAATCAATTGTATTGTCGGAAAGAGAAAAATCGGTTAAGGCAATATTGTTATCGGTCAGGTCCGAACTCTTATTAATCCAAGGAGTTCCGAAATAAAATAGATCATCATCAATTTTTATAAACTGTCCTTGAAATATAAGCGAGGAGTTTTCTTTTCGCACCACCACCAAGATTCCTTCTAGTTTCGATTGATCAGTGTTTTCTCTTATATTATCAGGGCTTATGAGCGTAAATTCCTGTTCAAAATCTTTACCAATTGCCTCTGGAAAATGTTTTAAAAGCGAGGGACCAGCATTTTGAATTTTCCAGGATTGGTTAAATGAGAAATAAAATGGATATAATTTCGAAAACAGTTTATGAAGTTCATTTTTCATTTTGTCAGTCCTTTTTACGCTAAACAGCCAAATGGCATTTGGAGTGAATTCTGTTTTTTCTCTTCAACAAAAGAAAGCCCTGAACAACTCATATATCGTGACTAATCACTCTTCTTTCGGCACATAGTAAAAATTCGATACTGCAATAGTAATAAAAATTTGTACGCATATCAAAAAAATACTATGTTTGCGTAAAATCTAATCATGGATAAAGCAATAATAATAGACGATGACATAGTAACTTGTGAATTGATATCCGGTTATTTGTCAAAAATAGAAGACATCTCATTAGAAAAATCGTTTACAAACCCTCTGGAAGCAATTTCATATATTAAGGAAAACAGTGTAGATTTAGTATTTTTAGATATAGAGATGCCGAATATTAACGGTATTGAATTTCTTAAACTCACCAAAAGCGAATTAACTTCTTACATTATTATTTCTGCTCACGAAAAATACGCCTTAGCCGGCTTCGAACTTGATGTGGTAGATTACTTACACAAACCCGTTTCGTTTGCGCGACTTGTGGCTGCAGTAGAAAAATTTAAAAAACGTAAGTTATTTACCTCCAAAAGCATTGAAGAAAATAAAGAGTTTGTATTTCTTAAAAATGAACAATTTATTGTGAAATACAAAAAGGACGATATCAGTTTTATTAAAGCACTAGGAGACTATGTATCTATTCATATTGGAGAAGAACGCATCATATTGCACAGCACCATGAACGAAGTAGAGAAAAAAATAAATTGGCACAGCTTGATTAGAGTACATCGATCTTATATTGTTAATATTAACAAAATAAAGAACATAGAAGACACGACCATTTCCTGCGGTAACGAACTAATACCAATCGGAATACGATACAAAGAAGCCTTTTTTGCGTTTATTAAACCCATTTAAAGCTCTTTCTCTACCAAAGAAAATGAGTTTTGAATTAAAAAAATCATTTTCATTCAACTATCCAAACGTTAAACTGAACTTGTTTTGGATTATCCCGAACGAATATTCAATCGCGCTCCACATATATGCTTTAATTTTGGAGTATCAGCTTTAACAGAATAGCAAAACAATCCTTTTGGCAATACAAAAATAACAAACAAGCTAGTAAAAGCAAACGATATTACATTCATTTTATTTAACTTTATTGATATGAAAAAAATTAAGATTTCCACTTTGACACTCTTCGTGCTCATCACGTTTACAAGTTACTCCCAAAGTCACTGGGTTATTGGAGTAGGAACAAATGTTGTGTCCGATAATGGAGGACGATTCAGTAAACTTCTAAACTTTAATAGTTATAACTACGTTCCATATTTCTCTACATTGAGTGTCGCCAGAGAAATGACTTACGGATTTACAGCTGAGGCGATTGGTAACTACAACAAATTATGGCAAGGAAAATTAGTTAATGGCCAGTACAACAGTCACTCATCATCCAATTATTTTTCAGTTGATTTATTGTTAAAATACGATTTTCACTACTTCTTGAAAGACAAAAAATGGTATGTCTTACCATTGGCAATGATAGGGGGCGGATACTCCGACAGGGGAATTGAAACACCTAATTATAGCGATTTAAATCACTCTAACAAGACAGGGTCACCTACGTTTGATCTTGGAGTTGGAGCAAAATTTGTTATCTATAAAAGATTTGGAGCAGTCTATCAATCTTTAGCTAAATTCGTTGTTGGAGACAAAACATCGTCTAATCATGTTCAGCATGTGCTAACTATCACCTATGCCTTACCTAGTCACAAGAGGATGTTTTTGCTTCGCAAAACGGGTAGATTCTAACTTTAAGAGCACATTATCTGCAAACAGTTTAGTTGTAACCAAAATTCAGCTTCCTCGTTTTTCCTTTAAGAAATAAATGAATATTTAATTAATATACCTCGAAATAATTAACTTATTTTGCGTTTGGAGTTTGATCTAACAAACTAGTTCGTTTACTCTTTTAACTATAACTCACAACGCGAATGATATAATGTTTCAGTTGAGATGCATAATTGGGTATTTTATAATACAGAACTAACGGAGTATATTTGTAAGCTATTTTAAATTTACTTTAACACTAACACGTATGGAAAAAGGATATTATTCCCACGAAACAGCTGTAATTGATGAAGGCTGCAAAATTGGCAAGGACACGAAAATATGGCACTTTTCTCATATTATGGCAAATTGTGTTTTAGGTGAGAAATGCAATATTGGTCAAAATGTTGTAATTTCCCCTGAAGTGGTTTTGGGCAAAAATGTAAAAGTTCAAAATAATGTTTCAATTTACACAGGAGTCACTTGTGATGATGATGTTTTCTTGGGACCATCAATGGTATTCACAAATGTAATTAATCCCAGAAGTGCCATCAACCGAAAAAACGAATACGCCAAAACTCATGTGGGAATAGGTGCTTCAATCGGTGCAAATGCAACCATCATTTGTGGACACGATATAGGCAAATTCGCATTTATCGGTGCCGGAGCAGTAGTTACCAAAAATGTTCCTCCTTATTCCTTGTGGGTTGGTAATCCGGCAAAACAAATGGGATGGATAAGCGAATATGGACACCGGCTGGTATTTGATAAAAACGGAATTGGTATTTGCTCGGAAAGTAAAGAAAAATACCAACTCACCAATGGAGTAGTGAACAAAATTTAATGAACTGTATGCATAAAAAATGCATACTTAACATCTGCTTATATGAATAATCAAAAAATTAAATTTGCGATAATAGGTCAGGGGCATATCGGAAAAAGACATGCCGAAATGATCAGAAGAAATCCAGAAGCCGAACTGATTGCAGTATGCGATATTCTCCCAAGAGAACAATTGGGACTAAATGATATTACAGTGAAGTTTTACCCTTCCATAAGTGAGTTAATTCAAAATCATCCCGAAGTAGAAGTGGTGAATATATGTACTCCAAATGGTTTACATGCTCAACATTCAATTACTGCTATCAAAGGAGGAAAAAATATTGTTTGCGAAAAACCAATGGCTCTTTCCAAAGCCGACTGTGAATTGATGCTTTTTACTGCCCTACAAAATCAAAAAAACGTTTTTTGTGTAATGCAAAACAGATATTCTCCACCTTCAGCTTGGTTGAAAAAAATTGTGGAAGAAGGAATTATCGGAGATATTTATATGGTGCAATTGAATTGTTACTGGAATCGCGATGCCCGATATTACAAACAAGGTGGATGGAAAGGTAATCAAGCTCTAGATGGAGGAACATTATTTACTCAATTTTCTCACTTTATAGATATCATGTATTGGCTATTTGGTGACATCACCAATATTCAGGCAAAGTTTCACGATTTCAACCATTCTGAATTGACCGATTTTGAAGATAGTGGTTTTGTTAACTTCGATTTCCTGAATGGAGGTATGGGCAGTATTAATTATTCGACTTCTGTTTTTGATAAAAACTTAGAAAGCAGTCTTACTATAATTGGAAAAAATGGAAGTGTAAAAGTGGGAGGGCAATATATGGACAAAGTAGAATTTTGTAATATAAAAGATTATGAACTTCCTGAACTAGCTCCTACAAACGAAGCAAACGATTACGGCACATACAGAGGTTCTGCAAACAATCATCCCCAAATCATCACAAATGTGATTGATACCTTAAAGGGCAGGACAAGAATTACCACAAATGCTATGGAAGGGCTTAAAGTGGTAGAGATAATTGAAAGAATCTACGCATTAAGAAAACCAAACAGAAAATCCTAATCCCGCTTTCATTCTAATTTTTTTAATTCTATAAAAGATGGTGAGGGACAGATTCACAATCTTTTATCAATATCCTTTTCGGCTTTTACCAAAAACAATTGCTTAAAAACAAATGATGCATCAAAAACATTTGAATGTTCTTGATGCATTTGTTACAATTAGAAACTTCTCTAATTAAAATTACAATTCACCATTTCACTAATTATTCTAAGCACTTCTAATCTTATTAACAAATATATTATACATAGCTCTGAAAAAACAACGGGTATCTGTCATACTTCCTTTTTTCGATTTTTCAAGTAAATATTCTCGCTCCGACTCAATCGCGTTTACCAGGCTTGCTTTTCTGTTAAAAATAACATAAGGAGGAATACAACCAGGTTTTTGTTTCAAACGCATCAGTTGAACATCTAATGGTATATCTTCAAAATATCTGCGGCTCACTGGTCGCACACCTACTAATTTTAATTCTCCTTTCACAACATTAATTAATTGGGGTAATTCATCCAACCAATATTTCCTCATAAATCTTCCCCATGGTGTCAATCTAAAATCTTTTGCAGGTTTGCCCGATTCAGAATACCCATTCATTTTAAGAATATGATCGTGTAAGTACTCCGAAAACGGGTGCATTGTTCTGAATTTATATACTCCAATTATCTTTCCATCTTGCCCCATTCTGTCCATCTTTACCAAAGCACCGTAACTTGGGTGCAAATCTATCCTTGGCTCTTTCACTTTTTTAACAACAAAATAAATGAGACCATCTATTTCTTTATAATCTATTATTTCAAACCCACAGCAAATCAATCTGCCTAACACCTCTGCTTTAGACAATAATCTATTTTTTCCTTGTGTCAGGAAAAAGTAAATTTTCTTTAGTCCAGTAACTTTAGGAGCAACTCTGTTAAACAAAAAATCTATACCAAAGAATAATTTACCCAATATAGGTACTTTTGCTATTGCCAACCTCTGTCTTCTTGCAATAATAGTTTCGAAAGTTCCAATAAACAAATCGTCATTATTCAATTTTGAATTCACTCCTTCAAAAAACTTATTTATAAACCGAATGTGATTTACTCTACACATATTAATAATGACATTCGGTTTATGACAATCTCCCTTCACTTCCCTTAAATCTCGTGTCAGAAAGACACTTGTATGTCTAGAGGCCACATCAGCAAACCTCGAGATATAATTCTTTACTTCCTTTCCTGATTTTTGAATAATTAAATTTTCCATAATAATGCTGTTATAAGAGTTAATTAACGTCACAAAAGTAGATTGCCTTAAAAAACAGTGGAGTAGTATTAAAAATGAACACTATGTAGTAAAAACAATTACAACTTTTTGCCATGTTTAACTTCTGCTCATCTCAGCTTTCAATATAACTAAACCAAATTCATTTCAATTTTATTATCAGCTTTTACATGCGCTTCCTTAGCAATCATGAACAAATCTAACTCTTAACCGAATTACACTTTTAATTATTAGTTGAATGCAATCCTGTCTTAGCCGAATGATGTAGGTATGAAGTTCGATAGATCTGAATATATACAATTACGAAAAGAATCAAGTTCCATAATGATATCGAAAGAGGAATCACAAATGATTCTGATTAACAAAATTTGGATAACCAAGAAGACTTAAAGTACCCTCTATATATCGATCATAAAGTAGAAACAAATTTTAATCCATTCAACATTCATAACAGCAGGTTCGGCTAAAATTTGAAGACACTGAACGAATGCATAAAATAAGACAGTTTTATAATTATACTTTCGCAGCCAAATTATTATCTCATGAATGTTTCGAACATTTTATCTGAATTGAAAAATGAGAAAATCAAGAAGTCCTTATTTCAAATCATGAAAAATTACCTTCGTTCCGTAAATTTTCCCAATTCTTGTTTTTTGAGATAATGATTAGAGTCATTGAAATGGCAATTATTATTTAGTAGTTTTGTCGAAATTTTAAACCCTTATGAATAATAGAATTATCTTATTTCTCCTTATGGTAACTTGTTTCGCATCTTGCATCAATAGCAAAAAAACTACATATTTTCAAGCGCTTGAAAGTAAAGTGGACTTGGATTCAATGACAATTAAATGCAAATTCAATGTACTAATTCAATCTGGTGATATCTTAAGTCTCAGAGTGAGTAGCCTAAGTCCAGAGGCCAACTCTATGTTTAATATCTTCCCTGAAACAGTAATTCAATCACAAACTCAAACTATTCAATCCACAGCTCCTTCCGCAGCTATTGGTTTTCTGGTTGACGAAGATGACGAGATTACATTACCAATTGCCGGCAAGATAAAAGTAGGAGGATTGAAAACAAAAGAAGCTGCTGACCTTATTACAAAAAATCTAGACAAGTATCTTGTTCAACCAACTGTAAATGTTCGAATCATTAATTTTAAGATTTCTATTTTAGGTGAAGTTGCTAAACCATCTGTTTATACTGTCTCAAACGAAAAAATCACACTTCCTGAAGCATTAAGTCTTGCAGGTGATTTAACTATTTATGGAAAAAGAAACAACATTCTTATCATTCGAGAAGTTAACGGAATTAGAGAATTCGCAAGAGTTGATTTAACTCAACGGAATTTGTTCAATTCACCATATTATTTTCTTCAACCAAATGACATAATTTATGTAGAACCTGTTAAAGGTAAACTTACGACAACAAGTCGTTCTGTTCAGTTATTGCCTATTGTGCTAAGTTCTCTTTCATTTGTCGCTATTCTTACCAGTTATTGGTTAAAATAATAAAAGTTAATCAAACTTATTAAAAAATGGATTCAAATACAAATCATATCGTCACGAAAGAACAACCAGAGGAAGAGGTAAACCTAAAAGAAGCTTTTTTTAAATATCTTTATTATTGGAAGTGGTTCGTCTTTTCATTCCTGCTTTCTCTTCCTCTTGCATTCTTCTATTTAAAGTATCAGTTACCTCAATATAAAATTCAAAGTAGCATTTTAATAAAAGATGAGAAAAAAGGAATGGGAGGTCAAGATGATTTGCTAAAACAACTTGATATTTTTTCATCTAATAAAGTGGTTGATAACGAAATTGAAATCCTGAAATCATTTACATTAATGGAAAAAGTTGTAAGAGACCTAAATTTAAATATTTCCTATGGTGTAAAGATGAGATATAGAACTGTCGAAATTTATGACGAGTCTCCTATAAAGTTTGAATTAATTCAATCAAATGACCTTACATATCTAAAACCATTTAAAATAGAAATATTAAGTAATAAGAAAGTTAAAATTAAAGATATAGAATGTGCAATTAATGATTCTTCAATCACCCCAAATGGAACTTTCAAAATTACTTTAACCGGTAAACACCCCGAACAACGAGATGTTGTAGTTAATATCGAACCACTAGATAAATATGTAGATGAACTATTAAAGGGACTAAGTGTTTCAGCTACCGGTAAAATGTCAAGCGTTTTGAATTTAACTATTGAAAACTCTGTTCCGCAAAAAGGAAAGGACATATTAAATCGATTAGTTGACGCATATAACCAAAATGAACTTGATGATAAAAATCGTGTGGCCGCCAACACCCTTGTTTTTATTGAAGAAAGATTGAAACTTATTTCTCAAGAACTCACAATAGCAGAAAAAGATGTAGAAGATTATAAATCTAAAGAAGGGATTATTGATATAAGTACAGAAGGGACTGAATTTTTGAGTAGTGTTCGTCAGAACGACATTCAATTGAGCCAAGTAAACATTCAGCAGATTGTGTTAGCCAACATTGAAGATTATGTGAAAGGCAAAGAGAATAAACCTGGCACAGTACCAGCTACCCTTGGAGTCAGTGATGTTATGCTTTTAAGTTTAATTGAAAAACTAAAAGATTTGGAAACGCAACGAGAAAAGCAGATACGAATGGTTAAAGCAGATAATCCAATTATTTTGGCAATGGATGATCAAATAAGGAGTTTAAAAAACAATATTATTGAGAACATTCAAAGTTTAAAACAAAACCTGAATCTTACAGCCATTCAGCTCGACAGCCAGAATCAACGACTTGAAAGTATGATAAAAACTATCCCCAAAAAAGAAAGAGGATTGCTTGATATCAGCCGTGAACAAGCGATTAAGAACAACTTATTTACTTTTCTACTTCAGAAAAGGGAGGAAACAGCCCTCTCATTTGCTTCTACAGTTTCAGACAGCCGAATCATTGATGTTGCGCGTAATACAGGAAAAGTTAAACCTAATAACTTGCTTATTTATTTATTGTTTACCTTGATTGGGCTGCTAATTCCATTTATCTGTGTCTATCTAATTAATTTATTCAATGATAGAGTTCAGTCAAGAAAAGATATTGAGCAATTCACGAAGACTCCTATTTTGGGAGAGCTTTCTTGGACTCCTCACGATGACCATCCTATTCTTATAAATAATGTAAGTCGAAACGCTTTTTCCGAGCAAATCAGATTATTTCGAACAAACCTTTCATTTCTATCAATTGGCAGAGATGCACAAACTATTCTATTCACTTCTACAATGAGTGGAGAAGGAAAGTCCTTTGTATCCCTAAACTTAGCAGCGAGTTTAGCTCTAACAGGTAAGAAAACAATTATACTCGAATTTGACATGCGTAAACCTAAATTAAGGGCGGCCCTGAATTTACCCGAAGACAAAGGGCTTAGTTCTTATCTAATCGGAAGGGCAGAAATCAACGATATTATACAATCAGTTCCAAAACTTGACAATTTCTTTATTATACAGTGTGGACCTGTGCCGCCTAACCCTGTTGAAATGCTCCTTAATGGACGTTTAGAAACATTAATCCAGGAACTCAAGCTTCTATTTGATCATATTATCATTGACGCCCCCCCGATTGGAGTTGTGACTGATGCCCAGATTTTGGAAAAACAAGCTGATGCAACAATGTATATCCTTAGGTATAATTATACAAGAAAGGAAAGTGTTAGAAGTATAGACAATTTATCAAAAGAAGGAAAATTTAGCAACTTATATTTAGTCTTTAACGGAATAAAATCAGGCCGGAAATATGGGTATGGATACGGGTATGGATATGGGTATGGGTATGGATATGGGTATTACAATGACGGTGGAAATTCTAACGTGAAGGAGAATGTAAAAAAAAGGAAAAAATAAAGCAATCGCTTTACTAACATTAGATTTGTTACGTTAATTGAAAATCATGCTGAATATAATTATTCGCCTTCATAGCTTTTTTACTGATTTTTTATTCAAATAATACAAAATAATTGATGCGATTTATTACGATATTAAAAAACACAATTGGATTGGGTAATGGTCATGAACGCTCTAATCGAGCCAAAAGAAATATTGCCGCATCATTTATTATAAAAGGATTAAGTATACTTATCAGTCTTATTCTTGTACCCATGACGATTAATTACATCAATCCAACTAAATACGGAATCTGGATTACTCTAAGTTCCATTATAGGATGGTTTAGTTTTTTTGATATCGGATTTGGAAATGGATTGCGTAATAAATTTGCAGAAGCTGTAGCTTTAGGGAATAAAGAATTAGCAAGGAAATATGTAAGCACAACATACGCTATTCTTTCGATAATTATTGTTGTTGTTTTTTTTGTGTTTATTATTACCAATCCGTTCCTCAATTGGGCAAAAATATTAGGAGCGCCTAAAGAGATGGCTCAAGAATTAAGTTCTTTGGCATTTATAGTATTTTCTTTCTTCTGCCTGCAATTTGTTTTGCAATTAATCACAACTATTCTTATTGCTGATCAAAAACCTGCCAAAGCTTCTTATTTTAATCTTCTTGGCAGCGTTTTCTCCCTCATAACAATTTTTTTAATCACCAAATCAACCAAGGGTTCATTGATATATTTAGGTTTGGCTCTCGGCTTCTCTCCGATTCTTGTGCTCTCTGTTGCTTCAATCTGGTTTTTTACTCATGATTACAAATATTATGTACCATCCTTTAAATACATTAAATTTTCATACGCGAAAGATTTAATGCATTTGGGAATAAAATTCTTTATTCTGCAAATTGCAGCTCTAATTCTTTATCAAACGAATAATATTATCATAACTCAGTTGATTGGACCTGCAGATGTTACTGTATTCAACATAGCCTACAAATATTTCGGAGTCATACCAATGGCATTTAGCATCATTACTGCTCCTTTTTGGAGTGCCTACACTGAATCATATCTAAAAAAAGATTTGGAATGGATTAAACGAAGCATTAGAACTCTTATGTATTTATGGCTCTTCACCTCACTTTTGGCTCTTCTGATGCTGTTAGTTTCTGGCTACATTTATAAATTATGGATAGGAAGTAGAATTCCAATTCCTTTCAGTGTATCTATAGCTTGTGCACTTTACGTAATTATTGTCACTTGGGCCAATATTTTCCTAACTTTCGTCAATGGAATAGGAAAAATATCGCTCCAGCTTTACTTGACAATTATCGTTATTGTATTCAATATTCCTCTTGCAATTTTTTTGGCTAAATATCTAAACATGGGAATTAGCGGAGTACTGTTTGCTACCTGCATCGATTTTCTGATTTTCGCCATTATAATTCCTATACAATACTTAAAAATAATTAATAATAATGCTGTTGGCATTTGGAATAAATAGATGTTCAATGAAAATAATTAAACTAGTCTTCAGCCCTTCTTTACTTTATGCATTTCTCAAAAAGAAAAGATTAGAATTCCATTTTAAAGAAAAAAAATTACAGACCAGTCTTTTTGTCAGCATGCAAAATTGCAATTTTGGATATTCTAATTTTATTGGTTCTCATGTAAACATCTCAAATTCCACATTAGGTGATTATTCATATATTAATTGCAATACCCATATTGCCTATTCTTCAATTGGCAAATTTTGCTCAATTGCTGAAAATGTCAGAATTGGATTAGGAAAACACCCTGCACATTTCGCATCATCTCATCCAGCTTTTTATGCAAATAACAAAAAATTTAACACCTTTTCAGATAAGTTATATTATAAAGAATATGATCAAGTTACAATTGGAAACGATGTTTGGATTGGGAACAACGCAATAGTGATGGGAGGCATAACAATTGGTGACGGAGCAATCGTTTCAGCTGGTGCGGTAGTCACCAAAAATGTACAACCTTATTCAATAGTTGGGGGGGTGCCTGCAAAACACATCAAATTCAGATTTACTGAAGAACAGATCATTGAATTGCAACATTCTAATTGGTGGAATAATAGTGAAGAATGGTTCAAAAGCAACTTTGTTCATTTTCACCATATAGATAGTTTTCTTAAGCTATGTAAGGATAAGAATTCGTCAGTAAAAAATTGAAAACAATGTTTTTTATACAACACAAATTGAAAGTAAAAATGTTCACTAGTTTTAAATTATTTTAAATAAAATTCGATTAGGTTTTAGTTTATTGACCATGTATTTAAGCAGACAAGTTATCACGAATGAGCAATTGCTAAGCAATAAAAAAAGCAACTTATCTCAATTTACGATAGAAAAAAAAATTCTTTTTCGTACATATTGTCTTTTTATAATTTTTATTTGTTCTGCAACTAATGAGTTTGCCAATTCCATTTATTCTCAGCTAATTTTTATCTTATTTTCATTTTTATTACTGCCAAGGAATAAAAAGTTTTATTACGACAAATTTAGTATTTGGTTCATCAGCTTATATTTATTAATTGAAGCATTTCATTTTGCGAGTGCGGGATTCATGTATTTGGGTTCAATAAAGTATCTAGCAATGCTAGTTTGTATTTATTTTATGATTAAAAAATACTCTTTCGTATTCACAGATACCTTGTTTACTATTATTTATTATTTAACCATTTTAAGTTTACCTCTTTTTGCATTACATTTAGTAAACCCTGCCGTGATTAAGAGCTTATTGTCCCCATTTAATATAGCCTTTGCCACACAAAGAGATTATGGTGGAATTTATGTGTTTTTGTATAATATTAATCCATTTGACAACGCGGGAGCATTAAGAAACAGTGGATTTATGTGGGAACCTGGCGCTTTTGGAGGAATGATAATATTCACAATTATTTATTTATTTATACGAAATGGAATTGTTGTAAATAAAAAAATACTACTGCTTGCAGTTTGTGCAATTACAACATTATCAACTACTACATTTTATGGATTAATGGTTCTTCTATTTGTTTTAATTTTAAAGAAACTCAATTTAATTACTTTAATTATTGCTCTGCCACTTATTGCAGTTCTCTTTTTTCAAGTAAACCAACTATCATTCATGAATGAAAAAATAGACTCTTATTTTAAAGAAAATACAGATTATAAAGGCGTTTATAACCAAAGTTTCTTTGCAGATAAGCAGTCAATCGGTCGTTTTGCAGGAATTATGATAGAATTGGAGAACTTTAAAAAAAGTCCAATAATTGGAACTGGCTGGCAAACCGACTACAGTAACTTAGGAATGAAACAAGACGATTGGTCCAATCCCAACGGTTTGGCTGTTATTTTAGGTAAGTTTGGATTGTCCGGAATAATCTTCATACTTGTTGGTTTGTTTTATTTTTTTAAAATAAATAACAAGTTACATTTAGTTGAAATAACATGTTTAATAATAACTACCTTAATGCCTTTATTTTCTAACCCATTTCAGTTGAATATAGTTTTTTGGCTTTTTATTTTCGCTGGATACAATGCAAATCTTTCTAAAATTAAAATAGTATAAACAGTAATAATTCCATACTTAAATCGTAATTGTATTCTTCTCGCAGTATGATTTAATTATACAAAAGAACAAACAATGTGTAGCAAATTAGTTAAACTCCCTTTTCATTCATGAATGTTATTTATTTAGGATGTAATGGGTTTCCTTTTGGTTTTGCTGAAGTTCAGAAACAAAAAATGATCAGTAAAGCATTAATAACTGCTGGAGCTTCTGTGACAATTATAAATACAAAAGGTATCCTAAGAGAAAAGAAACTTGGAGATTTAAAATTCAAGGGTAATATTGAAAATATAAAATATTTCTATTGTTCTCTTTCCGCATTTAGGCCAACTAATATATTAATACGCAATTTCCTGAAAATCATGGGGCGAGTAATTGAATTTTTCATGATTCCAATTTGCAAAAAAAAGCACAAAGTAAACATTGCCATTATTTCTACTAGGAACATTTATGCATTGATATATTACTTTTATATCCTTCGTTTATTTGGGTACAAAATGCTTCTAAGTTATGAAGAGTTTGTAAAAACACTAAATTTGGATTCTACGTACAATAAACGCAATCTTGAGTTTGATGATCTGGCAAACCAATATTGCGATGGAATTCTTCCAATAAGTAGCTTTCTAGAGAATTATCAGAGGAAGATAAACCCTGATATCAAACAATTTATAATTCCAGCTCTAACCGATTTCAATCTAATTGACAGTATTAAAACAGATGTTGTAAAGCGCAATACTATTTTATTTTGCGGTTCATCTGAATATTCTGAAAATATTAAATTTATTATTGATGCTTTTGAAAAAGTTAAAAATTCACTAATTGAGTTAGAGTTAGTAATTCATGGTGCGGAATCCAAAAACCAATTAATATTGGATTATATCAAACAAAACTCAACAAAAAAAAACAAAATTCATATTTTAACCAAGCTCTCTTTTGAAGATTTAATTCGAGCCTATAAGACAGCATCTCTACTTCTGATACCACTTAAACCTTCTGAAAGAGATATAGCCCGTTTTCCACATAAGATTTCAGAATATACTGCGTCAAGAACACCAATCCTGACAACAGATGTGGGGGAAATCAGCAAATATTTTATAAATAACATTAATGCATTTATAGTCGAAAAATATAATTATGAAGAGTATGCACACAAAATTGATTTTGCGTTCAAAAATAAAACTTTAGCGCAAACAGTTTCAGAAGATGCCTATAAATTGGGAAGAAAGGAATTTCATTATGACTCAATTGCAGTGAACTTATTTAATTTTTGCAAAACATTATAAAACAACAATATTACTTTAACTCTTATCTGTCCTAAAAATGAAATTATTAGTTGTTCTAAGTGACCTTGATATTGGCGGAGCTCAAAATTATACAATTAGCTTAATGAATGAATTTGTTAAGATGGGCCACTCTGTTTCACTTCGCGTTCTTTCTGATAAGACACCTCTCAAATCGAGATTAGATAAAGATATTGAAATAGAAATCTGGCCAAGAAAAACAAAATTAGATTTTGATGTTTTATCTAAAATTCGAAAAGAAATTAAACTAACCGAATACAATGGAATTATTTCATCTTATCCGATTTATCTTAAACTAGCTACTTTTTTCACCACAAATGTTCCAACTACAATTTACCCAATTCACACCACGATTGATAGGAATAAAAAAGCGTTTTTTATTAATTATATAGCCTATCGAATTAAGCGTAAAAATGAAATTTATCTTACCAGCATAGATAGTCAAACCCAATATTTAGTTAACAATTATAATCTAAAAAACGGATATTTTGAACAAATATATAATGGAATTAATTTACAAAAATTCACATACCCTCCATCAGAGTTCAACAGAAATAAATTCCTAGGCGATTTGGGAATCAACCCTGAACACAGAATAATACTTATGGTTGCCGGATTTAGAGAAGAAAAAAGGCACATAGATGCAATTGATGCATTTCGGCTATTACAGATGGAACTAAGTAATATTTCCTTGGTGTTTGTTGGGGATAATAGGATAAACGAAAGAGATGAGTTACTTCAATATATTTCAAGTAAAAATATTAAGAACATTAAGATACTTAGTGCTTCCGAGGCTGGGGATGTTAGAAATTACTATTGGGTTTCTGATCTATTTACACTTTCATCTAACAAGGTTGAAACATTTCCAATTAGTGCATTGGAAGCAATGGCTAGTGGATTACCTTGTTTATTAACAAACATTGGGGGAGCCAGAGATTTTATTATCCAAGACCTTAATGGAAGATTATGCCTTCCGAATAATCCCCTTGACATTAAAACTAATTGGAAAATCATGCTCGACAATTATAACAAATTTAACAAAGACACAATCCGGAATTTTGTAATTGAAAGATATTCGCTTACAACATCTGCGGAAGAATATATAAACTTGATTGAAAACTCAATAGAACAAAGAAACTAACATGCTTAATAATGAAGCCATTTGGATTGGAAAACACATTCCATCATTAACATTAAAATCGGAGAGTATTGTATTGAACTTTGGTTCACAAAACGAAAAGTACAATCTTGAAAACAAATATTTATTAGATTATGTTATAAATCCCATAAAGAAAATTTGTCATCTTCGCAATTTAGATTTACAAACGGGTGCCAACATTCATTATTCTGGTAATTTGTATGAAGATAGTTTCTTTAATGAATTAAAAAAAGTTCAATTCGATTGCGTATTATTATGTAATGTTTTAGAACATGTTACTGATATTAATGAACTCAGTAATAGAATAGCCCAATTAATAAAGAATGAAGGATATATTATTTTTAGTGGACCCTATAAATACCCACTTCATTTTGACCCGATCGATAATGGATTTCGTCCCGAAATTGACGAAATTAACAAACTGTTTCCTGACTTCGAATATATAAAAGGTGAAATTGTAAAAGATCATACGTATTCATATTATCTATTTAGTAATATAAAAGTCTTAGCATTCACATTTTTTAGAGTTATAACTCCTTTTTATAAATACAAAAAATGGAAGCAAGTTGTTATACCAAAATTTAAATGGTGGAACAAAAATTTTAAAGCAACATGTGTAATAATTAAAAAAACAAAAAAACAATGAAAGTAGTAATCTTAGCAGGTGGTTTTGGCACTCGATTGAGTGAAGAAACTGCAAACATTCCTAAGCCAATGGTATTAATAGGTGACAAACCAATACTTTGGCACATTATGAAAATTTATTCACAATATGGCTTCAATGATTTTGTTATCCTTGGGGGCTACAAGTGTTACGTACTTAAAGAGTATTTTGCAAATTATTTCTTACATCAATCTGATGTAACCTTTAACTTGGCAGAGAACAGTGTCCAAATTCTAAATAATGCAACTGAACCATGGAAAATCACCATTCTAGACACCGGGCTTAATACGCTAACTGGAGGACGTATTAAGAGAGCCCAAAAATATCTGGGAAATGAGCCATTCATGCTTACTTATGGTGATGGAATAAGTGATATTGACATAAATAAACTGTTAGAATTTCACAAAAGCCATGGAAAGTCTTTAACAATGACTGCGGTTCAACCCGAAGGACGTTTTGGGGCAATGGAACTAGAAAAGGATACAGACAAAGTAAAACTTTTTATGGAAAAACCAAAAGGAGATGGCGCATGGATTAATGGAGGTTTTTTTGTTTGCGAACCCGAAATTTTCGATTTCATAAACGAAGGTGACCAAACAATTTGGGAACGTGCTCCTTTAGAAGCAATGTCGGCAGATGGGAAATTATATGCTTACAAGCATTATGGTTTTTGGAAACCAATGGATATGCTTCGTGATAAAATACAATTAGAAGAATTATGGAATAAAAATATTGCACCATGGAAAATCTGGAAATAAACAAACTGTTCGGAGGGATTTATAAAAACAAAAAAGTCGTAGTTACGGGTCATACCGGCTTTAAAGGGTCGTGGCTCGCCATGTGGTTAAAAAAAATGGGGGCAGATGTTTATGGAATTGCTCTGGACCCTCCTTCACATCCCAACCATATTGATTTACTTCAATTAGAGATCAAAAGCTATATTCAAAACATTTGTGACTTTAACAAAGTTAAAGAGATTTTATCAGAAATAAATCCTGACATAATCTTTCATCTTGCTGCTCAACCTTTGGTTAGACTTTCTTACCAAGACCCTGTAAATACATACATGACAAATGTAATGGGTACCGTTAATGTTTTAGAAACGGCTCGTAGTTTATCAAATCTCAAGGCTGTAGTTATCGTTACCAGCGACAAATGTTACGAAAATAAGGAATGGCTTTGGGGCTATCGTGAAAACGAAGCAATGGGCGGAGCCGACCCTTATAGCTCTTCAAAAGGATGTGTTGAATTGGTAACCACAGCTTATCGAAATTCCTTTTTCAATCCAAGTAATACCGATGAAGAAAACAAGGTTTTGATTGCAAGTGCCAGAGCCGGAAATGTAATTGGTGGAGGAGATTGGGCAACCGACCGTATCCTCACTGATATTGTTAAAGCCGCATCCATTTCATCTTCAGTTTATCTGAGATATCCTAAGGCCACAAGACCGTGGCAATATGTACTCGAACCTTTAAGCGGATATTTAAATTTAGGATGGAAATTATTATTAGGAGAAAAAGCATATGCCGAAGGTTGGAATTTTGGACCAAATACAGAAAATAACATTTCGGTTCTCAATTTAGTAATGGAAGCAAAAAAATCATGGGAGAAAATCTCCTTCGATTTCGATAATACTCAACATCCTCATGAGGCGGGCTTTTTGATGCTCGACAGCTCTAAAGCCATCAAAATATTAGAGTGGAAACCCGTTTGGGGATTAACTAAAACAATTGAAAAAACGATTTTCTGGTACAAAGAGTTTTATGAAAACAACAATGTAATTTCCTGTCAAACATTGGAAGAATATATTCTTGATGCACAAAAAAAAGAAATACGATGGAGCAAAACTTAGATTTTTTGGCTGGTAAGCGAATAATGATTACAGGAGGAGGTGGATACTTGGGTTCAAAACTAGCACAACGCCTTTCTTCTGCTAATACCCATATCGCCTTATTGGATATAAGGTTCAATTGGCTTTCAGAAGATTTAACTAAAAGTAATTATTTAATTACGAAACATCTCGTTGACATCACTAACCGAGATCAACTAGAAGTAGTTTGCCAAAAAGTAAAACCTGATTATGTTTTTCATTTTTCCGCTTTGCTAGACAGAGAGCGGGACTTCGGTATTTTCAACAAACTTTTTGAAGTAAATGTAAAAGGAACTTTAAATCTCCTTGAGTCGCTTCGGTCGGTTAATTATGAAAGACTTTTTTTCTCGAGTACAAGCGAAGTGTATGGAACAAAAAATCCTGTTCCATTTCACGAAGAACAGCTACCGAACCCTGCATCTCCATACTCATTAACCAAATTAATGGCCGAAAACACTATTGTTTCGTATTCCGACTTGCATCATAGACCATACACTATATTACGTCTCTTTAATTTTTTCGGAACAGATATGCCCGAAAACTTCTTTATAAATCAACTAATTACCTCTCTAAAACAAGATCAGGAATTTAAAATGACAAAAGGAGAACAATCAAGAGATTTTTTGGAAATAACTGATTTAATAGATTCAATATTAGCAATAACTAAAACAGACAAAAGCAATAGTGAAACAATCAATATTTGCAGCGGAAAAGGCTTACTGCTCCGTGAGCTAGCCACCGAAGTTGCCCAAAAATTAAAAAAGGAGCATCTGCTAAAAATTGGAGCCATTCCTTATCGAGAAAATGAAGTGTGGGCGATGGTTGGTAGCAACCAGAAGTTCTGTAAAATAACTAATCACCCTCAAGAAGACACTGTTCTTGGTATAACAAAACACATTTTCGCCTAAATGAAATCATTTGATATTTTATCCATCAGAGAATATTTTCCCAGTCCAGAAAACCCATCTGCTTCCACATGGGTATATAATCAAGCAAAAGGTATTCAGCAATTCAATACTAGCTTATTAGTTCTTTCACCAACTCCTCAAATTCCAACATGGCTCACCCAAATAATGAAAAGTAAACATGCATGGAAAATCCAATCTCAAACTGACATACACGAATATAACGGTGTAAAAGTAATGAGACCACCATTCTATAAGTTGCCAAATAAATATTTTTTTGATTTCAATATCCGTCAAGTATCTAACTGTATTTTGAAACAATCAGAAAAAATTAATTTCAAACTTATTCACGCTCATTTTGGTCATGCAGGAGTTGCTTCTCTTCCTTTAAAAAAGAAAAGTAATAAGCCATTAATTACATCCTTCTATGGATTTGATTTAGGTAGTGATAAAGACAGACTCAGGAAATACTATAAGAATCTTTCTTCTCAAGGCGATTTGTTTCTTGCACTTTCTGATGATATGGCAAACGATTTGACTGATTTAAATTTCCCATCAAGCCGAGTGGTAGTTCATCATTTGGGTGTGGATGTTGGCAAATTTGCCTTAAGTCCTGAAAAAAACAAGGATATTTTCACCTTTACTATTGTCGCTTCCTTTGTTGAGAAAAAAGGAATTCAATTCGTAATTGCAGCTTTTAAAACATTTATGAATGGAAAAGACTCAAATAAGTTTCAACTAAGATTAGTAGGAGACGGAGAATTTTATCATGAATTAAAGAGTCAAGCGATGGGCTGCGACAATATCATTTTTGTGAATAATTTTATTACTAACAATCCTCGTGAAACAGTTGCAGAAGAAATGCGATTAGCAGACGTTTTTCTTTTGACAAGTGTGACAAGTGCCGAAGGAGATAAAGAAGGAACCCCTATTGTTCTTATGGAAGCTCAGGCTTGCGGAAAGCCTTGCATATCCTCGTTTCATGCCGGAATTCCTGAAGTGGTTATTAATGGAGTTACCGGAACACTAGTAGAAGAAAGAGATATCACAAAGATAACAGAAGCCATGGAACTTCTGTTTAGTAACAAAACTCTACGACTCAACTATGCAGAAGCGGCTAGAAATCACATTAACAAGAATTTCAATAACAACATACAAATTGAATTACTTAATAACATTTATAAAAAATTTATCATTTAATTCATTCCGTTTTATAATAAACTTCAAAAAACATAATTTATCGCGTTGAAATCCGAATAGAGAATAAAATAATTTTACCATGAAAATATTAATAGATATTGGTCATCCTGGACATGTACATTTATTTAAAAATTTGATTAATAAAATGACGAAAGATGGACATGAATTTTACATCACGGCACGTGATAAAGAAGTTGCTATTTCTTTGTTAAATAATTACAATTTCAAATATTACAATAGAGGTAAAGGATATAATGGATTTTTGGGCAAAGCGTTTGGAATGTTAATTATTGACTTCAAAATTTGGATTCAGGCATTGAAGTTCAAACCAGATATTTTGATTGGCGGGGTTGGTAATTTATACATTGCTCAAGTAGCTAAATTATTGAGAAAACCTTCTATTATTTTTGACGATACTGAACATGCAATACTAGAACTTGCCTTTGTCAAAAAATTGGCCACCTGCATTATCACGCCAGATGTTTTCCAAACAGATTTAGGGAAAAAACAAATCAAATATGCAGGTTATCATGAATTAGCTTACCTACATCCCAAATACTTTACTCCAGATTTAAAGGTTCATGAATTATTAGGAATTGATGCAAATCAGAAATACGTTATTTTAAGATTTGTTTCTTGGAATGCATCACATGACTCGGGGCAAAGTGGATTTATTAATGAAGATAAAATAAAATTGGTAAATGAGCTCTCAAAGATTGTAAAAGTGTTTATTTCTGCAGAAGGAAAAATCCCTGCTGTTATAGAAAAACACCAAATTAAAATTGCTCCCGAAAAAATGCATGATGTTTTAGCCGGTGCTGAACTATTTGTTGGAGAAGGAGCCACAATGGCTTCTGAAGCCGTCTGTCTTGGAACGCCTGCAATTTATGTTAACAGTTTAAGTGTTTGTTATTGCACTGACCAGGAAAAATACGGACTCCTTTTTCATTTTAAAAACTCCAATGGTGCAATTGAAAAGGCGATTAGTTTATTAGGAGAAAAAAAATTAAAACAAGACTTGGAGGAGAAACACGTTAAGCTTTTGGAAACCAAAATAGATGTAACAGCTTTCATGATTTGGTTCATCGAAAACTTTCCAATGAGTGAAGAAATTATGAAAGAGAACCCACACTATCAATACAATTTCAAATAATGGATTTCACAATTGAAAAATACAAAGCACTTTTGTCTGCTTTACTAAAGCAGCAATACCATTTTCAGACATTCTCCGATTTTCTTCTCTCACCAAAGGAAAGGAGTATTATTTTGCGTCATGACGTAGATTTATTACCATTTAATTCTCTTGCTTTTGCAAAAATTCAATCCGAGAATAAAGTTAAATGTTCTTATTATTTCCGGGCTGTTCCCGAAAGCTGGAACGAAAATGTTATTCAAGAAATAAGTTCACTTGGTCATGAAATAGGATATCATTATGAGTGTTTAACCACTTGCAATGGCAATATGGAAAATGCAATCATAGATTTTGAACTCAACCTTTCCCGACTTAGAAAACTTGCTCCGGTTTCAACCATTTGTATGCATGGTAGTCCTATGTCTAAATGGGATTCGAAAGATTTATGGAAACACAACAAATACCAAGATTATGATATCATAGGAGAACCTTATTTTGATGTAGATTTTCAAAAAGTATTTTATTTAACCGACACCGGCAGGAGATGGGATGGTGAAAAGGTAAGCGTGCGTGATAAAGTAAATTCCGGAAGTATTTTAACATTCCACACTACACAGCAAATTATTAAAGCGGCTGACATGGGGCAACTTCCCAACCAGATAATGTTTACTTGTCATCCTCAACGTTGGACGGACAATAAATTAAAATGGGGGAAAGAAATCGTTGTTCAAAACCTGAAAAATCAAGTAAAACGTTTTCTGATTAAATAAATTTCGCATGAATAAAAGAAGAATCACAATCATTTTCATTTATGTTATAATTTTATTCATAATAGCCTTATTTCCATTTAAAGAAATAAGCTACAAAGCAGACCACACTTACTTTTTCGAAATAAGATTAGATCACATTTTTCACACTTGTTTCTTTTTACCTTGGATGAGTTTCCAATATTATTTCTCTCAAAAAAAAGAAATAGAACTGTCGGGAAAAATTAAATGGTATTTAAGTGGGTTGCTTCTTGCTTTCTGCACCGAAGGAATTCAGTATTTTACATTCTACCGCTCATTCACCTTACTTGATTTACTGTCCAATTTTACAGGTGTAACCCTTAGTTGGATTTGTTTGCCCCTGTTTAAGCCCATTTGTATTTTAATGATGCCTTCCGGCTCATCAGAGCCTAATTCCTAAAATCTAACCCGAACTCGCTGCCCGTAAGCTCATCTAAGTTATGCTTGTGTCTCACTTTATGGGTTGTTTCACTTCAACTTATATTTCTTTTGCACTTTCCTTGGTTTTTTAATTATAAAATAAGGTAACCTGAGCGTCCCATTATGCAGATTGGGCTAAAACCGATATTCTGGAGAGAGGAGAAAGCCTAATAATTTACTAAATAACCAGAGTTTCGTTATGTCTGACTCGAATAATGATTATTCCGACTCGAGTAATGAATAGTCGGACACAAGTAATCGCTACTCGGACTCGAGTATAGATTATTCGGACTCGAGTTACGATAAGTCGGACTCGGTTAATGAATATTCGGACTCGTATGATGAATAGTCGGATACAAGTAATCGCTACTCGAACTCGAGTATTGGTTATTCGGACTAGAGTAATGAATAGTCGGACTCAACTAGCAATTATTCGGACTCAAGTATTGAATAGTCGGACTCGGATAATGATTATTCGGACACAAATAATCGTTACTCGGACTCGAATAATGAAAAGTGTAGTTTATTCAATAAATTGTGTCAGGTTAAAACTGCCCGCATACGCGACCGCCTAAGAGAGTATTAAGGATGAAACTAAACAAAAAAGCCTTCATAACTGAAGGCTTTTTTGGTGATGTACCCAGTGCCGGAGTCGAACCGGCACGATTTCTCACTGGTGTTTGAGACCAGCGCGTCTACCAATTCCGCCAACTGGGCATTGCTGTTTATTCTGCAATTTCTTCTCTGAATTAATTTCTAATTCTGAAACTGTAAAATTGGAATCGGGGTGCAAAACTATTCAAATCATTTGGATTGACAAAAAAAACTTTTGTCATAAGTCATTTTTAATTACATTTGCATCCCTTTTAAAAAAAACATGGACTATAAGGTTAAAATATTTTCAGGTTCTTCCACCCGTCATTTAGCAGAAAAGATAGCTAAAGGATACGGACAGGAATTAGGAAAAGTTTCATTGCTTCGCTTTAGTGATGGGGAGTTTCAAACTTCTTATGAGGAAACAGTGAGAGGAAGTGATGTGTTTATTATTCAATCTACCATCCCTCCAACGGATAACTTATTTGAAGTTTTGCTTATGATTGATGCGGCCAAAAGAGCATCGGCCCATCAGATTATTGCTGTTTTGCCTTACTTCGGGTTTGCCCGTCAGGACAGAAAAGACCAACCCAGAGTGGCTATAGGTGCAAAAATGGTGGCTAACCTTCTGTCGGCAGCCGGGGCTACCCGTATTATTACAATGGACCTTCATGCCGACCAGATTCAGGGATTCTTCGACTTTCCGGTAGACCATTTATATGCTTCATCTATTTTTCTACCTTATATACAGGGTTTAAATTTACCTAACTTAACTATGGCTGCCCCCGATATGGGTGGAACCAAGAGAGCAAATGCTTATGCTAAGTTCTTAAAATCAGATATTGTTATCTGCTACAAACAGCGTACAAAAGCTAATGTGGTGGATAGTATGACGGTGATAGGCGAAGTGGAAGGAAGAGATATTATTTTGGTTGACGACCTTATTGATACAGGAGGAACACTTACCAAAGCAGCCGATATGATGCTGGACAGAGGAGCTAACAGCGTGAGAGCCGTTTGTACTCATGCAGTTCTATCGGGTAAAGCTTACGAAAACATTGAAAAATCAGGAATTACAGAATTAGTGGTAACGGATACCATTCCTTTAAAACAGGAAAGCAGCAAGATTAAAGTGCTTACCGTTGCCGATTTGTTTGCTAAAGTATTGCACAGTGTGCATAATTACGAATCGATAGCATCCAACTTTATAGTTTCTTAAAAATATTGCACCATTAAATTAATTTAACCGCTGTTTGTAAGGTGCATCAAACAGCAAAAAATAAAAAACAAATGAAATCAGTATCTATTAGCGGTTCGCCAAGAGCGAACGTAGGGAAAACAGATGCAACAGCATTGAGAAATGCTAAGCGCGTACCTTGTGTACTTTATGGTGGTAAAGAACAAATTCACTTTTCAGTTCTTTCAGCCGATTTTAAAAACTTAATCTACACGCCTCATGTGCACACAGTAGATTTAGAAATTGCAGGAAATAAATTTCATGCAATTGTTCAGGAAACACAATTTCATCCATTAAAAGATCATCTTATGCATGTTGATTTTTTAGAAATTGTTCCGGGAAAACCAGTAGTTATGGAATTACCAGTTAAAACATCAGGAACTTCGCCAGGTGTTAGAAATGGAGGTAAATTATCCAAAAAATTAAAAACATTAAAAGCAAAAGGATTGGTAGAAAACATGCCTGATGCAGTAACCATAGCAATTGACAAATTAGAAATTGGTCAATCAGTAAGAGTAGAAGAAATTCAAGTAGATGGTCTTACTTTTTTAAATGCTCCTAATGTAACTGTTATCGCTGTACAAGTAACACGTGCGGTGGTTGAAGAGCCTAAAGCAGCAGCAGCAGCTTCATCAGCAACTCCGGCAGCAGCAGCTAAAGCTCCGGCAGCAGCAGCAGCTAAGGCCCCGGCTAAAAAATAGTTTACAAATTTCCCTTTTAACAGGGTAATTGAATAGAGTTGGCAGAACATTATGTTTCTGCCAACTTTTTTTTTGATTTAGTATAGCTAGTTTTGTTATTTTTGAAACACAATTTAAAAGCACATGAGTAAATTTTTAATAGTTGGTTTGGGAAACATAGGCGCTGAATACGAAAACACACGTCATAATATTGGGTTTACCGTTTTAGATACCATAGCACGCGAACACAATCTCAAATTTGTTACCGGAAGACTGGCAGCTGTTGCCGAATTTAAGCACAAAGGCAAAACAATTATTCTGATTAAACCTTCCACTTATATGAATTTAAGTGGAAAAGCTGTGAATTACTGGCTACAGGCTGAGCGGATAGCAAAAGAGCATTTGCTGGTGATTACTGACGACATTGCTCTTCCTTTTGGAACGCTGCGAATGAAAGGTAAAGGAAGCGATGGAGGACATAACGGATTACGAAACATTCAGGAAATAATGAATACCACAGAATATGCCCGATTACGATTTGGTGTGGGCAGCGAATTCTCGACCGGACGACAAGTAGATTATGTACTTGGCAAATGGAACGATACAGAACAAAAAGCACTGACTCCTCGTATCGAAATGGCAGGACAAATGGCTCTGAGTTTCGCTGCTATTGGCCTGCAACTAACCATGACTAATTTTAATAATAAATAAACATTAATATAAACTTATATTCCTATTTTTGCATCCATAACTTAATTTATAAATAACATGAAGAAAATTACTACAGTATTATTATTATCAGTCGCTACTATTTTTGTGAAAGCGCAACCTTTCTTAGGATTATACACATTCGACAGTGTGAAAGTTACTACAGGATTAACCGACCCTACACCAGTACCTGCGGCCACAGGTGTTACATTCGGAAGTTTCTCTGCAGTTGGAACTCCGGCAAATCCAAATGCTTCTGCACGATTTGCTTTTACTAACTGGCCACTTGGTTCTACGGGTGGAACAGCTGATTCTCTTTACTCAGGAATGACAGGTTCTTTAAGCACCGGAGAATATTTAGAAGTTACGCTAAGCCCTGTTTCAGGTTATGCAATCACTTTAGATAGTATCCGTTTTACAGCAAGACGTTCGTCAACAGCTTGCCGTTCGTATTCTGTACGTTCAAGTGCGGATGGATATGCTTCTAATCTTACAGCAGGAATGATGATGTTCAACCCAAATGTTAGTATTCAAGGTTCAAATGAATTTTTCTTTAACCATGATACAACAAGTAATTTTATGAATAATGCTAACGGCAATTTAAGTTTACTAGCCGGTGGAAGTTTCTCTGCACTTACCTCTCCGGTTACTTTCCGTTTTTACGGATGGAATGCTGAAGCCACAGGAGGTTCGTTTGGTATCGATAATGTTGCATTTATTGGTAACGCTGTAGGTGGTGTTGGAATTGCTGAAAACAAAACAGCGGCAATTGCTCTGTATCCTAACCCATCGGCTAATGGTTTATTCAATGTTGATTTAGGAAATGTTTCGGGTAAATCTACTGTTACTGTTTATGACATTGTAGGAAAAGTAATTCTTACAAAAGAAGTAACTACAGGAAACAAACAAACACTTGATTTATCTGCTCAGGCAAACGGATGTTATTTTGTAAACATCAAAAACGATAACGGAACCATTACAAAAAAACTTACTGTAAGTAAATAATTTTATTCTATTCAATCTTTACATTAAACGTCTCGCATAATTTGCGGGACGTTTTTGTTTTACCTTTGTTTTCATTTCAATGGAAAAAACCGAACACATAGATACTATCATTCGCGCATTGCCCGACAACCCGGGGGTGTATCAGTATTTTGATGCAGAGGGTAAGATTATATATGTTGGCAAAGCCAAGAATCTGAAGAAACGTGTTTCGTCTTATTTTAACAAAGACCAAAGCGAAAACGGCAAAACACAAATTCTGGTTCGGAAAATTGCCGATATAAAATACATAGTGGTGGACACGGAGATTGACGCCCTGCTGCTCGAAAACAATCTTATCAAAAAATACCAGCCTCGCTACAATGTGTTGCTGAAAGATGACAAAACATATCCATGGATTTGTATCAAAAACGAACGTTTTCCGAGAGTTTTTTCCACCCGCATTCTTATTAAAGATGGTTCGTCATACTATGGCCCCTATGCTTCGCTTAAGCTGATGAACATGGTGCTGGAGCTGATACGACAACTGTTTAAACTACGCAACTGCAATTTTAATTTAACCGAAAGTAATATTCAAGGACGCAAATTTAAAGTTTGTCTGGAGTATCACATTGGTAATTGTAAAGCACCTTGTGTGGGCAAAGAGTCGGAAGATGACTATAACGAAACCATTGCCAGTATTAACGAAATAGTGAAAGGCAATATCAACACGGTGAGCAAACATCTGAAAGGATTGCTTCAGGAATATGTGAACGAAATGGAATTTGAGAAGGCGCATATAGTTAAAGAGAAAATAGATTTATTGGAAAAATACCAAAGTAAATCTACAGTGGTGAGTCCTTCTATTACTAATGTTGATGTGTTTTCGATTTTGACGGATGAGAAAAACGGATATGTAAATTTTCTGAAAGTAGTAAACGGTTCGGTTATTCAGGGGCATACTATTGAAATGAAAAAGAAGCTGGACGAAAGCGATGAAGAGCTGCTTACCCTGTCGATAGCCGAATTGAGAGAACGATTCAGCAGCGACTCCCGCGAAATTATTGTTCCCTTTGCCATCGACACCGAATTTCCGAATGTTGAATTTCATATTCCGCAACGCGGAGATAAAAAACATTTGCTGGAGCTCTCTCAGCGCAATGTGGAATATTACCGAAGAGAAAAAATTAAACAGGAAAACCTGGTAGACCCCGAACGTCATACCAAACGCATATTGGAGCAAATGAAAAAAGACCTCCATCTTACCGAAGAGCCCCGACACATTGAATGTTTCGACAATTCTAATTTTCAGGGAGCCTATCCGGTGGCGGCTATGACTGTTTTTAAAGATACTAAACCAAGCAAGAAAGACTATCGGCATTTTAATATTAAAACTGTAGAAGGCCCTGACGACTTTGCTTCGATGGAAGAAATTATTTACAGACGCTACAAACGAGTGATGGACGAAAAGCAATCCATGCCTCAGCTTATTGTTATTGACGGAGGCAAAGGACAATTGAGTTCGGCTCTCGAAAGCCTTGATAAATTAGGGTTGAGAGGCAAAGTAGCCATTATTGGTATAGCCAAGCGACTGGAAGAAATCTATTTCCCGGGCGACTCCATACCCATGTATCTCGACAAAAGAAGCGAGACACTAAAAATTATTCAACAGATAAGAGACGAAGCACATCGCTTCGGAATTACACACCACCGCAGCAAAAGAGATAAAGGAACGCTGAAAACTGAACTCACCGAAATAAAAGGAATAAGCAATACGACAGCCAACAAATTACTTTCGCATTTTAAATCTGTAAAAAAAGTAAAAGAAGTTACCGAAGCCGAACTGGCCGAAGTGATAGGAAAAGCAAAGGCCAAAGTGATTGCGGAATTTTATAAGGAAAAGTAAATCCTCATTTTGATTTTTATTTAATTGTTATCACTAATTTTTGATTTTAAAATTCTTTATTTTTTAATTTCTATATCACTCCTTCACTATCTTTTTCCTTCTTACCCCCTTCTCTGTCCTCACCTCCACAAAGTACATCCCTTTAGGCAAGTTGCCTACATCTATTTCTGTTTGGGTATTTATTATTTTAGTTGTAAACACTTTTTCTCCAAAAATATTATAAATAGTTAAAACCCCTTCTCCTTTTAATAGAGTAACAGTAAGGCTTGTTGTTGCCGGGTTTGGGTATACCATTATATCTTCCTCTTTATTTATTTCACTCACTCCATTACTCACACTATCGCATGTACAACAATGTACGTTTACATCATCTATGTAATAATATGCCTCTGGAATAGTTGAACCGATACCATGAACATGGTTAGTATCTGTTAAACTATCTGCATAAAAATTTCCAATAATTATGTATCTTTCTCCTCCATGTGATGTGAACCGCCCATAAATTAGAGTCCAAACAGAATCATCACTTACAATATTCGTATCATTTATTTGAGGTATAAAATTCAAAGGTGAGCCGCCAGCAATATTAGTTTGAGTTGTAGAAAAATACATACCTATATTATTTACGGCAAACCTTGCCCTATTTGCATGATTAACATAAAAGCTTACACAATAATTTTCATGGTCAATTAAAGTACTGTCCAACTCTACCTGAATATATTCTCTATTATTAATAAAATTATAAAAACTTGCCCCTGCATATCCGTTACCAGTTTGTGGAAATTGATAACCAAAAACATTTGCTGGAATAGTAGAACTCCCACCTGTCGTACCTGAACAAGAATTATAAACATCAGGGCTACCACCCGTTGGAGAATCCCAAGGAGGAACATGACCATAATAAATACCAGATGCTAACCCAAAACATGTATCAACAATTTCAAAACTATGATTAGGCACCAAGTTTTGTGAAAAACAATAATTATACTGAAAATAATTCAGAAGGAGAAATAGAAATATAAAATGATTTTTTTTCATTAGTAAAATAAAATCCCTTGTGCAATTTTTCGCCTTTGCAGGTGTTTTTTCACCTGCAAACATACTAATTAAATAACCATATTAATAGTTCATTTGTTAATCGCATCCTAAAATGGGTTCTTACTTTTTACCATTTAACTCATTTTTCTTACCCTTCAATCCACTTTTTATGGGCGTTTCTTAATCAAAAAGTGGGGTTTTATCATTTTTGGGTAAGATGATGTCATTTTATGGGGTGGTTAATTAACTTTATTGAAAGTTTGGTCATTTTATCTTAAAGTTAAGTAACTTTAGGGGGTAGTTAATTAACTTTCTATAAGGTTAAGTCATTTTATAGGGTGGTTACTTAACTTTCCAAAAAGTTAGGTCATTTTACCATAAGGTTAGATCATTTTCCATAAAGTTAAGTCATTTTATCCTAAAGTTAGCTCATTTTATCCTGTGGTTAGTTAACTTTTTGGAAAGTTAATACAATTTATCAGGCAGTTAGGTCATTTTCCATAAAGTGAAGTCATTTTATTGTAAAATGATGTCCTGACATTTTAAGGTCGGTTTTTCGTATTTTTGGGTGATATAACACTATAATAATAGTATGTCTAATTTTGATTTTGTTAATTTTCGGTTGGGGGAGGTGTTCTGTCTTTCAGAACAAAGTAAGTTAAATGCCATTTCACCAAAAAGCCCCGCAAATTTTGCGGGGCTTTTTTGGTTTATTTATAAACTATAAATTCTAAATCGTCATAATAAACGGTTTCCTTATTCTTATTCCATAAATAAATTCCGAGATGTGCATTGCTTTTGATGGAAGAAGGAAGTACAAACTGCATTTCGAATTTTTGCCAGCACTTTGTTTTTTTAATTTGCAATTTTAAATCATAACTATTATAATAACTAGTAACAGCCGCATCGGAAACTGAGGCTACCAGTTGCACATCTCGCACAGGTGATTCGTTAAACACATATCCACTCACCAGCACTTTTGCATTCTGCAAATCACTTAATTCTTTTCCTACAAAATTAAGAGTTGCTCCGTATTCGGCCTGATCATTAAGAATTCCGCTGTAAGGCGAAGAATGAAATTGAGCAGACGATGTAACATCGCAAGCAGTAAAATGTTTGTCAGTAATGGTTGAATCAAAATTTAATTGATGTGCATAAATAGTATTGGCTACATCTATTTTCAGAAATTCTTTTAATGAGGTAGTCTGCATTTTTTTTCTGCGATAAACAGAAACTTTTCCATTTCCGGTTACTTTATCGAGCATGGAAGTAACCACAGGGCAATACCTGATAACATCTGAAACCAAAAAAACATCCTGAATGGCCACAAAATCCCAGGGATATTTTATTAAAGGCATAAATGCATCATCGCGACTGGTTTGATAAACAGTGTACCCTTTTCTGTTCATCAGTATTAAAGGGATATTAGTGGAATAGGCATCTATAACTAATATTTTTGCATCTTTTGAAATGCCAGCAGAATCGAGAAACTTATCCATTCCTGTAAAATTTTGTCGCGACATTTCTACTCTGTCCCATTCGTAAGTCGTAGTTCTCTCGGTTTGATTTTTATCCGAATCGATAAACATAACTGTTGCACACAAAGCAAACAAAATACTGAGAAAAGCTTTTTGTACTTTGCTTTGCAATGGAACAGAAGCGAGCACAAGAATAAAAAACAGAACTACTGGTACAAATAATGAATCCAAAAAATAATAATCGTGGTCGTAATATTGTTTGAGCATCATCAAAAAATACAGTCCTGTGCCGCAGGTAATAATAAAAAGATGAAACCAATATTTTTTTGCAACACGAAGATTTTCATTTGCTGTTAAACCGGCATAAATACTGTACAAGACACAGAGAAGCAGAAGGAGATAATGTGCTTTGGTAAAATATTGCAACAGCCAAACTTCATAAATCTGAGAAAGTACAGCTTTAAAATCATCAAATTTTTTGGCAGGAAGAAAACTATCTAGAAACATACTTCCATACATGCGTCCGAGATGAACATTGTAACGATAATACATTCCGAACAGAAGAAAAGCTGTCGCAAAAACAACTGTTTCGAACCCATTTACTTTCTTTTGTTTTAAATAATTCCACGTCTGATGAACTACAACAGCTATGAGAAAAATAAGAAAAGGAATACGAATGAGTGAAGCCAGCAAAAGGAAAAACACAGCAACTGCAAATTGCTTTTTCCTACTACTTTCGAGGTAAGAAAAATAATAGTAACAACCTGCAAACACAAATGCAATAGCAGGAACACTGGGAATAAAACCTGCCTGATAATATACATACACAGGCGAAAGAAAAACAAATACTACCGCAACAAATGATTTTAACTCGGAGCCTGTAATACGTTTGGCAAGTAGATAAAGATAAACTAAACCAACATTACTTATTACTACTGAATAGATTCTAAAAACAGCCGGAGAGGTAGTTCCGAAAAGTTTCATCAGCAGAGCAACAATATATTCGTTTATCGGAAAATCTACTCGAGTAATTCCGTTTATGGTTTGCAAATTAAAGGTGCAGGGATGAAAAAAATCGAAACCATTGTTAAGAAAACCAAGAGCAAGTGCATACCGTTCGCTTTGTGTCCAGGCATGAATAAAAGCTGGAAACAAAGAAATGGTATTGTGATAAAGAAGTATGCTTAATGTAACTAAAATCAATACAAGCAGAGGTATTGTTTGTTTGTTACTTAGCTTCATCTTAAACAATTTATTGTTTTAAGAAAGTTTATCAGTGAGCAGTTGCATTTCGGGTGCAGGAGCAGAATGCCCGTAAATGATATGATATACGGTATTGGTAATAGGCATATCTACATTGTATTTTTTATTTATTTCGTAAATACATTTCACACCATAATACCCTTCAGCAATCATATTCATTTCCATTTGCGCATATTTTACCGAATAGCCTTTGCCTATCATAGCACCAAACATTCTGTTTCGGCTAAACTGTGAATAGGCTGTAACCATTAAATCTCCTAGGTATGCAGAGCTATTAATGTCTCTGTCGATAGGATGAACGGCATCCACAAAACGTTTTATTTCCTGAATGGCATTAGAAATTAATACCGCCTGAAAATTATCTCCATAGCCCAAACCATGACAAATACCGCTTGCTATAGCAAAAACATTTTTCAAAACAGAAGAATATTCTGTCCCATAAATATCATCCGACACAGTTGTTTTAATATATCGGCAATTAAGATGCGATGCCACAAAAGCACCGTTATTAGTGTTCTGACAAGCAACAGTAAGATACGAAAGTTTTTCCATGGCTACCTCTTCAGCATGACAAGGCCCCGTGATAACACCAATGTTTTCCATCGGTACTTTATATTCTGTATTAAAAAATTCTCCCACTATTAAATTATGTTCAGGAACGATACCTTTTATAGCAGAAAAAACTTGTTTGTTTTTAAAATCTTCAGGAGTTAGTCCGGATAATGCTTCCTTAAGAAATGCAGAAGGGACAGCCATAATAAGAACATCTGCTTTCGTAATAATTTGTTTTAAATCGGTATTCAAATCCAGTTTATGAGTGTCGAATTGTACCGAAGTAAGATAATTCGGATTGTGTTTAAATTTACGAATGTGTTCCGCAGTGGCTTCATGTCGTATCCACCAGTGAACTTTTGCTGCATTGTTGCACAACATTTTTACAAGAGCTGTAGCCCAGCTACCCCCACCTATTACTGCTATTTGTAATGCTTTACTCATTTTTAAAAAAGGTATCTAATAATTTTTCGTGGTTAAATTACACATTTTTATCTTTTGCCGTTTTTCTGACTAATGAAAATACCACAGCACCGAACCAACTATTACAAGCCAGATAAGTGCAGGCGCCAGATAATTCTTATATTTTTTAATCCACACCACCGATAGGATTAACAGTAAAACAAGAAAAGAAGAGTAGGACACAATACCCGCCTTTATAATTGCAGGATTAGTGTATCTGAATGTTACTGCATGTTCGCCTTTTGGAAAAACAACAGACATGGTAAGATGGTTAGAAAGATAAACAGGAACAACTTGATTATCGATGAGTGCTTCCCATCCCGTGTAACTGCATTGTAATAAAGTTAACAATTGCGGTATGGTGGCTGATGCTTTTACTGTTATTTCATTCGGACTAAAAAAAGTAATAGCAATTGTTTCTTGAAGCGTATCTGTGTTGTTTAAGATTACTTCGCCCGTAATTGTTTTGTAATCTTGTTCCGAAACCATCACAGTTTTATGAGTAACAGAAGCCGAATCCAGTTTATTAGTTGCCGATTCGGGATAGATTTTATCAGAGAAATAAAAAAGAGGATTAGCAAGCATAGCCTTTTTTAACAAAGGATATTTTTCCTCCACATCATAATAATTTTTGAACGTGTATGAATTAAAAACATCAAACGAAATTCGTTTATGAAAGATACTTGTATTTTTATATAGTCCGTGTTTTTGACCTATTTCGTTGGTATTATCTGCTATCGCATTGTTTCCCGGAATCGGAAAGTTCTGTGGTAAGGATGTGATGTAATCATGAAGTTCTTTTGGTGAAGTAGGCGAAAAACCGAGGTAACCAATATTGACTTGCAAGGCAATAAATAAATCAAGAAAAATAAGTGCCGTGGTTATCTTGAGCCAGTGTTTTTTCAATGAAGTAAAAAGTACAACCATTAAAACACCCAGAAACACTAACTGAACGAACCCTTGCAAGATGATGCTTTGTTTCAGAGAAGCCGCCTGAACAAAATCGAAAACGGTTGGAAAATGATTAAGAAAGAAAAAAGCCTCGCCATTATTTTTAATCCATGCCGCCACTACAAGTAACATGACTAACGAAAAAAGTGAAATGGAAATAATTTTTATTTTCTTCCAATTGATAACCGATTCATCAAGTAAACAGGCAAGTTGTTTTCCGCCCAATAATAAAAAAATCAGTATTGAAAACAGACTGTAATAACTCGGAAAGCGGAACAGATTAAGAAAAGGCAAGTGCATCGAAAGGACTTTGTGCAATGGAGTGTATGCTCCAAACGACATGATTAAACAAACCAATGCAAAACCCAACAGTACCTTTTCTATGCCTGACTTTTTATTAATAAAGGATAATATAATAAATACAAGCATCACAATACCGATATAAACATTGCTCATTGAAGGGTCGGTGTTGAAAAACGCACCACTATTAACAGTAGAAAGTGGAACGAGAAATGACAATAACGATTGAGGAGATAAAGGGCACTCCGAAACATAATCGTAACTCAACCCATTTAATCGAGAAACATACGGAGCCGTTTGATAAAAAGCTGCAAGCACAACAGCCGCCATCAGCAGTGTGGCAAATGCAAACAGGGCATTCAACTTAACGAAGGTTAGAATATCCTTTTTGTTGTTTTCTTTAAAAGAGGTGTAAGTAAAGTATAAAAACAGGGTGATAAAAAGATAAATAAGAATAATAGAAAACGTATGATTGCCACCGGTTAGATTAAAAAACATAAACACGGAAACATAAAGCGCCCGCAAATAGCTTTTCTCTGTGTACATTTTATAATAATTGAGAATGATAAACGGCAGCCATGCTGCCCCTATCACCGCATAAAAGTGTTGTACATGGGCTGCAAAGAAACCACTCAACATATAGCTTATGCCTACTAATAAGGCAACATTTCTTTTGGAATGAAAACAAAGCGAAAGGAAATACATACCTGTTCCGGCCATAAACACATAAAAGATGAACAGAAAGTGAACTGTATAGTTGGTTTGTCCGGTTGTCATACTTAAAAGTATGGACTCTATGTACCAAGTCGGGCCCTGCAAATCGGCATGAATAGGGTAACCCAATTGTTGATACGGATTCCAGAAAGGGAAAATATGATTCTGAAAACACTGAGAAATATAATACCGCCAGGGAATCCAACAGTTAATCATATCATGCGTTACAGAGTATTTCAGAAAAGCAATTTGCCAGTAGCCCACTATGGCTATTAAAAGCAATACTGCCAGATAAATGAAATCACCTCTCCCCTTAATCCCCTCTCCGCAGGAGAGGGGGTTAGACGAATGCGATGTGTTGATAATTGTTCTAATCTTATTTATACTTTTTAAAAATTCAAACTTCACACATTAGCTCCCCTCTCTAGCGGAGAGGGGCCGGGGGTGAGGTGTTTAAATGGCTTGAAAAATCGGGCCTTCTCTTTTCACAACATTTTTCTCTGTCAAAGTTGTAAATATTTTTTGCAACTGATTTTTCGAAATTCCTGTGGCTTCGCTCACACTTACCACTGTTGCCTGATTTTGTTTTTTCACTTCCTCCAGCACTTTCTGCTCGTCTGCACTCAAAACCACTGCGGCCTTTTTAATTTCTTCCGGGCGCATCTGAGGAAAGAACAAAACATCCTGAATAGAATGAGAGTTAGTCATAATCATTGCCAGTCGGTCTATACCTATACCGATACCCGAAGTAGGAGGCATACCATATTCGAGTGCACGTAGAAAATCCTGATCAATAAACATGGCCTCGTCATCGCCTCTCTCCATAAGTCGGGCTTGCTCTTCAAAACGCTCTCTCTGTTCCAAAGGGTCGTTTAATTCTGAATATGCATTTGCCAGTTCTTTCCCGTTCACCATTAATTCGAATCGTTCCACCAGGCCGGGTTTGCTGCGATGCTTCTTGGTAAGCGGACTCATCTCCACCGGATAATCGGTAATGAATGTAGGCTGAATGTAATTGCCTTCACACTTTGCACCAAATATTTCATCTATCAATTTCCCTTTGCCCATGGTGTTATCCACAGCAATATTTAGTTGTTTACATACCTCTCTCAGTCCGTTTTCATCCATAGCACTGATGTCTATTCCGGTAAAATCGTTGATCGATTCAAACATTGTTACCCTTTTGAACGGGCGTTTGAAATCAATTGTTTTATCCCCCATCTGCACCTGAGTAGAACCGTTCAGGTCGAGAGCAATTTTTTCGATTAGCTCTTCCGTAATATCCATCATCCAGTTGTAATCTTTATAGGCCACATAAAGCTCCATTACCGTAAATTCAGGATTGTGTGTCCTGTCCATTCCTTCGTTGCGGAAATTGCGGGAAAATTCATACACCCCGTCAAAACCACCTACAATAAGGCGTTTGAGGTATAACTCATTTGCAATACGCAGATACATCGGAATGTTTAATGTGTTATGGTGAGTGGTAAACGGCCTTGCAGTAGCTCCTCCCGGTATAGCCTGCAACACGGGAGTATCCACTTCCAGATAACCTTTAGCATTATAAAAATCGCGAATGGTATTCACCATCTTGGTACGTTTCATAAACGTTTCTTTTACGTGAGGATTGATAATTAAATCAACATAACGCTGACGATATCTGAATTCGGGGTCGGTTACTTCATCATGTGCCACTCCTGCATCATCTATTTTTACAACGGGCAGAGGACGCAATGATTTGCTGAGCATTTTAAAAGTACGCGCATGTATAGATATCTCCCCCACTTTGGTAATAAACACAAAACCGGTAATACCAATAATATCGCCTATATCCGTATGTTTTTTAAACAACAAATCAAAATGGCTTTTATCTTCCCCCGGACAAATATCATCTCTCCGAATATATATTTGAATACGCCCGCTGGCATCCTGCAAACTTACAAAACACGCTTTTCCCATATCGCGTATACTCATCACACGACCAGCAATGTTTATATTTTTAAATTCATCTGCCTTCTCATCCGTATAATTCTCCAATATGTTTTTTGCTGTTGCGTTCACCGCTACCAGTTCGGCAGGGTACGCATCTATTCCCATTCGGGTAATTTCAGCAAGTTTGTTCCTTCTTAATTGTTCCTGTTCGTTTAACTCAAT
Source organism: uncultured Bacteroidota bacterium (assembly GCA_903926385.1). Lineage (GTDB taxonomy): Bacteria > Bacteroidota > Bacteroidia > 2-12-FULL-35-15 > 2-12-FULL-35-15 > 2-12-FULL-35-15. The sequence goes on from CAIYIS010000081.1 coordinate 150,152, forward strand.
ACTCATTTTACAGTTTTTAAAATAATTTTATGGGCAAATATACGTTGTATGGAATTATAAACTAAAAAGAATTTTGTATTCCGAAAAGGTCAAGGCTTGTGCGCCCTTTCGGAGCATGCGAAACAAAGCAAAAGAAGAAGTGGGTTAGATATGTTATTTCGAAAGTCATTTACCTGCCCTTTTCGAAACTATTGAATTTTCATAAAAAGAAAAAACCTGAAATAATTCGAGAAGAATAGTTCAGGTTAATTAATTTTTAAAAAGTAAAAGTTGATATGCTAAATCAGTAGAGATTTAAAACTCGAATTTATATCCTATTCCTTTTACTGTTTTTATGTAGTTATCTCCAAGTTTTTCGCGCAGTTTGCGAACATGCACATCTATTGTTCTGTCGCCAACCACCACATCTCCTCCCCACACTTTATCCAAAATAATATCGCGTGTAAACACTTTTCCCGGTTTAGAGGCAAGTAGCTCTATCAGTTCAAATTCTTTTTTAGGTAAACTTATTTCTTTACCATCTTTCAAAATTACGAAACGCTCTCTGTCTATTTTTATTCCTCCCAAATCTTCGTTTTCTTCGGCTACTTCGGTATTGCTTCCTCTTCTGAGCAATGCTTTAATCCGGCTGCTCAATACCCTTGGTTTAATTGGCTTGTTAATATAATCATCCGCTCCCACTTCGAAACCTGCTATTTGAGAGTAATCTTCGTTACGAGCCGTAAGAAATGCCACCATCATATCTTTCAGTCCGGGCAAAGCTCGTATTTGCCTGCATGTTTCTATGCCATCCATATCGGGCATCATTACGTCCAGTATAACCAGATTAGGAATTACTTTTTTGGCAACCTCAATAGCCTCCGTGCCGTTAGTGGCAGTGTGTACTTCATATCCTTCTTTTTTTAGGTTGTACGAAAGAAACTCCAGAATATCTAATTCATCATCGACTAATAAAATTTTTGCAGGTGTGGTCATTTGGTTGTAAAGATTTATACGGGTGCAAATATCCGAATAAGTTTATCAACTAATGTTAAATTATAATTAACAAAGTATTACCGGGGAGTAATGTTTATCTTAGGAAGCCCCTCTTTATCTCCCCAAAGGGGGAATTGAAGTGCCTGGTTTAAAATAGAAGCATCATTGTTTAACAAATTTCTTCCTTAATTCACCATTCTCTGTTTTTACTTCTACAAAATAAACCCCTTGAGCAAGGCTGCTAACATCTACTTCCGTTTTTTCTTTTGTTAGTAATAATGAAAGCACCTCTTCTCCAAGTACATTATAGAGTGATACTATTCCACTTCCATTAGTGAGGGTTAGGGTGAGGTTAGTGGTTGCCGGGTTTGGCGATATTCCTAACTCCTCTTTCCTTGTTCCCAATTCTCCCGCCCCCACCGTACAATTACCAATTGTAACAACCACACTATCCATCGTTGCAATTGGGCTGCAAGGCGTTGTTTGAGTAAGGTAATAAGTGGTAGTATGCGTTGGGTGTGCCCACGGGTTACCAATATCAGGGTAACTCAACCCTGTTGTTGGTTGCCAGTTATAGGTTACTCCTTCATAATTAGTAATCCCTAATTGAACACTATCACCATTACATATTGTTGTATCTCTTCCTGCATTTGCGTTTGGTATTTCATACATGCTTACATCATCAATGTAATAAGCGGCTTCTGTGAATGGACTTGAATTATCAATAATTTGAAAAATTGTATTGCTATCACTTTGAAAGTTCCCGATGGTTAAGAAATTTTCTCCTCCTAATGCTTGATAAATACCAAATATCTTTACCCAATTTAGTGTATCACTAATTACAGGGTTACCTGACAATAATATTTGAGGAGTTAAATAATAGGGAGTTTGAGTTGGACAAGTAATTGCTGTCGAAGATATATATGCACCAATATTATTTACCGCATATTTATCTGAATTAGTTTTGTTTGTATAAAATTCTGCATAATAACATTTATTAGCCGTTAAGACATTTGTTAATTGAACTTGTATATATTCCCTGTAATTGGATACCGTATAAATTGCACCTTCTAAAGCCGCATAAGCATAACCAGAATGAGGATATTGATAATAAGCGCAATTCGCTTGACAAGGAATGCCTACACTCGAATTCATAGAACAACCATTATAATAATCTGATGATGAATTATTAGGGTCATACCAAGGAACTGCAATATTTATTAGCCCTGCGCCTGGGGTGCAAGTTGAAAAACTTTCAAAATCACCATTAGGCACAAGATTAATTTGAGCATGTGCCACTCCCCAACCCTCTCCAAAGGATAAAGAGACGAGGCAAAGCATATATTTAATAATCCTTTTCACAGTACAAAGATACTTATTTTACATTATCACCTTGTCTCTTTTGCTATATTACAACTAGTCATTCTTCCTACTGTCCAGACCATTTCACCTTCTGTCCGGAACATTTTGCCAACTGTCCGAATCATTCTTCCTACTGTCCAGACCATTTTACCTTCTGTCCAGACTATTTTGCCAACTGTCCAGAACATTTTACCAACTGTCCGAATCATTTACCAAAATCACCCCCTCCCATCTCAACCTAATCTCATACTGCACTCAAACTGCACTATGATTGCAATCGAATTGTACTTTCCGTTCTCCCACTCATCGCCCAAATTACCCCCTGCACTTCTATCTTTTTTAATAAAAAATGGTTTCTGATTGTCAAATTTAAGTATTTCTGTTTGGTATTTACGTTTTACATCGTAAGTAGTGAGTTTTACATCGTAAGTACTGAGTTTTACATCGTAAAACGTGAGTTCCACATCATAATTCGTTACAACTTTATTTTACACGCTTTTACGAAATCAATATATGGTACACTTGGGGCCCTCCCACCCTCCATTTTTGGTTGCCATTTACATCTGAAGTTTACTTTAGTGTAAATTTTGGAAGTTCAAAAAGACACTTTATCCTATTTCCTTCTTAACTAACTGCTGAGTATTGACCCAACGTATAAAAAGCTTTTCCTTTCCAAAAGCCCCCTTTCAGAACCTAAAAAAGTATAAATATAAGTACTCAAAACACTAAAATCATTTTCTACCCATTTATTTCCGATATTTGCCCCCTTAATGACAGAAAAAGAAAACATACGATCCAAACTTCTGAGGATTTTGCGCAGTCGTTATCGGTTAACGATAATGAATGACGACACCTTTGAAGAAAAGTTTACCCTCCGACTCAAACCTATTGGGGTGGTTATTTTGGTAGGTTCTGTTACCATTGTAATGACCATTTTTATCATTTCAATGCTTGCATTTACTTCCCTTCGGGAGTATATTCCTGGTTATGCCGATGTGGGGATGAGAAGGGAATTGGTTCAACTGGCATTAAAATCTAACGTTCTCGAAAAAACAATTGCCGAGCAAAATACCTATATCGAAAATCTGAATAATGTATTTTCCGGAAAAATTAAAAACGACAGCGCTCAAACCAAACCTGACAAAAAGACACCTCCTGCCAATTTAAAAATTAATGCATCGGCCAAAGAAGTTGCGCTCAGAAAAAACATAGAGTCGCAAGACCAGTATTCTCTTACTTACGCTACCGAAACCAACAAAAGCGGGATAAGTAACTTTTTCTTTTTTACTCCTCTCAAAGGCATTGTGTCGGCTTCGTTTAAGTCGGCAGAAAAACATTACGGTGTGGATATAGTAGGACCGGAAAATGAGCCGATAAAAGCTACTCTGGATGGTACTGTAATCCTGGCCAATTGGTCGTCCGAAACAGGATATACCATAACAGTGCAGCATTCCAATAACATTATTTCGGTTTACAAACACAATTCTGTTTTACTTAAAAAAGTAGGCGACTATGTAAAAGCAGGCGAACCCATTGCCATAATTGGTAATTCGGGCGAGCAAACCACCGGGCCTCATCTTCATTTCGAATTGTGGTACAATGGCAATGCGGTGAATCCTCAGGAATACATGGTGTTTTAAAAATTTAGTGCAATGAATATTCAATACAAAAAAGTGGCAGAGGAAAAGAAAAAAAGCATTGCAATATTGGGCAGTACCGGTTCCATAGGTACTCAGGCATTGGATGTAATTCGAGCCAATACTGATAAGTTTACGGTAGAAGTATTAACAGGAGGCAGTAATGCTGATTTACTTATCAAACAAGCCTTGGAGTTTAATCCAAACGCAGTGGTGGTAGCCGATGAAAGCAAATATCAATATGTAAAAGATGCTTTACTGCCTCACGATATTAAGGTGTATGGTGGAAGTAAAGCTATTTCGGAAGTAGTAGAAATGGACAGCATTGATTTGGTGCTAACAGCCATTGTCGGTTATGCTGGTCTCGAATCTACCATTGCAGCTATTCGTTCCGGTAAACAAATAGCCTTGGCAAACAAAGAAACCCTGGTGGTAGCAGGCGAACTGGTTACCGAGCTGGCCAAAGAAAAAGGAGTAAATCTTTATCCAGTCGATTCTGAACATTCTGCCATCTTTCAATGCCTTGCTGGCGAATTTCACAATCCGATTGAAAAAATATATTTAACCGCTTCGGGTGGGCCGTTTAGAGGTAAGGACAGTGCATTTCTGAAAACAGTAAAAAAAGAACAAGCTTTAAAACATCCCAACTGGGCAATGGGTGCTAAAATAACCATCGACTCAGCATCCATGATGAATAATGGACTTGAAGTGATTGAAGCAAAATGGCTGTTTGGCCTGAAAGCCGAACAGATTGATGTTATTGTGCATCCTCAAAGTATTGTACATTCCATTGTGCAGTTTATTGACGGAAGCATGAAAGCTCAGATGGGATTGCCCGATATGAAACTGCCTATTCAATATGCATTGGCATATCCGCTTCGCCTCAATTCAGATTTTCCACGTTTTAATTTTATTAACTATCCTCAGCTCACATTTGAACAGGCAGATACAAAAACATTTCGTAACCTTGCACTCGCTTTTGAGGCAATGAACAAAGGAGGTAACGCTCCTTGTGCATTAAATGCTGCCAACGAAGTGGCTGTGGCAGCTTTTTTAGCTGACAAAACAGGTTTTTTAGAAATGAGCGATATAGTGGAACGGTGTTTGCAAACCATTCAATACATTGCCAAACCAAGTTACACAGATTATACAGAAACCGACAAAGAAACAAGAAGAATAGCATTACAGTTTTTGAATTCCTGATTTTTCAGAACCAAAACATTTCGTTCTGAAAATATAAAATTCAATTAATCTAAAATTAAAAATGGGAGCATTAACACAAGCATTACAATTTATATTAAGTCTGTCAATCCTCATCGTATTACACGAATTGGGGCATTTTATTCCGGCCAAATTATTTAAAACAAGAATCGAAAAGTTCTATTTGTTTTTCGACCCTTGGTTCTCTCTTTTCAAATATAAAAAAGGAGAAACAGAATATGGAATTGGTTGGTTACCGTTGGGAGGATATGTAAAAATCTCCGGAATGATTGACGAATCCATGGATAAGGAGCAAATGAAATTACCACCACAGGAATGGGAGTTTCGTGCCAAACCAGCTTGGCAACGTTTAATAATTATGTGCGGAGGTGTGGCGGTTAACGTTGTGCTCGGAATATTGATTTATGCAATGGTTTTGTTTACATGGGGCGAAAAATACCTTCCTGTTCAAAACGCTACCTATGGTGTTACCTGCGATTCTCTTGCCCTGAAAATGGGAATGAAAGACGGAGATAAAATTCTAACCTTAGATAATAAGCCTGTTCAATCTATAGACCGTGTGTTTGGAGATGTTATTATCAACAAAGCAAAAACGATACAAGTAGAAAGAGATGGACAAAAAATTGACATCCCCGTTACAGATGATAACCTTAGCGAAATGATAACTAACAAGCTTCATCTTGTTGAAGCTCGTTACCCCATGGATGTGGTGTCGGTGGCTAAAGGTAAAGCTGCCGAAGAAGCAGGAGTAAAAGCAGGCGACCGAGTGCTTGCTGTTAACGATGTGAAAACTTTGTTTAGAGTAGAAGCCACCAATCAATTTCAGAAAAACAAAAGCAAAAAGGTAAGCCTCGTTCTGTTAAGAGGGACAGATACTGTTAAAACACAAGTGCAAATTTCGGAAGCAGGAACAATAGGAATTAGTGTAAATCTTGACGAAAGCAAGTATTTTACCATGCAAACGCTTCAATACAGCTTTTTAGAAGCATTTCCTGCTGGAATTCACAAAGCTCATAAGACCTACGAAGATTATCTGAAACAGTTTAAAGTAATATTTACTGTTAAAGGTGCTGCCAACGAAATAGGAGGCTTTGTGGCTATTGGTAAAGCTTACAGTCCTGTTTGGGACTGGCAGAGTTTCTGGTCGTTCACAGCCTTCTTAAGTATTGTGCTTGCAATAATGAATATCCTACCTATTCCGGCTTTAGACGGAGGACATGTAATGTTCCTTTTGTACGAGGTAATTACCCGAAGAAAACCAAATGAAAAAGTGATGGAGTATGCACAATATGCCGGTATGATACTTTTACTTGCTCTTCTTTTATTTGCCAACGGTAACGATGTGGTAAGATTATTCAGTAAATAACCAAAGATGAGGCAGACAAAAAAACATATACTATTTTTTCTGTCCCTATTTCTGAATCTGTCTTTCTTGTTTGCACAGGAAGGAACCATTAACAACAATGCTTCTAAACCGGCTGAGTTTACAGGAAAAATAATGGTTATCCCCTTTGAGCCTAAATTATATTTGAGCGAAATTGACATGAAGGTAAACCAGCAAACAAAATGGAACTTCGAACAAATACGCGAGAATTTTCGTCATCAGCTGGATGCTCAATTGAAATTAAAACTTGAAAGTATCGGCCCTGTAATTTCCTTTTATAACGACTCGGCAAAAACTTGGAAAGACTTATTATATGCTTATAAATCCACCAACCTTGCTTCCGACCCGGTTTCAAAGCCATCTGATGCTTCTGTTGTAAATAAAAAAGCTTCCGGAATAAAAGACGGAGAGGTGCATGTGGAAATGAGTACCGAGAAAAAATTTATGAATACCAAAATTACAGATAAAGAACTCCTCACTTATCTTAATTCGAAGTATCAATCCGAATATTTTGTATTCATTAACGAGCTGGATATTATTTCCATTCCCGACACTTACGACCTGAGTACTGACAGTTTCAAACGACAAGTGTCGGTACATTACAGCATAGTTAACAAAGTAGGTAAAACTGTAAATGCCGGCATTGCTTCTGCCGAATTTTCTTCAAAAGAGAACAACCCTAAAAAAATAGTAGCATCATGCTTCTCTCCTGTTGCTACCACTATTGCTAACAAACTTTCGGATATTATTCATCCGAAACCAGCAACCACTAATAAAAAGTAATCAAGATAGTTTCTGTTATTTTTCAATTCTCCAGTCAATAGGCAGAATTAAATTATGCTCCAATAGTTTATTAGTAACCGAAAAATGTTTGCACCCAAAAAACTTTCCTCCCGCTAACGGAGAAGGATGAGCCGCTTTCAGTACAAAATGTTTTTTAGTGTCTATCAGCACTTCTTTGCTCTGAGCAAATTTACCCCACAACAGAAACACCACACCCTTCTTCTTTTCAGATATTGTTCTAATAACCGAATCTGTAAATTCCTCCCATCCCTTTTTTTGATGCGAACCTGGAGTATTGGCCCTAACAGTTAGTGTGGCATTCAGCAATAAAATACCTTGTTCAGCCCATGATTCCAAATTACCACTTTGAGGAATGGGAATACCCAAATCCGATTGCAATTCTTTAAATATATTGACCAACGATGGCGGCTTTTTAACTTCATCACTAACCGAAAAACTTAACCCGTTAGCTTGCCCGGGTCCGTGATAAGGGTCTTGTCCAAGTATCACTACCTTTACCTTGTCAAACGGAGTGTGATTAAAAGCGGAGAAAATAAGGTTTCCGGGAGGGAATACCGTAAACTGCTTCTTTTCTTCTACTAAAAACTCTTTTAGCTTGATAAAATAAGGCGAAGCAAACTCATTTTTCAGTACCTCACTCCAGCTCGAATCTATAGCCACATTCTTAATTTCCATTCTTTTCCGTTCTTTTTTGAAAATAATATTCTATTAAAGAATACTTTTTTTTGGTGTTCATAAAATATTTTTTTATACCTTTGCCAAACTTTAGAGAAAAGCTAGTTGAGCACTTTAAATTGAATAGCACTAAAATAAAAATTCTGCTCCAATGAAAAAGGTTTTTGTAATAATTTTATCAGTTGTTTTTATCAGTTCAGCTTTTACTTCTTGTAAAAGCCACGAACGTTGTGCAGCTTATGGTAAAATAAATAAAATTGAAACAGGAAAAACAATTTCTATTCCTTCTCAAAAATCCATTTAATTTTCCTTTCCCTACTTTTTACTGTTAATAGTTAAAAATAATAGTCTGTTTCAGTTCGGCTGATAGGCTTTTTGCAACCGGACAAGTATGCGCTGTGTTTTCTAGTAAAGCCTTTTCTTTGTCTGTATAGTTATTCTTTGGCATTGTAAATTCCACCACTATTTCACCTACCCTTCGTGGATTCGCTTCCATTTTTTTGGTAATGTCCATGGTCATTCCTTCCATTTTTATTCCGTTTCGTTCAGCCATTATTCCCATTACAGTAAGCATACACAATCCGAGAGATGTAGCAAGCAAATCCGTTGGCGAAAAAGCTTCTCCTTTTCCGTTATTATCCACCGGAGCATCTGTCATTATTTTACTCCCCGAAGCTAGGTGAATGGCTTCTGTTCTTAAATTACCCAAATAGGTTATTTTTGAAGTTTTCATTTTTTTTAACTTTTGATTACATTAATTAATACTTTTGTGAAAGCAAAGATAGTACAATGCACAAAACCATTTTTTCTTTTCTTTTCTTTTTTTCATTTTCTTTTGTGTTGTTTGCACAAAAGGGCGAAGACAATGAAACCCGACTAAAAAAGGGGGAAGACCTCAATATGCTGTATCGTAACGAAGGTAGTTTCGGATTGTTTATTCACAGTGCCGGAGGAGTTGGTTTGTCTTACCGCAGAGGTTATCATGTTACCGCAAACCGAAACCGAATGTTTGAAGTAGAAGTACAAAATTTTAAACATCCTAAAGAAATAAAAAGCATGACTGCAGCTAAAGCAAATGCAAAAGGCTTTGTTTATGGCAAGCTTAACTCATTCCTTATATTCCGTCCGGGTGTTGGTTATCAAAATGTGTTGTATCAAAAAACAGATAAGAAAAGCGTTGAAATCAGAGCATCGTACTATATCGGTGGAATAATCAATTTTGCTAAACCTGTTTACTTACTCATCAGAAACAATCAGAACGATCAGACAATATCTACTGAACGTTACGACCCTGCAAGAGATAGTTTAACCAATATTTACGGCAAAGCAGATTTCTTTTATGGAATGGAAAACACAAAAATATATCCCGGTGGATACGCTAAGTTTGCTCTTAGTTTTGAATATTCCAACCGTTACAATGGAATCAAAGCTATCGAAACTGGTGTAATAGCCGATGTGTACCCTCAGGTACTCCCTATGATGGCCTACATCAATAACCAGCAGATATATGTTGAATTATACCTCAAAATGATTTGGGGTAAAAAGTGGTTTTAATAGTAACCTCCAACATTCTCTTTTTATAGAATAACAAATTTTATTTTTCATGTCAGAACCTGTTACATCATCAAACCAAGAAATCAAACGTGTACGCAAACCCGATTGGCTGAGAGTAAAATTACCCGTTGGAAAAGAATATGCTCAGGTAAGGGAAATTGTTTCAACAAATAAATTACATACCATCTGCGAAAGCGGAAACTGCCCGAACATGGGCGAATGCTGGGGTGCTGGAACTGCTACTTTTATGATACTTGGAAACATATGTACACGTTCATGTGGATTCTGCAATGTGGCTACCGGGAAACCGCTCCCTGCAGACAGCTTGGAACCTTTACGTGTGGCTGAGTCTGTGCGACTCATGAATCTTAAACATTGTGTTATCACCTCTGTCGACCGCGATGATTTGAAAGACGGAGGTTCTGTAATTTGGGCTGATACCATTCAGGCAGTTCGAAAAGCGAGTCCTCAAACCAAATTCGAAACACTCATTCCCGATTTTCAGGGAAAGTGGGAAAACCTTCAACGCATAATTGATGTAAACCCCGATATAGTTTCTCATAATCTCGAAACAGTTAGACGACTCACTGCTCAAGTCAGAATTCAGGCCAAATACGACAGAAGTCTGGAAGTAATAAAACGATTACACGATGCAGGTGTGAAAACAAAATCAGGCATTATGCTTGGTTTGGGCGAAACAGAAGCCGAAATTTACGAAACCATGGACGATTTGGTATCATCAGGATGTGATGTGTTCACTATGGGACAATATTTACAACCTACACCAAAACATTTACCTGTTTCGGAGTTTATCCGTCCCGAAGTATTCGCACATTACAAACAAATTGCAATTGATAAAGGTTTTCGTATTGTAGAAAGTGGCCCACTTGTTCGCTCTTCTTATCATGCCGAGAAACATATTTTCTAATTCATCTCTTCGTCAAAGTTTAAACTCCATCTAACTTCACAGTTTAGACATAATCACCACTTTTACTTTCAAAAAAAATCCCGTTCCGAATTAACGAAACGGGATTTTTTATTCAATTTTCTGTACGCTACTGTTTGGTCACTGTTTGCGAGTGAATCATATTCGAGTTCGAATCAAGCAATCTAACGAAATACATTCCGTTATTGAATTGCTCCAAATTAGTTCGCAAAATGGATGTTCCACTTACAATCTGATGTTTTTCACTCATCAGTAAGTTTCCTAAAATATCATACACTTCTTCCGTTATTACCTGATCCTTGTCCGTTGTTACATCTATAGAGAACTCTGCCGAAGTAGGGTTAGGATATAGATCTGCAAACGTTGTACCTTCTGCATTCATTGCATCCGGGCTTAAACAACGGGTTATGGTCATCGTACGAATTGCACTTGTGCTTCCGCAAGTATTCGAGGTTGCAACTCTCAACAACGAAGTTGCTGTAGTTTGCGTTGTGGAAGGTGCAATACTTACTGTTATTGAGTTGGTGCTACCACCAGTCAATACACTCATACCGGTTCCCATAGTCCAGTTATATGCTGGCTGAATTGCAGAGCTAACTGGTGCTACCGAGTAACTCGCTGTAGTCATTCCGCATGTGTTTGCGGGACCTGATATAGCTCCCGGTTGAATAGATGCTACTGTCAAGGT
>CAIYIS010000082.1 GCA_903926385.1 uncultured Bacteroidota bacterium
CCTACCTCAACTCATCATTTCCTCCTCATTCGTACATTCGTAAAATTCGTATTTCGTAAAGACACTCTTTCGTAAATTCCTACTGTCACCCTGAGCATGGTCGAAGGGCGCATTTCGTAAAGCCCCTCATTCGTAAATTCCTACTGTCACCCTGAGCATGGTCGAAGGGCGTATTTCGTAAAGCCTTTCATTCTAAAAATCTCACCTCTAAAATTCTAAAATTCCCATCTCCACACCCATCCAAGACCTCTCGACACCCATCCAAGACTTCTCGACACCCATCCAAGACTTCTCGACACGTATCCAAGACCTCTCGACACGCATCCAAGACCTCTCGACACGCATCCGAGACTTCTCGACACGCATCCGAGACCTCTCGACATCCATCCGAGACCTCTCGACACTCATCGGAGACTTCTCGACACGCATCCGAGACTTCTCGACACGCATCGGAGACCTCTCGACACTCATCCGAGACCTCTCGACACTCATCGGAGACTTCTCGACACGCATCCGAGACTTCTCGACACGCATCGGAGACCTCTCGACACTCATCCGAGACCTCTCGACACCCATCGGAGACTTTTCCACCTCAAAATTCTAGAATTCTAAAAATCTCCAACTCTAAAATTCAAAACTCCCTTCCCTTCCTTTGCGGTCAAAAAAAATCCCCGACCGCTTTTCAGCAATCGAGGAATTAAATTTTAAAAAAGAACGTACACTATATTATATAATCCTAAACCTGTTTTATTAAATATCGAGTATTTCGTTGTATACCCAGTATTATAAAGTAAGGCTATTAAAGCAACCAGCATTAGAATTAATTCAACAATCATTCAAATCAAGTATTAGTAATCCGCGACAAATGTAAAATGTGCTTCTCTTCTAAACAATGACTTGGCTCATGTTTCTAAAAATAATTTGATTTTTGACTTAAAATCCTTCTTCTTTCCAAATAAAGATTTCTTTCTCTTTAGAGAAATAAGCAAATTTTTTGTTCTTCTCCACTTTAATAATAAAAGAATCTATCATAGTAATTTCGTCAAACTCGCAAGGCAATTCTTCTTCACCGCTGTTTTCAATCAATCCTAACTTTTCGTCCAAACTCACCAGGCTTCCTTGACCTTTAAGTTCCGTTATTTCATCATACATAAACTCTGCCACGGGCTTGCCGTTTTTATTGATGTAACCCACTTTATCATTCTTTTTCACCTTAGCCATTCCGTTTATAAAATAACCTGCCGACTGAAAACTATAGGGTATCTGCAATTTCATTTTAGTGTCCACATATCCCCATTTGTTCTTGTGTTCCACAGCTGCCAGGTTTTCAGAAAATGGCAACATTTTATCAACGTCTTTTGCCGCAATAAACTTGTTCGATTTATCAATCAGCCCATGTTTTTTATTTTTTTCTACCGGCACAAAACCGTTTTTGAATTCCAGCGGTGTGCCCGAATAATCATAGTCCAAAGGAATAATCAGGGAATCGGTATTGTCAACAAATCCAAATTTTCCGTTCTTCACCACCATCATCATATTTTCAGAATACTCGCCTAGTAAGTCGTATTCGCAGGGCAAAAGCACCTGCCCTTTGTTATTAATAATGCCAAGCTTTTTCTCCGATTTTACTTTTGCAATGCCGTTTTTAAAATTGTCGGCCCAATCGTATTTGCAGGTAATAACCAGTGCTCCCGATTTATTAATGAATCCGCTTTGTCCGCCCAGTTCCACACAAGCCAGTCCTTCCGAAAAATCTCCCGTTTTAGAATATGTAGCCGGAACCACAAGATTCAACGTTTCGTCAATGTAACCATATTTATCGCCTTTAACCACCGATGCCATACCTTCCGAAAAGTCGGAAATCTCATCGTACTCATAAGGCAAAACCAGTTTGCCGGCTTTATTAATGATGCCGTATTTTTTATTTTGTTTCACCACAGCTAAGCCGTTTTTAAAAGCATTCACTTCTTCGAAAATAAACGGAATAACCAATTTCCCCGATTTGTCAATAAATCCGGCTTTGCCATTTAGTCCGCATTGAGCAAGCCCTTCCGAAAAATTTTCTACCCATTCGTATATAAAAGGAGTGGCTGTTTTGCCTGTTGTATCAATAAATCCCCACTTACCTCCTTCGCGTGCCATGAGTAGTTTCTTTTGCGAAAGTTCAATTTCCTCATTCACATTATCTGTAAATGGATAATCAGGGAATTGCTTTTTAAACTGCACCAATGATGAAGTATTGTAATCGGCTGTGTAAATACCATAGATATTATGCCAGGCCGTTTCGGAGTTTTTATTGTCCGGATATTTTTTAATAAAGGTATAGTATTCGTCAATGGTGCCATGGGAGGTAGAGAGCAAATAAATCTTGTTCTGTGCTTCATTTTTATACGGACTCTCCGGATATTTTTTTAGAAATTGTTCAAATTCTTCAGTGGTATTATTGGTAGTCAATGTCTGAAAAAGCGTGAGTTCATAAAGGCTTCTGGCATCTTTCGCTTCACGCGAATAGGGGTAAGTGTCCATAAAAGTTTTATAAGCTTTGTAGGTATCTTCCTGTTTGGCCTGCTCAAATGCCATTTTGCTGCGCAATTCTATGGCATCAAAACATTGAGATGCGGTAACATATTTTTCAATAAACACCGTGAGTACATCAATATCATTTTTCGATTTATATACATCCCATCCCCGAGCATTAATCAGTGTTTCCATCGAATCAATACCAGTTTCAGAGACATGAAAGGTGAGATAATTGAGCTTTGTTTTTTCATTCAATTTGCCAAACCCCCAATTCGATTTTCGGATATAATGATAAGCACTATCGATATTCGAAAAAGGATTATCAGTTCGATAGTAAATAATGCTCAACCCGTATGCCGCAGCCACAGGTTCGCTTTTCAGAGATTTCTCAAACAGGTTTTTCGCCTCAAAATAATTGTAAATTTTGAGTGCATCGAATGCTTTCGATAGCTTACCTGCCTGTATTTCGTTGCATAAAAAAGTAAGAGTAATTAAAAACCAAACTTTTTTCATTCGTACCATTCACACTTAATTTTCGGCAAATTTAACATTATCAGTTTATTTTGTTTGTTTCTTTTTAATTAACGGGATAATTAATTGTAATTTTGCCATCCGATTAAAATTATTACCAAACAGATATGTTTTCAAAAGGTCAGATTGTATTTGCTTTAGTGTTTTTTGTATCATTTGTTATTGCCATTGCATGGGCGTATGGAAAAGATAAAAAATACAATAAACCATTTTTTAAAGGAAGTTATAAGATACTTCTGTTTTCGCTTTTTGTGTTTTTCGCTTTGTTTTCTATCGTAAAAGTGAAGCATATCTTTTTTCCTTAAAATCCTTTCACCGGACATTATAAGTAAAAATCTAATGAATGTTCCCTTTCATGCTATTGACAAGCTCCTCGAGGGGAAAGTACAAAGAAATACCTGAAAAAAGTTGGTTTTTAGAGAAAATATAGATGAGTTTTTACAAAAAAACGATAAGTAATTGTACTTATTACTACTTGCATTATAAAATGTCGTAATTTTGTGCCGTATTTAATATACCATAAAATGAAAAACATACTCCTTCTTATTCTAATCCTAACTTGTTCTTTCGAACTTGCATCGGCCGGAACACTTGTGCTGGAAGGGAAATACCAAAATCAGAATTTGTATGTGATTAATGGAACCATGGACAATGGTGTTGGATTTTGTACCTATCAGGTTTCCATTAATGGCGAGATTTCTACCGATGAGGTCAATTCATCTTCCTTCGAAATCGATTTTACTCAATTCAATATTAAGCCGGGAACGCCTGTAGTTGTTAGGATAGAACACAAAGATGATTGTAGCCCGAAAGTAATTAATCCGGAAGTGTTGCAACCGCGTGCAACGTTTGAAGTAGTCAGCATTAACCTCGACAGAAATGGAATATTAAACTGGTCTACCAAAAATGAGATGGGTTCTTTGCCTTTTATCATTGAACAATATCGCTGGCACAAATGGGTGGAAGTGGGCGAGGTTACCGGAAAAGGGAATATGGATAAAAATAGTTATTCCTTTAAAGTGTTGATGCATGCGGGAGAAAACAAATTCAGAGTAAAACAGGTTGGTTATGGAGATATTTCGAAAAAATCGAGCAGTATCACTATTACCTCCAGTGTTTCCGAACCTTCGTATATGTTGTCGAAGGACACGAAGAGTATTATGTTTTCGAGCGAAACGCTTTATGAAGTGTATGATGCTTATGGAAAAGTTTTGAAGCGAGGCTATGGTAAGAATCTCAATGTTTCCAACCTCGAAAAAGGGAATTACTATTTGTGTTACGACAATATTATTACTGAATTTAAAAAGAAAGGTAATCCGTTTTTTCAATAGCAATTTTTCTTCAACCGCTATTATTATCAAATCTTACAGCCGATATCTATTTCATTACTGTAATTCGCTGGCCGGCATTT
Organism: uncultured Bacteroidota bacterium; assembly: GCA_903926385.1. Lineage (GTDB taxonomy): Bacteria > Bacteroidota > Bacteroidia > 2-12-FULL-35-15 > 2-12-FULL-35-15 > 2-12-FULL-35-15. Next base: position 4,463 of record CAIYIS010000082.1, read on the forward strand.
AGTCGGTATCGTCCGCTCACAAAACCATTTAATTCTTTTATGGATTGATAAGTTGTTCCAAAGTGTTTAGAGATTTCGAAAAGAGTATCACCTCTTTCTACCACATACGTTTTTTCATTTTTAGGATATGCTGCAACACCCCATCTGGTTTGTTTCAGCACCATTTCATTGCTTATTAATTTCTGCTCTGTAAACGAAATTAAATATTTCGGATTAACTGGTACACCTTTAAATCGAACTTCGAAATGCAAATGAGGTCCTGTTGAAACACCCGTGCTTCCTCCCAAACCAATCATTTGTCCGGAAATAACCACTTGTCCGGGTTTTACTTTTATTTTTGATAAATGAGCATACACTGTCTCCAAACCATTGTAATGACGAATGATTACTACATTGCCAAAACTTCCGTGATTGCCTGCTACTCGTACCATTCCATCAAACACAGCTACCACTTTGTCTCCTTTCTTTAATCGAATATCAGTTCCGTTATGTTGTGCACTGTCTCTCCATCCAAAATCGGATGTAACCATACCATTAACCGGATGGCTATATCCCGATTGCTCTTTAGAATCAAGTACGAGAGATAGAGATGTGTCGCCTTTCATCTTTAACATATCTTTTTCGGGAAACAATTTATTTATTTCCCAACAGAAATAGTAGTTAGAAGAAGGTAATGATGGTGTTATCTCGCTAACCGAATTCTCCACTTTATTAATTTCCGAAACTCGTTGATTTACGGAGGCTATTAAATCTCCAGGTAATATTTCGAGTTGAAGCAACGAATCAATAAGCAACGAAAGTTGTTCTTTATCCATTTTTTCTAACATCAATTCCGGATTCTTTTGAAGACTTGCAGGTGGAAAATACACACTGTCGGGAACAATGCAGATTCTCGACATAGCGCTTGCCGCAAGAGTATAAAAGGTGAATACTATCATAAGATAGAATTTGTTTTTCATAGAGATTTCGGATTTTAAAAGTATGTAGGAGTACCAATTTTTCTGATACTTCAAATACTTCCATTTAGGAAAAATTCAATAAATAATGAGTTGTGTTAATTCATTTTTCCGGGATAAACTTTCAATGCTTCTTCAAGACAAATCATTGCTCGTTTCAACGCTTCCTTGTTTAATACATAAGCCAATCGAACTTCATTTGTTCCCGAACCGGGGGTGGAATAAAATCCGGTAGCGGGCGCCAGCATTACTGTTTCGCCATTAAACTCGAAAGATTCGAGAAGCCATTGACAAAATTTATCTGAATTATCAATGGGTAAACGAGCAATGCAATAAAATGCACCACTTGGTTTGGGACAAAATACACCATTAATTTTATTCAGTGCTTCTATCACAAAATCTCTGCGTTCTACATACTCTTGTTGTACTTTGTCAAAATATTCTTTGGGTGTATCCAGTGCTGCTTCAGCTCCTATTTGTCCGAAAGTAGGAGGACTTAATCGCGCTTGTGCAAATTTCATTGCAGTCGCCATTACTTCTTTATTTTTTGAAATAAGGGCTCCTATTCTGGCACCGCAAGCACTGTATCGCTTCGATATAGAATCAAGAAGTATAACGTTATTATCCACTCCTTCCAAGTGCATTACCGAAACGTATTCTTTTCCATCATAACAAAACTCACGATATACTTCATCGCTCAATAAAAACAAATCGTATTTTAAAACAAGTTGTTTCAGCAATTCCAGTTCATCTCTTGAATACAAATATCCGGTAGGGTTTCCAGGATTACAAATCATTATCCCTTTTGTTTTAGGTGTAATTAATTTTTCGAATTCAGAAATTGCCGGAAGAGCAAATCCATTTTCAATAGTTGATTTAACAGGTTTCACCACCACGTCCGCTGCACAAGAAAATCCGTTATAATTTGCATAAAATGGTTCGGGAATAATGATTTCATCACCCGGATTGAAACAACTCATGATGGCAAACGAAATAGCCTCCGACCCTCCTGTGGTAATAATAATATCGTTTAAGCCAACATTAATATTAAATCCGTTATAATATCCGGCTAATTTCTTTCTGTACGATTCTATTCCTGCCGAGTGAGAATATTCTAATATTTTAATATCTGCATTCTTAACAGCATTCAGCAATGAAGATGGAGTTTCGATATCAGGCTGTCCGATGTTGAGATGGTAAATTTTTTTTCCTGCTTTTTTAGCGGCTTCTGCATAAGGCACCAGTTTACGAATTGGTGATGCAGGCATTGAATTCCCTTTGATTGATACTTTAGGCATTATTCTTATTTTTTAAAGTGTGCAAAGGTAGTATTTAGAGGCAAATGAAAGGATGTTTTGCTATTTTTTTTACAAGAAATCCAATAAACAACAAATCCCTCTTCGACATGAAGTCAAAGAAGGATTTGAAGAGATACTAATTTAAAGTACTTATTTTTTAGGCTCTACCGGGGTTGGAGTAGTTGGTGCTGCTGCCGGAGTTCCTGCTGGATCAGGGTTAACTGTTCCTGTAATTTTTAACACTTTAGAAGGGGTGTCAGCATTAGAAGTTAACGTAACTGTTTTATCGAAGTGACCTACTCTGTCTGTTGCGTAGTGAACTTTAATAACTGCTGTTTCGCCTGGTTTAATTGGTTCTTTTGGAGCTGTTGGCACAGTACATCCGCATGATCCAACTGCATTGCTTATAATTAATGGTTCTTTACCAACATTGGTAAATTTGAATTCACGGTTTCCGTCTGCATTGTGTTCAATGGTTCCGTAATCGATTGTAGGAAATCCATCTTTTTCTGGTGACTCAAATTTAAATTTTGGTGCGTTAGGATTCACTGGATTCGGTGTTGTTGTAGTTTGCGCATTTGCTCCTATAGCAACGCACATCATTAATCCGATTGTAAAAATTGTTTTTTTCATCTTTTTGATTGTTTTGTTAATTGTTTATTTATTGTTAATTGTTTGTTTTAGTTTTTAATGTTTTTCGATAGGTGTAAATCCATCATCTTTTCTTCCGTTGGTAGGAAATGTTTCCTCTATTGGTGCCGGTTGAACCACACCTTTTATAGTAATTACTTTTTCAGGAGTTTTAGCATTCGAATTAATCGTTACTGTTTTGGTAAAATTACCTGCTCTCTTGGTATCATAAGTAACCTTGATTACATTTGATTCGCCCGGTTTAATCGGAATATCTTTTGGATAAGTAGGTACCGTACATCCACACGAACCTTTTGCATTGCTAATAATCAAAGGTTCTTTACCTGTATTTTTAAATTTGAATTCATAAGTTCCATTCCCGGCATATTCAATTGTTCCAAAATCATGTATATCTGTTTCGAAAGTCATTTCAGCCAGACTTGTTGATGCCGGAGTAGCTGTTGCTCCGCCTTTATCTGTCTGCTGTGCGTTAACACAAGCCGAAGAAATTACTATTAAACTTATTGCTATTAATACTTTTTTCATAATGTATAATCTAATCGGTTCTATAGGTTAAATTTTACTGTTTTGGTTATTTACTAAAACCGTGCCAAAATCAAAAACTCATTGAAAATTTATTTTTAGTAGTTTTGCGCCCAATTTTAAAAGCACGAATTACGGAATAAATTATGGAAATACCAAAAACATACGACCCAAAACATACAGAAGACAAATGGTATGCTTATTGGCTGGAACAAAAGTTCTTTAAATCAACCCCTGACGAGCGTGAGCCATACACCATTGTGATTCCTCCTCCAAACGTAACAGGAGTGCTTCATATGGGGCACATGCTCAATAACACCATTCAGGATGTTTTAATCAGAAGAGCCCGAATGCAGGGGAAAAATGCGTGCTGGGTTCCGGGTACTGACCATGCTTCAATAGCAACTGAGGCCAAAGTAGTGGCTTTGCTAAAAGAAAAGGGCATAAACAAAACCGATCTTACACGTGAAGAATTTCTGAGCCATGCATGGGAATGGAAAAACAAATACGGTGGAATTATTCTTAAACAATTGGAGAAACTTGGAGCTTCCTGCGACTGGGATCGCACGCGGTTTACAATGGAAAATGATTTAAGCGAAGCGGTAATCGATGTTTTTATTAATTTGTATAACAAAGGGCAAATATACAGAGGAGTTCGTATGGTGAACTGGGATCCTCAGGGACTAACCGCTGTTTCGGATGAAGAAGTAATTCATAAAGAGGTAAACTCAAAATTATTTTATGTTCGTTATAAAATAGAAGGAAGCTTAGATGAGTGGGTAACCATTGCCACCACTCGTCCCGAAACTATCTTAGGTGATACGGCTGTTTGTGTTCATCCGGATGATGAGAGATATAAACATTTAAAAGGTAAACGGGTTATAATACCAATGGTAAATCGTTCGGTGCCTGTTATTTTTGATACCTATATCGACCTTGCATTCGGTACAGGAGCGCTGAAAGTTACACCTGCACACGATATTAATGACTACAATCTGGGGGTAAAACATCACCTCGAAGTAATTGATACCATTTCCGCGAACGGAAAGATGAGCGAAGCTGCTCAATTTTATATCGGGGAAGACCGTTTTGCTGTTCGTAAAAAGATTGTGAAAGATCTGGATGAAATGGGGCAGCTGGTTAAAACCGAAGACATAAAAAATAAGGTTGGATATAGTGAACGGACAGATGCCGTTATAGAACCAAAACTTTCCATGCAATGGTTTTTAAAAATGGATACCATTTCTAAGCCTGCTTTAGAAAATGTGTTGAATGGGGAAATAAAACTAATTCCAGAAAAGTTTGTTAACACCTACAAACATTGGATGGAAAATGTTCACGACTGGTGTATTTCTCGTCAATTGTGGTGGGGACAGCAAATTCCGGCCTGGTATGACGACAAAGGAAATACGGTGGTTTGCAAAACCAAAGAGGAAGCACTAGAAAAATTAAAAGAAAAAAACACTGCCTGCAAGATTGAAAACATAAAGCAGGATGAGGATGTTCTAGATACATGGTTTTCTTCATGGCTTTGGCCTATCTCGGTTTTTGACGGATTTAAAAATCCAAAAGGAAAGGATATCAATTACTATTACCCAACAAATGATTTGGTAACTGCTCCAGAAATATTATTTTTCTGGGTAGCGCGAATGATTATTGCAGGGTATGAATACAGGGGAGCGAAACCTTTTAACAATGTTTATTTAACAGGTATTGTAAGAGACAAGTTGGGACGCAAAATGAGTAAATCGCTTGGTAATTCGCCCGACCCGATTGAACTAATAGAAAAATATGGAGCGGATGGAGTTCGTGTGGGTATGTTACTTTGTTCACCAGCTGGAAATGATTTACCATTTGACGAAGGTTTATGCGAACAAGGAAGAAACTTTTCGAATAAAATTTGGAATGCCTTTCGTCTTATCAAAGGATGGGAAGTGGATAAGAGCGCAAAGCAAGCTGAAGCAAGCAAAATAGCTGTGCAATGGTTTGAAGCAAAATTTAATTCTCAATTAGAAATCATTAATGACTTATACGGTAAGTACAGAATGAGCGAAGTTCTGATGACCACTTACAAGCTTGTCTGGGATGATTTCTGTGCTTGGTATCTGGAAATAATTAAACCGGAATTTGTGGATGGAAAATCGATGCCTATTGACAAAACAACGTATGATGCTACCATTAATTTTTTCGAAAATATTTTAAAAGTACTTCATCCGTTTATGCCATTTATCACTGAGGAGATTTGGCATCTGATAGGTGAAAGAGGAGAAAAAGAATGCATCATAGTTGCACAGTGGTGCAATACTAAGTCTGGAAATTCTGATATCTTAAATCATTTTGAAATCGTTACTGAAGTTATTACTAATGTTCGGAATATTCGTAAACAAAAAAATATTTCACCGAAAGAGAAACTACAACTTTTCGAAAAAGTAAATCAGGGAGAAATAATAAATACCTATGATTCTGTTATAATTAAACTTTGCAATCTGAGCAGTTTTGAATATGTAACAGATAGAGTTGACGGTGCCTTTTCTTTTGTTTTGAAACATGCAGAATACTTTATTCCTCTGTCACAAAACATGGATATAGATGCTGAGAAAACTCGATTGGCTAAAGAGCTTGAATACAATCAGGGCTTTTTAAAATCTGTTCAGATTAAGTTGGCGAACGAAAAGTTTATGGCTAATGCCAAACCGGAAATGATAGCCAATGAACAGAAAAAGCAGGCAGATGCCGAAGCGAAAATCAAAGCAATAGAAGAACAATTAGCAGGATTGAAATAGTTTTTTATTAGTGCAAGAAACTCCGCATTTAACCGATGCGGAGTTTTTTATGCTCAAAAATATCCATTTGTTTATGAACATCTGTTTTTGATTTCATAAGAATTTCTACTTTCGCTTTTCTAAATCATGACTCGATATAATGAGTTTTAATTAATAACTAATGGCAAAAACAAGAACAACATTTTTCTGTCAGAACTGCGGAGCTCAATCGGGAAAATGGATAGGCAAATGCCCTTCGTGCAACGAATGGAATACATATGTGGAAGAAGTGGTATCGAAGGGAGATGACGCAAAAACACCAGGCATTGCTAGCACGAGTACACAAAGGGCGGCAAAACCTCAACTGATAGGAGAAATAAGTTTATCCGAACACAACCGAATAGCCGTCTACGACAAAGAACTTTCGAGGGTGCTGGGAGGCGGTTTGGTGCCGGGCTCCTTAATTTTATTTGGCGGTGAGCCTGGAATTGGTAAATCTACATTAATGTTGCAGGTGGCTGTAAACATGAAAAACCTGAAGGTGCTTTACGTTTCGGGAGAAGAAAGCGAACAGCAAATAAGAATGCGTGCAGAACGCATAGGGATGAATAATTCCAACTGCTATATTTTAACAGAAACATCCACCCAAAACATTTTCAAACAAATTGAAATACTGGAACCCGGTTTATTAATTGTAGATTCGATTCAAACATTACATTCGGCACACATCGAATCTTCTCCGGGCAGTGTTTCTCAAATACGAGAATGCACTTCAGAACTCATGCGGTATGCCAAAGAAAGTGGGACTGCGGTGTTTCTAATAGGTCACATAACGAAAGACGGAAGTCTTGCAGGGCCAAAAGTACTCGAACATATGGTAGACACCGTTCTTCAATTTGAAGGAGATCGAAACCATGTTTACAGACTACTAAGAACCACAAAAAACAGATTTGGTTCAACCAACGAACTAGGGATATATGAAATGCAGGGAAGCGGATTACGAGAGGTAAGTAACCCTTCTGAAATATTAATTACTGCCCGAGAAGAACTGGTAAGCGGAGTAGCCATTGCCGCTACTATGGAAGGATTGAGACCAATGCTTATAGAAACACAGGCGCTCGTTAGCACGGCAGCATACGGAACACCACAACGCTCCTCCACAGGATTCGATTTAAGAAGACTTGCCATGTTGTTAGCAGTATTAGAAAAACGTTGCGGTTTCAGACTTGGAATAAAAGATGTGTTCCTGAATATTGCAGGAGGCATAAAAGTAGAAGATCCCGGAATTGACCTTGCTTTGGTGTGTGCCGTATTATCGAGCAATGAAGATATGCCTATTTCGCCTAAAGTATGTTTTGCAGGCGAAGTGGGACTTAGCGGAGAGATAAGACCGGTAAACCGCATCGACCAACGAATATCAGAAGCCGAAAAACTGGGATTTGAGCATATATTTATTTCGAAATATAATAAGAAAGGACTGGATTTGAAAAGCTATGGTATTAAAATAACCATGGTTGGAAAGATAGAAGAAGTATTTAGCTTATTATTCGGTTAAATCTTCGAAGAATAACAAATTATATATACATTTGTCGTGCTCAATTAATAAGAGCCAAAAATATTTAAAAGAAAAAACTAATACCATTATTAAAATGAAATCAAAAATTACTCTTTTATTTTTTGCATTACTGAGTTACTCGGCTGTGCAAGCTCAATGCATTGGTAGTTTTACCTATCTTGCAAGTCCTGCTAACAATGGAGATGTGGCGTTTACAGATACCATTATGAACTCCAATTCGTACTCACTGTTCTGGAGTTTTGGTGATGGAACATCTGCCACAGGCAATAATCCAAACCACACCTTCAATACCGGAACATGGAATGTTTGTTTAACGGTAGTGGATTCGATGAACAATTTTACATGTACTTACTGCGACACCGTGGTTGTAACTAATAATAATTTACCTGGTTGCAACGCATCATTTATGGCGTTCGACTCGTTGGGTTATGGTTATTTCTATGATATGTCGACAGGTAGCGGACTAACCTACTACTGGAATTTTGGTGATGGAACCACTTCGACTGCTGTAGGTTCTACTACTCACCTTTACAGCGCAAACGGTACATATTATGTTTGTTTAACCATTGCCAATTCTTTCTTAGGTTGCACCAATACATTCTGCGATTCAGTTACTATTGGAAATAATTCAGGAACCGGAGGAACATGCTCTGCAACTTTTTCGACTGTTAATGACATGACAGGAAACGGAGTTTCTTTTAACTCTTCTGTTTCGGGTACTGCCGACACATACACTTGGACATTCGGAGACGGAACTTCATCCACTCTTGCCAATCCTCATCATATCTATTCTTCTTCCGGAACGTACACTGCTTGCCTATTTGTGACATCGAGTACAGACACAGCTTGTCATTACAGCACCTGTCAAAGTGTTGCTGCTGGTGTTCCTTCAGGAGGATGTACTGCTAACTTTGTAATCATTCAAGATTCGACTAACTTGTATAACTACTGGGTGTTTAGCTATGCAACCAACAACAGCACTACAGGCTATTTCTGGGATTTCGGAGATGGAACTAATTCTTCATTACAGTTTCCAAATCATACCTACACAGGTACTGGTCCATATTATTTATGTTTAACAATTACTGATTCGGCTAATGCCGGTATGCTTTGCACAGCTAGTTACTGCGACTCTATTTCTCCTGGTCACGGAGTATCGCAAGCTACAACATTAAATGTATATAACGGATTAACCATGGGTATTGCGCAACAAAACACAGCTGTGGAATCGTTAGAAAACTATCCAAATCCATTCTCTGATGCTACTACTATTTCGTATTCGTTGTCAAAAAACTCGACTGTTGAATTAAGCATTGTAGATTTATTAGGAAATAAAATTGCAATGGTAGAAAGCGGAAGCAGAACAAGCGGAAGCCACAAAGTAAACTTTGATGCATCCGGAATTTCGGCTGGTATTTATTTGTTACAATTAAAATCGGACAATAAAATGACCACAAAAAAACTGGTGATTGCCAAATAAAAAAGAATTAAAGAGAAAAGAAAAGCGCCATACAGCAATGTGTGGCGCTTTTTTTATTTAGGAGTTTTCTTTTTGCCCGCCATAAAATCTTTCAGATAAAAAGGTTCGAAATAGGCGGTATCTTCAAACTGCTTGTTGTTAAAAGCTTTTTCGGAAAGAGTAATCATATTTTTTGCTGAAGGAAAAACATCATTTACAAAAAAAGCATTTTTGTTTTGAGATAAAATCTCTTTGCATTTTTCGGCTCCATCGCCAAAAAAATAAACAGCCTGCTCCGCATTGTCCCGGCCGGCAAGTGCAAGCAACTTGGAGAAAAAATGTTCGTAAATAATTTCGGCTGATGTAGGCACCACCCAATTATTGCCAGCATCAAGCACACCGCAATACACTTCCATTCTGCGAGCATCTAACATCGGACAGAAGAGAGAAGATGGATTGGCAGCAAACGTTTGCTCATTCGAAGAAACAGAAAGAGCAATATGTTCGAGCGTATTAACAGCTATTAATGGAATATTGAGAGAATAACACAAACCCTTAGCTGTGCTCACTCCTATACGTAAACCGGTATAAGAACCAGGCCCTTTGCTCACCGCCACAGCCTCCACATCGCTTAGCTTGAAAGCCGATTGAGCCATTACATCTTCAACAAAAAGTGTGAGATTTTCGGAATGAGAATAATCACCGTTAATTTCTTTCAGGCCGATTAACGCTCCATCTTTGGCCAGCGATACACTGCAAACAGTGGTAGACGTTTCGAGGTTTAGAATGAGTGCCATGAGCCCATCCCGGCCTTCGCGAATGGAAGGTGTCGGGAGTTTGAATAGTTATTAAACATATATGAGTACCGTTTGAATCGAGCCCTCCTCCCCTATTGGTGAGGTGGAGAGATGCTTTTACTTTTTAGGAGCTGTGAACAATTCTGATTTGTCAACCTTTTTCACTTCGCTTCCTTCTTTCAGCAATTTCGATACCGCACCGTAAGGGCCCGATATTACTTCGTCTCCCGGCTTAACACCTTGAACAATTTCGATGTAGTTATTATCCTGAATTCCGGTTTTTACTTTTACCAGTTTTGCTTTTCCATCTGCCATCAGGAACACACATTCATCTATTTTAATCAAATCTTTGTAGTCGTCATTGCTTTTGTTCTTGGCGTCATTCACCACTATTCCGTCCTGACCTTCTTCTGGTTTTTGGTTAACAGCTTTCTTTTTATACTCTGTACTATCGGAGCGAGTGGTAACCGACTGGATAGGCACAGAAATTACGTTAAACGCTTTCTTGGTTTGAACGTCAACAGTGGCGCTCATTCCGGGACGGAAAGGAGCATTGCTCTTTTCGGCATTAAACAAATCGGCATACGATTCCTGAAGAATTCTGATTTTAACGGTAAAGTTGGTAACCTGCTCAGCTGTCACTCCTGTGGTGTTTGCAGAGTTTGCTATTTCGGTAACAATGCCTTTAAACTTGCGGTCGAGGTAAGCATCCACTTCTATAAGCGAAGTGTCGCCATTGTGAACTCTCACAATATCGTTTTCGTTTACATCCACATTCACTTCCATTTCGTTTAGATTAGCCAGACGCATAATTTCGGTACCTTCCATTTGAGCAGTACCCACCACACGTTCGCCTTTTTCTTTGTTTAGTTTGGAAACTGTACCGTTTACAGGAGAATAAATATTTGTTTTGGCCAAATTATCGTTTGCTTCTTTTAAAGAAGCCGCAGTACTTTTTACATTAAATTCTGCTGCATCCACATTATCGTCTGCACCTTTCACATCAGCCAGCGCGCCATCATAAGCAGCTTTAGCTGCATCGTAGTCCGACTGAGAAATGGCTTTTTGTTCGAACAATTTTTTATTTCTCAGATAAATTGCTTCGGTATTGGCAAATGCCGCTTTCACTTGTTGTGCGCGGGCTTTCGAATTAGCCAATCCTGCTTTGGTTCCATCTAGAGTGGCCTGCATTCTGTTGAGTGACGATTCGTAAATAAGAGGATTTATTTTGCAAAGCAGGTCGCCTTTTTTTACACGGTCGCCTTCTTTCACCAGCAATTCTACTATCTCGCCCGAAACATCCGAACTTATTTTAACCTCCACCTCGGGCTGAATTTTCCCATTGGCCGACACCGATTCGGTAATGTTTCTCTTTTCACATTTTTCTGTTGTTACCGAAGTAGCCTTGGACGAAGAGCAATTTTTCAGCATTAACACAACAAGGAGAGCAACTACTCCTATAATGATTATCCAGATTATTTTTTTCATATTTCTAAGGCCCTCCATCTTGCCCTGATGGCAAGCTGTACGGAGTGTGAATTTATTTGGTTATTATTTTATTTCTTTATTCATGGTTGTTACCGTTCTCTTTCGAGTGCGGCTATGCTAAAACTTCAAGGGTTTACCCTGATAAAAATCGAGCACTTTTGTTTTGAATACAAACTCATATTTGGCTTGCAACAACTGGCTTTGTGTTGTTATCAATTTATTTTTTGCTGTATTGTAATCGGTAGTGTTTACCATTCCTACATTGTATTTTTGCTCGGTATATTTAAACGATTCCTGCATGGCAGTAAGCGCTTTTTGGGTGGAGCTGTATTTTTTCAAAGCACCGTTGGCATCGGCATAGGCCTGCTGTATGTTTTTCTGAATGTTCAGTTTGGTCGATTCGGCATTGAGCTGTGCGCTTTGAATCTGAATCTTGGCGCGGTCTATAGCCCCTTTGGTTTGAAAGCGATTAAAAATAGGAACCGTTAAGAAAAACCCGAACGACTTATTCACGTTGTTTTTATACTGGTCGGCATAAGGAATTTTTTCGTACTCAGGAGTGGAGAAAGTTGGGGATAACACGTAATCTCCGGCAGAGGTAACGCTTCCGTCAGGCGAATAGCCCTGAAATGTGGGAGCAGACGACAATCGCTGACTGGCACCCGAATATCCCGAACCATACGAAGCACTAAACGACAAACGAGGACTCAATGCGCCACGAGCCACACTCAGCGCTTTGTCGGATGCCTTCACTTTGGTGTCGGCACTTTTCATTTCGGGCAAATTGTTTACAGCTGTATTGTAAATTTGAGCAGGAGTAGCGGTAAGCAAGGCATCATTGGCCATTGCTATTTCGGGCTTAACGATGGTAAACCCTTCGGCTGTTTTCATGTTGAGCAATTGCGCCAGCGACAAATACGAAATATCTAAATTATTTTGTGCATTGGTAACATTGAGTTCTTCGGTGGCCAGCTGAGCTTGTATGTCGAGCAAAGCGCCCATGGCTGCAGAGCCGGCATCAACGAGTTTCTGAGTGCGGTCTACCTGAGCCGAGGTAATACCCATCTGATTGGTGGCATTATCGAGGGCTTCGATATTGTACAATATTTGCAAATACGCTCCGGCAATGCTAAGCGAAATATCGTTTTTCATTTTATCAATATCGTATTTGCTGGCAAGGAAATTATATTGATTTTCTTTGATGGTATTATAGCTTTGTAACCCGCCAAACAAAGTAACATCGCTGCTCAACGAAACATTTTGAGACAACACCTGCTGAGTGGCAAACTCGTTGGTAAAACGGTCGATGGTGCGACCAAAGTTATAACTATGCGATGCATTGCCATTCAGATTGGGCAATAAATTGGCCTCGCTTTGCGTAAGATTAATCTTGGCTATTTGTGTGGTAAGTTCCGATTGTTTAACCGAAATATTATTTTTCAACGCATAGTCTATGCATTGCTCCAGTGTCCAGGCTTTTCCGGCTGCAGGCTCCTGAGCATAACTATTGAACAGAAAAACGAAAACGAAAATGGTTAGCAGTATGGTTTTTGGTTTTTGCATGGGTGCAAATGTAGAAATAAAATCGATTCAAATGTTCAATTGAACAATTGGGTTGCAGGGGTGTACTTTGTCTGGAAATTGCTTGTTAAGAAATGAAGTGGGGAGAGTAAGAAAATTATTACTATTCAAACCAAACTCCTGCCTCAAGAAAAATAAAGGCACTAATCCCTAAGATTATTTATTAATTGCGAAACGCCTCACCCCCGGCCCCTCTCCAAAGGAGAGGGGAGAATAAGTATGCAAAGATCGGGTTTCATTAAGCTTCGCCCCCTCTCCTTTGGAGAGGAGGGCAAACAGCCAGTGGCTGTTTGAGCCAGCTCATGCGCCTGCGAGGGGTGAGGCGTTCAGACGAATATAATCTTAGGGATAGATGCAATAATAAATGACTAAGGGAAGTTTTTATAAAATCTCTTTTTATCATTTTCCAGACAAGCAAACCAAACCGTTTTCCTCAGCACTTTTATACCAATTCTATACTTTGTCTTGTCGGGCAATTTTATTTTTATTCGATAGTGTGAAGTTGTTTTTCGGATAGCAATTAATTCGGTTATGTCATCCAAACTATCCGCTTTGGCAACATGTTGAATTTTTTTTGCTACAATGTTCAAAAGAACTTTGTTTGTAGCAAAACGTTTTAAATCCTTTACGAATTGGTTAGTGAATTCGTATTCCATTTTTCGCAAACACTTTGTTCACTTCTTCTTTTGACGCCTTACCTGTTTTTGCACCTTTATCAATGCTTTGTATTAACAGCAAGTCCTGTTCATCATCCTCGGAAAGTATTCGAATAGGCATTTTCATTGCTTTGGCCAGTTGCAGCAATAGCGAATCGTTTTCTTTATTGTTGGTTTTAATTAAAATTGAGCTCATCGTAAAGATTTTTTTACAAAGATAATTATTTTATAGAAATATATTCTGAGTTTAAAGTTGGTTAGTTTAAAGTTAGTTAGTTTAAAGTTCCGTTGTTCCTTACGGTAAGCAAATAAAAAAAGCCCCGCCTACTGATGCGAGACTTTTTTCGAAACCTGAAACTTTGAACTTTGAACTCGAAACTTTGAACTAATGTACTTTGAACCCTTAAAGCGCTTCCACCGTTACCACTTCGCTATAGGTTAAATCGGTGTCGGTGCCCATGGCAAACGACACAAATTTATAGGATTTGCCTTTAGTAAAACCTTCAATTTCGCCATGGCGGTGGCCTGCATAGTAAAATTTCCAGTTTGCAGGATTCAAATCAGGATTGGTAGCATCGGTATACATTACCGCATATCTCAAATCGTTTCCTTTAACTTTGGTAATAAAAAACTCCATTTTATTAACGATGGTTAAACTAAAAACGGTTAATGTAGATTGTTCTAATTTACCCTGTGCTTCACTTTCTTTTTGCAACGGGTAACCTGTTTTTTTTAGTAATCCTAAATCTCCGTTACAAAAAGTATTGAGCCAGTTACCGTTTTTGGTTATCACTCGTTGGATGTTGTTATGAGCCGTATTGGTATCGGCCACTTGCCCTGCATAAGGGGCTCCCAAACGAATAACATTGTAACGGTTTATTAAATCGCCCAACGTGTTGGGAGGAAGAGGCCCCATTACTCCCATGGCCACCGGAATACCAGGAAAGGAACCCGAATTAGCTGTTAAAAGATTAAAAATGATAGTTACTGCATCCGAAAACAAAGGTTCGGAAAGCCCACTCAAATCGGTGTTTAGTTTAGGTAGTTTTGCCATTGTTGTTTTGTTTTTTAGTTAGCTTTATTATTAATTATGTGTTTCTATTTCCGTAAAATCGATTCCCAAAATCACTCTTCTGCCATCCCATTTTTTGCATTTCCTCCAATCAGTCATCAATTGCCTCCCATCAGCATGTAATTGCCTCCAATCCATCTCCAATTGCCTCCAATCAATCACCGATTGCCTCCAATCAGTCTCCGATTGCCTCCAATCAGTCTTCAGTTGCCTCCAATCAACCTCCGATTGCCTCCCATCCATCTCTAATTGCCTCCAATCAGTCTCCGATTGCCTCCAATCAGTCATCGATTGCCTCCAATCAATCTCTAATTGCCTCCCATCAGCTTCCGATTGCCTTCCTTCCGTAAAAAACGGCCTCCTGCTCATTTTCTCCTGATGACCTTCTGCGTCTGTTTCAAAAAACTACGCAAAGGTATGCCTCAAAATACATCAATTCCTATTGCTCATTGAGCAAGACGAGAAACAGCATAAATTGGCCTGAAAAACACCGTAAATAAACGAAAGGAATAAAATAGCCGCAAAAAGCAACTTTTTTAAAATGTTAAAAAATTGGAGGCCGACTCGTAAGAAATGGTTCTTCTTATGGTTTTCTGATTAAAATTCGTACTACCGTTTCTTCGCTATTTACCTTCTGAGATTTTTCGCGGAGCCGTTTGATGGCAGATTGAAACTGATTGGAAACACAGGAAGTCTCAACCCCTCTGGCCTTTGCAATTTCTGCATGGTCTTGATATCGAAATTTAAGTATTATATTCTCTTTTTCGCAAGGCGTTATTCCAAATTTGGCACAATTAAGCTCGATGTATTTCATCATAATTTCATCATATTTTTTAATGATAAAGTCTTCATCCACCACTTCAACCTGTTGCACATAATCTGCTTTTGCTTTATATTTTAAAAACTCTTTACTTTTAACCAAAAGCTTTATTTGTTTTGATTTTTTACGCGGGGTTATTCCTACAATACTCATAGTATGAATAACCTTCAAGTTTCGAACGAAACGAAAAATAAAAGATTCCATAATTAAAAATACATTAGTGAACGGTGATTCAAAAATAAATAAAAAATTAATTCGCTTTTTATTTTTAGTAACTTTATGTCGTTAACTGTTTTTAATTTCTGGAAGATGAAAAAACTTATACCTATTATTATAGTATTATTGTTTGCGGGGGAATGTTTTTCGCAAGCACCCAATTGGGCTTGGGCGAAGAGCGCAGGAGGAGGAGGGGCAATTAATGGCAGAGACGTTGCTATTGATAATAGTGGTAATGTAATTGTAACTGGTAGTTTTTGGGGTGATTCAATGCATTTCGGAGCAATAACACTGGTGAATTATTTCTACCCTGAGGACGACATTGTGATTGCAAAATACAATGGGGCAGGAACTATTCTTTGGGCAAAAAGAATAGGGGCAGGTAGTAGTGATTTTGGCAAAAGTGTTATTACTGATAATTCCGGCAATATATATCTTACAGGCGAATCCGATGGTAGTTTTCCTACCTTCGGTTCTGTAACCGCTACAGGAACGGGAGATATGTTTATTGTTAAGTATGACTCGTTAGGAAATGAAATTTGGGCAAAATGGTATCCGGCTGTTGCAAATGGAATAGCTTGTGATTTAGCCGGGAATATTATTGTAACAGGTTATTTTTTAAATTCAACTACTTTCGGAAGTACTACACTAACCTGTGCCGGGGGGGCAGATATTTTTGTAGCCAAGTTTGATTCTTCTGGCAATGTATTATGGGCAAAAAGTGCAGGTGGTAATGATAACGATGAAGGAACTTCAATTTGTACTGATAATTCGGGGAACATTATGGTAACAGGTTATTTTAGCAGTCCTTCCATTACTTTCGATACTACAACACTTATTAATACTGGTATTTCTCCGACTTCAGATGTTTTTGTTACCAAATTTGATTCACTCGGCAATGTTCTTTGGGCAAAGAGTGCAGCAGGAAATAACTCTGATTCTGGTTCCGGTATTGCAAATGACAATAACGGGAATGTATTTATAACAGGCACTTTTAAGAGTCCAACTATCGACTTTGATTCAACCATTTTGACAAATGACAGTTCCGGTTATTCAGATATTTTTACTGTAAAATATGATATGGGTGGCAATTTAATGTGGGCGAAAAGTGCAGGGGGGATTCAGAATGATGGGCCTGGTAGCATTGCAACTGACCCTAATGGAAATGCTATAATAGCAGGTTATTTTATTAGTACGGTTCTTACTTTTCCTCCAATTACAATAACGAATGCCTCCTTTCCCAATGGCGATGTATTTATTATGAAATACGATTCTTTAGGTAATGTTGTATGGGCAGAAGATTATGGTGAAGCTGGAGATGAAAGGATATACATTACAACAGATGCAATTGGAAATATTGCAGTAACAGGGGGGTTTAGCTATCCGTCAATCAATTTCGGAGCGAATACATTGACAAGTTCAGGAGGAACAGCCGATTTGTTTGTAGCCAAAACAGATATAACAACAGGCATTCCCACTTTCCCTCGTTCTGAAGAAAAAATCACCATTTCCCCCAACCCCTTCACCAACTCCACCACCATCACACTTCCAACAACCAATAACCAACAACTAACAACCATCACCATCACTGACGTTCTCGGCAAGGAAATAAAAACACTACACTTTACCGGTAATGAATGTGTGATAGAAAAAGGAGATATGGAACGAGGGATTTATTTTGTAAGAGTTAATAGCAAGCAGGGAATAGTGAATAGGAAAATTGTGATACAATAGTTGTTCGCCACCAAGACAGAAAGATTCTTAAAGGTTTTTATTTTTCAGATAACACTTTACAAAAACTCCCAAGCACTCTTGTATGCCTTCACACTGTCGGCATAATCCAGAAAGTTTTTATAAAAAGGATGGTTGCCAAAGGTAGCACTGTCGCCTATTACCACGAGTTTTTTTCGGGCACGGGTTAGGGCAACGTTCATTCTTCGGGTGTCGCTCAAAAAACCAATTTCCAGTGCATCATTACATCTTACCAAACTGATGTAAATAATATCTCTCTCCTGTCCCTGAAATCCGTCAATGGTTTTAACAGCAATCTGAGAAAGATAATTTTTCAAAAACTCATCTTCATTAATTCGGTTGGTTAGGTGCTGTACCTGCTCTTTGTAAGGAGAAATAATACCTATGGTAACACCTCTCCCCTTAATCCCCTCTCCCCAGGAGAGGGGTGGAGCCTGCTGCAAAACAGATTTCAAATGTTCAATCAGCAATGTAGCTTCTTCAGGATTGGCTGTGCTCAGGCTTTCGGGATTTATTATCTCGGCAAAACCGCAACCGGCAGTATCTATAAAATCGAAAGGAGTATGCAGCAGATAATCGTTTTCGTCATAACTCAGCACCGCATCCTTAACCGAAACATCGGCAATCAAATTATTTTGATAAAATTGTTTGTTCGAAAAATTCATGATTACTTCATTCATGCGATACTGTGTGTTCAGCATCACCGAAGCGTTTTCGATATGCATCGTTCGTTCAAACAATGTTTCTTTTAAACCGGCATCCTCTGCCTTTTTAGATTTAACAGTAGGGGGCAACTGAAAATGGTCGCCCGCAAATACCACACGGTTGCTCCGCGAAATAGGAATCCAGCAGAGTGGTTCAAGAGCCTGAGCTGCTTCGTCAATAAACACAGTCGAAAATTGTTTGTCGCGCATCATTCTGCTTGCCGATACCACCGGAGTGCAGGCTATCACTTGCGCTTTATCAAACTGTTCGTACAAAATATAATCTTCCAGCACCCTTGCTTCACCCAGTATTTTCCGGGCTTCCATATAATATAATTGCCGTTGCTCCCGCTCTTCCTTACCAAACGTACGCTTGTATTTTCCCGCCATGCGGAAATATTCGTCAGCCAGCTTACGGCAATTTTTTAAATCCTTAAACGATTCGTGAGCGGCTATCTTTGCATCCAGCGTATTCACCAGCACATCTTCCGAAATGCGCGCAGGATTACCCAATCGCAACACATTTATTCCTTCCCGATATAATTTTTCGGTAAGCAAATCCACAGCCGTATTACTTGGCGAACAAACCAGAATTTGTTTTTCCGACAAAAGCGTTTGACGAATGGCCTGCACAAGTGTTGTTGTTTTTCCGGTACCCGGAGGACCATGAATAATGGCAATGTCTTTGGCCGCAAGTATTTTTTTCACCGCATTATTTTGCGATTGATTTAATCCTGTAATATGAATAGTTTCGTCAGTCTTTTCGAATGCAGGTGGCAGCAAACCATACATCACATCGCGCAAATGAGCCAGTCGGGTATTCTTAGCATTGATAACCTTTTCCAAAGCAATGTCCATTTCCTTGTAACTGGTTTCGTCAAACAATAAATTAATACCAAGCTTGCCGTCATCGCACCAGTCGGGCAACTCATCAATGCTTAACGACAATCGTATTTTATTCGGATTAATTATTTTGATGGTACCATTGAGTTGCTTGGCATCGGGATGCTGATTAGAAAAGAGTGCCACATTTTTTCCTCCCGAAAACTGATGCGGCTCGTTATGATTGGTGGTACGTTCTATATCTACCGAAATGTATTCGCCCAGCCCAATCTCTGTATTGGTAATAATGATGGGATACCAGGTAACTCCTTTCTCTTTTCGGTAGTTTATATTGTTGCGGGCAAAATGAGATTTGTATTGTTCGAAATCTTCATCGCGCTCTATCTTTAGCAACCTGTGTAGTTCGAACAAACGGCCCAAGGCATTCCCCTTCTCTACTCCATCTGCAGCAGTGTAATCACTTGTTTCCTGAAACGATTTATTTTTTTTCATCTTGTGCTACTCCCCACCGGCAGGCTTATCCATCGGGGGCACTTTCAATTTGTCCGTCTTTTTCAATCCTTCGGTAACTTCTATATTAATACCATCCGACAAACCTGTTTTGATAAAACGTTTCTCATACACATTCGCGGAAGTCTCCACTTCCACATAGGTTTTCTCTTTTTCAAACTTCAGTACGGTTTCAGGAATGGCCATTACATGTTCTTTCTTGGCAAGGATAACATCTGCATTGGCGCTGTATCCGGCACGCAATAAAGTTCCTTTGGTTTTGGATAAAGCTGCACGAATCAAAAACTGAATCGCTCCATTTTCGGTTACTCCTTTCGGAGCAATGTATTCCAGAGTAGCCCCGAAACTTTCTTTATCTATGGCTCCGATGGTGAGCACTAAATCCATTCCTTCTTTAATTTTCCCCACTTCGCTTTCGTCCACCTTTCCTTCAAAAATCATTTCACCCATATTAGCCACCGATGCAATGGTAGTTCCTTCGTTAAAGGTGTTGCTTTCTATCACACTGCTTCCTTCTTTAATAGGCACATCCAGCACCATCCCCGAAATTGTGGAACGGATTAGCGTATTGGTGGCGCTTCCTGCAGATTTGGTAACGCCTTCTTTGATGAGTTGCAAATTATCTTCAGCCGCCACCGATTCTTCTTTAGATGATTTTAGTTTTAATTCGTAAGGCAAAAAGTCTGCTTTCGAAATTACATTTTGTTTGAACAACGTTTCATTTCTGTCGAATTCCTGCTTGGCATTATCATAACTTATCTGAGCTTGATTCAGCCTGTTTTCGGCATTTGCCAGATTAATCATGTTGGGAATGATTTTAATTTTAGCCAGCACTTCTCCTTCTTTTATTTGTTGTCCGGCTATCACATAAAGTTTTTCTATAATCCCCGACACCTGCGATTTCATGTTAACTTCCTTGCGCGGAATAACACTTCCGGTGGCCACAGTTTTCTTAACAATGGTGGTATCAAACGGAGAAACGGTTTGATACACCACAGGCGCTTGCTTCGATTTGGAATACAAAAAATAAATAGTCCATGCGAACACACCTAACAAAATAATAAGCAAACTAATTTTTACGATTCTTTTTATCATACTATTTATATCAATTTAAAATTCATAATTTATATTTTACAATTCTCTTTACTCTGCTCTCAAAGCTTCTACCGGATTCACCGCTACTGCCCTTCTGGCCGGAATTAAACCGGCCAATGCACCCGCCACAATCAAAATGGATAAAGAAATCAAAGCAGCATTAAGGTCTACAGTTGGATTTTTAAACATAGGAACTTCCGTGCCTACCATCTTGTTCACCCCTTCGAGCAATGCAATGCCAAATACCAATCCGAAATATCCCGCCATCAGTGTTAAGAAAACCGACTCCAACATAATTTGTCCAATCACAGAAATGGGAGTTGCTCCCAGTGCTCGTTTCACACCAATCTCTTTGGTTCTTTCTTTGACAATAATAAGCATAATATTACTTATCCCGATAACACCGGCTATGAGTGTGCCTATGCCCACAAACCAAATGAGAAAATTTATACCAATGAACAAACCATTAATTTTATTGAACTGAAGTTCCATATTCCAGTGCCCCACCGCCTGGTCATCGTCCGAAGCTATCTTATGTCTCTCTTTTACCAAGGCCATAACTTTTGTTTCTGCCTCCGATGCAGGAATGTTTTTTTGCGAAGCAATAGCAAACCAACCCACCACATCACCATAATTAAATGCATTTTGAAAAGTTGGAAACGGCACCTGAATACGCTGCGATTGCTGACGAGCATCGCCTCCATTACCCATAGGTTTTGTTAGTCCTATTACTTTAAAATAAACTCCCTTAATTAAAATATATTCACCGATAGGATTTTCGTCTGCTCCAAAAAGCATCTCATACACCCGCGACCCGATAACACATACTTTCCTTTTTTCTTTAATATCATTCTCATTTAAAAATCGTCCCTTCACTATTCTTATTTCCTGAATTTCTGAAATATTTGGATACACACCTGCCACTTCAAAATTGCCTGTTTTCAATCCTCTCATAACATTGTTTCCTCCTCTATAGCCTCCCAATTGTATTTGAGGAGAAACCACAGCAAGTTCTTTAAGTTGAGAAAGTGCAATAACATCAGCATTATTGAAGTTATAGTTACGACCTGGCTTCATTCCTTTGTATGCTTTCGAAGTGGTTTGTGCCCACATAAAAAAACTATTGGTAGCACTGCCTTTAAAATCTGACATCACCCCATGCTTGAGTCCGTTACCGGCACCCAGCATAATCACAAGCATAAAAATTCCCCAGCCAACACCCAATGATGTCAGTATGGTGCGCAACTTATTTTTTTTAATCGTTGCGAATATTTCCTGCCAGTTGTCTAAATCAAACATTCATTTTAATTTACAAAATATAATCCTACCCTACTCATCTCTCAATGCTTCTATCGGCTGAACTTTGGAAGCTTTGAGTGCCGGAAACAATCCGGCAAGAGCTCCCGAAACTACAATCAAACATGTAGACGCGATGGCTACATTAAAATCAACAGAAGGATGCTGAAAAAAATCGACCTCAGTGTCGCTGAACAACTGCAAGAGTCCCACCCCAAGCACAAGACCTGTGTAGCCTGCAATGGCAGTAATAAATATCGATTCCTGAACAATAAGCATTACAATAGAAACAGGTGTAGCACCGATGGATTTTCTTATTCCTATTTCTTTCGTTCGTTCCTTAACGATTATCATCATGATATTACTTACCCCTACTACCCCTGCTATGAGTGTAAATACGCCAATAATCCAAATAAATAAATTAATGCCCTCCATCATATCCATAATGCGTTTGTAATCTTCCGACCAATTCTCTATCCGCACTGCACTAATATCTGAAGGACTAAAATTATGTTGCTGAGCGAGCAATTCGCGAACTTGTTTAACAATTGCCTCGCTGTTATTCAATGCCACGTTATCCAAACTCGACCAGATATTATCAATATGGTTTTGGGCATTACGGGCACGTTGCACAGTGGTTACCGGAACATAAATGCGGTCGTTATCACCATTACCGGGATCGGTAAACACACCAATCACCTTATAAGGCGTTCCACTCACATCAATATATTTCCCAATGGCTTCTTCATTTTTAAAAAGAGATTTTTTAACCGGAACACCGATGGCACATACTTTTCTAAATTCGTCAATATCTATTTGATTGATAAAACGACCTTCTATTATGGATGCATTCTCCAGATAATGATGATCGGGCATACAAGCACGAACCATAAATGTGGCATGTTGATTCTCGTAAGTCAACACATTTGAATTGCGTTCAAAATATACCGCAGACGAATGTTCGATATGACCTATTCGAGAACTTACAAGTTCAAAATCTTCGTTGGTTAGCTGAATGTTTCTGCCAGGTTTGATGCCTTTGTAGGGAACCACAGTTTGTCCATTCTCAATATTTAAACTGTTCACAGCATCATGCATAAATTCTTTATGAGCCCCGTTGCTCAATCCTTTTCCTGCACCCAGCAATACAATCAAAATAAAAATACCCCACGCCACACTAAATGCCGTTAGAAAAGTCCGCAACTTATTTTTGTTTATAGTTGCAAATATTTCCTGCCATTTATCGATATCGAACATTGCGGAATTTAAATTTGATTAATGATTAAGCCGTCTTTCAGACGAATGATACGGTCAGTCATTTTACTGATGTCGTCTTCGTGTGTAACAATCACCACAGTGATGCCTTGCTTGTTTACTTCTTTAAAAATATCCATCACTTCCTTCGAAGTTTGCGAGTCAAGAGCCCCTGTTGGCTCATCGGCAAATATTACTTTAGGCTGAGCAATTAGTGCCCTTGCGATAGCCACTCGTTGTTTTTGACCACCACTCATTTCACTGGGTAAGTGGTTCGCCCAGTCTTTTAATCCCACTCTGTCGAGATATTCGAGTGCTATTTTGTTTCGTTCTTTTCTGCTTACTTTTTGATAATACAACGGCAAAGCCACATTCTCTGTTGCGTTTTTAAACGATAGCAAATTGAAGGATTGAAACACGAAACCAAGAAATTTGTTTCGCAATTGCGCTGCCTTTGTTTGCGACAGGTCGCGCATCAGCATATCATTTAAGTAATACTCTCCCGAATCATAATTATCCAGAAGCCCAAGAATATTAAGCAGTGTAGATTTCCCCGAGCCTGATGAACCCATTATGGATACCAGTTCGCCTTTGGAAATGTGCATATCAATACCTTTCAGAACATGCATTTTATTCTGTCCAATGGTATATGATTTATTAATTTGATTTAATCGAATCACGAGAGTTAATTTTGATTCGGTAAAAATAGCCGAAAATTTGTTTGTTACAACTACCGTTTATGGAGCAATATTACCTCTTGTAATAAAAGTGGTCTTATCTTCCTATATTTTCTCCCTTTTTGTTTATGTAGGTGAACTGCCCTCCTATCATCACTACTTTGGCTTTGCCTTCAACAAATTCGGAAATATAAATGAATGCTGGTATCAGAATCTCTTTGCCTGTGGTATCAATCAATCCCCAACCTTTGATGTTTCTAACCCTTGCAACACCATCTTCGAAACTTTCCGCTTCAGTGTATTTTGGTTTAACAAGTGTGCTTCCGTCTTTCTTAATATAACCCCACTTTTTGTTCATTCGCACTTTGGAAATTCCATTACAAAAAGGCCCTTGCAACTCGTATATGGACGACTTTGGCACCTTTACTCCCGACTCCTTTGTTTTTGTTTTTTTTTCTTTCTGTGCAAACAAAGGACCCGATACAAGGAATGAAAGGGCAAAAAGAGAAATAAACAGAATTCTATTTTTCATATTTGATTTTAAAAGATTATGCAAATTTACAATTAATAAGCCAAATTAGGGCCTAGCCATTTTTCAGCTTCCTGCACACTCATTCCTTTTCGGGTTGCATAATCTTCCACTTGGTCCTGTTTTATTTTTCCTATTCCGAAATAATGAGAGTCCGGATGTGCAAAATACAAACCACTCACCGATGCTGTTGGGAACATGGCCATGCTTTCGGTAAGCACAATCCCTGTTTCTTTTTCTGCATTCAGTAAGTTAAACAAAGCAGGTTTCTCGGTATGGTCGGGCTGAGCCGGATAACCCGGAGCCGGACGAATACCTGCATATTGTTCTTTGATTAATTCTTCATTCGAAATCTTCTCATCCTTTGCATATCCCCATAATTCGGTACGCACTTTTTTATGCATCAATTCAGCAAATGCTTCAGCAAGCCTATCGGCTAAAGCTTTCAACATAATTGCAGAATAGTCATCATGATTTTTTTCGAAGCGAGCTACATGCTCATCAATACCGATACCTGTGGTTAAAGCGAAGGCGCCAATAGCCCCTCCAACCTTCCCCAAGGGAAGGCTTTCTGTTCTTTGCGGAAGAAAATCTGATAAGGCGGTATTGTATTGTCCTGCCGGCTTTTTTGTTTGTTGACGCAACGTGTGAAATACACATAATGGTTTATTCTCCCCTAAAGATGAAAGAGAAGGGCCATACACTTCAATATCGTCACCATTACTATTAGCGGGATAAATACCTATAACAGCATTTGCCGTAAGCCATTTCTCATCTATAATCTGTTTCAACATTTTTTGTGCATCAGCAAACAACTTAGTAGCTTCTTCGCCTCTGTTAGGGTCTTTTAATATTTTAGGATAAGAGCCTTTCATTTCCCATGAAATAAAGAAAGGAGTCCAATCGATGTACGCTGCAATTTCTGATAGCGGATAGTTTGTAAATGTTTTGTTACCTATAAAAGCAGGCTTCGCGATTTCAGTTTTGTTCCAAACTATCGGAAACTTATTCGCACGCGCCTCTTCAATGGAGATGAACTTATTTTGTGATTGAGCATTTTTGTTTTGCTCTCGCAGACGTTCATATTCTTTTGCAATATCCGCCATAAAAGCATCTCTCAATTCATCCGATATTAAACTGCTCGCCACCGGCACGGACTTACTGGCATCATTAACATGCACCACAGGTCCCGAATAATTTTGAGCAATCTTAACAGCAGTGTGCACTTTAGAAGTAGTTGCTCCACCTATCAGCAACGGAATAGTTAACCCTTGACGTTGCATTTCTTTTGCCACATGCACCATCTCATCCAAAGAAGGTGTAATCAATCCGCTTAAACCAATGATATCTACATTCTGTTTTTTTGCTTCTTCCAGAATTTTGTCGGCAGAAACCATAACGCCTAAATCAATAATCTCATAATTATTGCAGGCCAATACTACCCCCACAATATTTTTCCCAATATCATGTACGTCTCCTTTTACAGTTGCTAAAAGTATTTTACCAGCATTCGTCCTTCCATTACCGACAATTCCTGCCAGTTTGTTAGCATCCTTTTCAGCCTGAAGAAAAGGTTCCAAATACGCCACCGCTTTTTTCATTACCCTAGCACTCTTTACTACTTGTGGCAAAAACATTTTACCACTTCCGAACAAATCGCCTACTACATTCATTCCGGCCATCAGCGGCCCTTCAATAACATGCAATGGTCGTCCAAGTTTGAGACGGGCTTCTTCGGTATCCACATCAATGTATTCCACAATTCCTTTTACCAAAGCATGGCTCAATCGTTCTTCAACAGTCCCTTTCCGCCAGGCTTCATCTTTTTCTGTTTTCTCTTTTGTAATTCCCTTTAATGATTCCGCATGTTCCACCAGGCGTTCCGTTGCATCATCTCTTCGGTTAAGTAATACATCTTCTACCAATTCAAGTAATGTTTTGTCAATGTCATCATACATTTGCAATTGCGAAGGATTCACAATTCCCATGTCCATTCCCGCTTTTACAGCATGAAACAAAAACGCTCCGTGTATGGCTTCTCTCACCATATCGTTGCCTCGAAAAGAAAAAGAAACATTACTCACACCTCCGCTTACTTTTGCAAAAGGCAAATTCTCCTTTATCCATTTAGTGGCATTAAAAAAGTCGAGCGCATTCAAACGGTGTTCTTCCATGCCGGTTGCGACAGGGAAAATATTCGGATCGAAAATAATATCCTGAGCAGGAAATTGAACTTTGTTTACCAAAATATCATACGCCCGTTTGCAAATATCTTTTCTTCGCTGCAGTGTATCTGCCTGTCCTGTTTCATCAAAAGCCATTACGATAACAGCAGCACCATACTGTTTTACTTTGTGCGCGTACTCAATAAATTTCTCTTCGCCTTCTTTTAATGAAATAGAATTAACAATCGATTTGCCCTGCACACATTTCAAACCGGCTTCAATCACCGACCATTTGGATGAATCAATCATAATAGGCACACGAGATATATCCGGTTCGGCTGCTATCAGATTCAGAAACTTAGTCATCGATGCTTCACTGTCCAGCATCCCTTCATCCATATTTACATCTATCACCTGTGCTCCTCCTTCCACCTGTTCGCGGGCAATAGAGAGCGCTTCATCAAAATTATTTTCTTTAATCAGTCGGAGAAACTTCTTCGACCCTGTAACATTTGTTCGTTCGCCCACATTCATAAAATTACTTTCGGGCCTTAGGGTAACCGGTTCCAGACCGCTCAGATGCATCAATGTATCCGGCTGCGGTCTTTTTCGAGGCGAAGCCACTCGTGCAAGTTCGGCTATGCGTTTGATGTGAGCAGGCGTGGTACCGCAACATCCTCCCACAATATTTATAAAGCCCGACTGAAGAAAATCTTCTATCTGATGGCCCATTGCATGAGCATCTTCATCATACTCTCCAAACTGATTTGGCAATCCGGCATTGGGATAAGCCGAAATATAAAAAGGTGCTTTTTCGGATAGCTCCTGCAAATAGGGCCTCATATCTTTTGCGCCCAAAGCGCAATTGAGTCCCACACTTAACAAGTCGACATGAGAAACAGAATTCAAAAATGCTTCGGCAGTTTGTCCGGAAAGCGTACGGCCACTGGCATCGGTAATGGTTCCCGAAATCATCACCGGCATTTTACGATTAATCTTTTCACAATAATTTTGGATGGCAAACAATGCGGCCTTAGCATTGAGTGTATCAAATATGGTTTCAATCAGCAACAAATCTGCACCACCATCTATCAAGCCTTTCACCTGTTCGGTGTATGCAATAACCATTCCATCAAAGTTAACTGCACGATAACCCGGTTCGTTTACATCAGGCGAAAGAGAAAGCGTTCTGTTGGTTGGACCGATAGCACCGGCCACATATTTAGGATTTCGAAGTTCGGCATTTTGATTTTCATTATTAAATTCATCAATGGCTTCCTTCGCTATTTTTGCCGACTCGTAATTTAATTCGTACACCAGCTCCTGCATGTCGTAATCGGCCATAGCAATGGTAGTACCGCTGAATGTATTGGTTTCAATAATATCTGCACCGGCTTTCAAATATTCTTTATGAATGGCTTTGATAACTTGAGGCTGTGTAATCGACAGCAAATCATTATTGCCTTTCACATCTTTGTGCCAGTCGGCAAATCGTTTGCCGCGATAATCTTTTTCTTCCAGCTTATATTGCTGAATCATGGTGCCCATTGCACCATCAATTACCAGAACTCTTTTTTCTAAATCTTTTCTAATGTCTTTCATTTTGTTTTTATTTTCGCTCACATCACTCCAAAAAAAAAATCTCCTCAGCATAAGCCGAAGAGATTCAATATTTATTTTTATATCTATATTATTTTCAAAATCTGTTTCGTCTTATCTGTTTCTGCACACATGCAGAATTGGAATTAGCACCTTCAGGAGAAATTATATATGCTGAATTATACATTATGAATTCATTTATAATTCACGATTTATAATTTACAATTTCTCTGCGGTTGCTAAGGTTTCACAGGGCCAATCCCTCCACCTTTCTTGATAAGTATATAAAGAACGCGGGACAAAGATAACGAACAAATGAATACAAATACAAAAACTGTTGCGTTAAGAAAATATAATTTCGCAATAGATAAAGGTCATTATTCTTATTGAATCACTTATCTAATAGCACCAGCAATCAAGGTCGTAACAGAGGATTATATTTTATTCGAATTCTGAATGAAGGTAAAATCATCTCATCGAAAAGGATAATAGTAAACTAGATAATAATAGGATTTTCTAGCGATCTTTAATCGAATTCAAACGTTTCACCCCAATAAGCTGGTCGTAAAACGTGCCGGTTTGATGATGGTAAACATAAATAGTGTAGTCATTGTCCGTTTCCTGGTGCATGCCTTCAATATAAGTTTGGTCGTATTCCGTTTCTCCATTCGGAAGAAAAACATACTCATAATTGTAATACCCTTGTTTGAGATAAAGGGTACATTCGTAACCAAGTCTTTTGGGATTATTCTTCATTAAATTTTCTGAATCAAATCGCCAATCATTGAAAGCTCCTGCCACATATAAGTTGCCACTTGTATAGGCATTATCGTAGGGAATATAGAAATGAACTAAACAATAATCAGCCTCAATGCTGCTATTCGTTCCGTCCTGAGTTTTTACAATATAATTTCCATTCATATCTATTCCTGAAGCATATCTTTTAAACGAACGTTTTTCGTCCGGCTGCAGTATAACATGGTTCCCGAGTGAATCTTTGTAAATATTCTGCACCCGCTCCGAGTGATATCGAATACTTTTGATGTCAAAGATCCGAAATTCGCTGCCTCCGTCAAACACATTTACATCGTCATAATCATAAACCAGTTCGTTGTCTTTAACGAACAATGGTTTTATATTTCTTTTGGCATTATCCCAACGATTGTTTTGAGTGATGACTACTTTTAAGTCCTGATAAGGGTCGGTAATGGAATATTCCTGATGATTTATTGTAAAATCTATTTCCTGTTTAAAGGTGCGAAACTCAGTAATAGTCGCTGGTTTAACTTTGGCATCAACGGAAACAAAATTTTGAAAAACCATAAAGCGTTTGGTAAGTACAAGGTTGTCGGGTTTATTGTCCTGATATACTTTCAAAATATAATTTCCGGATTTGGTGATGTGCAGATTTTCGTTAGGGAAAACTGCACTGTAATGCGTGAACGGCTGGATGGTATTTAATGAAAACTTATGGTCGATGATAACATGGTCTGTGAAACCTTCAATATAATCTGAAGGACTCAAATCATCAACCTGCCATTCGGCATTACAATGAATCAAGGTGAACATATAGTTTTTCGAATCTCCATCCAAATCATCAAAACAAAGAACTAATTTCTCATCTGATTCGAGATTTAAAATAGGCTGAGACAATTCAAAACTCTGGTCGTACAGTTGGACTGTTCTTATGTTTGGCTTGTAAACAAAATTTTCGCAACGTAAGCCATTCGCCACTTTCGAAGTGGTATCTATCAAGTCGGCCCAACGTCTTTTTCTTTTTGATTGAGAAAAAGAATCGATGGAATGAATCAAAAGAAGTATGGCTAATATGAAATGAAATACTCTAACTCTATTCATCATCTTTGTATATAGTACTGTCTTTGCTAAATCTATATTTCTGTTAACCTAAAGTAAAAAACACAAGTCACATATGTTCTCAAAACACTTTTCTTCTTGCTGCACTCCCGGACTCACTTTCGTTGCGAAACTGCTTCACTCTTTATTTTGTAAAAGTCAGCATCAGCACTAGGGTCGAGACATGTATGAACAAAGTAATAAAGGTTATTTGTTGCCAGAATGTTGTTTACCGGATACTGAGAGTAATTAACATTACTTTCGTCAATGGGCACTTCCTGCAATCCTCCGCGAAAAGCAATGATAATGCACACTGGTACAATAACAATCTGAATCCATCGCATTATTTTATTTTCAATCGGGTAAGAAAAATTAGTAATAAACCTTCTATAAAACTTAACACCAAAGTAAGCAAACAAACCTGATGCGAAAACCATAAGCAATACCGAACCGAGAGAAATAAAATCAGGAGTTTCGGCAGGCGATAAAAAACTATGAAGGGCTCTTGCCCCTAATAAAGTTCCCCATTCGCCATACACTTTAAGATTGATTACACTCAGGCAGGAAACAAACACGATGAGCACAATGTTATATCCTAAATTCAGGAGATGTATTATTCTGTTTTTAAAAAACTGCTGAAATGTCCACAGAATATAAGGGATAATGATAGCGCCTGTTAAAACAGACAAATCAAGTCGGATGCCGTACAAGAAACTTTTCCCTGTATCGGAGTGCATACCATCCATAATTTTGGTGTGATGGTAAACAATAAACATCATTCTGAACCAGGCAAAATACAACAGCCAGAATATTACCAGACGTATAATATATTGAATGTTGAATTTGACTGTTCTCATTTTCTTATTCTAAATATAATTGTCCGTCTCCCGTTCTTGTTAACTGAACAGTGGCGGGGTGGCCATAACAATGAACATCACCGTTAAGACCAATGTTGCATAAAAGTTTATCAGATGCGGTTACATAACAAAGTCCGGTGGTGAAAGCATGTACATAAGTAACATTGGTGTGCAAACTCTGACAATTAAGAAACGAACTACCGCCAATATCAGCATCGTGTTCGTAAGTAACTCCGCTCAAAGTAACATCACCATAACCGAAAATGCGGGAAGTAACAGTGTGGTTATTTACCATCAGTTCTATGTTCCCGGAACTTTTAATTTGCACATCGAAGTCAGGTGTGGTGATGGTGTTCAAACTTTTTATAGTACCAGAGCCATTGGAGGTGATGTATTTTACAACCGGCATGTGAACATACACATTCAAAGGTTTGTTATAACTTCGAGCCCAGTTGCAACGGTTTTTATTTTTGATACTCAATGTGCCCTCCGACACTTCTGTTTCTATGAGCCACCCTACATTTCGTCCGGCTTCTACTTCAACATCAAATGCCGAATCTTGTGTGATAAAAACATTGAGATTATCTTCAACATAAATTTTATCGAAATTACTTACCCAACGTTTGGTAGTTTCGATAGTGCCTGTTCGTTTAATGCAGTCGCAGGCATTTTCTTTTTTACAGGAAGAAAATACAACCAGAAAAGAAAGAAATAAAATGGTGTAAATTTGTTTTGTTTTGTTCATTGTAAACTGACTCATTATAATTAAAACTGGTAACCTAATCCCCACTCAAAATAATCGGCCACGGCCCAGTGAGTGATTAAAGTAACATTGGCAATAATATTTTTTGTAACCATATATCGTATTCCTATTCTATGGAAAAACCTTCCATCGTAATGTCTGTTGTCGTAAACATACACTCCGAAATCGATAGGTAAAGAAAGGCGGTGCATGGTGAACGCATACGAGTACTTAACACCGACTCTTAATATATTGGATGTTGAAGTAGCCAACGAATCATCAATTAGCAATTTGCGGAGGGAATTGTTATACGACATTTCCAGTCCTCCTCCCATTTTGTTTTTTTGATTCATGGTTCGGTACATATTAACCATAAAGCCATACGCGGTGTAACGCTGAGTTCCGGGAGGCATCATTTCCTTAACACCCATCACAGCAATAACAGATGGATGCCATTCCTTTTTAACCTTCGCTATCGAATCTTTTTTATACTGCAAATCTTTGTTTCCGAAAACATACCCTAAACCTAGATTAATAGAAGCCATGTTCAATCCAAGATTAGGTGTTTGAATAGCTCCGTTCGAAGCATGACTAAGCCCAACTCCGGCATCTAATCTCCAGGCTTTGGAGAGAGCAAAAGAAGAATTAAGACGGAGATTAACAAATGCATTAACATGCGAACCAATGGCATTGTTCTGGTGATTGGTAATTCGGTCGAAAGGCTTGGTGATATAACACAGGCCCAAACCCAAGCGTAATCCCAAACTCATTTTACTATTAATGTTGTTCAGGCGAATGTTGGTGTAAGGATACAAAGCTTCAAGTGTACCCATCTGTTTAGGATTTCCAAGGTCGAGATGCAAGGCACACATTCCTATCTCAGGGTATTTGTGAATCTGGTGCCAGGGTCGGCTACCATTGGTTCTGAAAATATAATTCAACTCTGTGCCGAAGAGATGCCCTTTTATAAGCTGGGTCATGTTGCTGTGATGAGCTATGGCATACCCCGCATGACCCTGAACCGACAAAGTAAAATCATGCTTTGGCGAATCTTGAGCCGACAATAAAGAAGGGACAAGAAGAAGGAGTATTTTAAAAAGTTGTATTAGTTTCTGCATTTAAAACAAATTGATGAATTGCTTTTTTAAAGCCCACAAAATTATTAAAATAATTGGCTTATGCCATAGTTGATATAAACACAATACTATTACATTTGCAATCTAAATAACTGCAATGGAAGAAAAACTGAAAGCATTTGAGCGATTACTGATAATAATGGACGAATTGCGCGAGCAATGCCCTTGGGATAAAAAGCAAACTCTGGAAAGTTTGAGGCACCTAACCATAGAAGAAACCTACGAACTGACCGATGCCATAATGGATAAGGATATGCTGAATATCAAAAAGGAATTGGGCGACATCATGCTTCACATTGTGTTTTATGCACGCATCGCTTCCGAAACCAACGACTTTAACATAGCCGATGTGATGAATTCGCTTTGCGACAAGCTGGTTCATCGCCACCCACACATATATGGAGATACGAAGGTAAACAACGAAGAAGATGTAAAACAAAACTGGGAAAAGCTAAAACTGAAAGAGGGTAACAAATCTGTTTTGGGAGGAGTGCCTGTGTCGTTGCCAGCACTTATCAAGGCATCGCGCATACAGGACAAAGCCCGTGCAGTAGGCTTTGACTGGGAAAAACCGGAGCAAGTGTGGGAAAAAGTGCAGGAAGAAATAGCCGAACTGAAACACGAAGTGGATACCAATGCTCCGATAGAAAAGATGGAAGACGAGTTTGGAGATGTGTTGTTCTCATTGATTAATTACGCCCGATTCTTAAACATTAACCCCGAAGATGCATTGGAAAAAACAAACCGAAAGTTTATCAAACGGTTTCAGTATCTCGAAGAAGGTGCCAAAAAAGCAGGAAAGAATTTAAGCGAGATGACCCTGGCGGAAATGGACGAATACTGGAACGAAGCCAAAAAGCTTTAATGAATTTCCTTTCTCACCTTTATCTGGCCGGCAATTCTGATGGGCTTATTATTGGCAACTTTATTGCCGACTCGGTAAAGGGAAGCGATTTCAATTCCTTTTCTAAAGAGATTCAACAGGGCATTTTGTTGCATCGCAAAATAGATACCTTTACAGATGCTCATCCGGTGGTGGAACAAAGCAAACAACGACTAAGAGAAAAATACCGAAAGTATGCCGGAGTGATAGTGGATATTTATTACGACCATTATCTGGCCATTGACTGGAATACCTACTCCCCTGTTTCGCTCGAAGTTTTTACTGAATCTATTTACACATTGGTACAAAACAATCAGGCTATACTGCCCGTAAAGTCGGTACAATTTACCAGATACATGCTGGAGCATAATATTCTTTATGGGTATTCAAAACTGGAGGGAATAGAAAGAGTGCTGAAAGGAATGGCCAGAAGAACCACCTTCGAATCGAATATGGAACATGCCATACACGACCTCCGCGAACATTTCTCTTTGTTCGAAAACGAATTTAAACAATTCTTTCCGGAGCTTCAGCAATTCGTTGCCGAGGAGATAAAGGGTATAAACCAATAACCATTGCTACAAGCTCATCAGCTCCCTGAGGCGAGAAGCCTGCCTGCGCGAAAGTTCTATTTTCTCTCCGTCTTTAAGGGTTACCATTAGTCCTCCGCTAAACCAGTTTTCTACTCCTTCCACCCATTTCAGATTGATAATATATTTGCGACTTGCTCTGAAAAAAGTGCGTTCGTCAAGGCGAGCTTCCAAACTATTGAGCGAACGCAGAATGAGGGGATGGTTTTTATCAAAATGAACCCGAACATAATTTCCTTCCGACTCCAGCAAGCGCACATCGCTTAGTTTTACAAACCAACATTTGTCTCCGTCTTTAACAAACACCTGATCTTTGTCCGACAGCAGATAAGTAGGTGCTGAGATTTCGAGTTTGTCCATGTTGTCTTTGTTCAGAATTTTCTTAACT
The DNA here is from genome assembly GCA_903926385.1 of uncultured Bacteroidota bacterium. GTDB lineage: Bacteria > Bacteroidota > Bacteroidia > 2-12-FULL-35-15 > 2-12-FULL-35-15 > 2-12-FULL-35-15. The sequence goes on from CAIYIS010000082.1 coordinate 39,191, forward strand.
GTTTCGGCCAGGCGAGCGGGCTGCACCGGCTTGAGCAAATAATCGAGGGCATTTACTTCGAATGCGCGAATGGCATACTCATCGAAAGCAGTAACAAAAACCACTTCGGGCACACCGCTTATTTCTTCGAGCAGTTCGAAACCATTTTTGCCCGGCATCTGAATGTCGAGAAAAATAACATCCGGATTGAGACGCTCTATACATTCTATAGCTTGCTCGGCATTGGCGGCCTCGCCCACTATGTTTATTTCGGGATACACGGAGAGCATACTTTTTAATTCCTGACGTGCCAGTCGTTCGTCATCTATGATTAGTGCTTTCATATTCTATTTTATTTTGTTGTTCATCTTTTTCATTTATCACGAAGTGTGCTAACTCCCGCTTTGGTGTGTTATCACCTGCCGGGGCAGGGTAAGTTGGGTAACCACAAACTCCGGTGTTTCGTTAGCTATAGTCAAAGTAGCCTGGTCGGCATACAGTAGCTTTAGGCGCTGACGGGTGTTGATGATGCCAAAACCGCTGTCGCTTTGCTGGGTTTCTTTCAGTTGGCCGCTGTTGCGAATGGTAATCATCAGCTTGTGGTTATGCACTCGGGTTATCAGTTCGAGTTGGCCACCGGCTGTAAGTTTGGATATGCCATGTTTTATTCCGTTTTCGACAAGGGTTTGGAGCATAAGAGGAGGCACCGAAAACTCCGAACTCTGTTTGTCTATCTCCATTTTTACTTGCAGGCGCTCTTCGTAACGCACCGCTTCCAGAGCCAGATAATCGTTTACTATTTTCAATTCTTCGTCAAAGGTTATTACTTTGTTCTTTCCCATTTGCAGGGTATTGCGCAGCAAATTACTGAGCTGGGTAATGGCTTCTTTCGATTTCTGTGGATTTTCGTCAACCAGTGCGCGAATGCTGTTCATGGCATTGAACATAAAGTGAGGATTGAGCTGAGACTTGAGTTTGTTGAGTTCTATCTCGTTTATATTGGCCTGCCATTTCAGGTTTTCTATTTCGGCTTTTTTATAATTCTGAATAAAATGAAACAGGAAATAAATTAAAGACCAGAAGAAATAAACAAAGGCCAGATTGAGCACAGCCGACAGAATAACCACGGTGTTCTGATGTTTGTTGGCCGCAATGCCAAGCAGGGTTTCTACTCCGTATTGCCCATACTCGTGCAATGTGGCAATAAACAGAGAGGCCAGTATAACCAGAGGAATAACAAAAAGCGTTTTCAGGCGAAGCCAGCCTAGCTGAATAATTAAATTGCGGTAAAGGTGAGAGATGATAACCCCAAACGAGAACAGGATAAACTGACTGAGGGCAAAACTAAGGGTGAATGTTCCGTTGAGTTTTTCGAAAACACACTGAAACAGTACAAACACCAGCCAGCCTCCGAGCTGACATATCCAATAGAGTTTTTTTTTCATGTGGTATGTAAATAAGGGAATGGCTGCTACGGTACCATTCCCTTTGTTGAAATAAATCGAACACACTTACTGTGTATCAAAACCAATTTCGATACAAATGTACTGCTGCTGCTGTTGGCCACAGCAATTATTACACCAATGGCAAAATAGCTCCACCAGCGGATGCAGGGCAATGATAATGAGGGTTACCCTTCTGCCTCCCCCGCAAGGGAGGAGAGGGGATGAAGCCTGTTAGGCGGTTTCGGTAATGGTTATTTTTTCGATAACATCGCCCTGACGGATATCTTCAATCACATCAATGCCTTCGGTAACTCGTCCGAAACAAGTATGGTTGCGGTCCAGGTGAGCAGTTTGAGCTCTGCTGAGCACAATAAAAAACTGAGAACCTCCGGTATCTCTTCCGGCATGAGCCATAGAAAGCACACCGCGGTCGTGATACTGATTTTCTCCGTTCAGTTCGCATTTAATTTTGTAGCCCGGCCCACCGCTTCCCGTTCCGTTAGGGCATCCGCCCTGAATTACAAACTGAGGGATAACACGGTGAAATGTTAATCCGTCATAAAATCCTTTGCTGGCTAAATCGCAAAAGTTTTTTACTGTTCCGGGAGCATCTTTTTCGAAAAACTCCACTTTCATTTTGCCTTTGGCTGTTACTATTTCTGCTGTCTTCATACGTTATACGCTGTTTTTAATTTTTGCAAATGTATGTTTTTTTTGGGAGAAGGGATTTCAAATTTCAGATTTCAAATTTCAGATTGGGGAGTAGGCAATGGCGAATGGCCAATAATCAGTAATCAATCGGCAATCAACAATCGACAATCAAAGAGAGGGGAGCTGTTACGTGACTAATGAGCCGGCTGAATTATGGTTTTGCTAACGTTTACGAACAACTTTTTGGCTAAAGTAGGACTCTGGATGGTGCTTAAAAACTTTTCAAATTCTTTTAATCCCATTAAATTGTACTTTTGGCTGACATCACTAACGGGCATATCATGAAAAGCCATGTTCCAGCCGGGAAACAAACTTTCAGTTATTTCGCCCTGATGCAATACAATGGGTCCTATGTGTCGTTTGTCGACACTGATTTTTGAATACAGAGCCAACACCTCTTCTTTTTCGCCTTCCAGTATTTGTAAAAACTCATTTTTATAGGCAAATAAACAACCAGTTATGTTTCGGGCAGGGTTAGACTCCATCGACTTTTTTACTATATCAATAATATCCTGTTGAGTATTATTTTCGTTGGCAATGCTTTGGTAAATCAATTCATATTTCATGAGTAGGAAAGGTTATCTAATTTCAGGCAAAGTTATTCTCATTTATTAAGACAGACAATTACCCTCGCTAAAAGAAATGAACAAGATGTCAACTGTTTAGCATGATAAATATCATATTTTTTCGACTTATTAACTTACACATCTCCCCCGCCCCCCTCTCCACAATCACCTCACCCCCTGCCCCTCTCCACAAGAGAGGGGAGCCAGTGCGTGAAGTAATTTATACAATTAAGTTTTTTGAGTCCTACCCCCTCTCCTTCGGAGAGGGGATAAAGGGGTGAGGTCATTGTAAGCACCTCACCCCCTACCCCTCTCCGAAGGAGAGGGGGCCAGTGCGTGAAGTAATTTGTACAATTAGTTTTTTTTGAGTCCTACCCCCTCTCCTTCGGAGAGGGGGTAAAGGGGTGAGGCCCCTATATTATCTTAACACTACAAGGCAAACTTTCAGGGCCGGCTTCTCCGCGGGGGTTGAGGTAATAGCATATTACATACACCATTTTCCCGGCTTGTCCGGCTGTAAACAATAGCTCAAACTCTGTTTGTTTTACAGGGTCGAGTTTTATATAATCTGTTTCTATGGGAGGTGGTGCGCCCACACCCACTATAGCCATTTTAACTCCTACACTTCCCACATCAGTTGGTTTGCCTTTTTTAAAAGGATTGGTGGTATCGAAGGCAATAAACTTCATGGTGAGAGGAGAAATTTTTACACACAGCACAGCCGGAGTAATGGTTGGAACTGGTACACGACTTCTATGAGGTTTGTCTTCGGGCATGCCCAAATTTATGCGGTCGGCTCCGGTAAGTACTACAGATGTGTTGGCTTTAATTTGTTTCTTAAAAGCTTCCACCAATGCATAACAGTCTGCATAACTCACATTCATGTCGTTTACACTACCCGAATTATGCGTGTCGGGCGCTGCATAAAGCAATAAATTGTCGTTAAAAGTTACTGACTTGTCGTTCATGTCGGTTTTCTGAGCAGCCGAAATACCTAGCCGTGCAGCCACACCTGTGCGGTTTATATAAGCCGCAAAAGCGATAAAGTAAAAATTGAATTGCAAAATTAAGTTTGATAAATTCATAATCTTTAAAGTTATTTATTATTAATACTACTATTTATTTACCCCGTACCCTATGTTAACCGACTGCCCAAACGGGTATTGAACAATCGTAAAACGTTGATAATCTATTCCTATTGCTTTGCCTCAGCTTCTCGACAGAAGAAAAATCCTTCCCATTTAAACAAGAAGCTCTCCCGTTTAAACAAGAAGCTCTCCCGTTTGAACAGGAAGCTCTCCCGTTCAAACACGAAGCTCTCTCGTTCAAACGGGAAGCTTTTGGCAAAATTTCAGAGAACTTTCTGTCGACACCACAAAAGTAGATGCAATATTTTATTTCGGATAGGTTAGCTTGCCTGATTTTAAAAACAATTTTGAGGTATGCCCTGAAATACAAAAAGCCCTGTTTTAAAGGGCTTGGGGGCTATATGGGCAATTAAAGGGCAGTTCACTTTCTAAGGCAAAAACCGCGAACGCACGTCTCTATCATCCTTTACGCGTAATTTTTTCAGAACATTTAGGCAATGCGTATCCACTGTTTTCTTATCTACAATCACATGTATCCTTTTAAACAACTGAGCGCCCATCTTA
>CAIYIS010000083.1 GCA_903926385.1 uncultured Bacteroidota bacterium
GCAGGTATACAGTAATAACAAAAACTATAATCAGAAGTGGCAACCGAACTATTTTAAAAATCACTAACCAGTGACACAGATTTCCTTTGCCCTATACTCACCAATTCACTCCCATTAATTTACAGAGGAATCTTATGTTATCGGCTGGTGTTCGTTTCTGTCGTGTCGTTTGTCAAGTTTAGTTCGTGTTGTCAATGAAGTTCTGTCGTTTAACTTACCCAAGTACTTCTTTATTTTCTAATTTCCATTCGTGAAGGAATTAAATAATTTTCAAGCTCGTACTTTCCTAATAAAGTTTTCAAGTTCTCCATTTCATACTTTTCCATAAAAGGGTTTGTAATTATTTTAAAATCAAAAGTATTTAATTCTCCAATTGGTAATGTAAAATTATTGTGTTTCGCCTTTTCTGTGATGGGCACAACAGATACAAATCTAAACTCATTTTCGTGCAAATAACTTCTATCTTTATTTAGCCCGTTAAACTGTCCATCAAAATTCTCTAAAGGGTCAAAAGGCCAAATGTTTTTATATGCTACTTGTCCAAGATACATAATATGAAAGGCAGAGCTTGTATAGTTTCTGGCGGCTGTTACTAATGTGTCAATCAATTGTCTTGCTTTAAATTTAATTGCAACTCCTTCTTTTCTTGAATATAGTTTCCACATTGCAAGTGATTCTCTGTCGCCCAAAAACCAACAACTTGCAAATTGTGTTTGTTGCGAACCTGTTATCTCGTCTAAATACATTTCACGCCAATTTTTATCTTGTCTAATAGTAATTTCTTTTTGTTCGGGAGTTAGGTTGGGTCCAACGTTTGTCATAGTAATTGGTTCTCCTTGGGTAAAAGCTTTTAAACTAACTCCTTTTCCTGTTAGTCCTTCAACACCATCTTCAAAATGGTCAAAGCGTGTAAAGTAGATTTGTTTTTTATTAAGCAAGTCAATGAGTTTATGAAGGTCAATGTACCGCCATAAAAATTTGTCGTTGTAGTCGTCAATTTTAAAGTTGTTAGGAAACTGTATTATCATCGGTTCTTTCTATTACTATATTCGTTTCGTTCGGTTACGCACGGTCTTACACTTGCCGATAACATATTAATATATGCACTTACAAATTTACTAAAATATTCAATATCACTTGCCCAAAAAAATTAACGCACTTTTGTTAACAGATTAACGCACTTTATTACATCTCCCCAAACACACTTTAATTATGTATGGTTTTAAAAATTGCAGGAAATATCCGAATGGGTTAGTTCCGCCTATGTAGTTGTTTTTTTTACTTGCAAACCAAACCCGCTTAAATACCTCACAAATATACTACAATTTTAATTGTATAAAAAACACTTCCCCCCCAACCCTCCCGCATCTCCCCCTCTCTTGCGGAGAGGGGCAGGGGAGAGGCCACAAAAAAAATCCTGATTATTTAATTCGTTTTACTAACCATCCGTTTCCATCTGGCATACGGCCGTAATCAAAAGTCATGTTTAAGGCCCGTCCGGCCACCCTTACGGTTTTATAAGGTAGTGATTTGGTTTTCCAGTCGCCTGTTTCTATAACTATAGCCTGCCCTACTTTTAATTTAGCAAGTTCTTTGTAGAGCCAAGTGTATTTTCCTTTTTTTATCGGAATCAAGTCGGCCGCTTGTTCTTCGTTTAAAAATTTTACCATAATATTTATTAATTAAATTAGTATTTAAAATCCTAAAAATTGATTTCAAAAGCCATTCGATGTCTTTTTGAAGCCCTTCAAAGGGCTTTCAAAATCGAATTACTCTACTTTCACCTGCCGTTACGCTCCTTTCAGATAGAGTTACCTTCCTTTCAAATGCCGTTACGTTGCTTTCAGATGCCGTTACGTTCCCTTAAGATGCTGTTATGTTCCCTTCAGATGCTGTTATGTTCCTTTCAGTTGCTGTTAGGTTCCTTTCAGATGCTGTTAGGTTCCTTTCAGATTCCGTTACCTTCCATTCAAACTGCGTTACTCTCCGTTCAGATGGAGTTTTTTGATACAAAAACGGATACCAATCGACAATAAGCTAAAAAAATGCCCTTCCAAAATGATATTGGAAGGGCGATTTGCAAATAGTATTGTTTTATTACGGAGGAGTGACGGGAGGAGTAACCGGTGAATTGCTTGGCCCTTGTTTTTCGAACAATGGCGACAAAGCAGCGATAATAGTATCTACCCCCGGGGTGTTGCTTCCTTTTGCTCTTTTTGCATTTTCATACAATTCGCGCATATATTTATATGCATAATTCTCCGAACACATCGAAAAATCAGTTAATACATCAGTGGTTTCGGCCAGATAGTTAAATATTTCTTTCATGTCCTGAGTCATTTTTACATCGTTAGTACAATCTGCTAAAAGAAGAAAACTAGGACGAAGTGCAGTATACGATTGAGCCAATTGCTCACCTTGTATAACAAAAGGCAAACGAGTATTATCAATTGTACTCACGTTGTGATGTTCTTCGATGGATAACTGAACGGGCTTAATACTGTTCATAATTACATTAATTCCTTTCAGATGGTCAATAATGTCTTGCTTTTGTGTTCCGGTAAAAGCATAACCCATTTTGTCTGGTATCGGCATGATTTTAAAGTTTTGTTTGTTTTTAGAATTTGAGTTAAAAATTAATGGCACAAAATTACAGTATTCTTAATCACTTTTTATACACCGACACCTATGTCAGTGGGGACATAAGTGTCAGTGTATTATATTTGTATTCTAAACCATAAAATTCAGCTAATATGAAAGATTTACCTCCCTTAAATTTAGAAGAATTTAATCTTCTAATCAAACATCACAAAGACACGTGCGATGTAGTGTCGAGTAGATGGACTTTGCCAATCTTATATCGTCTTAACATAGGCAATGTAAGAAAATGCGATTTGCGAAAAGAAATAAAAGGATTAAAGGAGCGAACGGAGGAAAGGGTGGTAAAGGATTTAATTTTAAATAGGCTTGTAGAGCGCATCGATGTTAATAAAGATGGGAAAATAATAGAATATGCTATTCTGCCGAGCGGTAAAGCATTTGTGAATCTGTTTTATTGTTCAGCCGAAGCAGGTAAAGTGTATAGAAATTTGCTTCATCCAAAACAAAATTAAGTTCGCATATTTTTATAGGACAAAACACCAAAATGCATTATATTTGTTGTCTGAAATAATTAAGCGGGAAGGAAATGGGGAGTTGAAAAAATTGGACTGCAGTAAGTAAATTTAAAATTAAAAGGAATGAAAAAAGTATTTACAATTATTACTTTGATGTTCGTTATAACGATTTCCAAAGCCCAAACAACTCCATATCGTGGTGCATTGTTAGAATACTTTCAAGGACACTTGTGTCCGAATTGTCCAAGAGCAGATAGCATTGCAGGTTTAATAAAAGCTCGATATGGAGATAGTGTAGCTATCGTAGATATTCATTCCGGTCCCTTTGCATTACCAGATACCGCTTATAACTTCCCCTTCCCAGACGATTTAAGATGTAATACGGGAATGGCGATTGATACATTTTTTGGTGCATCCTCATTTGGCATACCAAATGGTATGATAAGCAGAATGGAATTCGATACATCTACTATGGCTCATCTCAAATCACCATTTTTTGATTGGAAAAGATACGTAGATACTATAATTAACCGAACTCCGCATGCACTTGTTGACCATTCAAATAGTTTTAATAGTGGAACCAGAATATTAACTTCAACCGTTTATACGAAAGCACTAACCAACTTAACCGGCAATTACTATTTATCGCTTTTCTTAACAGAAGATAGCATTATCAGCCCAATGGTAACTATTTCAAACTCTTCTTTTATCGATACAAACCATGTAATAAATAATTTATTAAGAACAGGAATTAACGGAACATGGGGAACATTGATTAGTTCAGGAACATTTGCAGCAGGTTCTATACTCACAAACAACTTCACTTTTGCTGTCGACACACTGTGGAAAGCTCATCATTGCAAAGTTGTTTGCTTTGTTTACGACAATGCAACAAAAGAGGTTCTGCAAATCAGTCAAAAAGCATTACTTGATAATTCTCCTTCTCCCCTATTGGCAAACGAAATGATGAATAGCAGTAATATTACCATTTTCCCCAACCCCTTCACCAACTCCACCACCATCACATTATCTTCGCCAATCAACAATCGCCAATCAACAATAATAATAACTGATGTATTAGGCAAAGAAATAAAAACAATAACCTTTACCGGCAAAGAATGTGTAATAGAAAGAGGAGATATGCAAAGAGGAATTTATTTTATAAGAGTGAATGGGGAATGGGGAATGGTGAATAGGAAGATGATAATACAATAAGAGATGAAAAATAAAATTTACTTGCTTGCTGTATTAATGCTGCTTTTGGTGAGGGTGTGTGTGGGACAGACGGCTTATGTGACCAGCTATTTTAACAACCAAATTAAAATAATCGATTTAATTACCAATACAGTTGTTCAAACAATAAGCACTACTGCCCCTGTTAAAGCTGTATCTGTAAGTGATGACGGAACAAAAGTATATATATTAAATTATTATGGAGTCTATGTTTTAAGCACTGCTACCAATTCCATAATTGCCAATATTCCTGTCTCTACAACTGGTATTCTCAATGGCATTAGTGTAAATCATGCAGGAACAAGGGTGTATGTGACTAATGGGAATGACAATACAGTGAGAGTTATTAACACCGCTACAAATACCGTAATAGATACGATTGGAGTAGGTGCTCATCCATTTGGAGTCGCAGTAAATCAAACTGGAAGTTATATATATGTAACTGATTTTAATTCTCAAAATGTAACTGTTATAGATGCCAGTACTGATACAGTTACTGCCACTATTTCGGTAGGTTCAGAACCAATAGGTATAGCTGTGAGTCCGAATGGAAGTTATGTTTATGTAGCAAATAGCAATAGTGGAAATGTAAGTGTAATAAGCACGGCTACAAATAGTGTCATTACTACAATTCCGGTTGGCACTATTCCAAAGGGAATTGCATTTCTTCCATCAGGGAATTATGTTTATGTTACAAATAACGGTGACAATACGGTAAGTATTATCTACACTCCTGCAAACACCGTTACATCAACAATGACAGTAGGTTCAGATCCATTTGCGTTATCCTGTACTCCGAGTGGAAGCAGGATGTATGTTGCAAATACTTACGATGGCACTGTCAGTTTTATAGATACGTATGCACATACAGTATCTGCACCTCTTTATGTTTGCTTGGCTCCACAACCATTCGGAAATTTTATTTCATCTCATACCACACCTGTAATACATACAAGCAACACTATAGATACAGCAATATGTGAAGGCAGTACTTTTCTTGTTCCATTTACATCATTGGCCACCATGTCTAGTGGTAATATTTATACTGCACAATTAAGTAATGCCAGTGGTAGTTTCGCAACTCACATCAATATTGGAAGTATCACTGCTAACACATCTGGAGTTATTACTGCATCAATTCCTATTGGAACAGCGCCCGGAACATTATATAGAATCAGAGTGGTCAGCAGTTCCCCCGTTACTATTGGAACTAACAATGGATTCAATATTAAAATAAATCCTGCTATGAGTCAAAATGTTTCTGCAAACATTTGTCAGGGTAGCGTATACACGTTCCCTGACGGCTCAATAGATTCAATAACCACAACCCATACAAGCCATTTGAGTACTCTACAATACTGCGATAGCATTATTGTTACTAATTTAACAGTAAATCCAACCTATTTGAGTAACGAATCAGTCAACCTCTGTCAAGGAATTACCTATACTTTCCCTGATGGTTCAACAGATACAGTGGCAACCATCCATACCAGTCATCTTAATTCTGTTTATGGATGTGATAGCACAATTATTACTACTCTCACTTTTAATTCCAATCCACTTTACAGTACGAATGAATCCGTAGCCATTTGCCAAGGCACCACTTATACTTTTCCTGATGGCAGCATAGACTCCTTGAATACAATACACACAAGTCATTTCAACAGTACTAATTATTGTGATAGTGCAATTGTTACTACTCTAACCATAAACTCCGTGTTTATTCAGAGTTCCGCAGTTTCAATATGTCAGGGCAGCACTTATGTTTTTCCTGATGGCTCAACTGATACCATAGCAACGGTGCATACGAGTCATTTAAGTAGCATACATTCTTGCGACAGCACTATTGTTACAACACTTACTGTTAACCCTACTTATTCAAACAATACAACTGCTTTCATTTGTAATGATTCCATTTATACTTTTCCTGACGGAACAGTAGATTCAAATAGTGTGGTGCATATTTCTCATCTCAACAGTAATTATTTTTGTGACAGCAGCATTGTAACAACTTTAACTGTTTACCCAGGTTTAAATGTTAACATTAATTTGTCGTACATGGATACCATCTGTCATAATATTGGATTTATAAGTTTAACAGGTGCAACACCTCCAGGAGGCTACTATAGCGGAAGTGGTGTTCTTACTAATTTATTCGACACCTATACTGCGGGTTTAGGAAGCCATACAATTAAATATAATATTACAGATGGTAATGGGTGCATTAATTCAGCATCAACAAATGTTTATGTTGATGCATGTGCCAGTATTTCCGAATTCCAAAATCCTCAATCTGAAATTTCAATTTCCCCCAACCCCTTCACCAACTCCACCACCATCACACTCCCAACAACCAACAACCAACAACTAACAACCATCACCATCACTGACGTTCTCGGCAAAGAAATAAAGACAATAACCTTTACAGGCAAAGAATGCGTGATAGAAAAAGGAGATATGCAAAGAGGAATTTATTTTGTTCAGATAACTGACGAAAATAAAAATGTAGTGAATAGGAAGATTGTGCTGCAATAGAAAATGAAAAAGATAATTTATTGTTTCTTATTTCTTGCCTTTACTTCGGGTTGTCAGCCCTTGCTTTTAAAGATGTATGGCATCAAACAACCGGAGATAGAAAACGAAAAAACCATTGTCAAAAAAGCATTAAAATTTCAGCTCGACACAAGCAATATAGTTACCATTGCTGCTCCGAATTATTTAAAAGAAATGAGCGCTCACGAAATTCCGGATGGGGCTGTTTTTGATTCGAAGGGTGAGTATATTGAATTTCGGCAAACCGATACTTCCTGCAATGCTGGGCTTTTTCAGTTTGTTCCTTCGCTCGAAACAGGTAAGGCATTTAATAAAACAGGGAAAACAAATCTGGAAACGGAAGTGAAAAAATGGAGAGATATGCGAAACCACACCGTTTCTCTCAACACAAAAGCAGACTTTTATTTGTTGCTCTATTGGACAGTTTGGTCGGGTAGGTTGAATAAAGACCATGTAAAAATATGGGAAGACCTTGCCCGCGCCAATACCAAGTGTACAATTAAAGTGATTAAAGTAAATCTCGATTTGCAGGAATCGTGGGACAAAACAGAGAGAGACGAAATAATAAACAAACTGTCGAAAAAGAAGTAGCCTGGTTATTTTGTGTTATTTTCAATCATCATAATTAGCTTTTGTAAATCAAATTCCCCCTTCTGTATTGAACTAAAATAATTGGCAGATTATTTGTTACACCAAGAAAAAAAAGAATAAAGTCTATGCTAATAAGAACGATTATACTGGCAGGAACAATATTGGGTTTCGCTAACTGTTCCAATCCTAAAACTACTGAAGCAAAAGAACAGCTTGATGTGGTAAATAAAGAAATTATTAATGCAACTCCGGTAAATAAGGACACAGCAATGGAAGTGAAAAAGGAAGTTGTAAAAATAGAGCAACCAAAGGTTAAAGATAGTGTTTCTGGCCATGTTGTTTTCGGGAATTCCTATTGCGGAGGAGCTTATCCATCGGACGAAATTTTGAAGAGTTATGAAAAAACATATCCTCTTTCTAAGACAACCATTCTGCTAAAGAATAGCAGTTCGAAAAGTAAATCATACAAGGTGACTACAGATGAAAAGGGCAACTTTAAGGCTGATATTCCTCCCGGCACGTATGCATATTACATGACTGAACATATCAATCCAAATATCAATTGCACTTTTGCGGCCTGGTGCAAAGTTTGGCTCGATATGAGTTTTGGTGAAGTGACAATAACTCAGGGGAAGTGGAACGGTTATCAAATTATTTATGGCTTTGGTTGCAATCCCTGCGAACCTCCCCGACCGTAGTATTACTACTTCATAAATTTGGTTCTTTATTTATTTAGAAAATGAGTAACTTTGTATTAACAAAAAGTATTCAACATGAAATGTGTGCTACTTATCATTTTTGCCATTCCCTTTTCTATCGTTTGTCAATCACAAACCGCTACTGAATTAAACAAAGACAGCATACATATAAATCGGCTGCCAGCTTCAATGAATTTGTTTTATGGTAAAGATAATTTTTCAATGCAGAAATTTAATTCCAAACTGACGTTCGAAAAAACATTTTCATTATACGATTTGCACCACGACCCTTATTATATCAATCAGGCCAATTATAAGCATGCCATCAATTCGGGTGAGCGAATGTTGTATCAACACAATAACCATTTATATTATGCCGAAGACCCTATGCGAGGGGCAGGGAGCTGGCAAAATGCACTTTTCTTAGGGGCTTTCAATTACCTCGAAATGTTAATCAATAAATAGTGAAATCGACAAGTTTAAATTCTCTATGAATCGAAAGGCAAATGTGATTTACTTAAAACACTCCATTATTATTTCCCGCGATTATAAAACGGTTTTTGATTACATCTCTAATTATACTAACGACAAAAATTGGAGAAAACCAATTCATCAAACCACGATGAATACTGCAAAGCCGGAGCAGGGAACGATTATTACAGAAGACTGTTTCCTATCCCGAAAAGTTCCTCATTTTATTACTACATTTAGATGTTTAGAATTTATTCCCAATAAAACAATCTCCTCCGAATCTACCCCCGAAAATCAATTCTGGTCGAGTAATACCAGAGAAGTGGAGGCGATTAATGATATTACTACTAAAGTGACCTATACTTTTCAGCTCGATATTGCAATTGTTAAACAAGCCTTTGGATTTAGCCTGCCTGTGTTTTTGGTAAATATGTCAACCAAAGCAGAGATTAGAGCTTATCTCAAAAAATTGAAACAGGTGCTGGAGAAGTAACGCAACGACTTTCTATGTACGGAGAGCATATTCTTACTTCAAAATAGGAGGATAATCCAAATTTTCCCAAAAAATACAAAGCCCTTCACTGATTTAGTTTATTTGCTTAATTTCGCAACTCTTCTGTAAAAGAAATAATGAGTAAGATAAAATACAGGTTCAATACCAAGTCGCTGACGTATGAAAAAGATACGGTGTCTATCCGTAAGCGGGTATGGCAGGTACTATCGTATCTGGCTACAGGACTTTTTTTTGCTACCATTACCATTGCTCTTGCTTATAAATACCTCGACTCACCAAAAGAAAAACAACTTCAACGCGAAATAGGTGAACTTACATTGCAATATGAAATATTAAATAACCGAATGAATGAGGTTTCGATGGTGTTAGGCGATATTCAGGACAGAGATAATAACGTTTACCGTACCATTTTTGAAGCGGAAGGTATTCCAGAAAGCATCCGTAAGGCAGGATTTGGAGGAGTAGAACGATATAAAGAATTGCAGGGGTATAATAGTTCCGACTTAATGATCGAGAGTACACAACGCCTCGACAGAATAAGTAAACAACTTTACATTCAGTCGAAGTCGTTTGATGAAGTAGTGAAATTAGTGAAGAATAAAGAGCAGTTATTGGCTTCCATTCCGGCTATTCAACCTATCTCAAACAAAGATTTAAAGCACGTGCCGTCTGGTTATGGCTGGAGAACAGACCCGATTTATAAAACAGGGGAGTTTCATGCAGGGCTTGATTTTACGGCTAATATAGGAACGGAGATACACGCAACAGGAGATGGAGTGGTGGTTACAGCCGATGCAATTATGCAGGGTTATGGTAACCATGTGGTGATTAATCACGGATTTGGATACCAAACACTTTATGGACACATGAGTAAAATGGCTGTTCGTCCGGGACAAAAAGTGAAACGAGGAGAGATAATAGGATATGTGGGTAATACTGGCCGTTCGACAGGGCCGCATGTACATTACGAAGTAATCAAAAACGGTGAGAAAGTAAATCCAATCAACTTTTTCTTTAACGACCTTTCTCCGGCAGAATATCAACAGTTAATTACACTTTCCACTCAACCTTCGCAGTCGTTCGACTAGTAAATACACCTGACTCCAGATATGAATAAAAAGACAATAGGATTTTATACTGCTACCTCCGTAGTGATAGCAAACATGGTTGGTACAGGAGTATTTACAAGTTTGGGATATCAGGTATTAGATATTAAAAACGGAAGCAGTATTGTTTTACTTTGGATTATTGGGGGAATAGTTTCTCTTTTGGGTGCCCTGTGTTATGCTGAAATAGGTACTACTTTCCCTCGCTCGGGAGGAGAGTATAACTACCTTTCTAAAATCTATCACCCTGCAGTTGGGTTTATGTCGGGCTTTGTTTCATCCACTGTGGCATTTTCGGCTCCGGTGGCAGCAGCCGCTTTGGCATTAGGAACATACTTTAATAACGTTTTTGCTGTTGATCCAAAAATTACAGCATGTATTGTAGTTATCGCATTATCATTTGTACACGCATTTACATTAAACTGGGGCAGTAAAATTCAAACCTCCTTTACTATAATCAAAGTTTTACTCATTATTGTTTTCATCGTATTTGGCTTATTTTCGGGGCATACAGGAGATGTTAGTTTTGCTCTCAACTCATCCACTCTTGGAGATGTAACCACTGCGGCATTTGCCATTGCCTTATTTTATGTTTCTTACTCTTATTCCGGATGGAATGCGGCATCCTACATAGCTGGTGAGATAGAAAACCCTCAACGCAACTTACCAAAATCATTGCTGTATGGTACAGCCATTGTTACAGTATTGTATGTATTACTCAATTATGTTTTTCTTTACACAGCTCCAATTGGCGAACTGGCAGGCAAAGCAGATGTAGGAGCTGTATCGGCTAATTTTATTTTCGGTGTAACCGGAGGGAAAATTATTTCCATTGTTATTTCCATTCTTTTGGTTTCATCCGTTAGTTCTATGGTTATGGCAGGACCAAGAGTTAGCCAAACGATGGGTAATGATTTGAAGTTTCTGTCTTTTTTAGGCAAAACAACAAAAAACAATACCCCATTAAATGCTACATTTTTTCAATGCATAATTTCCTTGTTTTTTATTTTCACAGCTACTTTTAGTCAAGTAATAACCTATATCGGGTTCACATTAC
Organism: uncultured Bacteroidota bacterium; assembly: GCA_903926385.1. GTDB lineage: Bacteria > Bacteroidota > Bacteroidia > 2-12-FULL-35-15 > 2-12-FULL-35-15 > 2-12-FULL-35-15. The sequence goes on from CAIYIS010000083.1 coordinate 11,340, forward strand.
TGATGTTTACTTTCCTAACTGTGTTTGGCCTGTTTGTAATTCGCACACGAAAAATGAGTGTTGAGGGAGCATTTAAAACTCCGCTATACCCGCTCACTCCCATTCTGTTTTTGATATTCAACACATGGTTACTTTACTTTGGATTTACTCAAAAGCCTGTTGAATCGTTAATTGGACTTGGTACCGTATTGTTAGGACTTGTGGTATATTTTATTGGGCGAAAGGGAAATCAAAAAGACAACAAGACACTCATTTAGATGGAGTGCTGGTTATCATCAGAAAAATTAAAATCAAAATTAGGAATAGCAGAAAACAAATAAATACAAACAAAACAATCAAACAACTCTTAAAAAAGAAAAACAAAACCATTATGAAAAACAAAAATTTATTCTTCGCATTATTCTTTGGATGCTTAATTATTTTAACCAATACATCCTGCGGACATGGAAATGTGAAGCAAACAGAGGTGGCCACAGTGGTTGCAGATACTGTTAAAAAGGTAGTAAAAGATTCTGTGCCGGCTGAGGTAAAAAACACTTTGCCAGTTCATCCTGTTTATAATGACGAAGCAAAATTTATTGCCGGAATGAAAGTGACCAATTCAAAGGCCATTGATTCATCGCTTACCAAAAACAAGAGCTGGCTGGAGTTTGCCGCTAACCTTGATAAAAGCTGGCAAAAAACAGACACTTCTAAGATTCAAAAAATGAAAGTATGGAGGGCAACAGAATTAAAAGACGCGAATACAAAAACAGTTTTCTATCCATTCTCTGGTGCTGATTTTTTCAATGCGTTTACACTTTTCCCGAAAGCGGAAAGCTATATCATGGTAGGTTTAGAACCGGTAGGTTCACTTCCTCATTTTCACAAAGGAACCCCCAACGACTCTTTGGCGGCCTATTTTCGCAAAGTTAATACCTCTTTGTTTGCCATTTTAAATTTCAGTTTCTTTAAAACACATAATATGTCGATTGACTTTAACGACAAGGAACTGAACGGAACCATTCACTTAATTGTGTTGTTTATTGAACGTACAGGTAATTCCATCATTGACGTTAAACCTGCAGGTGTTGACAAAGACGGAAAGATATTTAATTACAATTCGTTTAAAGAGCAAAGAAACTCAGGCGGTACAAACAGAGGAATAGAAGTGGATTTTGTAACTACTGACAATGTGCTTAAAAAGGTATATTACTTTTCCGTTAACCTAGACAATTCTCACTTGAGTAAAAACACTGATTTTGTAAAAATGGTGAATAGTAATAAAGGCCAAACTACTTATGTAAAATCGGCTTCTTACCTGATGCATAAAGATGTGTTTTCTGATATAAGAAATTTAATTCTGGATAACAGTTCGTTTGTATTACAAGATGATTCTGGCATTCCGTTCAAATATTTCAAAAAAGATGTTTGGAATCCAACATTATATGGTAGTTACACAGGATCTATTCCTTTATTTACCGGTGTCTTTCAAACCGACCTGGATGAAGCATTTAAAGCTAAATCGGGTGTGAAAAGTTTGAAGTTCGGTATTGGATATAAGTACAAGGAAGGCGAATCTAACTTGATGTACTTTCAGAAAAAGTAATCGCTCTGTCGTTCTTTTTGATCAACATTGTTGTTTCGATCTTCTTTCGATTATATAGATCGATAATACATGCTGTCCTTATGGAATGTTACCTATTTTCTTAGGAATAACGGTTAACTCTTGGTTTGCTATCACTAATTGATGATATCAAACTGAGAAATTCCGAATCTAAAATCAAATAAAACAATTCATTTGAAAACTGTTTTCTATACCCTATTGACCTTGCTCTGCGTGAGCACATTTTTTCTTTTCCTCTCCACTTCCCATGGCCAGGAGAAAAAGAAAACTATGGTGTCTGCTTCAGACGAGATGTTGGTTGAAAATCTGCTTTCCAAATATCCCAAGGAGTTCAAGAATATTCTTGCCAATCCTAAAAAGTATAATGTTCAGATTATCTACACACAGATAAATCGCGATAAAAATAATGTTCCGTCATTCAAACAATATACTTATCATCTCAATCCCAGTAATTATTTTTATCCTGCAAGCCTTGTAAAATTGCCTTGTTCAGCATTAGCGCTGGAGAAGATAAACAAACTTCATATTAATTCGCTCAATAGAAACACATGTATGCAAACAGATAGTATGTACATGTGTCAGCGAAGAATTCAGAGGGATTCTACTGCCCAAAATTACATTCCCAGTGTTGGTAATTACATCAAACGGATGTTGCTGGTAAGCGACAATGATGCCTACAGTCGTATATACGAAATGCTGGGACAGGAATACATTCACGATGAACTTTCGAAAAAAGGATATCCGAATATTTATATCATCCATCGTTTCGACATCAACTGCAACACACAGCAAAACAAGTGCACCAACCCTGTTTCGTTTTATGATGAACAAGGGAAATGCATTTACAAACAGCCAATGGCAAACTGTTCCAGAGAATTTAAAAATCCGCTTGGCTGTGTAAAAATGGGAGTAGGTTATGTAGATTTTAATGGAAAAATGATTCATCAACCGAAAGATTGCAGCCAGATGAACTATATGTGTTTGCAGGACATTACCGATATTTTAAAATCAATTTTGTTTCCTAATTCGGTAAACAAAGAACAACGATTCGACATTACCAAAGATGATTATTCATTTTTATACAAATATCTTTCTATGTATCCCCGCGAATCGGATTATCCGAAATATAATATGAAGGAATATGAAGACAGTTATAAGAAGTATTTTATGTATGGTAGCAATCATAAGAAAATAGAAACAGATTCGGTTCGTATATTTAATATTGTAGGGCAATCGTACGGAAACCTGAGCGATTGTGCTTATATTGTAAATTACGATAGGAAGATTGAGTTTATGCTATCGGCTGTAATTTATGTTAACGAAGACAATGTACTGAACGATGGAAAGTATGAATACAAAACCATTGGTTTCCCCTTTTTGAACGACCTTGGAAACGTGTTTTATAATTACGAATTCAAAAGGAAAAAAGAATTTCTACCCGACTTAAGTACCTTCAAGGTTAGGTAGAAAATCAAGCGAAGTTTTATAAATAAAGATTTGCAATTGAGATTTTTTTACCTTTATGCCTGAAATTATTACTTGAATATTGTTAGTGAATTAAAAATGGCTTACAAAGAAAAAGAAACAGTTAAACTTTTTTATTCGATAACCGAAGTAGCTGAAACTTTTAAGGTGAATGCTTCGCTGATTAGATATTGGGAAAAGGAATTTGATATTCTGAAACCTAAATTAAATAAGAAGGGAAATCGTTTGTTTACGGAGCAGGACATCGAAGCCATTAAAATCATTTTTAATCTGGTCAAAGTTCAGGGGCTGACAATTGATGGGGCTAAGAAGTATTTAAAGGTGAATAAAAGTACGGTGAAACACGAGATTAAAACTGAAGTAACCAAAAACACCGAAATAGAAACTTCCTTATTAAAAATTAAAAAATCACTTCTGGAACTTAGAGATAGATTGCAGGGTTAAACCTCCCGATTTACCAACTCTCTCAGCATTTTTGCATTAATAGTACTTTTTCCCGACCAGATAATTTTCTACATAATCTTTTACCCCTTGTTCTAATGTATGGAAAGGTTTGTTGTATCCTATAGATACAAGTTTGGTCATATTAGCCTCGGTAAAGTATTGATACTTGTCGCGAATGTCGGCAGGTGTGTCAATAAAATGAATGTTTAGTTTCATGTTTACTCCTGCAAAAGTGTTTTTAACTAAATCCAGAAAGGTACGAGCCTTTCCCGATCCGAGATTGTAAATACCCGAATCTTTGCGGTGATGCAAAAGGAAGTAACAAACCTCTACCACATCTTTTACATAAACAAAATCGCGCAACTGTTCTCCGTCTTTATAATCGGGGTTATGCGACCTGAACAATTTTACTTCTCCCTTTTCCTGAATCTGATTATGCGAATGCAAGATAACAGAAGCCATACGACCTTTGTGATATTCATTAGGCCCGTATACGTTAAAGAATTTTAATCCAGCCCAGAAATAGGGTTTGCGTTCCTGCTTAATGGCCCACTTATCAAAATCGTTTTTAGAATCTCCATAAGGATTGAGTGGTTTTAACTTATCTATTACTTCATGATTGTCTTCGTAGCCAAACTCACCCAAACCATAAGTAGCAGCCGAAGAAGCATAAACAAGAGGTAAGCCGAATTCAACACAGGTATTCCAAACAGCTTTGGTATAATTAAGATTTAACTTATCAAATATTTCTTTATTGAATTCTGTAGTGTCTGTTCTGGCTCCGATATGAAATACCATCTGAACAAAGCGCTGATTCTCTCGCAGCCATTTAATAAAATCATCTCTATGTACTTTTTGCGAATACGATTTATGTTCCAGATTTTTCATTTTTGTTTCATTCGAAAAATCATCCACAATAATAATATCATTAAATCCTTCCTGATTTAATTTGCTCACCAAACAACTTCCTATAAATCCTGCTGCACCTGTAACTACTATCATATCGTCATTTCATTTCCCAAAAAGGAAATTTTATTTTCTTGTTAACTTAAAAATATTTCCTCTTCTATTTTCTGAATCACTCCCAACTCCTGTGCTTTATTGAACAATATTTTCACAGCTCGTTTTCCTTTTTCTCCTAAATCAACGGAATAATTGTTTACATATAAGTCGATGTGTTTTTTTATAACATCGTCCTGCATGCTTTGAGAATAAAGCTTCACGAATACCTTGCTGGCATTTGGGTTAGCAAAAGCATATTCCACACTGCGTCTGATAACGCGATTAACTTTCTGTTTTAATTCGTCCGGAAAACTTCTGCGTATTACTATTCCTCCCAAAGGAATGGGTGCAATGGCAAGTGTTTCCCAGAATTCTCCCAAGTCAATAATCTTATTCAATCCCTTTTCTTCGTAAGTAAAACGGTTTTCATGAATGATTAAACCTGCATCCACATCACCTCTCAAAACAGCATCTTCTATTTCAGAAAAATTCATCTCAATGGTATTTATGGCAAAAGGAAAAGCAAGTGCAAACAGGAAATTGGCAGTAGTAAATGTTCCAGGTATAGCAATGGTTAGCTCGGTCATTTTAGACTGCAAACTGGTGATGATAAAGTTTACATCTTTATTTTTCCCAACCAGTATAGGGCCGCAACCATTGCCCAATGCACTTCCGGCATTGAGTAGTTGATAGTTTTTGGTGATGTAAGCATAAGCATGATACGAAAGCTTGGTAATATCCAGTTTGTTTTCAAATGCCTTATGATTTAACGATTCTACATCGTCCATGTATACATCAAATGTGAGACCTTCCGTATCAATTCTACCATTCACCATTGCATCAAAAATAAAGCAATCGTTAGGGCAGGAACTAAAACCCAAGGTTAAATGAGTCGGAGAGTTGGTTTCGTTTAAACTCATTTTAAATTAAAGTAATCAAGTATTTCAATCATTTTATCGGTCAGATTGTTTATGGCCAAAGGGATATTCCAGGCATTTTTATTTCTTTGTTCCACAAAATTGGATACAGCTCTTATCTGAGCATAGGGTTCAATATTATGTGTGCTGGAATAGAAAAATCCTGCACCTTCCATCGACTCTACCATGGGATGCAAACGGGCCACAACTTTGTCAATACTCTTTTCATTCCCGTGAACTGTATTTACAGTTATGCCATTTACTTTTGGCAATAAATCAACAACAGGATTAAAATCTTTTTCCATTGGCATGCTAACATCAAATCGAGAAGGCTCATTAATACCCATCTCTTCCAGGGTTAAGAAATCCTCTCCGTCTTCTGCACCCAGCTCGGCAATGCAATCTTCTACTACATTCACCACTGTTCCTATTTCAAGGTTTCTGTTAAAACTACCGCAAATACCAATGTTGAAGGTGGCCTCTCGTCTAATCTCTCTGGTACCGGTAGTGAAACGAGTGGTAGCTACCATACCCACTCCGGTAATCACAAAAATCACTCGCAGTTGCTTATATTTACATTCAATCAGGTAATCACCCTGAGGGGTATACATCACCTCGTCCATCTTTAGGAGCAAAGGTTCTACTTCCTTTTTTGTAGCGGCTATTATTACTATTTTCATGGTCGCAAAGTTACAATTTTTTACAGAACTCATCAAAAGGTCTTATCTTTGCGCCCTATTATTCCATAAATGATAAATATAACACGTAAAGAACACTTTAATGCTGCTCACAAATTGCACAATCCGGCTTGGAGCGATGAAAAGAATCTGGAGGTTTTCGGAAAATGCGCCAACCCTAACTGGCACGGGCATAATTACGAACTCTTTGTTACCGTTAGAGGTGAAGTGAACCCCGAAACGGGTTATTCTATTAATTTGAGAGAACTGAGCGCCATCATTCGTAAGCATGTTACCGACAAGTTAGACCATAAAAATCTGAATATGGATGTCGACTTTATGAAAGGACTTATGCCATCTACCGAAAATGTGGCTATTGCCATCTGGAAAGAACTGCTTCCTTTCATTACCGCATTAGGTTGTACTTTATATTGTATCAAACTTTGCGAAACCGAGAATAACTATGTGGAGTATTACGGAGAGTAATTAATCATAACCAAAAACCAATAACTAAGATGAGTCACGATGAATTTGATGATGTAGAAGGCTATAAAAAAATAGACCGTTACAATTTAAAATTGATAAATACCATCGCTTCTAATTATAAAACCATTCTGAACGAAATGGGGGAGGATGCCGAGCGCGAAGGTTTATTAAAAACTCCCGAACGAGTTGCCAAAGCTATGCAATTTCTGACCCACGGCTACGACCTCAACCCGGCTGAAATACTAAAAGCCGCAATGTTTAAAGAAGAGTACGACCACATGGTAATAGTAAAAGACATTGAAGTATATTCTATGTGCGAACACCACTTGTTACCTTTCTTTGGCAAGGCTCATGTGGCTTATATTCCAAACGGACATATTGTAGGGTTGAGTAAAATACCAAGAGTGGTAGATGCTTTTGCCCGCAGATTACAGGTTCAGGAAAGGCTGACAAACGAAATTCGCGATTGTATTGACGATACGCTTAAACCTTTGGGAGTGGCTGTGGTTATCGAGTGTTCGCATTTGTGTATGCAAATGAGAGGTATTCAAAAACAAAACTCCGTTACCACTACCTCTGCTTTTACAGGAGCTTTTATGAAAGATGCTACCCGTAAAGAGTTTATTAGTTTAATCGGAGCCAAATTGCATTAACCCGGAAGCGTTAACCTGTCAGGGTTTATACTTAAAAAAACATAAAATCTCTGCCATTTTTGCAGATAATTACATTCGGTATTATCTTTGTACCGTTATCTTAAAACTTAAAACAATTTATTAATGGAAACTAACAATTTTAATTACGTTCAATCAAGAGAAGAAATTACAGCAATTTCTAAAACCTTTATGTCATCTGTGTTTTCATGGATGTTTGCTGCATTAGCAATTACTTCGGTAGTGGCTTTTTACTTTGGAAACAGTGTTGATTTAATCACTCTGCTTGTCGACCCAATGGTGGGCAAAATGACAGGTTTGGGTTATTTGGTAATGTTCGCGCCATTGGCATTTGTGCTTGTCATGTCGTTTGGATTCAACAAACTTTCTTACCCTGTATTATTATTCATTTTCCTTTTATTCTCTGCGGTAATGGGAATGAGCTTAAGCTTTATTTTCTTGGCATACACAGCAAGTTCCATCTTCGGAACATTTGTAGCGGCTTCCGGAATGTTTGGAATTATGGCCATTGTAGGATATACCACCAAAACCGACTTAACTAAATTTGGTTCTATCATGATGATGGGATTGGTTGGAATTATCATTGCATCCCTTATCAATATGTTTATGCATAGTTCTCAAATGGACTATATCATTAGTTTTGTTGGGGTACTTGTGTTTACAGGTCTTACCGCTTACGATGTTCAGAAACTAAAAAACATTGGCGCAGGAATACAATTTGGAACTGCAGCGGCAAGCAAACTGGTTATCATGGGAGCTTTAAATCTGTATCTCGATTTCATTAACCTTTTCCTTATGTTACTTCGTTTGTTTGGTAACAGAAAATAAACCACAACTTACTGTGTGAATAAAAAGAGTCCTGCAATTGTGCAGGGCTCTTTTTTTTTTAATTACTTTTGGCATCCTACACCTCACCCCTTCATCCCCTCTCCTTGTTCAAGGATAGGGGGTAGTTGGTGAGAGATGTAACAGAAAGAAACATATTTTTAACAACACACTTCACACAAATGCTCCCCTCTCCTTTTTCAAGGAGAGGGGGCGGGGGTGAGGTAAAAAAAACAATTTAAATTATGAAAGCATACGTATTTCCGGGACAAGGGTCTCAGTTTACAGGAATGGGAAAAGACTTATACGATAATCATGAGTCGGCTAAACAAATGTTCGAAAAAGCCAATGATATTCTGGGCTTCCGCATTACAGATATCATGTTTGCCGGCACAGAAGAAGAACTCAAACAAACCAAGGTAACACAACCTGCTATTTTTCTGCATTCGGTTATTCTGGCAGCAGTAAAACAAGATGTGCTTCATCCCGAAATGGTGGCAGGACACAGTTTAGGAGAGTTTTCAGCATTGGTTGCCAACAAAACATTACTATTCGAAGATGCACTTCTACTCGTTTCCAAACGTGCCCTCGCTATGCAGAAAGCTTGCGAAATCAACCCTTCTACCATGGCAGCTATTCTTAATCTGGACGAAAAAATAATCGAAACCATTTGTGCAGAAATTACTCAAGCGGGCGAAGTGGTAGTAGCAGCTAATTATAATTGTCCCGGACAACTAGTTATTTCCGGAAGTATAGCCGGAGTCAACACAGCCTGCGAACGCATGAAAGCTGCCGGAGCCAAACGTGCATTAGTATTGCCTGTTGGCGGTGCTTTCCATTCGCCTTTAATGGAGCCGGCCCGCATCGAGTTGCAGGCAGCCATCCAAGCCACTGTTTTCCATCAGCCCATCTGTCCGGTTTATCAAAACGTAACAGCAAGCGCAGTTTCTAATCCTGCCGAAATAAAAAACAATCTCAATTTACAACTTACAGCTCCTGTTAAATGGACACAAACCATTCAGCAAATGATAGCCGATGGCGCCACCTCCTTTACCGAAGTAGGCCCCGGCAAAGTACTTCAGGGATTAGTCAAAAAAGTAAATCCTGCTATGGAAGCCGGAAGCATTTAGTTTTATTGATTCTTTAGCTCAGGGTGATTAGTAAATTCATACCGTCACCCTGAGCTAGTCGAAGGGCCTGTTTCATCATTCCAATCTCAAATCTCAATCAACAATCATTAGGGCACCATCCTTATCTCCCTTCGTAGTCCCCTCTCCCGCTATCCGTTCCAAGTCCGCCCCCGCTTATGCCTGCCCACTTCGGGCTTTCCTCTTCTATCGGGTGCAGTTAGTCAGCGCCTCTCTCTTTGTTACCTTTAAGTAAGCACGACAAAAAAACTCCGAACATCTATTTTCCAACCCCGTTAAGGGCGGCAAACAGCCAGTGGCTGTTTGAGCGAGTACGTGCGTCAGCTGGTAGCCGCGGGTGAAACCCGTGGTAAATCAAATCCCCACCTCTCAAACCCCCTTTAGGGGTGACATATCCCCCCCCTCCCAACTCGCTCTTCTGCAAATTTGGAGGTTACTTTTCTTTCACAAAAACTCCGTCATTGCGAGCGAAGCAATCTCTAAATCATCAATTCCCCCCAATCGTCACACCATGGCCCCCCTCTCCTTATTCAAGGAGAGGGGCAGGGGGTGAGGTGCTCAAAAAATACCCCCCCCCCTTTCAGTTCGACCCCCCTAAACTTTATTTTCATCCCCCTTGACTTTGTATTGATATAATTTTACCTTTGTCCACGAAATAGTTATTCATCTATTTAATATAATACAAAATGAGCACACACATAATACGTACAAAAACAACTAATGCCTCTAAAACCCTTGCAGCCGTAGAGAGAGAGAGAGAGAGAGAGTAATACACTAAACAATACTATTTATATTTTATCAAAGCGCTTTGTGCCATCGGCACAAGGCGCTTTTTTATTTTACACCAAACATTAAAGTTAATACAAAACCAAGCGTGCTAAAGGTAAAAGAGGCACATCACAAAAAAACAAATAAATAAACATGAAAAAAACAATTACAAAAATTGGCATCGTAATGCTATTAGCCGTTACAGCCACCACATTTAATTCTTGTAAAAAAGCAAAAGTCAAAGGTTGTATGAATTCTTCGGCCACAAATTACAAATCAGATGCCGAAGAAGATGATGGCAGCTGTTCTTACACGGGCAACATTGTTTTCTGGTATGACCAATCTACTGCCAATGTGCTATCGTCAGCTGGAGTTACAGGCGTATATTATTACTTAGATGGTTCCCTTGCAGGTTCTTCTGCTAATGTATGGTTTGCAACCGCTCCAAGTTGTGGAGGTAATGGAACTGTAACTGTTTCTAAAACATGGAGAGCCAACCCGGCTAGTGGTAGCAATTATTCTATAAAAGATCAAGCGGGAACAGTTCTTGGGTCTGGCAGTGTTACATTCGATGCCAATACCTGTACAAAAGTGCAGTTATAATTATTTCACCTCGTTTTCGGGTAAATTTTTACCCCTAATCGATAAAACCAAACAACAACATCCCCTCCCTTTTTTCATGGGAGGGGATTTGGTTTAAAAAATGAGAAAAAACAACCTCAATTAGTGCTAAAATGAATAAATCACTAAAAAATAACACATTAGTCTTCATCAGAAGTCCTTCGCGCCTCAGCAGATAACCTTCGGGAGTCAGCAGATGTCCTTCGGGAGTCAGCAGATGTCCTTCGGGAGTCAGCAGATGTCCTTCGGGAGTCAGCAGATGTCCTTCGGGAGTGAGCAGATGTCCTTCGGAAGTGAGCAGATGTCCTTCGGGAGCCATCAAATGTCCTTCGGAAGCCAGCAAATGTCCTTCGGAAGCCAGCAGATGTCCTTCGGAAGCCAGCAGATGTCCTTCGGGAGCCATTAGATTTCCTTCGGAAGCCAGCAAATGTCCTTCGGGAGCTAGCAGATTTCCTTCGGGAACCATCAGATTTCCTTCGGGAACCACCAGATTTCCTTCGGAAGCCAGCAGATTTCGAAAAACAAGCTCCAAAAAGCGTTATCCACCATACACATTCAATTTTAAACACAACAAATATTAATTTTTAAACATCAATTAAATAAAAAAATAAATCAATAAATAATAAACGTCATGGACAAGAATCAAAAAGCCAAGTACAACATGCTCGTAAAACTACTTGCATATCTTAATTTAACTGCCAACGCAGCCATCTATGTTGCTTACGCACAAATGGTCGCACTCGTAGCCGTCTTAGACGGCATCAAAGACTCATGGGACACACTCCTTTCTCAAGAAGTCGCTCAAACCACAGGTATGACATCCGACCAGGACACAGCCAAGCACAACATGGCCGACCAGTTCGAACTCATCGCTAATGCAGTTCATGCCTACGCACTTTCTGTCGACAATCAAACACTTGTCGAACAAGTTAAATACTCGGCATCTCAAATCTACAACCTCGGAAACGCTCAAGCAGCAGCCATTTGCGACCAAATCATAATCGCCACAGGCCCTTACGTTTCCCTTCTTGCCGATTACGGAATCACATCCACCTACATCATCGCAGCCGATGCCAAAATCACAGCTTACGAAGCCACACTCGGACAATCTCAAGCCAACGAAGCCATCAAAACTGCTGCAAACGTGGCCATCGACACACTCATTCACGACACCCTCGAACCCAAACTCATCATCCTCGATGGTCTTGTAGGCGGCCCCGTTCTCCACTCCCAAACCGACTTTATCCAAGGATACAAAGCCGTTAGAGTAATCGACAACCTCCCTACCATCCACACCGAACTAACAGTTCAGTTCTACAAAGCAGGCACCACCACTCCCATCATCGGAGCACAAATCAAAGAAATGATCTCTGGCAAAGCAGCCGTTTCCGACAATGTTGGTATCGCTCACCTCATCAAATTCAAAGGAGGAAAAAACCTTATGTTCGAAGCATCAGCACCAGGTTTCACCACCCAACAAATCGTTCTCACTGTCCTCACATCCAAAAAAGTCTCCATCACAGTCGAACTATCTTAAATCAAACTCACCATCCTCCATCCCAAAACCTGACAGAATCCCATTCTGTCAGGTTTTTACTCCTCATATTAGTGCAGAATCAAAAACTATTCACAAAACCATACAAATTTTCAAATATTTATATATTTGCAAACTATTCATATCATCAGATAATTTATACCAATTAAAATAAAACCATGAAAATAAATTTGCTTTTAATAATACTTTTAATCTTTTCTAATCAAGTTTTCTCTCAAGACAAAGATTACAGCTTGGCTAATGTTCAATCATCATCTGGCAAATTTGTATTCTATAACAAAGAACCATTTGATGCATATACTAAAGCCTTTTATTTCCCAAACGAAGGTGCTGACTCTGAAATAATGTCCCCAAAAGATTTTAATGCTTCTTGTATTAAAAATGCAATGAAGGAATCAGGATTACAAGGTGGTGAACCATTCGATGCTGTTATTGTAACAGATGGCGAACCAAGAGCAAAGGCTATAAAATTTAAAGAAGTATCTACAAAAAACTCATTGGCTAAAATCGGAACTATATATTTAGGAGTTTACATCTTTGATAGAACCTGTATGCCTGTGAGCGAATACGATTATATTGCCACAATGAATGTAAGATGGCATAAAAAAGATGGTCAACAAGAAAAAGCGTTTTTAGAAATAATAGAACGCTCTAAAAAGAAATACACCAACTTTGACGGACTTATATTTAAAGACGAAAAATCAGCAGACTTAATTAAATTTAGAGGTTTAGAAAAGAGCGGAGGAGGCTTTAGAGTTGGAGATTTCGCAATTTTCGCTTCAGGTTCCACTCCAATGTATGGAGAAATCGTTCGTCTCGACAACACCAAGGGAGATGCAGGTTTCAAGTATTATGATGAGTATGGTGACGAAAAAATAAAGAACATTGTCTACACCAAGCTAACTGCACTTTCAAAAGAAAAATATGACGAATTTATTGCCAAGCAAAACACAGAAACAGCAAAGCATAAATTCACAAACGGAGAGAAAGTTAGTTGGACAGAAGGGAAAAACCCACTGTATGGAGAAGTTGTAAATCTAAATACTAAATCCCACGATGCTACTATTAAGTCTTTAAACAAATTTGGAGAAGATAAAAACACAACAATCGATTTTTTGAAAATGGATAAGTTAGATGATTCAAGGTTTGAAGAATTAAGAAAGAAAGAATTGGAGGAAATCAAAAAACATCAGTTTGAAACAGGTCAGAAAGTTAGTTTTGTCAAAGACAAAAAATCTAAATGTGGAGAAGTCGTTAACATTAACAATAAGAACCACACCGCAACAATTAAATACTTGGGTGTATTTGCAGAAGATAAAACTTCCGAAGAAGCATATTTTGATGTAGAGAAAATATCTGACGAGAAATTTGAAGAAGAAACAAACAAACAAAAGAAAGAAGCATTACAATATAAGTTCGATGTTGGCGAAAAAGTAGTTTGGAAAAAAGGAAGCCTATTAGGTATGAAAAGCGAAGCCATTAATGCCGAAGTAGTATCATTAAACGAACTCGACCATAAAGCTACAGTTAAGTACATCAATAAAGACAACCTAGAAAAGCAAGAAACCGTTTCATATTTAGATTTATCTAAAGTTAAATAGTCACCTCGCCCTCGTTTGTAACAAAGGCGGTCGAGAATCGCGTTTATAACGCAACTCTCCAAACCTGACAAGTTCTCAAAAACACTTGTCAGGTTTTTTTATGGAAATAAACTAACTTTGCACCATGAAGAAACCAATCTTACTTTTACTTATAACCTTTACATTTTTACAAGCCCATTCTCAAACGCTCAATAGCCTTGCCATTACAGCGGGAGTATCTTATGGCAATCAAAAATTCTTTTATGCCGATCCTCCCGATATTTCTCGCAAAAGTTACATAGCCGGTTTTAATGCAGGTGTGTTTGGAGAGTTTTTCTCCAGAGATTATGTGCGTTGGGTAACCGAGTTGCAATACAATCAAAAAGGTTCGGTTGATAAGCAAGATTCGGCCAACTACAGCAACCAACTGCAGTACATCTGCTGGAACAATTATTTAAAAATACGATACGAACTCTTTAGTATCATCCCTTATATATTGGTGGGCCCTCGCCTGGAGTATAACATGGCACAAGCCACTTCATCTCCTGCCATCACCGGAAAGTTTTTGCCTCTCCATGTTAGTGCTGCAGCCGGAGGAGGAATAGAATTTGTAAGTTTTTATAATTTTAAATTCTTTGTCGAAGGGTTTTACAATCCTGATGTAATGCCTGCTTACATCTCGCCTGAACTCCACATTCCGAATAAAAATTTTGAGCTTAGGGTTGGATTAAAATACGAACGTGCTGCACGCAGAGAAAGGTGCAACACGCCCACATATATAGAACAATAAAATATTGTATTAATCCCTAAGATTATTTATTAGTAGTACAACGCCTCACCCCCGGCCCCTCTCCAAAGGAGAGGGGAGAATAAGTAAATGCAAAATTTAGGTTTCACTAAGCTTCGCCCCCTCTCCTTTGGAGAGGGGATAAAGGGGTGAGGCGTTCAGACGAATAAAAACTTTGAGCTTCGGGTAGGATTAAAATACGAACGTGCTGCACGCAAAGAAAGGTGCAACACGCCCACATATATAGAACAATAAAATATTATTTGGTAAGCACACACTTTAATGTGTCATAATTAGAACTACCTGACCACACAATATAAGTCATATCAATTCTATTAGAATTAGACAATCTCCCACTTCCTGTTACTATATATCCTGGATTCGGTTGTTGTGAAGGAAAAGTAAAATTATTTCCATTAAACGTTGCATATGTTTTTTTAGTGAATCCATATAGATATCCGAAACTAATATAAGAAGCATTTGTTGAATCTGCAATTGTTACATAATAGCTTGAAGTTCCATTAACGGAACTGTTTTCTTGTATGTACCAATTACCATGAAACCTGTCGCGCGGAGCAGCCGTAGATGGGCTTGTTGCAGGGTCGTCTGTTTTCGAACAAGAAGCTAAAAACAAAGTACTCGCAAGTAAAGCTGTTGATGCAAAAAGAAAAAGTTTTTTCATAAAGTGTTCGGTTTTTAGTTTTGTTTAAAATAAGTTGTTCAACAATTCATCATCCACCAGATTGGGCAATGTAACTTTTAATTCAGGACTTCTTTTCATTTCGCGTTTTATAGCAAACATCGCTTCATCATTTCTTGCCCAGCTTCTGCGAGCAATACCATTGTTCACATCCCAAAACAACATCGACTTTAATCTTCTGTCGCTATCCGCGCTTCCATCTAAAACCATACCAAAGCCCCCATTGATTACTTCTCCCCAACCTACACCTCCTCCATTATGCAACGAAATCCAGGTAGCACCTCTGAACCCATCGCCCACAAAATTCTGAACGGCCATATCAGCTGTGAAGCTCGAACCATCATAAATATTAGATGTTTCGCGATAAGGAGAATCCGTACCCGAAACATCATGATGGTCGCGACCCAAAACCACCGGTGCCGATATTCGTCCGTCTTTTATGGCCTTGTTAAATGCTTCAGCTATTTTTATTCGTCCTTCTGCATCGGCATATAATATGCGTGCTTGCGAACCTACCACCATTTTATTTTCTTGCGCAGCTTTTATCCAGCGGATGTTATCATCCAGTTGTTGTTTTATTTCTTCGGGTGCAGTTTTATAAATTTCTTCCAATACCTTAGCAGCTATCTTATCGGTCGTTGCCAAATCATTTGCATCGCACGAAGAACAAACCCAACGGAAAGGCCCGAAACCATAATCGAAACACATAGGGCCCAAAATATCCTGAACATACGATGGATATTTAAACGTACCATCCGGTTTCATCACCGAAGCGCCCGCTCTCGAAGCCTCCAGTAAGAAAGCATTTCCATAATCGAAGAAATACATTCCCTTTTCAGTTAATCGGTTTACAGCATTGGCATGGCGCACCAATGTCTTTTTCACTTCCAGTTTAAATTGCTCCGGATTTTCCGACATCATAGCCTTTGCTTCTTCAAACGAAATGCCTGCTGGGTAATATCCTCCGGCCCATGGGTTGTGTAGAGATGTTTGGTCCGAACCCAAATCTACTTTCACATTCTTTTCGGCAAATGCTTCCCACAAATCCACTACATTGCCTTGATATGCCAACGATACTGCTTCTTTTCCGGCTCTTGCTTTTTCTATTCGTGTTATTAATTTATCAAGGTCGGTGTACACTTCGTCCACCCATCCCTGCGAATGCCTTGTCTGTATTGCTTTCGGGTTTACTTCGGCTATCACCCCAATTGTTCCTGCTATCACCGAAGCTTTTCCCTGAGCGCCACTCATACCTCCTAAACCTGCGGTAACAAACAATAATCCTTCGCCTGCATTTGTCGAAGGCGAAGATGTAGCGGCACGAAGTTTTCGCGATGCATTCAAAATAGTAATCGTAGTTCCGTGTACAATCCCTTGTGGCCCGATATACATAAACGAACCTGCTGTCATTTGTCCGTACTGTGTTACACCAAGTGCATTGAACTTTTCCCAGTCATCAGGTTTGCTGTAATTCGGAATCATCATTCCGTTAGTAACTACTACTCGTGGAGCATCTTTATGCGAAGGGAACAAACCCATCGGGTGCCCCGAATAAAGAGCCAGTGTTTGTTCGTCCGTCATTTCACTCAAGTATTGCATCGTAAGTAAATACTGAGCCCAGTTTTGAAACACCGCACCATTTCCTCCATAGGTAATTAATTCGTGAGGATGTTGTGCCACGGCATAATCCAAATTATTCTGAAGCATCATCATAATGGCTGCAGCTTGCCTCGAACGGTGAGGATACTCACTGATGTGGCGTGCATGTATTTTATAATCGGGACGAAAACGATACATATATATACGACCGTAATCATGTAATTCCTTTGCAAATTCCTTTGCAAGCAAAGCATGATGTTTTTTATCAAAATAGCGCAATGCATTGCGAATAGCCAGTTTCTTTTCAGTTGGGTTTAATATGTCTTTGCGCTTCGGTGCATGATTAAGTGTTTCGTCAAATGCCTTCGGTTGCGGCAACTCCTCCGGTATTCCTTGTGTTATCTGTTTTTTGAAATCGTTCATTATGTATACAATATTTATCTCGTGTAATTAGTTCTTCAATTCAATTTTTTATTCCTTTTTTTTCTTGTCAAAACGTCCGGTGCTTTTATTAAAGCCATAGGGACAATGCCTACATCCGTTCTGGCAGCAATATCCCCTTTTCAAGTGATATTTCTCGGTGTACACAATGTATCCTTGTTCGCTATAATAAAAATCTTCCGGTTCTAAATTTTTTTGGCTCGAAAATTCATTCATGAATCGCAAAAATAACTATTTTTACCTAATGGAAATTCAGACACCACTTATACCTTTGCAGGAAATAAAAGATGCGGTTACACAAAAACACGCAATTCGTTTATTTGTGCTACGTTTGGACCTTAATCATGAGTTAATAAGTGGCAATAAACTTGTCAAATTAAAATACAATTTAATTGAAGCCAAACGTCAGGGCAAGGATACCTTACTAACTTTCGGGGGAGCTTTTTCTAATCATATTGCTGCTGCAGCCGCAGCCGGAAAAGAGTATGGTTTTAAAACTATAGGAGTAATTAGAGGAGAACAATATCCCGAACTGAACCCTACACTTAAATTTGCTGATAGCAACGGAATGCATCTGCATTATGTAACACGCGAAGCATACCGAACCAAGACTACTCCTGAGTTTATCGATTCTCTCCGCCAGAAATTCGGTGACTTTTATCTAGTTCCCGAAGGTGGTTCTAACGACTTGGCGATAAAAGGATGCAAGGAAATAACAAGCGACATCCCTATCGACTTTGATGTTATTTGCAGTGCCTGTGGTACAGGAGCAACCTTTTCTGGCATTGTACTTTCTTTGAAAAATCATCAGCGCGGAATAGGTTTTCAGATTTTAAAAGGAGAAAATTATTTGCAAACAGAAGTAAATAGATGGATAAGCAAATTCAGCGACCCATCATTACATAATTATTATGTAAACGAATCTTTTCATTTCGGAGGTTATGCCAAGGTTAATTTGGAGTTGTATCGTTTTGTCAGACATTTTGAATTGGAGAACAATGTGCCTTTGGACTATTGTTACACCGGCAAAATGATGTTTGGCATATATAAGCTAATCCAATCGGGCTACTTCGAAAAAGGGAAGACAATTGTTGCCGTTCATACCGGAGGTTTGCAAGGCAACGAAGGCTTTAAATGGATGAACTGATACGGGATAAATATATTTTGCTACTTTAGTTTTCCGATTGGTTTTATTCCTAATTTTGAACAAAAATTTCTAATTAAAAATTTCATTTTATGGGTTTTATTTCGAGCATACAAGCACGGCAGATATTGGATTCACGTGGAAATCCAACAATAGAAGTAGATGTAATAACTGATGCAGGCGTTTTAGGCCGTGCGGCTGTTCCTTCGGGAGCTTCCACCGGAATTCACGAAGCTGTTGAGTTAAGAGATAATGACGAAGGAATGTATCTCGGTAAAGGGGTGCTGAAAGCGGTTAATAATGTAAATACTGTTATTCGCGAAGAGTTAAATGGTATGTATGTATTCGATCAAAATGCAATCGACAAAAAAATGATTCTTCTTGACGGAACCGACAATAAGGGAAGTTTGGGAGCCAATGCTATTCTTGGTGTTTCGCTGGCATGTGCCCGCGCTGCTGCCGAAGAAGCTCGTCAACCTTTATATCGTTATGTAGGAGGTGTAAATGCAAGTTTACTTCCTATCCCTATGATGAATATTATTAACGGTGGTTCTCATGCCGACAATAGCATCGACTTTCAGGAATTTATGATAATGCCTGTGGGAGCAGAGAATTTTACTGACGCTATCCGCATGGGTGCAGAAGTGTTTCATAACCTTAAAAAGGTATTAAAAGATAAAGGTTATTCTACCAATGTGGGTGATGAAGGAGGATTTGCTCCTAATTTAAAATCGAATGACGAAGCCGTTGAATTTGTTTTGAAAGCAATTGAAAAAGCAGGTTACAAACCGGAAGTAGATTTCTGTATTGCTATGGATGCAGCCGCTTCCGAATTTTATATTGAAAAAGAAAATGTGTATCACTTTAAAAAATCGAGCGGAGATAAATTAACTCCTGCCGAAATGGTTAGTTTCTGGGCCGATTGGGCAAAGAGATATCCAATTATTTCTATCGAAGACGGACTAGCCGAGGACGACTGGAAAGGATGGAAATTAATGAGTGATAAACTAGGCAAGAAAATTCAGTTGGTTGGAGACGATTTATTTGTAACCAATGTGAGTCGTTTGCAAAAAGGAATTGATAAGGAAATAGCAAATTCGATATTGGTCAAAGTAAATCAGATTGGAACCTTAACCGAAACGATTGATGCTGTTCAATTGGCGCATACCAATTCTTATACATCTGTAATGAGCCACCGTTCGGGCGAAACAGAAGATTCTACCATTGCTGATTTAGCGGTAGCACTTCAGTGCGGACAAATCAAAACTGGTTCAGCTTCTCGTTCAGACCGTATGGCAAAATACAATCAGTTGCTTCGTATTGAAGAACAACTTGGCGAAGCCGCAAGGTTTCTGGGTAAAGATTTCAAGTTTGCAAAGATGAGATAAATCAGCCTTTATATATGCCAAATATCAGTTTTTGATTCATAAAATCATTCTATCTTTCGGAAAAATTTAACACTACTTATTCTAAATACAAATGGATACATTAAAAGAAAAGTTTGCAGCAAAAGCGAAAATTACCGCAGCTGAAATTAAAGCAATCATCAAAGAAAAAGGTGATATAAAATTAGGTGAATACACCGTTGCCCAAGTATATCAAGGGATGAAAGGGATGATAGGAATGGTTACCGAAACCTCAAAACTCGATCCTGAAGAAGGAATTCGTTTCAGAGGATACAGCATTCCTGAATTACGTGATAAACTTCCGAAAGCTCCCGGTGGAACAGAACCATTGCCTGAAGGTATTTTCTATCTTATGTTATTGGGCGAACTACCTACTCAGGAAGATGTTCAGAATATCGGAAATAACTGGGCTCGCAGATCTATTGTTCCAAAACATGTGTTTGATGCATTAGATACTCTTCCGGCATCTACTCACCCGATGACTCAGTTTGTAATTGCTATTATGGCTATGCAAACAGAATCACTTTTTGCAGCTGCATATAAAAAAGGTATAAACAAAAAAGATTACTGGGAATATATCTACGAAGATTCTATGAATCTTATTGCTCGCCTTCCGAGAGTGGCTGCATATATCTATCGCAGAAAATATAAAAATGGAGTTCATATCGAACCGGATCCAAAATTAGACTGGGCAGCAAATCTTGCTCACATGCTAGGGTATGAAGAAAAAGACATGACTCGTTTGATGCGTCTGTATATGACTATCCATGTTGACCACGAAGGAGGAAACGTTTCGGCTCACACCACTCACCTTGTTGGTTCTGCACTAAGCGACCCTTATTTATCATTTGCTGCAGGTATGACAGGATTGGCTGGGCCTCTTCACGGACTGGCAAATCAGGAAGTGCTTAGTTGGATTATCGAACTTCGAAATGAATTAGGAGGTGGTTTGCCAACTGAAAAACAAATTGAAGACTATATTCACAAAACTCTTGCTGATGGAAAAGTAGTTCCGGGATACGGACATGCTGTTCTGCGTAAAACCGATCCTCGTTTCAGTGCGCAACAAGATTTTTATTTGAAAAATATTAAACCTGAAGGTAAAGATGATTTGTGCGAAATCGTTCAGATGATTTACAAAGTTGCACCACCAATTTTAGAAAGCACTGGAAAAATCAAAAATCCATGGCCTAATGTTGATGCTCACTCAGGAGTTCTGTTAACTCATTATGGAATGGTGGAACATGATTTTTATACCGTTCTTTTCGGAGTTTCGCGTGCCCTTGGGGTATTAGCATCTCTGATATGGGATCGCGCGTTGGGACATCCATTGGAAAGACCAGGTTCTATCACTACAGAAGGAATCAAAAAGAAAATAGCCGCTGCGGAAGCAAAGGCATAATAAAACAACAAAGGCTACTTTTTAGTAGCCTTTGTTGTTTCTGATCATTCAGTAATTATCTGACAACATTATTTCTGCCATGAAGCACCAACATTTGGAATTATCTCCGGAAGATGCACGACTTTTGTTTCTTAACAATCAAGGTTTGCTTAATCCGGAAACCCGAAAAGGTAAAAAAGGGACATTGGATCGTATACAACATTTGGGATATATACAGATTGATACCATTTCTGTAATAGCTCGAGCCCACCACCACACCCTGTGGAACAGAATTGCTGATTACAAAGAAAGTTACTTGAACGAACTTCAGGAAAAAGATAAAACCATATTTGAGTACTGGAGTCATGCGGCATCATATCTTCCAATGGCGGATTATCGATTTTCCTTGCCTCAAAAAAAATTGTATGCCGATGGTAAATCGCATTGGTTTGAGCAGGACAAAAAAATGAAAAAATATGTCCTCGACAGAATTAAATCAGAAGGTGAAATGCAGTCGAAAGACTTTGAACACTCCCGCGATTCGGCAGCTAAGTGGTATGAGTGGAAACCGGCAAAGGCCTCGCTCGAACAGTTATTTATGGAAGGGAAATTAATGGTAGCCCGAAGACAGGGATTTCAGAAAGTGTATGATTTAACTGAACGTGTTTTGCCTCCCGGCATAATAACTACTTTTCCAGCGGACAAAGAATATGCCGAGCATCTTATTAGAAAATCCATTCAGGCAAATGGTATTGTAACTTTAAACGAAATATCCTATTTACGTTCGGGAATTAAAGAAACCCTGAACAAAGTCGTTAAAAAATTAATTGAGCAAGAAGAAATTCGGGAGATAAAAATAAAAGGAATTAACGATAGTACTTTTTTGACAAACGAAAGAGAATTAAATTCAATCGAAAACATTAAGCCTTCGAAAGAGGTGCGTATGCTTTCTCCATTCGACAATGCGGTTATTCAACGGAAACGGTTGTTCAACTTATTTAACTTCGATTATCTAATTGAATGTTACCTCCCCGAATCGAAACGCACTTTTGGTTATTTTTCGTTACCGGTTTTGTACAACAACCGTTTTGTGGCTCGAACGGATACAAAAGCCGACAGAGCTTCCAAGACTTTTTTTGTTCATTCGGTTCATTTTGAAAAAGGCTTTCTGAAAGATGATGAATTCAACTTTCATTTATCTGAAAAAATAAAAGCATTTGCAACCTTTAATGGTTGCAACAAAATTGAATTATCTGCCGCAGACAAAAAATGGCAGAAAGAAATGAAGTCGATCCTAAAAAGGAAATAGAATTACTCCTTAATAAAAGTTTTAGCAGTGTAGTTTCCTGTCAACCTATCTGTAACTTGAACGGAGTATAGTCCCTTCGAGAAGGCTGACATATTTATATTGCCCGAGGATTCCGTTCTGAAAGTCATCACTTGTTCTCCCAATGCAGAGTATATATTTATCAGATAATCCCCATTTTTTGATAAGACAATATTGAGATTATCTTCTGCCGGATTAGGATATAAACGAACATTCGCACTTAATGAATTTTCGGTTATTCCTGCATCAGGAGGATAATGCATAATCAGAAATGAATCCAGACCAATAGTAGATGAGTTAATACCATATAATCCGGCATGAGTAACATAATAACGGAAGGCAAAACGACATGAAGTAGGGCCAGATAATCCAGAAACAGTTCCTTTATATTTTGTCCATGCAGAACTATCTACCGTTACCGATGGGAAAGAAAAAGTATCTAAATTGGGGTTAACAGAACGCAAAAGTAAAGAGAAGTTACCAACTGTTGTGTCGTTTGTTCCAACACTGTCGCTTGTTCCCATGGAGCTCATTCGGCACTCTAATCTGTCAGGATAATTAGCGCTATTGAATGATAAAACATAAAAAGAAACAGAATCATTATTTTGTACAGTAATAGGAGGAGATAATAGCCAATCGCTAATTGTACTCGCCCCTAAGGTGTCGGTGCTTGAATAATCCACTTGAGCATATGAGGTGGGACTTCCCGAAAAAGCGTTCGCTCCGATATTTAAATTGCCCTGTTTCCATTCGCCAGAACCAACCGGATTACTTTTATTAATCGTTTCCCATCCTCTGGTGAGCATAGCACTAATGGTATCAAAGTTTTCTTTAAACACAAGAGTCTGTGCATTCACTTTATCCGCCTGAATGAATTGAACCAGCAAGAAAATAAAGACAATTGTTTTAGATATTTTTCTCATAATATAAGCTTCTTTACAGGATGCAATGTTACGCAATCCGATTGATAATAATTTTTCTTTAACGATGATTAACAACGACACCGGCCGTTGACTTACAAATTCCGTCTGTATTGTCCACCTACCTCAAATAATGCATTTGTAATTTGACCAAGTGAGCAAAACTTAACTGCTTCCATAAGCCCCTCAAAAATATTCTTATTCTGAATAGCTAATATTTGCAAATCATGCAGAGTGGTTGCTGATTTATCTTCGTTGCCTTTCTGCAGTTCAATAAGCATGTCTATCTGATATTGCTTTTCTTCTTCTGTAGCACGAATCACTTCTTTCGGAATAATAGTAGGCGAACCTTTTGAAGAAAGGAATGTGTTAACACCAATGATAGGATATTCTCCGGTATGTTTCAATGTTTCGTAATACAAACTTTCTTCTTGTATTTTTCCGCGCTGATACATTGTTTCCATAGCACCCAACACACCTCCTCTTTCGTTGATGCGTTCGAACTCCAATAAAACAGCCTCTTCAACCAATTCTGTCAAATCTTCGATAATGAATGAACCCTGTAAAGGATTTTCGTTTTTAGCCAAACCTAATTCACGGTTAATGATAAGCTGAATGGCCATTGCTCTGCGAACCGATTCTTCGGTAGGCGTTGTGATGGCTTCATCGTAGGCATTTGTATGTAATGAATTACAGTTATCGTAAATAGCGTATAAAGCTTGAAGTGTAGTTCTGATATCGTTAAAGTCTATTTCCTGTGCGTGTAACGAACGTCCCGAAGTTTGAATATGATATTTGAGCATTTGCGAACGCTCGTTGGCACCATATTTTATCTTCATTGCTTTGGCCCATATTCTACGCGCCACACGGCCAATAACAGAATATTCAGGGTCGATTCCGTTGCTGAAGAAAAACGAAAGGTTAGGAGCAAATTTATTGATATCCATTCCGCGACTTACATAATACTCTACATAAGTAAACCCGTTTGATAATGTCAGAGCAAGCTGTGTTATCGGATTGGCGCCTGCTTCGGCAATGTGGTAACCAGAGATGGAAACCGAATAGAAATTACGAATATCTTTTTTTATGAAATAATCCTGCATATCTCCCATCAAACGCAAAGCAAATTCAGTAGAAAAAATACAGGTATTTTGTGCCTGGTCTTCTTTCAGAATATCTGCCTGAACAGTTCCTCGAACTGCAGCAATGGTTTCCTTTTTTATTTTTTCATATACATCAGGCGGCAATACTTTATCGCCTGTAGTGCCCAATAACATTAATCCCAAGCCATCATTTCCTTTTGGCAATTCGCCTTGATATGACGGGCGTTTTACACCTTTCTTTTTATAAATTTCGGCTATTTTCTTTTCTGTTTCTTTTTCCAGAGCATTTGCTTTGATGTAAATTTCGCATTGCTGGTCGATAGCGGCATTCATAAAAAAGCTGGTAACTATAGCAGCCGGACCATTAATGGTCATGGATACGGATGTCTTCGGGTCAGTAAGATTAAAACCACTGTACAATTTTTTTGCATCATCCAAACAGCAAATGGAAACTCCCGAATTACCAATCTTTCCATAGATATCAGGACGTATGGCAGGATCCTGACCATACAAAGTTACACTATCGAATGCGGTACTTAATCGGTGAGCCGGCATTCCCAGACTAACATAGTGGAATCGTCTGTTTGTTCTTTCCGGCCCGCCTTCTCCGGCAAACATACGTGTAGGGTCTTCGCCTTCGCGTTTAAACGGAAACACACCTGCAGTGTATGGAAATTCTCCGGGAACATTTTCCTGCAAATTCCATTTTAATATATCCCCCCAGGCTTCGTAACGAGGAGTGGATACTTTAGGAATCTGGCTATGCGCAAGCGATTCGTAATGGGTCTGGATTTTTATTTCTTTATCACGAACTTTAAAAATAAAGAATTCGTTTTTGTATTGCTGCACCTTTTCGGGCCATCCTTCTATTATTTTTCTATTTCTGCCATCCAAACAAAGTTCCATTTCAGCATACATTTGCTGCATCCCTTTTATGATTCTGTCTTTATCATCCAGTTTCGATTCCTGCAATGCCGCAATCGATTTTTGAATAGAAAATAATTTCTGAGCTATTTCCTTTTGTTCATTCACCCATTTATCATAGCCTCTGTTGTTCTCTGCTATCTCCGACAAATAGCGGGTTCGCTGAGGAGGAATAATATAAATCTTCTCGCTCATTTCATTGGTCACTTTAAAGTTCGATTTTAAATCTGCTCCGGTTTTTTCGGCCAGTTTATCCATCACCGCTTTGTAAAGCTTGTTCATGCCGGGGTCGTTAAACTGAGAGGCAATGGTGCCATATACCGGCAGCGAATCGTCATCCGTTTCCCATAACTTATGATTGCGCTTGTATTGTTTTTTCACATCTCTGATGGCATCCAGCGCACCTCGTTTGTCAAACTTGTTTAACGCAATAACCTCGGCAAAATCGAGCATGTCTATTTTTTCGAGTTGAGAAGCCGCTCCGTACTCAGGAGTCATTACATACAAACTCATATTGCTGTGCTCGGTAATCTCCGTATCCGACTGCCCAATACCCGAGGTTTCGAGAATGATTAAATCATAATTGGCCGCCTTTACTATTTCCACAGCCTCTTTTACATATTTAGACAAAGCCAGATTGCTCTGACGAGTAGCCAGCGAACGCATGTACACACGGCTATTATTAATCGCATTCATCCGAATTCTATCACCCAGCAAAGCTCCTCCTGTTTTGCGTTTAGATGGGTCGACTGAAATGATGGCAACTGTTTTCGTTTTGAAATCGATGAGGAATCGTCTTACCAGTTCGTCCACCAAACTCGATTTTCCGGAACCGCCAGTACCGGTAATACCCAACACAGGAACAGTTTTGGTTTTAACAGTCTCGGCTATCTCTGTACTGAACTTAGCAAACTCTTGAGGGAAATTCTCTGCTGCCGATATCAATCGGGCAATGGCATTCACATTTTTATCTTTCAGTGTTTTTACTTCTCCGTTCAAATTGGCACCTGTAGGAAAATCGCAATGCATAAGCATATCGTTTATCATGCCCTGCAAGCCCATAGCGCGACCATCATCAGGAGAATAAATTCGTGCTATTCCGTAATTCTGCAACTCTTCTATTTCTGTCGGAAGTATGGTTCCTCCTCCTCCACCGAATATTTTGATATGTCCGCAACCTTTTTCTTTCAGCAGGTCGTGCATGTATTTAAAAAACTCCATGTGCCCTCCCTGATACGAGGTAAGTGCAATGGCATTGGCATCTTCCTGAATAGCGCAGTTCACTATTTCATCCACACTGCGGTCGTGACCCAGGTGTATAACCTCTGCTCCGGTAGACTGAATTATTCTGCGCATCATGTTTATGGCGGCATCGTGTCCGTCAAATAAAGACGCGGCTGTAACAATTCTTATTTTGTTTTTCGATTTATAAAGCTCTGTTTCTGTCATCTCATTTTTTATTGAAAGGAGTGCAAAAGTAAGGCTTATGGCGAACTTTAGCAAATCGAATTTTACCACCCTCCTGAGTCACTCTTTTGGGATGGCGAGCTCTTTACTTTTTTACGTTGAATTTTTAAAATTATTGTTGTGCTTTAAAATCAACACCAGATTAATCGTGGATAAATAAATGAAACAACAAACTTAATCTATTCCGCAAACACGCTGCATCGACCAGCTCCATTTGCCTTTCATCTCAAAGGTATATTCCTCAAATTTTACATTCACTACTTTGGGGGCGGGCTGATGTACCATTTCGCTTCGCTCTCTAACTATAATCACTTCTTTGCCTCCTGCCTGGTAAGGCTGAGGATAGCCAATGGTAACCGACAACTCCGTTTCTTCGCACTCTTTAGGGCATTTGGGCAGTTTCAGAAATGCCTGATTAAGTTCCTCAAAAAAATGCTTTTCGAATTCTCTTATAAATTCTTCTTCATACGTTTTATATTTTTCTACAAAAGCTTTGAGGGTTAAATTACGTTGGGCCACATGATGCTCTGTTTTTTCCATATAACTTATTTTATCCAGCATAGGATGGGGAGTAGCGAATTCGAAAACAGTTTTACCAATGCGGGTTTTCGAGGTTTGTTTCGATTCCGGATAACTTGGCAATCCTTCTATCGAATCGGGTTCAACGGTAATCCATCTGGCAGTCCACCCAACAGACACCACATAAATATTGAATTTTTCGACACTGTATCTTCCTCTCATAGCAGCAGCAAATTCGGGGGGTAACAAATGCTGAGGTGTGGCTTCGGTATAAGGCTCTTCTGTAACGGGAGGAGTAATGCGCACACTGAGCAACACAATGTTTCCGTTTGCCTCGGGTTTAAAGTCTTTACCTGTTTCGTAAGCCTGTTTAACAGCCATAAAATTGGCCTGCTGCACCGCCTGCGCCATGGCTTCTCTGCGTTTGCTGAGTATGTCCATATCGGGGCCTGTTATTTTAGCATACCCTTCTATCTTGTCTGTGCCTATGTAAACACTTTCTGCAGGTTTTTTAGGCTTTTTAGCGGAGGTTGTTTTTTTTGCCGGCATAACTTCTCATTTTTTTACTCCCACAAATTTCGAATTATTTTTGTTACTAACCTAATAATAGATGAAAAATTAATCACCTCCCCCCTGCCCTTTCCTTGAAAAAAGGAGAGGGGGGCAGAGGGTGAAGTAATTAATAAAATGGAAACGGAAAGTTAAAGTAGCGAACTATTGCACCAGCTGAATCATGCTTTTGCTAATGCTTACAAACAATTTCTTAGCCAAAGTAGGTTTCTGCATAGTGGTCAAAAAACCTTCGAATTCGGATATATTCATCACATCTTTTACCTGAGTCAATTCCGAATCGGTTATTTCGTGATAAGCCATGGTCCAGGTAGGGAATACTCGTTCCTGAATTTCGCCCTGATGCAAAATAATAGGCCCGATGTGTCGTTTGTCTTTCACTATGTTCTTGTAAAGCGAAAGCACCTCCACTTTTTCGCCTTCCAATATTTGTAAAAACTCGTTATTATAAGCCAGCAGGCACCCGGTAATGTTTTTTGATAAGTTAAACTCTCTGGCTTCTTTCAAAATATCTTTAATATCTTGAGAGGTGTTGTTCTCGTTGGCAACACTATGGTAAATTAATTCGTATTTCAATTGATTATACTATATGGTTAATATTGGATACAAAGTTAAGGCCATAAAAGAAGTCAATAAAAATTTTAATGTTAAAAAGTACTAATGGAGCAATCTCCCCTGCCCATGGGCCTCACCCCCTCTCCGCAAGAGAACATATCCAGAGTGTGATGAATGATGCAAAAAGCAAATGAGCAAAGCTACTCAGGCAAGAATACTAAAAGCTAAATCCGAGTAATAAGTCGAGATTATCTATGGCAATGCGATAAGACAAATCTTTTAAGTAGCCCTTATTCAAAAAGTCATCTGATATACCATAATTAAGATTGTTCCTTAACTCAATCAAAAATTTAGTATGACCTTTTATAGGAATACCCACACCAAAGCCGGTTATTAAACCAAAATGAACTGTGCTCCCACTCTTAGCCATTTGGTATTTTACGTCCTTCGAATTTAGAGCATATCCACTTCGAAGCAAATATTCTGAGTTCATGCCGAGATTAAAAAACCAGCGTGTTGGCTTTTTGTTGAGGTCGAACTTAAAGGAGATGGGCATGGTTATGTAATCATAAGACCATAAAATTCTATTAGTCCCTCTGTATTCTTCCGTTCCGTCAGGATATATCCAAGGTAAATCATTTATCATATAATACCTTTCGTTCAGATAATCCCATTCTATACAAAATGTACCTCTGGGAGCAAACTTATATTGCAAGACAAAGCCTCCGACATAACCCAAACCAGATTTCTGTTTGAAGGGAAAATAGTGTTTGCGAATGTCGTGTGTGCCTACAACCCCTCCTTGAAACCCAAAACTCCATCTGCGATGGAACGGTATGCTATCTTGTGATAAAACGGTAATGGCTGATACTAAAAAAAGGAAGAGGATTAGGGGGCGTTTCATGATGTGTTATTGTTTTGAGTTCAATCTAATTCTTATAAAAAGTAGTTTCTTTTAATTTTCCATAATAATCTCCGCTTACATCCGATTTACAGTTAACTATTTCTTTTATTTTCATTCTCCAATGAAAATTAGTTCCGCTACCAACTATGGTGGTATCAAACTTTTCGGGCTTCGATTCAATGTAAAAATCCCAGAGATATTTATTAAAATAATTCTTTAAATGAATAACATCGCCATCCTGTATAGCATAGCCCGTTGCTTTAATGGCACATTCTTTACCTCTTCCACAGGTTTGATTAGTGTACACCATTTTACCCCTGTTGTCGATAGAAATACCTACCGCACCCTGTGGATTCACCGCTACCCAATCGCCTTGGTAAACAGAATCTACCTTGCCCTTTTTGCAACCAATGCTTATCATCATCAGGAATAACAAAACAGCCAAAGCAGGTCGTTGCATTTTTATTTGATTAATGTCTATCATCCGTAAAGATTTCTGATTACAAATGTATGTTTTTTTGGGGAGATATCACCTCACCCCCTGCCCCTCTCCTTGAAAAAAGGAGAGGGGGCCGAAAAAGAAACACTTGCGAAGCTTGCTTGCATTTGTTTTTCAGATCCATAAAAGGCGTTTTTTTGACCTTGCCAAGGTTCGAAAACTCCATTTCCACTTTTTACCGAGCGGAAAGTACAAATTACGGAACCGAAAACGAAAATTACGGAACCCAACGGACAAATTACCTTACCGAAAGAGAAAATTACGGAAGGGAAAATGAAAATTACGGAACCGAACGTACAAATTACGGAACCGAAAACGTTTTACATCCCATAAAAAGTACTTACGGAGCCGTAATACGTTAAATAGGAGAAATGAAAAGTGAGATTTGCCAACTGCTTTATAAATAACAATTAATTTTTTCAAAAATGCAGCAAAGGTTAAAAAACAGCAGATATTGCCGCTTTTGGATTGGAGGTGGGTTACCATAGTACCAACTATCAATACCAAAACTACTATCGAAAATCTACCCGTAGGCAAATATGTTTACTTTACTCATGAAGTGGTAAACAAAAATGGCCCCCAAGGCGTGAGTCAGGTATTTAGATTACTAATTTCTTAAAAACCTGATTAGATGAACGTTTTGTCAATAATTCATCCGATTGTTACAACCGCTCACCCGTTTGTTACAGCCGCTCACCCGTTTGTTACAATCGCTCACCCGTTTGTTACAACCACTCACCCGTTTGTTACAACCACTCACCCGTTTGTTACAACCGCTCACCCGTTTGTTACAACCGCTCACCCGTTTGTTACAACCTCTCACTCGTTTGTTACAACCGCTTACCCGTTTGTTACAACCGATTACCTGTTTGTTACAACCGATTACCCGTTTGTTACAAACACCTGAAATTGACAATCAGAAATCCCTTCAATCTCTTATTCTGCTTACAAAAGAAGAGAAAAAGCGAAAGAAAGGAATTGATAAACAAAAAGCTCACTTTAAAAAAGGAACTATTTTGTTTTTGCTGTTTATTGATAAAGTATAAATGTGATAAATTTTGAATTAAAGAGCCTTTCGTTTGCAGAAGAAAAAACACCTGCGAAGGCATGGAAAGTAGGAGATAAAAGAGTGAAAGCTGAAAAATTAATAATTGTAAGATAAGTTGAACTAATAAAACCCTTTTGCATATCTTTGCAAGAGGGTTTTATTTTTAGTATCATAAAAATGAAGAAATTATTATTTTTTATTGGGTGTCTTTTATTTCTTGATTCGTATTCGTTTTCTCAAAATTTAGTACCTAATAGTAGTTTTGAAAACATCACAACTTGTACTTCAACTATTATTCTGGGCTTTACAGGAGGTATAGTTGCAGATTGTAGTAGCCCATCCAATGGAACTGCAGACGTATTTAATTCTTGCTCTTCTGCTGCTCAAGTGCAAGTACCTACCAACAATTTCGGGTTTGAATCTGCTCATACTGGTAATGGATATGCTGGTGCAGGCTTTTACAGTTTTGAAGGGCCTCCTACCTCGCAATATTATATAGAATATATTCAAGTAAAATTAGACACTATTTTAGTCGCTAATAAAATATATTGTGCTAGTCTTTATATAAATTTGGCAAATATTTCAAAATATGCGATAAAGAATTTTGGGATGTATTTTAGTAATAATCCTATTTATCAGTTGACAAATTCTAATTTACATTTAAACCCTCAAATTATTGATACAAATTACATAGCCGACACACTAAATTGGGTTCATTTTGCAAGTGGTTTTACTGCGATAGGTGGTGAAAGGTATTTAACAATAGGAAATTTTAATGATAGCATTCATTCTGATACATTATCTGTAAGGTCTGGTAGTGGTGATGTTGCTTATTATTACATAGATGATGTGGACGTGCATTTGTACAACCCTGCAATAGATAGCTGCTGTGTATGTAATGGTAACAACGGCATAAAAGAACAGGAAAACGAAAACTGGCAGTGGGCTTTATTACCCAACCCTAATAACGGAGAGTTTAGGCTAAGCACAAAATATAAAGCACATAACATACAAATAGAAATAACCGATGTGCTGGGCCAACTAATATATACCACACAACAAAAAGAAACAAACACAATAAATATTACACTAAACCAACCACCCGGGTTGTATTTTGTAACATTACTGGCAGATAATAAAAGGCAAGTGATAAAACTGATGAAGGAGTAATAACTCATTCATCCATTAAAAAACAATACTAAAACTTTGCAAAGCACTTCAATTCCTCCCCTTCGGGGAGGTTAGGAGGGGCTTATTCCGCCTTTTCTACTTTACCTATTCCTTCGTTTTTAATATTGGTGGTTTCGGGATTGCCTTTGTAGCGCACCACTCCCACTCCTCTGGAGTTTACGTTTAGTTGTCGGGAAGCATACACATCAGCCGCACCTATACCATCGGCATCCAGAGTTAGTTTTTCAGACTTCAAATCGAAGGCTTGTATAACGCCTAGTCCGGAGTGGTTTATATTTACTTCTTTCATATTTCCTGCAAGTTTCAGAGCACCCACTATCTCCGAACTAATATTAAGTATATTTCCCTCCACCTTCAAACTGGAAATACCTACCCCATTAAAATCCAAATCCAGTTTATCCACCTTCAGTGTATTTTCGCAAGTAAGTTTACCCACACCGTTAGAAGCAATTTTCTGAAGCTGATGAAAAGCTATGTACACATTAATTTTCTTAATCTTGCCAATAGAAGCACTGTCGCGCATACGAACGCTCAGCACATTATTTTCAACCGTGGTGAGAATAAGAGGTTGAATGTTTTCATCTGTTTCTACCCTCACTTCTTCTTTTTCGCCCTGAGACAGAAACACATTAAACACTCCGTTAATTTCTATTTTATCAAACGTAGTTACCGCTCTGCGCTGAGACTGAACATTACCGTTACCCGATATTTCAGCACCCGAAGCATTGTCGGTACGGATGGTCATGTTATCGCAACCCGATAACGAAAGGCTTGCTATGGAAGCCAAAGCAAGAAACAATTGCATTTTTTTCATACTCTTTTTTATGGTTATATATAAGTAAGACGAACGAAGGATGCAAAAAGTTACAGCTCGGTGAAAATATTTTTTGTCCTTAAAGATGAAAGCCGATTTCATTTACTTTCGTACCTTGCAACAAATGCACTAATCAGGGTGCATACAGAAATAAAAAGAACAAAAAAGTATGTGGTTTAAATATGCATTGGTTTTTATAGCTTCACTCTTAGTAGATGTGGTTCCATTGCCCTTACCTCCTGCATTTGTAGTGATGATATTTTTACAAATAGAATTTAATCTCAATGTTTGGGTGGTAATCATAGTAGGTGTGGCAGGCTCCATTATGGGACGATATATACTTACACTTTACATTCCGAAAATAGCAGGGAAAATATTTAATCCGGCCAAAAATGAAGACGTACATTTTCTCGGGAAAAAACTAAAAGAAAAAGGATGGAAGAGTCAGTTGGCTATTCTTACTTATTCATTATTGCCCCTGCCCACCACACCTCTGTTTATAGCAGGAGGCATGGCCAAGATGAAACCATATTTAATTATCCCTGCATTTTTTGTTGGTAAATTTATCAGCGATACGATAGCGGTGCTGATGGGAAAATATGTAGCCGAAAACACATCAGGCATAATGGAAGGAGTTGTATCCTGGAAATCTATGTCTGGTTTAATCATCGGATTGTTGTTGGTATTCGCTCTCCTTTTTATCGACTGGAGAGCCTGTATTCAGGAAAAGAAATTTAAATTGAATTTCAAAATCTGGAAATAAACTTACGCTCGTGCCGGCAATCTGAAAACGGAACGTAACAATCCATTCAAACGTTTTCCCAACGGAATTTCGATTAAGTAAGTTACCCCGCTTGCCATCAACACCACTATAGTTAAAGTAATGAGTGCCGAAAGCCAGTAGTTGATGCCACAGATATCAATCAAGAAAGGAAGTATCACTTCGGTAGAAATAAACTGATGAATGAGGTACAAGGCAAAAGAAATTTTCCCCAGAAATAAAGTAGGTCGCGAAACAAGTAGTTTTAACTTGTGATTGACAAATAAAATAAACAACACAAAATAAAACACCAGCATTAGAATGTAATGCGTGTGACTAATAAATCCTCCGTTGTCGGGTGGCATAATTTTTACCGCAAAGCACGCCACCAACAGGAGGTAATACCACAGGTGATTAGACTTAGTATGCATAATTTTGTAAAACACAATGCCCGCAAAAAACAAAGGAATGTAATAAAATAAAGGAATATACCCGGTGATGGTATTGAATCCAAACGCGAAAGCTGATGTAGGGAAAACAAAAGTTACAACGATTGAAACCAATGCTACAACACCTATAGGAATAATATTTCTCAATTTACCCACCGCAAACATCAACCCGATTAAAATATAAAACCACATCTCCACAATCATTGTCCAGTAGGAGTCGTCCATACAAGGTGTTCTGAAATGATATTGAAACATGGTCAGATTAATCAAATACTGCGACATTGAGGTGGTAATCGCTTTTCCTGCAAAGGCAATCATCAAGAGTTTTGCTATAAAAGTGAAGGTAACACAAGTCCAGTAGGTAGGATATAAACGAGTAAAACGATTCACAGCAAATTCGGACACAGCCGAAACATTGCTAATGCTCATAAAAATGACGAAGCCACTGATAAGAAAAAACAAATCCACACCTGTTATTCCCAGATAAAAACCCAGATGCAGCTGTTCTCGCCCCATCGAGAAATGAAACAGCACCACAAACAAGGCAGCTATTCCTCTCAATGCATCCAGTTCTTTATATCGATGGTTCATCTCCGTGAGGGCTTATGACTCCTTTACTCCTTTTGCACAAAGAACAGCTCCGCCCAAAGTAAGCAAGGCTGCCGCAGCAAAGGGAGCTCCCGGAAAGAATACCGGAGTGTTCTCTCTGGTAAAAAAATAAAAAAGATTAGTCATTAACAGTGGAGAAATAATGGTAGAAACACTCATCAATGCGGTCATCATGCCCTGCAATTCTCCTTGTTCGTTGGCCGGTACTCGTCCCGACAAGATTCCCTGTATAGTTGGTGAAGCTATCCCTCCCAGCGAATACACAAAGGTAAATGCATACAACATCCACGACTGATTGGCAAGCGACATTAAGGCAAGTCCCGCGAAATAAAAGGCTAATCCAATGTACACCGCTTTAACAGTTCCAAAAGTATTCTTCGCCCATTTTATCAATCCACCCTGAACAATAGAAACCATCACGCCTACAAAAGCCAGTGAATAACCAATTTCACGGTCTGTCCAGTGATAGGTAAATTTAGTATAGAAAGGCCATACAGCAGGCATCACCTGTCCTGCCAGATAAAGCAGAAACATAGATAAAACAAGGGTACGAATATGTTTGCTTTTCTTTAACTGAACAAAAGCTCCGAAAGGATTGGCTCGCTTGATATCAAAGGGGCGTCTATTTTCGGGCTTCAACGATTCGGGTAAAATAAAATATCCGTAAAGCCAGTTGATTAATGACAAACAAGCTGCAGCATAAAACGGCATACGTGGCCCGAAACTGCTGAACATTCCGCCTAGCACCGGCCCTATGATAAATCCTAAACCAAAAGCGGCTCCCATCATTCCAAAGTTCTGCGCTCTTTTTTCAGGAGGACTTACATCGGCAATGTAGGCAAAACTGGTAGAAAAACTAGCTCCGCAAATTCCTGCTATTACTCTTCCGACAAATAACAAGGGTAAGGTGTTGGCAAGTGCCAAAAAAAGATAGTCGCATCCCAATCCAAACAGAGAAAGAAGTAAAACCGGCCTGCGTCCGAATCTGTCGCTGATGCCGCCAAGTACGGGAGCAAAAACAAATTGCATCACGGCATAGGTTGCCATCATATATCCCCCGTATGTGGTTGCCTGATTAACGCTAACATGTCCCACCTCGCTGATAATACTTGCTATTACCGGCACTATAATACCAATTCCCATGCAATCGATTAACACGGTGATAAAAATAAAGATAACAGGATTCTTGTTTTGTTTCATAGGGCGACAAATATAATTCAATTTTGTTTGCCCCGTCATTTCTGTCTGATTCGGTTCGGTATTCTATATTTAATTTTATTACTTTAGCAGAAATAAAATTTACGACCATTACAATACTTAATACATGGAAAACCAAACTCAGATAAAATGCCCCAATTGTGGCACTGATATAGATGTTCAGGATATCCTGTCGCATCAGCTTGAAGAGAATTTTAAAAAGAAATACAACGAAGCTGTTGCTCAGGAAAGGAAAAAATATGACAAGGAATTTGAGGTTCTGACTAAATCAAAAGAGGAATTTGAAATCAAAAAACAGAAGGAGAATGAACTTTTTCAGGAAAAACTGAATGCAAAATTAAAAGAAGAGAAAGAGCAAATTGAACGAAAACTTAAAACACAATTTAAGGAAGAAAATGCTGAACAGTATGCAATGTTGAATAAAGAACTGAACGAAAAATCAGAACAGATAAAAGAACTCAACAAAACCAAAGCAGAAATAGAAAAACTTAAACGCGAAAAACTGGAACTGAAAGAATCGATTGAAGCCGAATCGATGAAAAAGCTGAATCAGTTAATTGGTGAGGAAAAAGAGAAAATCAGAAAATCAGAAGAAGATAAAAACGAATTGCGCTTTAAGGAACTTCAGAAACAACTGGAAGACCAAAAAAGATTAACCGAAGAAATGAAGCGCAAACAGGAGCAAGGTTCGATGCAACTGCAGGGCGAAGTGCAGGAACTCGCCATTGAAGAGTGGCTGGCTTCTCAGTTTCCGCTCGACACCATCGAAGAAATAAAAAAAGGAGCGCGTGGGGGAGATTGCATTCAGATAGTAAACACCCGCTCCCATCAGAATTGTGGCAGTATTTATTACGAGAGCAAACGCACAAAAGATTTTCAGGCCAACTGGATTGAAAAATTCAAAACCGACATCCGAACTAAAGGGGCAGATATTGGAGTACTGGTAACAGATGCCATGCCTACCGACATGGACCGCATGGGAATGAAAGATGGAATATGGATTTGCAGTTTTGATGAATTTAAGGGGCTTTGCTCCGTTCTCCGCGAATCGATTATTCAAATTAACAATGCTATCAGCTCTCAGGAAAACAAAGGAGATAAGATGCAGATGCTCTACGATTATCTTACCGGAAATACATTTCGTTTGCAGGTAGAAGCCATTGTAGAAGGATTCTCTCAAATGAAAGCCGACCTCGAAAGCGAAAAAAGAGCCATGCAGCGTATTTGGAAACAACGTGAAAAACAAATTGAAAAAGTTACCATCAATACGATCGATATGCATGCATCTATAAAAGGAATTGCTGGTAATGCCATACAATCAGTAAAAGCTCTGGAACTGCCAAACCCATCATTAGATTTTGAAGAGTCCGATACCAAAGAATAAGTAGTACACGTTAATTAATCATTCCTCTGATGGATATAGAAAATCTTATAAATAACCAACGTTCCTATTTTAAGAAAGGTCATACCAAAAGTATTCGTTTTCGACTTGATCAGCTCGAAAAACTGAAAGATGCATTGAAACAAAACGAAGCTTTGATGTTCGAATCAATTTACGCTGACTTCAAAAAATCAGCCTTCGAAACATTTACCACAGAACTCGGACTCTTATACAACGATATAAATGTTGCTATTAAAAACACAAGCAAATGGGCAAATAAAAAAAAGGTAAAGAGTAATCTGTTTAATCTGCCATCACGCAATTATATTATTCCTGAACCATTGGGTGTTTGTTTGGTTATCGGAGCCTGGAATTACCCGTTTCAACTTTCTTTTGCACCGGTCATTTCAGCAATAGCTGCTGGCAATACAGTTATTTTAAAACCCTCTGAAATTGCAAATCATTCAAGCAATGCAATTGCTAAAATAGTGAATGAAAATTTCCCACCAGAGTTTTTCCATGTAATAGAAGGAGGAATAAAAGAAACAGGAGAGTTACTTCAACAGAAATTTGATAAAATATTTTTCACAGGCAGCACAACAGTAGGAAGAATAGTATATGAAGCCGCGGCCAAACACCTCACACCGGTCACACTTGAACTAGGAGGCAAAAGTCCTGCCATCGTAACGAAAGACTGCAACCTAAAGATTACTTGTAAAAGAATTGCATGGGCCAAATTTCTGAACGCTGGGCAAACATGCATTGCCCCTGACTATGTACTGGTGGATGAAAACATCAAAGATGAATTTCTGAAAACATTAAAAGAGTGTATTGTTTCTGCCAACTATTCTTTCCAAAACGAGAACTATGTTCAGATTATAAATGAGCGAAACTTCAATCGCCTCACCGAATTGATTGATGCATCAAAAGTATATTACGGAGGCAAAACGGAAATTACAGAGCGATACATCGAGCCTACTGTTTTAACCAATATAACCTTTGATGACAAAATAATGAAGGACGAGATATTCGGCCCTATCCTGCCCGTACTCTCCTACCGTTCTCTTGATACTGCTATACAGCAAATAGTCGACAAACCAAAACCATTGGCCTGTTATGTATTTACCAACAACAACAAAATAAAAAACAAAATCCTTTCTGAAATTTCTTTCGGGGGAGGCGCAGTAAATGATGCATTGATGCATGTTTCGAATGACAATCTTCCTTTTGGGGGAGTTGGAGAAAGCGGAACAGGCAGTTATCACGGAGAAGCGGGATTTATTACTTTTTCGCATTACAAAAGCATTCTTGAAAAACCATTGTGGCTCGAACCCCAATTAAAGTACCCTCCTTATTCCAATTGGAAATTAAAATTCATTAAGTGGATGTGCCGTTAAAACCCAAGCCAGCAAGAGTCTCTGAACACTCAACCTCTTCAAAAACCAACACCACCATACCCGATTAAAGTGCTATACTTTGAGTAAGTACTATATTATGTATAGTAAATACCAATACCTTTGTACCGTCTTTTTGAAGTTGTGGCATGGTAGCAAAAGATTGTATTATTGAGCATCAATGAAACCTAAAAGAAGAAACAAATAAGTATTAATCAAATAATAAAATTAAAAATAACAAACACAAAATGGTCGATGGACCCAACCCATTCCGAAATTCAATTTAAAGTAAAACACTTAATGATTTCCTCAGTAACCGGACAATTCAGCACTTTTGAAGGTAATGTAGAAACAAACGGAGAAGATTTAAGTACCGCTAAAGTTCACTTTTCGGCTGACATTAACTCTATCACTACAAACAACGAACAACGTGATGGGCACTTAAACACTGGTGATTTTTTTGATGCAGAAAATTTCCCAAAACTTAATTTTGAAGGAGACAAACTTGAAAAAGTGGATGAAGAAAACTATAAACTACATGGAACTCTTACTATGCGTGGTGTAAGTAAACCAGTTGTTCTGGATGCTGAATTTGGCGGAAAAACAGTTGACCCATGGGGATTTACTCGAATCGGATTTTCAGTTTCAGGAAAAATTAACCGTAAAGATTTTGGAGTTAACTTTAGTATGGTTTCTGAAACAGGAGGAATATTGCTAGGGGAAGAAGTGAAATCACTAGCAAATGCTGAGTTTGTTATGCAAAAAGCATAAGTCCGAATAGTGTATAAATAGTAACTAGAATTAGTTACTATTATCAACAAACAAAAAAGTCCCGCCAAATGGCGGGACTTTTTGTTTGTTTTAAAGAATCAGTTTATTTGTTAACTGTTTTCTTTAAATCAGCGCCAGCTTTAAATTTCGCTACTTTTTTAGCAGAAATTTTAATAGCTTTTCCTGTTTGAGGGTTGCGGCCAGTTCGTGCAGCTCTTTTTGCTACAGAGAAAGAACCAAATCCTACTAATGCAACTCTGTCGCCTTTTTTAAGCGCTTTTGAAGTTGCATTTACAAAAGCATCAAGTGCTCTTGTTGCATCTGCTTTAGTCAATTTTGACTCAGCTGCGATTGCGTCTACTAATTCTGATTTGTTCATGTTTTTTTGTTTTTTTAGTTAAACATTTATTAATTATCGACACAAAGATAATATATATATTGATACGAAAGCATTTCGAAGGCATATATTTTTACTTTAACCACCCTTATTGATTTTTACAGCACCTCACCTTTGTATTCCTTTTATATCAACATTATTTATACTTCCACACTACAAAACACCATATTAATAATCATTCAAAACCAATATCACTCCAAATACACCATATATATAGAGATTTAAGATTCATTTAATTCAGATATGATTTCGACAAATTAAAAGAGGAATTATTGTAATAAAGGGAGGGTTTAAATTTATTACCCTAATAGGATGAAGAAATCTGATTTAAAAATCGATTTGAATAAGCGTCCCTTTATCCGATTTGATATGAATAACGCCTTCTAATTGTTCCACCAACGAATGAATTAATTGCATACCTAGTGTTTTAGCGTGCACCAAATCCGGCTCCTGTATAAAACCGATACCATCATCTGTTACAGTAAGCCTATACTTCCTGTTTTTACTTTTAATATTATCCGTAAATGTAATTTGGATATTTCCGTTTCGTTTGCCCTCAAAGGCATACTTAAACGCATTCGAGAGAATCTCATTTAAAATAAGTCCGCAGGGGATTGCATTATTTATATCCAAGACATCTTTTTTCAAATTAAGTTTAACCTCCACCTTAATATTCTTTTTCATATTATATGAATACTTTAAAGAATTGATAAGAGAATTGAAATACTTGCTTACAGGAATATGCGAAAAATCATTAGACCTGTAAAGCAAATCATGAACAGAAGCCATGGAACGTATTCGGTCAATACTCTCCTTGAACTTATAATGTATGGTCGGGTCGGAAATAGTATCGAGTTGCAAATTAAGTAGGCTGGAAATTATCTGCATATTATTTTTTACACGATGATGAATCTCCTTTAACAGAAGTTCTTTTTCTGTAAGTGAAGATGCCAATTTCTCTTCCATTATTTTACGTTGAAGAAAAGTTGGTATTTCCAGTTCGTCCTTCCGAATGTCTGGATATTCCTGCAAATATTGATGAATGCGATCGGGGGGGGCCATTATGAAGCTACACTCGGCATCTCCTCTCGCTTTACAAGTAATTTCTACAGCAGTAAGTTTAATACCGAAACTATGTTCGCACCACCCGCTGGAATAACCTGAATTCATAACACATACAGGCTGTTCCGATTTCTTTCCGGCTTTTATCCAACTATCGGCTTCAAATGAATAGGGATGTGAATACCTGAGTATAAAATTCTTGTTGGGCATAGGGTTGCTATCTTGATGAATTTGCACCTGAGCCCACCCTGTGTATGCAAAATGTATAGGGCCTGCGGATAATAAATCCATTGGATTTTTCAGGCTCATTAATCTTTTAAAGTTAGCAGCATCTTCTACCCCTATGAGATGAGCTAAATCGAATAAAATATTTTTACCTATAGCCATAGCTTCCTTTTCACCACGGTCGCGGTAGTATTTCATAATACCTTCAAGAAATTCAATGGAAAGAGCAGATGCTCTAAGAAGTAAATAACGTTGGCCGGAGATTTCTATCGTACCGTTTTCAGGATTAAGTTCTAAACTTTTGTGATACTTGCCTACATTCGCTTCAGCCTTGTCAAACAAGAATTGTAACGCTTCGGGAACAATTACAGTTCGCAACCGTTTGGGCTTTTCGCCAACCGTCTTTTTGAATTCAGCCAACTTTTTTTAAGAGACCTGATTTCTGCTTTTAACCTTTCTGTTTCACTTTTTTCTCCCATTTCACCAAAAATAAAATGTTATCGAGATACTTGTCAAGAATAATGGTAGCACAAATGTAACACTTAAATTTAACATTATCTGAGTAATACTAAAACTCCTGCATGACATAAAATTCCAAGTTGCTTTCTTATTGTGGTTATCTTTGCAAAAATTATTTTATGTCAAATTTCAAATCTGCTGTTTACAGCATTACCCGTAACAAATGTCCACGATGTCACCAAGGAGATTTCTTTTTGGAAAAAAATCCTTATAAATTGTCACGTTTTGATAAAATGTACAAGAGGTGCAGTGTCTGCAACGAAGATTTTGAGCGCGAAACAGGCTATTATTATGGCGCTATGTATTTGAGTTATGGTATTACTGTAGTTTTTGGTGTTCTCGTTTTTACAGTAATGTGTGCTTTATTAAACTTCGACTCAACAACCTTCTTAATTGTATTTGCTATTTTGCAAATATCATTGATGCCCATTTTTTATCGTGTATCCCGCCTTTCGTGGATCAATATTTTTGTGAAGTACAACGCCAATTTTGTTCCGCTTCCCAAGAAAAAAGAAGAAGCCATTATTTCCGAATTCTGAAAAACTCCTTCAGATTGAAATCATTTTTTAACGCCCTTTTATCCTATTTACAAGAGCCAGAAAGGCATCACCAAAAGAAGTTTTAAATCTGCTCCTGTTCAGAGCCATCGAATTATCGGCATTCTTATTCAATTTATATGAAAAAACAAATGCCGAATCGGGTGCGTCCCAACCGCCAAGCTGCCCAAACCGAATATCATTAAAATATATGCTACTTTCATGCTTCGACATACAATAGTACCCTTTAGAAAACCGTTTCAATAATTTTACTTCACTATCATTTTCGTATGGTTTCAGGAGGTCATCTTTTTTGTTGACATGAAAATACTTGATATCATTTGTCCGGTCGAATAGAGAATAATATCCAAACCAAAAACCAGTACTATCGCTAGCGTAAGCCGTCCATAAAATGTTATTGAGTGGTGTGGGTGTTGTTACCAAATCAGTAGTCACTAACTTTTGCTTTTCCAGCCCAGCTCTCATTTGGTAGGTTACATACATTTTATTGACTAACGTGAAAACAAGGTAGCAACTACTAATTACCAGCCCTATTTTATTCCATTTTTTTCTTCTTCCGGAACTGTTCTTGGCAATAAGCGCAACCAATAAACAAAACATGAATGGGAGTGTATAAAACACATCCGCCACGAAAATAGAATTAAACGCCACCCGATACGTGCTGAATGGTTCCAGCCATCCTGTTCCGTATGCGGTAAATGAGTCTATCAAAATATGAGTAAACATACCAAGAAAAAACAACAAAGTCCATTCACCTCTGCTAACACATCTACTCTTTGCCCACCTTGAAAGTACATACCCCAAAACTAACGACATCACCCCCACAAACAGGAATGAATGGGTAATACCTCGGTGTACAAGTAATTGTTGTGCATTAGTCACACAAGGCGAAGCAAAAACATCGAAATCAGGAATGGTGTCGGCAAGAGCCCCCCAAAACATAGCCCGTCTACCAATTTTCTTTCCTAAAACAGCCTCACCAATGGCTGCACCTAAAACTATATGTGTTAACGAATCCATTCAAAAAAATTTTCGCAAAGATAGAAACTTAAGTTAGCAACTCTTTATTTACTATTTATTGATGCAATATCATTCATGAGGCGTGGAATCCCCAGCGGCATTGTATCTTGTTAATTTTTAAGCGTATTATTTCATCTTTTTTTACGAAAGAAGGAAAATTGTGTTCAAATTCGAATTCCGCAATCCGCTAAATTTTTATTTAAACACCCAAAAACACCATTTCTTTAAATGTTTCAACTTTTGTACAAATGATTGTACAATTTGTACAGATGATTGTACAATTTGTATAAGTCACTATACTATTTGTACAAATGATTATACAATTTGTACAAATGTCGATTTCTCACATTTACAAATCTCTTTTTCTCATTTAAAAGACTAGTAATGACAGCCATTACTTGCATATTCTTGTTCGGAAGATGATTGGAAATTGCAATAAGGACCTATCCGAGTATTTAATGTCAATAGAAAGAAAATAGAAATAGAATCCTTATTAATGAGGTACTGAAATTCACTCTAAGTATTTTGAGCTGAAGATTCGAGAGATTATTAATTTTATCTGAATTCATTTTGAGTGAATTGAAATCAAAATAATTTTACAACAAAATATTTTTTACTTTTACTACCTATATTTACACTAATATAAT
Source organism: uncultured Bacteroidota bacterium (assembly GCA_903926385.1). Lineage (GTDB taxonomy): Bacteria > Bacteroidota > Bacteroidia > 2-12-FULL-35-15 > 2-12-FULL-35-15 > 2-12-FULL-35-15. The sequence goes on from CAIYIS010000083.1 coordinate 55,433, forward strand.
AATTCGAGAATTAAGAAAGAAATTATAGATAGAAACACTAACTTTTCTTGTCTGTAATTGCTTACAATTCAACACAAAACCCTTAACTTTAAACTTATGCAATCAAAGTCAAAATATGTACTTATAACCATAGCTGTAATTATTTTGGGGATGTCAATATGGTATTTAAAAACCATTTTCATTTATCTTATTATTTCAATAATTCTTTCTCTAATCGGTCAACCCTTTGTCAAACTATTCTCCAGAATAAGGATTAACAAACACTATTTGTCACCAACGGTATGCTCCGTTCTTACAATTTTTTTGTTGATTATTATTTCTATTGGTCTTTTTTCTCTCTTCATTCCTCTATTAGTGCAGGAAGCCAGAATAATCAGTAAAATTAACCCTTCAGAAGTTGTAGAGGCTTTTAAACAACCACTTAAGAACTTAGAGTATGATTTACAAAAATATCAGATAAATGCAGATGACACAAAAAATGTTCAGACCTCAATTATCTCTAAACTAAAAACTATATTAAGTTTTGAGGAAATATCATTTTATGCCCAACGCATGTTTGGCTTTTTAGGTAGTTTAATAGCAGCGTTTCTTTCTATATCTTTTATAACTTTCTTTCTTCTAAAAGATGAACATCTCATTCATGATATCATCCTTTTACTCAGCCCACCTAAACACCTCCAAGCTGTTACTGACATATTAAAAAACACCAAACTTATTTTAAGAAGGTATTTTATTGGAATTCTCTTTGACATGTTGTTTGTTGCAACATTAACTTCGGTGGGTCTTTCAATTTTAGGAATACAGAATGCTATGTTGATAGGTTTGTTTGCTGGTGTTTTAAATGTAATACCATACATTGGTCCGATTCTGGGTTGTGGATTTGCTATTCTAATAGGCATCTCTAGCAATCTTAATTTGGATTTCTATTCACAATTACTCCCTCTCATCGGAAAAATTGCCTTGAGCTTTCTCATTGTTCAATTGATTGACGCACTCTTTTTTCACCCTCTGGTTATTTCTAACACGGTTAAAGCTCATCCTCTAGAAATATTTTTGGTAATTCTAACCGCAGGTACGATAGCTGGAATAATAGGTATCGTTGTGGCTATTCCCGTTTATACAATCATAAGAATTATTGCCATAGAGTTTTTAAATAATTTTCAAATAATTCAAAAACTTACTCGCGATCTAGAAGAAACTATAGAAAATAAAGAGAAATAAGATTTCACCTTAAGAAGCTAGTAACAAAAAAGCCCTTTGGATTTTCCAAAGGGCTTTTTGTTATTTTAAATTTCTAGAATTGCCAAAAATCGTGTTCTAACTTAAATATATCACTTTTTACACGTTCAGATTCAAGTAAGGCATCTAAACCACCAGTGTACTCACCAATTCTTCTTTTATAAACATTTGTTTCAGCTACAACATAACTTGAAAACAACCTTTTCCAAAAGATATCATCCAAAGTACGTCTTTCTGCATCGTTATGCCTCATGTAAACTTCTTGGTTTGCAAAGAGAGGTCGCGCCTCTGGAAAATAAATCCAAAAAAGTGGTTTATCCCCAAGTACTTCCCCAGTACCTTCAGTAACTTTGGCAACCAAAACTTCAATTCCTATAATACGCACATCCAAAACAGATCGTTGTCTATCAAAGAACCAATCTTCTTTAATTTGATATTTAGTAATATCACTTGATTTTACGTCCAAACGAATCGGAGCTGCAATCATTGTCCCCGGATTAGCGGCATCTTCGGTTTGGTGGGCAGAGTCCCATCTAGCCAAAATACCCTCAACCTCAGTTTTTGTTAATTCCTGTCTAAACTCATCATCCATAGCACTAAAACAGGTGATATTCCCATCAATAAGCGCAGCATCCTTTAGTACTTGGAACAAACTTTTCCTATCTCCTGTTAATTCGGTTGGATAATACAAAGGATGATTAATTTTCTCCTTTAAGTCAATCATTCTCCAAACCCGTTTACTCCACATTACGTCAGCTTCTCTCAAAGTTGTATATGGAATTGCTCTTCTAGTTCTAGAATTCTCTTTTGTATAAATCCCATCAGGATACTTCGATGGCTTCAAAACATCTCCTGCATTAGGATCTTGTGCAAAACTCTCCACCGAAACTAACGAAACAATCAGAAAAGCGAACAACAATTTTAACTTTTTCATGCGAAATATAATTTATTATCTATTTTACTTTCAATACGCAACCTGTAATTTTACGTTTACCTTCAGGTGCCATTACATAAACACTTTCAATAATAACTCGGCCTCCCTTTTTAGCTTTTAGAAGCATATTACGTTGATCTGCCGTAATTCCAGGACCATTACCTGCTGCATCCATCCAAAGTCCGTTGATATTCATAGACATATTCCAAGAAACAACAGGGAATTTTAGATCAAACACAAAATCGTCTAACTTAGGAATAACACCTCCAGCAGAAGCTAACTCAGCTGCGGAAACTGCTCCATCCCCAGTAACACCAGCGAAGGATGCATTAGGACTAGGCACTTTTTTAACACGGAAGTGTTGTTTACCCATTGATTTAGATGTGTTTTTTTGCTTTATTGAAACATTAATATCACACTCTGTACCACCGCTAACATTCACTTCGTAATGTCCCTGGCCTAATGACTTAACAGCGCCTTGTGCTCCTGTTAAAGTAGCCACAACATCGGATGGTGCAGCACCAGCAACAGAGATGTCAACTGGATTCGGAACACCAATATAAAAAACGTTCATTTTTGTTGGTGAAACGGCCATGGAAGGTTTTGCTACCATGTATTCTCCATGAAATGGATATGCTTTTATGGCTCCGTCAGGCCCTTTTACATTAATCAAGCCATCATAATTCTGTAATCCTTCTGCACCTGTTCGAACGGTATATTTCCCAACACCTGCTACTACATTAACTTTTTCGCCTGTTCCAATAATTTTAAGTTTTTTCTTTTCTGTACTATCAACTCTTCCAATTAATACCTCTGGATCTTGAGTAGAACTATGAGCAGAAACAAAGATATCAGCGGTGTATTCTTCACCTGCCATTATATAACTTGTAGGCGCTACAACTTTTGCTTCAACAGCATCGAAAGAAAAGTCCTCTGAGTTTACTCCTTTTAATAAAGCTCCGACAACATCGCTTTCTGCATTCTTGATATCATTTTTAATTCCAGAGAATATACACATATCTGCTGCCATTGTAGTGTGATCAAAATTATTATACTCCCAATGTACAACTTTTTCGTCATTTGAAGAATAGACATCGTCAGTATTTAACCCAAGTTTAATATTTGATTTTTCTTGTTCATACTTTTTAGCTTGCTCAGGTGTTAAACCAGTAGGATTTTTAAGTATCTCTTGTTTGAATTTAATAATAGCCTCCTTTAACTCAATAGCCTTAGCATCAGCCTTAGGTTCTTCAGGAGTCTCACCCAATAAATAGTGAGTAGGAATATCATAGTTATCCTTACTATCTAAATTTTTCAATTTAAATGTATCAGAAACCTCTTTTGAAGGTAATTTTTGAACCTTAAGATACAATTCAGAACGAATATCATCTACGAGTTTACATAATTCATCTGATCTTTTTTTCACATCCATGGCTTTTGTGTACCATGGAAGCGTTTTTGTTTTGTTATCGTTCAATTGTTTTTTGAACTTATCATACAATACTCCGTTTTTGCCATCGAAGTTACTATTGGTCGTATTCAAACCAGCTTCCACAATAACAAAGGCATTTAATATTTCTTTTGATACATTTAGTGCCAAAAGTGCTGTTAGCACCAGGTACATCATACCAATCATCTTTTGCCTTGGCGTTTCTTTTGCTCCTGACATATTTTTATATTATAATAATATCGATTAATAAAAATTAATTATAGTTAAAAGAAAGCATCATGTCTTTCTCATTTACAAGAAAAATAAAAATCCGAAGACTTTTATTTTCTCATAGCAGTAAGCATGTTACCGTAAATAGTATTCAAAGATTCTAAGTTGGAAGAAAGCTGACTGATTTGCTCCTTATATTTCTTGGTATCATCCACAGAATCATTTAAGTTTTTCATTAAATCAGCTAAACCATCATAGAATTTCGCAGTTGATTTCAAATGTTCATTTGAGCCTTGTAATTGCAATTCATAAGATGCATTTAATGCAGAAAGATTTTTAGAAACTCTGTTTATTTGTTCACCAAAATTAGAACTTTCATCGCTTGTAACCGACAAAGCCATTAAAGTATTAGCCGCCTTAGAATATGAATCAGATAATGTATTCACATTTTTTGCTGCCGATTGCACACTAGATACATATTCATTTGTAGCCACAGAAGCATCAGTAATATTACTTAATTTAGAAGCTTGATCACCTAAACTACGCAACCCGTCACCTAGACTTGCAATTAACTCTGGGCCAATTTTAGCGTCTTCAAGCATGTTATCCAACTGCTCAGTAATAGTCCCTTTATCTTCTTCGATTAATTTTTCTTCTTCACCTGCTTCACCGTGCATTCCTGCTAGCTCAGGATAAACTAAACTCCAATCTACTTCTTCGTGCGGTGGCTCAAATGCCGAGAAAAAGAAGATTACTGCTTCGGTTGACAAACCAATTACAAGCATCGGACCTGCTCCAGGCCAGTGCATGATTTTAAACATTGCTCCAACAATAACGATTGATGCACCAAATCCATACAATTTGGCCATGAAATTTTTCCATTTTTTACCACCCATGATTTTTTAAATTTTAATTGTTAATAATTGATTGATTGTTCTGTTTTTGTTTATTTTTGATTAGAAATTAAACTCTTTGTTAAAATCCTCCTGGTCCTTCATCATCACCTTTAGCACGACCCAGATAGGTTTGAACACAGCGGAATCCTAAATAACATTTCGCTGTATCCTGATATTCGTATGTTCTGGTACTATTCTGTAAGTAATAACCTACATCTTTCCATGAACCTCCGCGAATAACTTTTCTTTTCAATACATTTGCTTCATTATCTTGAGCTTCGTATACATAATCCGCATTTAAATCATGGTCAAAATCATAAGCAGATTCATCAAAAGCATTACTAGTCCATTCTGCTGCATTTCCAGCCATACAATACAATCCATAGTCATTTGGATTATAAGACATAATTTTTACAGTATGGAATCCTCCGTCATCAACATAACTTCCACGCATTGGTTTGAAGTTGGCAAGGAAACATCCTAAAGAATTTCTGATGTATGGTCCACCCCATGGATACGGACTCAAAGCTAGTCCACCGCGTGCCGCATACTCCCACTCTGATTCGGTTGGTAAACGGAAATCATTCACATAAGTCGACCCATTTGATAGCAACCAATTATTAAATAATTGTGTTCTCCAAATACAGAATGCCCGTGCTTGTTTCCAAGTAACACCCACAACAGGATAGTCATCAAAAGAAACATGCCAGAAATACATATTAGTCATTGGCTCATTAAATGAATATGTAAAGTCGTGAACCCAAGCTAATGTATCCGGATAAACATTAATAACATCTTTCACAATGAATACACTTCTATCTTTGTCTTTTCTTTCTCGAAGAGTATAATTACCACTTCCATCAGAAATTTGGTCTTTCACATCATAATGTCCCAAAGTTTTGTTATCTCCAATACTGGTATTTTGATATCCATTAATAAAGTCAAGACCCGTCTTTTCATCAGGGGACTTCGAAGGTTTAAATCTGTTCGATTTAGCGGCAGCTAATCGCAAATTAATCCAATAATATTCGAAATTTAATTTACGAGTGTCTATTTCTCTGCGTTTATAGAAACGTTCTTCAGGTGGAAGGTACATAAATTCTAATACCTCTCTAACGTCTTGCTCATCATAAGCAATTTTCTCGTCAAAATTTACCAATGGAGGATCTATTGGTTGTTCAAAATCATCGGTTTCGATTCCATGTTCCGCTCTACCATCTTCAAATAATGCGCGGTGAGCTATTGAGTCTTTCACCCAATAAACAAACTGACGATACTCATTGTTTGAAATTTCAGTCTGGTCTATATAAAAAGCCTGAACCGAAACTGTTTTTGATTTAGTAGTGTGAGCATAAGGCGCATCCTCATCGCTTGGTCCCATATTATAGCTTCCCATTGGAAGGTATAACATTCCGAAAGGATCAATATCAAACCACTCTGCTCTTGGAGCAACTCCTAAAAGTTCTCCCGGAGGGCCTTTATCACATCCTGCGAATAAAAAAATCATTAAACTGAACAAAAGCACTTTTTTCATGTTCTTATTTTTTTTATTTATTAAAATCTTTTTTACAAAAATCTTCATTGTAGATAAATAATTACCTAATTATAGCTATAAAAAATTATTAAATAGTATTAACGGTTAAAACAAATTAATTTTTATAAAAATCTTTCATTTTGATGCCCGTGTTTTTTCACAGGTTTAATGAATTTATGACAGTAGCCCAACATGATTTCGTGTGTACCGTTACTTTGTGTTTTTATTGTAGAAGTGGTAACATCATACGAATAACCAAATTTTATGCCATGCCATTCTAAACCTACAATAGCTACCACTGCATCGCTCATTCTGTAGGAAACTCCAAGGAAAACCATCTGATTCCATTTAGCAAGCGCATTAATATCAAACTGAGTGGATGCTCCATCAGATTTTACCAATACAGATGGTGTTAATGCAAATTTAGGATTCAAATCTAAACGATAACCAGCCATTACATAATAGTGACGAGCTTCTACATAATCGTAAGACCAAGCATAAGCAGGTTGACCTACATAAGTGGGTGTAGTTTTTCCAGCTTTTTTCACATCGGATTGAGTCAAATGCAGAGAAGAAATACCAACATATAATTTATCGTTCAATGTAGTATAGTATAACCCTAAGCCAAGATCGTATGTAGTGTTTTTTGCACCATTCCATGGAATAGCTGCATCAACACCTCCTCCAGTACTTGTTGTAGATCCATCAGGGGCAACAAAGTTACCTGATAAAGATTTTTGAATCATCCCAACATCTAGTCCTACTCCCAACATTCCAGGTCCTAGTATCTGATGAAATGAATATCCAGCCTTTGCTTTAAAAGTTTTATCAAATCCCAAAGCATCTTGATCAACAGTTAAGCCTAGTCCTCCATGAAGAATTTCGCCATAATCAGCACTAAACAAAAAAGTTTTTGGTGCTCCAGGAAAATTATTCCACTGCTGACGGTATAATAATACACCGCAAAGTGCTTTATTGGTTCCGGCATAACCTGGATTTATGGATAAACGATTAAACATATTCATACTGAATTGTGCATCCTGTTGTGAAAAAGTTACCAGTGAAGTAACCGATAATGCAATAATAGTAAGGATTTTTTTCATTTTAATGTTTGTATTATTTAACAGTTTTTATTGGTTCTCTCATAAATATGAGGACGCTAAATTAGACATTAGTTTCTAATTAACAAATTTTTTAACATTTTTATCCACAGAAAATCATAAAAACAGCCTTATCAGCCCAATTTCTTATACGTCTGCCACCATTTATCAGGCATTTCGTCACTACAAGCGGTCTGATAATCGCTGTACGAACAAGGAACCATTTGATGTCTTTCGTGTTTCAACTGTGGATTCACAGGGTATGGAACATCCATCCACCACCTGTCGCTCTTATTACTTTTATAAAATACTATTTCATGATCGTGGTCTTTTATAGAAACACGATACTTGGTGTATTCGGTTTTGTCAACAATAGGATAATCCTGTTTACGGTTATAATAACCGTCAATAAAGTACCAAATCATCTGAGCAACCAGGTGAGCGGTTTGCTTATTATTATCAAATGCAGGATTAATTTCATAAAACCCAATGGAAGTAAGTTTATCGCTCATGCCTGCATAACGAGTAATCTGACAAGCCTCTTCTCCATAGAAACCGTTGGGTGATGCATTGCCGTTACCTGGCGCATCGCCATGACGAATGGAGGAAATATCGAAACTTACCATATCAGCATTACGCACGATAGGTTCTACATCTTCCATATTTTTTCGCAAAGCTCCCAAACGATGAGCATCAAAATAAAGTTTGTTCATCAGTTCGATTGAACTTTGTTCAACAAAATAAGTTTGATAACCGATATTGCTGTAGTTAAAAAGTATGTTTGGTTTGTGAAGTATGATTTTACTCAAATAATTCTGCGAAGTGAGTTCTTTATCTCCATCGCCAATGTCGAAACAGGAATCTATTGAAACAATATTAATAGTTTGCTCCAGTTTTAAATAAGCAAGATAATTACTATAGGTAAAGTCCTGCGAACCTCCTATGATTACCGGGATAATATTTTTTTTCAGTAATTCAGATAAAACATCGGTTACAGCAAAATAACTATCATCAACGGTATTCCCAGTTCTGATATTACCTAAATCAACAATTTTGGATTCGTAATTACCCTGAAACAAATGATAAAGATTTTCGCGAATATAATCCGAAGCCAATCCGCAACCTTCGTTGTTGATAGCTCTGCGGTCTTCTTCTAGACCAATGATGGCAATGTCGGTGTCTTCTAAATCAGGAAACTCGCTGCCGGATGTGTAACTTCTGATAAGTTTACCATAGGACGAAGCGGTATATCTGTTTATACCGCTGAGTTTATTAATTTCTATAGGGGTGAAGTATTCCTGCATTGCTTCTCTCGAATTACAAATTTAAACAATTTTACGATTCACTGAAATTTTATTCTTTAACCCTATAAGTGGATTTGAAAAAAAAGATACACTTTCTGTTGAATTATTTTTTTGAAGCAGCTTTTTTAGGCGCAGCTTTCTTAGCAGCTTTTTTGGGTGCTGCCTTTTTTGGAGCAGCCGCTTTAAATGCTTTTTTCTCTACCGTTTTTTTCTTAAAGCGACCTCCTTTACTTGCATTCTTTGGGTCAGCAGCTATATCCAAACATTCTTGTAACGAAAGATCTTTGGGTTCTATTCCTTTTGGTAATTTGTAATTTGTTTGGTCTATTACTAAATAGGGGCCGAAACGCCCATTCAGCAATTGCACACTCGGATTTTCAGGAAATGTTTTAATAAATTTATCAATGTCAGCCTGACGTTTGGCAAGTATTAATTCTATACAACGATCGGCAGTAACTGTCATCGGATCATCTTCCTTTTTCAGAGATACAAATTTACTGTTGTGTTGAATATAGGGCCCGAAACGACCAACAGCTACTTTCATTTCTTTCTCTTCGAACATACCTGCAACACGAGGAAGCTTGAATAAATCCAACGCTTCTTCAAAAGTGATGGTATCCATACGCTGATCTTTTCTTAATCCCGCAAACTTCGGTTTATCATTTTCATCTCCGCTTTCGCCAAGCTGAGCCATTGGCCCAAAACGACCAATACGAACAATCAGATTTTTTCCGGAAACCGGATCTACACCCAATTTACGCTCTCCGCTGGCACGCTCCGAATTTTCGGAAGTATGTTCTACCAATTTATGAAACGGTGTATAAAAATTTTTTAGCATTTTTGTCCACACCATTTTCCCTTCAGCAATTTCATCAAATTCTTCTTCCACTTTAGCTGTGAAATTAAAATCTAAAATCTGAGGAAATTCTTTTAATAAAAAATCATTCACCACCATTCCGATATCGGTTGGGAAAAGTTTAGACTTTTCTGCTCCGGTGATTTCTGTTTTTTTATTCGCTACCACTACATCATTCTTTAATGAAATAATATCGTAAGCACGCTCTTTACCTTGGCGGTCTTCTTTTATTACATATTCCCTTTTTTGAATAGTAGAAATAGTTGGTGCATAAGTACTCGGACGTCCAATACCTAATTCTTCTAGCTTCTTCACCAAACTCGCTTCTGTATAACGTGCAGGAGGAGAACTAAAACGCTGTGTTGCCAATGCTTCCGAAAGAGTAAGTTTATCTCCGATGCTCATAGCAGGAAGCAAACCTTCGTCCTCTTCAGAATTTTCATCGTCTGTTCCTTCCATGTATATTTTAAGGAAACCGTCAAAAATAATTACCTCGCCTTTACCAATAAATTCTAAATCCGTTTTATTATTTTGAATTGTAATAGTGGTTAATTCCAAAGCGGCATCGCTCATTTGAGATGCAATGGTACGTTTCCAGATTAAGTCGTACAAACGTTTATCGTTATTATCTCCATCAATCGTTTGATTTTCGATATAGGTAGGACGTATGGCCTCGTGAGCCTCCTGTGCTCCTTTGGATTTTGTTTTGTAATGTCTAATGTTTAAATAACGCTCTCCATAATTTCCGGTGATTGCTTCTTTAGCCTGATTAATTGCGGTGTCCGAAAGGTTTACACTATCAGTTCTCATGTATGTTATTTTCCCGCTTTCGTATAATCGTTGCGCTACCACCATGGTTTGAGCAACAGAGAAACCCAGTTTACGACTCGCTTCCTGCTGAAGTGTAGATGTAGTGAATGGTGCGGAAGGTGTACGTTTTCCGGGTTTCACTTCTTTATTTTTTACCGAAAAATTAGCACCTTTCAGTTGTTCTAAAAATTGCTGAGCTTCTTCTTTCGTTCCAAATCGTTTTGATAAATCGGCTTTAAATGTTTTACCATTTATTTCGAAAATACCCGATACTCTATAATTAAAGGAAACATTAAATCCATCTATTTCTCTTTCGCGTTCTACAATTAATCGAACTGCTACCGACTGCACACGACCCGCTGACAAACTCGGACGAATTTTTTTCCATAAAACAGGAGACAATTCAAAACCAACCAAACGGTCTAGTATTCTTCGCGCCTGCTGAGCATCCACCAGATGTTTATCAATGGTACGCGGATTAGCAATTGCATTTTTAATAGCTTGTTTGGTTATCTCGTGAAAAACGATACGCTTGGTAGAACTTTCTTTCAACCCCAACGCTTCGAACAAGTGCCATGAAATAGCTTCTCCCTCACGGTCCTCATCCGTTGCTAACCAAACAACATCTGCTCCCTTTGCCAGTTTTTTTAATTCCGAAACTACTTTTGTTTTATCCTCCGAAACTTGATAATCGGGTTTAAAATTATTTTCAATGTCTACTCCAAAACCTTTTTTTGCCAAATCGCGAACATGTCCGTAGCTCGATTTCACAGTAAATCCTTCTCCCAAAAAACCCTCTATTGTCTTTGCCTTTGCAGGGGACTCCACGATTACTAAATTTTTGCTCATATCCTTTTTTGTTGATTTGTTTTTCCGAAAAAAACTGTTCGTTCTCCGCTCAATTTTTCGAAAATTGGTTGCAAAGAAAAGAAAACTAAATTGAATTATGCAAATTTATTTTTTTGGCAGGGAGGTAAGTGAAGCAAAAAACAGGATTCAAAAAAAAGAAAATCAGACCACATTATTTATGAAAAAGACATAAATAAATTAAGGTGAAAACAGAGATAAAATATGTTCTTTCAGAAAATTTATTACTCTATTATTATAGTATAAAATTGGCAACCGAAAAAACTACTTAAATTCTTTTTTGTCTTTTTCTGTTTTACCTTTTCACATAGGTATTAACGTGTCGCTCTTTTTTCGATTCGTAAATATCGGCAATTGTAACCATAATACCTGTTTCTTCTACATCACCGAAATGAGTGTTCGGTGCAGTGCCGAACATCTTCATGGTGGAGGAAAGATTCATATACGCATTTACCAATGGAGGAACATTTTCGCCCAAAGCACGCACATTCTGACTCAATATGCGGTGACCTTCTTTATAGGTTACACCCTCCAGCGATTTTAAAAAAGCAGAAACATCCGTTTTTAACGGTACCGGATTTTTAGGGTAAACCAATTTATCGGGATCGGGAAAGTAAAACTGCATAAAGGCAATAATCATATCGCGAGCCTGAAGATTAAAATGTGTGTACATGGTTACTTTTCCGTAAAAATACTTCAAGTCCGGATTATCCACCACAATAGCACCTAATCCGTCCCATAGATTATCCAGCGAAAATAAACCTTTACGATTATCTACTGCGGGTTGAAATTTCGGCTGAACAAACGAACGTCCCAGCTCGATGGTATAAGGCACATATTCTTTTACAAACTGATCGGAGAAGTTGAAGTATTCGGTGGTGGCCAGTTGCACCACCCCATTGGCATCAACAGGAGCATCTCCGCAATTGATATAGCGATAACCTCCTACAATTTCCTTTTCCTGAGGACTCCAAACTATGAGTTGCTTGTAAGGCGCATTGTCGTCCAAATCGTACTCATCTATATCAATGGCTTTGCCTGTACCTCCGCCCGAAGCACGGAAAGTTACTTCGCGCAAACGCCCAATCTCTTTCAACACATTTGGCGAATCGTGGTGGGTGATGATGTAAATCTCGTTATCACCATTATTTGTTTCGCGCACAAATCTATTATCCGAAAGTTCTGCTTCCAGAATGCTTGTTGGGATTGGGTCTATTATATTCTCCATTTTATTATCTGTTTTTCGTCTGTAAAATTTTTCTTACCACTGTCAGGTTTTAACCTTCGACATGCATACATATTATATTGTTTCGAACATTTTGCTTTTATCTCCCGAGTGAAGAGCATACACATGTTCCCTCACCTTTTCTGCCCAGTAATCTGCAGTATGTTCTTTCGAAAAAGCCTGCCAGGGAATTTCTTTTCCGAAGGTAAATGTAATTGTTTTTCCACGCTGCTTATACATTTCGTCAGGCAGAAAAAACATTTCTATATTGGCCTTTATGCCTAAGCGCTTCCGCCAGTAGGCAAAATTGTAAAAGAAGTCAGAGTTTTTAGCTTCGATGTATACAGGCACCACATTTTTTTGATACTGCACAGCCTTGGTTACAAAACTCTTTTTCCATTTCAAATCCTTAATCACTTTTCCATCTTGCCTGCGCGATACCAGCCCTGCCGGAAAGATAAGCAAACACTCATCAGAAGCATAGGCCTCTTCAAATCGTTTGGTGTATTCGCCAGAGTTTTTTCCGTGCTTATTTACAGGGATAAATATAGGCTGATAGTTTTTGAGCACCATAAGCAAGTCGTTTACAAAAAACTTGACATCTTTACGGTGTTCGCCAACGGCTTTAATAAGTGCAATGCCATCGAGTCCGCCTAAGGGGTGATTAGAAGCAATAATAACTCCACCCTGTTCCGGTATGTTTTCTCCACCCACCACTTTTATGGTGATATTAAATTCGACCATGGTGGCATCCACAAAATCATGTCCCCATTTATCGCCATGCCTTTTAACGGCATCGTTCAGGTCGTCCTGATGTATGGTTCGTTTGATATAATTTAAGATAAAGCGGGGGAGAAACCTATAAAGCTTCGGATTTTTTTGAGACAGCGCCTTTTCAACATCAATAAACCTGTCGATTTTATTTTCTAAAGAAGATTCCGCCTTTTGTTCGCTCATATATAATATAGGGTACCAATGCTCTTAAAAGAGTTCACAAATCTAAACTTATTTTTTATTTAATAACAAGTGATTTTACAAAGGTTCTTTAATGAAGGGAAACACAGCTTTCTGATACTTTTCTTTCATAACCCATTCCCGGAGGTGAACGGTGGTTTCGTAAGGGCCGTCAATGGCAGCCAGATTAACCATCCAGGCAGGCACACTACCGCTCGGATTAACCAATAACTGGTATTCGCAATTAATAATTCCGTTCTTTAGCGGGGTGAGCACCCAGGAGGCCTTAAACTCGGTAATTCTAACATGTCCGTCCACTTCGGGAAGGAACCTAGGCCGGCAAGACGAAGTTTGAGTAACCACAAGCGTTTTCGGGTCTTGCACCACCTTTACATCCACCACAAAATCTCTATTATCCACCGGCCAGGGAGCTTCCACATTTTGGTAATAAATAGCTTCGGCATCAGTAATTTTTTTCACCATATACGATTTTCCGCACCGATATACCCATTTTGGATACGTATCCCGGTCGTTCAAAAGGGAAATTATGCTGGAAAGTGATGTTTTAATTTGGGTAACCGCTCTTAATTCCTTAACCACCGAGGTATCGACATCCCGGTTATAAACTGCTACCCCCTCCCCTACTTTCTTTAACGTCCATTCGTCCGTAAAGCTATGGAAAGAGGCTAAAACAAAGGCTAAAGCTAACAACACGAAGTAACGAAAACGGCTCAAAAAACTCATTCTTTATTCAATGTTTCGGTAATATTTCGACCTAAAAGTAAAAAAAATTTGCGATTATTTTTATTTCCATGCAACCTTTTGTCAAAAAAAAGCGTCTATATAGATGATTAGAAGTTAAAGTTAAAAACCACCACCCGTAGGTTTCACGTCCCGAGATAACAGAATAGTTGTTTTGGGGCGTTTTTTTATGTCCAATTCGAACCAAAGCCCACACAAAAAAAATACGCTACATGGAACTTTTTACTAATTTCGCCTTGAACAAAATTTAAAATTTATGTTAGAAGAACAAATAAACACAGATATTAAAACGGCTATGCTGGCCCGCGAAACAGCAAAACTGGAAGCTTTGCGTTCCATCAAATCGGCTATTATTCTACTTAAAACTTCGGCCGAAGGATACTCGGACGAAACAGAACAAAAAGCATTGTCGAAAATGGTAAAACAGCGCAAAGAAACCGCTGAAGTGTATAAAACTCAAAACCGCCCCGAACTGGCCGAAGTAGAAATGGCTCAGGCTGCAGTGATAGAAGCTTATTTGCCAAAACAAATGAGCGAAGACGAAATAAAAGCCGAAGTGGCCAAGATTATTGCTTCTGTTGGAGCCTCGTCTCCTGCCGATATGGGTAAAGTAATGGGTGTGGCTTCGAAACAACTGGCCGGCAAAGCTGACGGTAAGATTATTTCTACATTCGTTAAAGAATTACTGAGCAAGTAACAGATTTTATTGCACTATCCTCCTTTGGGTCTTTACTGCACCGAAAGGGGGATTTTTTTATGCCTTATATTCCGCGGAAAATTCTTCCATGGTAATAAACTCCCCTTGTTGTTTTAATTCTCCAATCACCTCGTCCAGCCTACTGAGCATACTCAGGCCACTGTGCTTGCTGATGTACTTGGGCAATTTATAGTTTTTAATATCTGTAAATTCCCAGGGGTGAAAATAAAGCGAAACCACATCGTCACGCTTCAGGGTTTGTTTCATTAAAAGTTTAAAATACCATAACGGGAAATTTTTAAAACTCAACCAAAACAAAGGCACACGCATGTTTGGCGAAACCGAAGTGGGTATATTCAACACCTTACCCACGCGAAATGCTGTGCGGGGTTTGTTCAGGTGATTGTAGCGCCCGGGAATATAGGTTGGATTCATAGAGGAGTTATAGGTATATCCGGCTTTCTCTATCTCCATATCGTCTACAGGTGCCAGGCGAGCCATACGAAAACCCGTAACCGCCTTTCCGGTTATTTGCTCCAGTGTTTCTCTGGAATTTTTTAAATCTTCTACTTTAAATGCCGAATGATAATACCCGTGAGAAGCTATCTCGTGTTTTTCGGAAAGCTTTTTCACTATTTCCTTTTTTTGCAAGGCATAGGTGGCTGTGGTAAAAAAAGTGCAGCGTATGTTATGCTTGTCGAGCAGGGCTATGATATGATTCAGGCCAATGGTCGAAACTTCTATCTGGGTGTCGAACGGAACTTTGTTTCCGAATTCTTCGGGCACATCAAACTCTTCCAAATCGAATGTAAGTAATACCTTGGGCATGGGTTATGCTTTTCGTTTAAATACGATGGAATAAACAGTAATAAAATTGCGAAACTCCCGCATAAAAGTTCGGAAACTCATTTTCGAAAGAATAATTCCTTCGCGGAGCGACACCTCATGAGGCACCAGTTTTAATTTTCTTGTTTTGGCAGCCAAAGCCAGAAACTCGGTATCGGCCAGGTAACGCTCTATGGTGGTTCGCATAAATATCAAACGACCTTTGCGGTTGATGCCTTTCAGTCCGCTCTGGGTATCGTTAAAAGGCAAACGAAGAAACAGACGATTGAGTATTTGCGACATTTTAGAAGCCAGCCATCGCTGAGGCGAAAGGGTTTGGTAATAGTTTTTCTTTCTCACTCCCGACACAATATCGGCTCCTGCAAGCAACATTTCGTATATTTCTTTGATATGAATTAACTCATACGGAAAATCGATATCGGTATAAATCTGAACTCTGCCTTTACTGGCTTTAATGCCTGTACGGAGTGCATGCCCCTTGCCCCTATTGGGCGAATAGGTGATGTATTGAAAATCGGATATGCGTTCTTTTAAAAACTGAACAGCTTGTTCGCTTATGTTTTTTACCGAACCATCGTTAACAATAATCAGATTGATAGTAACTCCCGGCAGCATACTTACCACATCGTTAAAATGCAGCCATACCGATTGCTCCCAGCCCGGCAAGGGGTTGTAGCAAGGCTGAATAATATCCAGGTGTATTATTTTCGGTTTGGTTTCAGACATTACTTACCTGAGCCGGGGCTCGTTTGTGACTAATCAATTCGAATTCTACTTTAAGCCAGATTAAAAAACATGGCAAACATTTTAATGCATACGGGTCGACAAAATGGTCTCTCACATAGCGAGGAAAAATATCGGAATGAGAAAAACTGGTTAACACTAATGCAATAATTAAGAGTACAAGGTTAAGTTTATTTTTTGTTTCGGCAATATACCATATCGAAACTCCGGTGATAGCAATTACAAAGCTTGGCGACTCCACAGCATTATTAAATATAGTAGTCCAGATTAAAATGGAAGCCAGAAAGAGGTGTTTAAACTGCTCGTCACCGAACGATTTATACCGAACATATTTTACACAAAACAACAATACGGCTATACCCTGCATGGAATAACGCAACGCATCGCTCATCGAAAAGTGCAAGATAGACGACAGCATTTGCATAACCGACATATCGTTTACATTGGTAGAATGCAAACTGATAATGGTATTATACCAACCCTGATATTGCACCATCAACTCGCTGAACGGAACAAACACAAGAGGAAGCAAAAACACCACAGCGCTCCAGAAAATAAAATAACCGATGAATTTAAATTTTTGAGGATAGAGCAGAAACAGCGATGCGCCCACAATGCCAAACACTTTAATGAACATACTGCAGGCAATAACCAAAGCCGCCAGCCCCACTTTGCCTTTATCGAAGGCGATAAACGTAAGGATAAACATGGCGGCCACCAATGGATTTACCTGTACGTTTTGAATAGAAATTAATAACTCCGGAAGGATAAACCACCAGATAAAAACTTTTTTCGACTGGTCTATCTTCAGCCATTTTACAGCATAATAAAGCGACAGGGCATTAAACACACACCACAATACCACTCCCACATATTTAGGAAAAACAGCAAAAGGCATGATGAGAAACGGAAACGAAGGACTGTACAAATACCAGTCGTAATACTCGCTCCAGTGGTAGCCATACATGTTTTCGTGATGAATAAGGTGAAGAAACGAGTCCTGATAAATGCTGTAATTATTCATCGAACTGTTCATGATAAAATCGTTGGAGCCTTCGCGATAAGGCGAAAACACATCGAACAACTCCAGGTGCACAGCCGCACCAGCCGACACCACCACATATACCCAAAAGATAAACGAAGGTTTTTTTAGTAAAAGAATAAAAGAGTCAAATTTCTTCAAGCTATCTTTTCTTTAGTTGAGATGTGCAGAATAGGAGGTACCATCTATTGTAACAGTAACCATATCATCGCAGGCTCCATCGCCCAAATCGACTACACGAACCGATTTATTGGCAATTACTATCTGAAGCTTGCCTTTTACAAAATACTTGCGACACGACATCAGAAAATGTTTAATCAGCGGACCGCCTATATTTACCGACATAGCATCGCCATCGGAGGTGGTACCATGTGCTTGTCCTTCCATCATCATCTCATCATCATCCTGTATGCTGGTGCTATCGCCAGTGGTATACGACACTTTATTGGCCGAATACCACGTTACCGAAGTATGATTGCTGTACATCAAATTGCCATTAACCGTATCCGAAAAATATCGATGCCCCATGGCATTGTAGCCTCTGTAGGCATCTTTCAGAATACCCGATAGGAATTGATTATCTATATAATAATTATAAAACTTAATGGTATGTGTGCGGGCTGTATCGGTATACGCTCCACTAAAAGTAGCGGTAATCTTACCTTTGCGTTGCCGTCCGTCAGGACAAGTGATATTGGATGTTCCAAAATTAATACTGATGGTATCGGCATCGGCATGGTTGAGTGTATCGAACTTAACGTGTACAGCAGTATCGCTCAAAATACCGGTATACGCACCGTTTCTAAACCCAACTTCGTCCACCATATTTTTTGCATCCATAAAAAAATTGGCTGCATTGGCCGCATCGGTTACCGCTACCGTACTTTCGTCAGCGCTATCCTTTTTCTTGCAACCCCACATGCCTACACATAGCAAAGCTACTAACACCACACTGTAACTATATCTTTTAATTTTCATTGAATTTTTCCTGATTTTAGGGAGGTAAAATTACGAATTAATTTTGGCTTCCAAGCCCAAAGTTTCGGGGTGGAGAGTTAGCCACAGATTCGCAGATTAAAGAGGAGAGATTTCATCATCCACCAAAAAAAATCCCGCTTATTGCTTAGCGGGATTTTTCTTCCATTCGTATATTCGTAAACCTTCGTATTTCGTAAAACATTACGTTATCATAATCGAATACTGAATACTCCAGTCGCCTGCTATGTCGGGATGTTTGGAATTTATCCAACGAACATAGATAAATATTTTTTTACCAATATTATCCAATCCGGCTTCAATAGCAAATTTCGATTTCGAAAACCTTTCTTTGTTAGGAGCATCTTTGGCTGTGGCAGGAGGCGCGCCAATAGCCCAACCCACTTCTACTCCATCCGAATCTTTTGCCAAACTGCCTCGGCTGGCATCGTGCTCTGTGCGGCACATAATGCTGATATTTCCTCCTCCGGTAGCTTTTATTAATGGATAAATATCATCGCTTATTTTAGATTGCGGAGTTCTGCGTGTAGTAACAGGAGGTGCAATATTTAGCATCAACCTGTCGTTTGTAGTAATGTTGGCACTTCCGCTCATTCTTGTCAAATACGGAGTAAAAAGCAGTTTAAAGTTTTTAATAATGTTAAGCACTGCCAATCGAGTAGCCTTGTTTTTGGTAGTCGGATTGGTGTGTTTTTCGTAAGCACCCGGTGTGGCCGGATTGCCTGTAAACCATAGCGCCAGAATACCGGCTACAAGCCCTATTTCTGTAGTTGTTAACCCAAGGCGCTCTCCGTTGGTACTCGTACCCGAAGCTCCTTGTATAAATGCTGTAACGGTTTTGATATATATATCAAACTCCGATAATTTTTTTGGAATTCTTCCGTTCATATTGTTTTGTTTTTTTTATTTCCCTGTTTTATTATTGTTTGTGTACTTTCATCGAAAACAGGTTGACGATGATTGTAACGTATTGAATTTCTTGTTTGTTATAATTATATCTCGTTTTGTTAGCAGGCTCCCCCTACTTGTAACACCATTCTCCCTACTTGCAACACCATTCTCCCAACTTGTAACATCGTTCTCCCAACTTGCAACACCATTCTCCCAACTTGTAACATCGTTCTCCCAACTCGCAACATCGTTCTCCCAACTTGTAACACCATTCTCCCAACTTGTAACATCGTTCTCTCAACTTGCAACACCATTCTCCCAACTTGTAACATCATTCTCCCAACTTGTAACATCGTTCTCCCAACTTGCAACACCATTCTCTCAACTTGCAACACCATTCTCCCAACTTGTAACACCATTCTCCCAACTCCAAACCTTGAGTTAATCTCTTCCAAGTTTACCTCTCCGGCTTCTCCTTTTTATGCCCTCACTTCTTTTTTCATTTCCGAAAAAGGAATGAGTGCGTTTTAGCTTTAGCTTAGGGCAAACTCTAGTTTAAACTTCCTACGGCCTCTTTACGTATTTCAGAGAACTTTCTGTCGACACCACAAAAGTAGATGCAATATTTTATTTCGGATAGGTTAGCTTGCCTGATATTAAAAACAATTTTGAGGTATGCCCTGAAACACAAAAAGCCCTGTTTTAAAGGGCTTGGGGGCTATATGGGCAATTAACGGGCCGTTTACTTTCTAAGGCAAAAACCGCGAACGCACGTCTCTATCATCCTTTACGCGTAATTTTTTCAGAACATTTAGGCAATGCGTATCCACTGTTTTCTTATCTACAATCACATGTATCCTTTTAAACAACTGAGCGCCCATCTTA
>CAIYIS010000084.1 GCA_903926385.1 uncultured Bacteroidota bacterium
ACGGTTGGGTAACACCTCACCCCCGGCCCCTCTCCTTGAAAAAAGGAGAGGGGGGCCATGGTGTGACGGTTGGGGGAGGAATATGTCACCCCTAACGGGGTTAAAACATAATAACTCCCTGCCGAAATGCAGGAAGTTTTTTTCGTGCTTACTTAAAGGTTATGAAAAGCTATGTACTGACTAACTGCGCCCTTTGGATTGTTGATTGGCGATTGATTATTGTTGATTGCCTACTGCTAAATTGCCCAATTGATGAATTGCCTACTGCCAAATTGCCTAATTGCCTACTGCCGAATTGTACAATTGCCTAATTGAACCTGAAACCTGAAAAAGCGAATCTCTTTTGTCGGTATTATTATTATGATTAATTTCGCTGACTTTAAAAAAATGAAGGAAAGATACCTTGCCCGAGAAATTAACAAAAACAAGGGGCAGAGGGGGAAATAATAAGTAAGGAATATGTGGGCATCTATTGCACGATTTATATTACGTAACCGATTAACTATACTGATAGTGCTTTGCGGAGCAACGGTGTTTTTCGGCAACTTTGCACGTAAGGCAGAAATAAGTTATGAGTCGCCCAAACTGCTTCCGGACCACGATACCACAGCCATAGAATACAAAGCGTTTAAGAAACGTTTTGGTCAGGATGGAAGTGTGATGGTGCTGGGCATAAGCGATGAGGGTTTGTTTAAGTTGGATCGTTTTAATCAGTGGTACGATTTGGGTAATGCGCTGAAAGATGTGGGAGGAGTAAAGGCTGTGGTGTCGGTAGCTCGACTGCATAATGTGATTAAAAATGATAGTCTGGGAATTTTTGAAGACCATGCGATAGTAAGCAAAAGGCCCACCACACAGGCCGAAGTGGATAGTTTGGCAAGCATTATTAAGAGTTTGCCTTTTTACAAGGAAATAATTTATAACGATTCGGCCCATGCTACGCTTATGGCCATAACCTTCGACAATAAGCAGCTCAATACCCGCAACCGACTGGATATAGTAGATTCGATAAAAGTTAAGGTAGATAAGTTTATTGCGCTATCGCATGCTGAGGTGCATTTTTCGGGTATGCCGTATATACGCACTGCGGTGGCTCGGAAAATACAACAGGAGATGACCCTGTTTGTTATTCTGGCGCTTATTGTTACGGGACTTATTTTGTTTTTGTTTTTCAAAAGTGTGCTGCCTGTGGTGTTTTCGCTGGCGGTTTCGTTTGTGGGGGTTATCTGGTCGTTTGGTTTTCTGGTCTTGTTCGGGTATCAAATTTCGGTATTAACAGTGTTAATTCCGCCTTTGCTTATAGTAATCGGTGTGCCGAATTGCATTATGCTTTTGAACAAATACCATACGGAATACAATCTTCACGGCAATCAGATAAAAGCATTGGCGCGCGCCATTCAGCGTGTGGGCATATCGCTTTTTTTGGCCAATGTTACCACCTCTATTGGTTTTGCGGTGTTCTGTTCTACCGACAGCAAATTGCTGTTTGAGTTCGGTCTTATCTCTTCGATAAGTGTAATATTTACTTATGTTATTTCGATGATGCTGATGCCAATTGTGTTTAGTTATTTGCCGGCTCCGTCTGTAAAACATACCAAACATTTGCAGGGCAAAGGCACCACCAAACTACTGGCCAAGGTGGATTATATGGTGCATCATTATCGCAAACGTATTTATTTAACGGTTGTGGTTATTGTTTTGATTTCGATTTATGGAATAACGAAGATATTGCCTTTGGGTTATGTGGTGGATGATTTGCCGAAAAAAGACCCTATACTGGTTGACTTGCGTTATTTCGAAAAAGATTATCACGGGGTGTTGCCTTTTGAAATAAGCATAGATACCAAAAAGCCAAACGGAGTGTTTGCTGACGGAGGGCGCACACTTTATAAGATTAACAAGCTTCAAAAACTGATGGCTCAGTATCCGGAGTTTTCGAGAGCGGTGTCGGTGGTAGAGGGTGTTAAGTTTTTTAATCAGGCATTTAATGAAGGCAAACCAAAAGCCTATCGCCTGCCGGGAGCAATGGATTTGCAAAAGATAGCCGATTTTGCCGGAAATAATCTGAAGGGGAAAGGTAGTCAGTTTGCAGCGTTTATAGACAGTACACGCCAATATACCCGAGTAAGTATTCAGATGAAAGATGTGGGTTCTATCCGTATGTCCGGTTTGGTGGATACATTGAAACCTCGTATCGATAGTGTGTTTAATTTCGATTACGAAACCAACAAATGGGCTACTGCCGACAAACTGTATAAAGTAGTGATTACCGGAAACAGTTTAATGTTCTTAAAAGGGAATGCGTTTTTGGTAGAGAATTTACTGGAAAGTGTATTGCTGGCCATTATCTTAATTGCTATTGTAATGTTTATGCTGTTCATGTCGCCACGAATGGTGCTCATATCAGTTATTCCAAGTCTTGTTCCACTCATCATAACAGCCGGACTGATGGGCTTTTTCAATATACATTTAAAGCCATCCACCATTTTAATTTTTAGTATTGCCTTCGGAATTTCGTCAGACGGTACCATGTATTTCCTCACCAAATATCGTCAGGAAATGAAGAATACAAATGGTAGTATTTCTAAAACTGTTTCGCTGGCTATTAAAGAAACCGGGGTGAGTATGATATACACAGCTATTATTCTCTTTTGCGGGTTTGGTATTTTTACAGCATCCAGTTTTGGAGGTACTGCAGCATTGGGAATACTTATATCAGTAACCTTGTTGCTGGCTTATTGTTCTAATCTGGTATTGTTGCCATGTTTCCTTTTATCTCTCGAAAAACGTTTAACCACAAAAGCATTTTTACAGGAATCGTTGATTGAGGTATTTGATGAAGAAGAAGACATAGACTTGAATGAACTGGAGATAGGAGATGAGCATCAGCCCAAGAAATAAAAGGGAATGTGAATGAATATAAATTGTGATTAGAAACTATTAATACGCTTACTACATTATGAAAGGAATTATTTTGGCCGGAGGCTCTGGCACCCGATTACATCCGCTAACACTTGCAGTGAGCAAACAGCTCATGCCTGTTTACGACAAGCCGATGATTTATTATCCGCTTTCGGTGCTAATGATGGCTGGAGTTTCGGAGATATTAATTATTTCTACTCCTCACGATTTGCCTAACTTCGAGCGTTTGCTGGGTGACGGTAAAAGTTTGGGATGTAAGTTCAGTTATGCTGTTCAGGAAATACCAAACGGACTGGCACAAGCATTTGTGATAGGAGAAAAATTTATTGGTAACGATAAAGTGGCATTGGTGCTTGGCGATAATATATTTTACGGAGCAGGCTTAGGCCGATTGTTGCAGCAACATCAAAATCCTGAAGGAGGGGTGGTGTTTGCTTATCACGTTTCTGACCCTGAACGATACGGTGTGGTGGAATTTGATGCAGAGGGAAAAGCTATTTCTATAGAGGAAAAACCTACTCAACCCAAATCAAATTACGCAGTGCCGGGATTGTACTTTTACGACAATTCTGTGGTTGAAGTAGCCAAAACATTAAAGCCAAGTCCAAGGGGTGAGTATGAAATTACAGATGTAAACAAATATTATTTGCAAAAAGGAAATTTACAAGTAGCTATTCTCGACAGAGGAACAGCATGGTTGGATACAGGTACATTTGCTTCGCTCACACAGGCAAGTCAGTTTGTGCAGGTAATAGAGGAACGTCAGGGATTAAGTGTTGGATGTATTGAGGAGGTTGCATATCGAATGGGATATATTAATAAGGAACAATTGCTGAAACTTGCCGAGCCGCTTGTGAAGAGCGGATACGGAGTTTATCTCAAGAATCTGGCAAAACAATAAAATTACAACAACAGGAAAATGGAGAAGGACCGAAAGAAAGAGGTAATCACCATTGTTAACTAAAACTAATAAAAATGAAAATACTTATTACAGGAGGAGCAGGTTTTATTCCTTCATGTCTGGCCGAAAAGCTAGCCGAAAAACCGGAAAACAATATTGTAATCGTAGATAATTTTCTTACCGGAAGAGCAGAGAAAATTCCTGTATCTAAGCATAACAACATTAAGTTTATTAAGTGTGATGTGAATGATTTTAAAGATATATCCAGTGTGTTTTACGCTTATGGTTTCGATTATGTGTTTCATTATGCAGCAATGGTAGGTGTTCTTCGTACTCAGGAAAATCCGGTGAGTGTGCTCGAAGATATTTCCGGAATAAAAAATGTATTGAATCTTTCGAAAAACACGGGAGTGAAACGAATTTATTTTTCATCTTCTTCCGAGGTTTACGGAGAGCCTGTAGAGTTTCCGCAAAACGAACATACCACTCCTTTAAACTCACGCCTGCCTTATGCGATTGTGAAAAATGTGGGTGAGTCGTATCTCAAATCGTACAAGCAGGAATTCGATTTAGACTATACCATTTTCCGTTTCTTCAATACCTATGGCCCAAAGCAAAGCAAGGATTTTGTGGTTTCTAAGTTTATCTCGGCAGCATTAAACAATCGCGATATTACTATTTATGGAGATGGTTCTCAAACCCGTACTTTCTGTTTTATTGATGATAATATTACTGCCACCACCAATGCATTTTATCAAAATAAATATGTGAATGATGTAGTAAATATTGGTGGAGATATTGAAATATCTATTTTAGAATTGGCTAAACTGATTGTTAAGCTAACTGGTTCAACATCCAAAATAGTGCATGTGCCTGCTTTGAAAGAAGGCGATATGACCCGCAGAAAACCCGATGTTACAAAAATGAAACAATTGCTTCATAGGGACAATGTAACCCTTGAAGAAGGATTGAAAAAGGTATTACAAAACACAACTTACATATTATAACTACCCTTGTCGAATAACAGTATTAAATTTCAGCAAGCGATAGAACTCGCTTTAAAGGATAAAAAATACGGGGCTAATCCTCGCGAATTATACGATCCAATTTCCTATATCATGTCGCTTGGAGGTAAGCGAATGAGACCGGTGCTAGTAATGATGGCCTGCGATTTTTTCGGAGGCGATCAGTCCAAAGCACTTCAGCCGGCTCTTGCTATCGAGTTGTTTCATAATTTCACATTAGTGCACGATGATATTATGGACAAAGCTCCATTGCGCAGGAATCATCCTACCATTCATTCGAAATGGGACGAACCTACGGCTATATTATCGGCCGATGCCATGATGGTAATTGCTTATCAGGAATTATGCAAGGCAGATATCTCCATTCTCCCTGCTCTTCTCGAAATATTCAGTGATTGTGCTGTAAAAGTATGCGAAGGTCAGCAAATGGATATGAATTTCGAAAAACAAGAGGATGTTTCCATTCTTCATTATCTGAAAATGATTGAACTGAAAACTGCTGTGCTTTTAGCAGGTAGTTTGAAAATAGGGGCAATCGTAGCCGGAGCTTCTAAAGAAGACCAACAGGCTATTTATAATTTCGGAAAACACATTGGCATTGCATTTCAATTGCAAGACGATATTCTGGATGTGTTTGCTACTGATGAGAAATTCGGAAAACAAAAAGGCGGAGATATTATTTCGAACAAAAAAACGTATCTGCTTCTCAAAGCAGTTGAACTGGCAAAAGGTAACCGATTTATGAACGAAGAATTACAGATGTGGATACACGCCCCTGAATTTGACGCTCAGCAAAAGGTGGAAGCCGTTACAAATATTTATAATTTCTTAAATGTAAAACAACTTGCCACAAACGAAATGCAGAAGCAATACGAAAAGGCATTAACCTTTCTGGCTTCTATACACGTAGCTGAAAACAAAAAACAAGAACTCATTTCTTTTGCTGACGGTTTAATGGTACGTCAAATTTAAGACTGCCCTGAAATCTGAAACTTGAATACGATATTGAAATACCTGCTTATTCCGACTCGGGCATTATGGAAGACCATATTTGTTCTCAATTTTGTGGTTGGGTTGATAGTGCTGTATCCTTTTTTCTTTGTCCTTCTTTCTAAACGTAGCTGGTATCCGCTTGCTTTTAAACTAAAGAAATTTTGGGCACATTGGATAATGATTGTACCTCTTTTGTTTTATAAGGTAATTTGGAAAACCCCGAAAGAACAACTACCTCAACCATGCATCTATTGTTCCAATCATAATTCCTATCTTGATATTGTAATCAGTTATTTGGTCATCCCTAAGTTTTTTGTGTTTATGGGAAAGCAGGAATTAGATAGGGTGCCATTGTTCCGTATATTTTTTAAGGATTTGAACATACTTGTCAATCGAGAAAATAATAAGTCTTCTCACAGAGCTTTTATGCGAGCTGCTCAAGATATTGATAGAGGTCAAGCTGTATTTATATATCCAGAAGCAGGTATTTCTTCGAACGGAAAATTAAGAGGTTTTAAAAACGGAGCATTTAAACTTGCTATAGAAAAACAAATACCCATAGTGCCCATTACCTATCCTGACAACTGGAAGTTATTACAGAACGGAGGGTTCTTTAAATCTAAAGGAAGGCCTGGTTTGGCAAGGGTAATTGTTCACCCGCCAATTTACACCAAAGGTATGGATCAAAATGATTTAATATCTTTGCGCACCCAAGTGTATGATATCATACAAAACGAACTTAACGAATGTAACAATGAAGATAGATAACCAAACCGTTGATAAAATAGCTCATCTGGCTCGTCTCGAATTCGAAAACGAAGCAAAAACGAATATCATAAACGATATGAATAATATGCTTTCCTTCATCGAAAAACTGAATGAATTGGATACAGAAGGGTTGCAACCTCTCATTTATATGAATGATGAAGTGAATAATCTGAGAGAGGATGAAGTGAAACATGAAATCACCCAACAGGAAGGTCTGAAAAATGCACCTAAACACGATTCAGATTATATTAAAGTACCCAAGGTTATTAATAAATAAACGCATAGCTAAGTTTGAAGTATATCAAATCCGGATAAGTAAATGAAAAACACTCTGCTTTATTTATTTAATACCTCGTTAATAGTATTTGGCATTACTTTCCAATAAATTTCTAATCATCCACAGTTTATAGAATTTAGTTAAGACTAAGTCAATTTTGTTATTTTTGTGCCGAAACAAATATTTTTAAAATGAAATTTCATAAAGAAGGATATCCATCACTGATTATTACGCTATTGTTAGCTGCTGTGATAAACGGTATAACATTATATTGGTTTAGAGATTTTACCCTAGTGGTTTGGTTAGGCTACGCACTTTCAGCCTTTCTTCTAATCATCATTCTCCAGTTCTTTCGTAGTCCGAAACGGGTAATCAAAATCAATGAAAACAATATTATTGCTCCTGCGGATGGAAAGGTAGTAGTGATAGAGGAAGTACGGGAACACGAGTATTTTGATGGGAAAAGACTTCAGATTTCTATCTTTATGTCACCGTTGAATGTCCATGTTAACAGATTCCCGATTTCAGGTATCATCAAGTATGTTAAGTACCATCCGGGATTATTTTTGGTTGCTTGGCATCCTAAATCTTCAACAGACAACGAACGAACGACTATTGTGGTTAAGCACGAAAATGGAAAGGAAGTAATGTTCAGACAAATTGCAGGTGCTTTGGCTCGAAGAATTGTAAATTATGCCGCACATGGTAATGATGCTGTGCAGGGCGAAGAGTTTGGTTTCATTAAGTTTGGTTCTCGGGTTGATTTACTTTTGCCGACTAATGTAAAGGTGAAGGTAAAACTAAATGAAAAAGTGAGAGGAAATGAGACCGTGATAGCTACATTTGAATAAAAGTCGCTTTAGTTTTATTGCGGAGTTGTTACCTTCTAATGATTGCTTTAACGAATGTTAACAAAAATAGATCTGCTAAATGTATTTTTGGTATCTTTGTTGCCGTGTCAAAAATATATAAATCAATTAATACTAAAACAAAAATGAAAAAATTATTTTTATTACTTGCTTTCACAGGAATTGTTGGAGCAGCATCAGCAAAAAGTCTTGTTACATTAACAAAAGGTACAATCGTATTTTTAGGAGATGATAAAAAAGGTGATGACAAGAAAAAAGATGGAAAATCTTGCAGCGACAAAGAAAAAGGAAAAGAAGGCTGTAAAATGGGTGCTGGACATTCATGTTGCAAAAAAGGAGGAGAAGAGAAATCAACCGGAGATGCTAAATCTGGTGACACTAAAACTTCAACTGCACCTGCAAAAAAATAATCGAAATTCGATTAGTGAATCGAATCCCTGCTATTAAAATAGTGGGGATTTTTTTTAAAAAAGGAATTACGTAAATTGTTTTTCGCAACTATAAAATTTCAAACAGTTGATTCAAACTCGTGATTTCATGAGTTATTTCCTCATCGTGTTTAATTTCATTGGGATTAAAAAAAACTTGATTTATTCCTGAATCACGAGCTCCTACAATGTCTGTTTCCATATTATCTCCAATCATTAAACTCGAAGTTGCCGAAGCCTTGGTTGTGCCTAATGCGTAATCGAATATGCGTATGTCGGGTTTTTTATATCCTGCAGCTTCTGATGTAATAATGTGTTTAAAAAAAGGAGAGAGGCCAGAATGTGTAAGTTTAATATGCTGCACTTCTTCGAATCCGTTTGTAATAATATGAAGTGAATATTTATTTTGCAAATAGCTCAAAACTTCGATTGTATGAGGAAATAGATTTTTTTTCAAAGGCCCTCTTTTTACGTAATCAGCTCCAAATTGCTCTGCAAGTTCTTTATCGTTTATTCCGAAAATTTGCATGGCTTCCAGGAAGCGAGCATACCTTAGTTTTTCTTTATCTATTAACCCTTTCCGGTATTCATCCCACATCCTGTCGTTTATTCGATGATATGCCCTTATAAAATCATCTGGCGAATTAACTCCTATCTCCAGCAATTTGTGTTCAATAATAAGCTCTGTAAGGGTTTCGCGTGAATTCGTTTCCAGGTCCCACAGTGTATGGTCTAAATCAAAAAAAATATTTTCGTATTGCATTAATAAGGGGTTTGTATAAATAGTAGGAAGAGGATGACCAAATAAACACTGATGAAAACATGTAAATCAGAATAGTTTGTTTGTCTTTAAAATACCGGACAGCCAGAAAGCATCCAATTGGTATGGATAATATCAGAGGAGTAAGTAATGCTATTCCTGGCAATCCGAACTTCTTTTTCACATAAACAATAAAGCGTTTTTTTTTTGTGAAAACTTTAGTGGGAGTAAGGTGGGGTTTATGTATCCGATTATGGGCTTGTTTTCTCTTATAATTCGCAATAATTTTATCACTGGAATATACAAATATGGTAACTCCAGTAAACCCACCAAGCGAAGTAACGGTAACTGCTTCAAAGAAGGAGAATCCCATCCCAAGTGCCATGGGGATGCCTCCGAACACAAATTTTACGGTGCTCAATAAATAAACTGAAAATATTTCCCACCAGAAGTTCAAAATGATTATTATTAAATTTTTGTGCCGTACGACAAATCTCCGGCATCACCTAACCCGGGAACAATATATGATTGAGCAGTTAACTCATCATCTACCGCTCCACACCATAAAGTAACGTTTTCGGGCAAATGCTTTTTTGCATAATCAATTCCTTCGAGAGAGGCAATTACAGAAACAATATGAGTATGCCTAGGTTTTCCTCTTTGCATCATTGCTTTATAAGTTAACACCATCGAATTTCCAGAAGCTAACATAGGGTCGCAAAGGATAAGTATTTTGTTATTTATATCCGGACAAGCTAAGTACTCCACCTTCACTTCGAATGAACCATCTTTATGGTGTTTACGATATGCCGAAATGAACGCATTTTCTGCTTTGTCAAAATAATTTAACACTCCATGATGCAATGGAAGTCCTGCTCTCAGAATGGTTGCTACCACCGGCTGTTCCGTTGCCAAAGGAACATTTGCAATCCCCAAAGGAGTTACCACCTCCGTTGTTGCATAAGTCAACGTTTTACTGATTTCGTATGCCATAACTTCGCCCATACGTTCCATATTTCTACGAAAGCGCATACTATCTTTCTGAATATTTTCATCTCTTATTTCAGCAATGAATTGATTGAATACTGAATTATTTGCTCCTATTATATGTACCATAAATCTATGATGTTAATTTTTTAATCCACTTTGCCACCACCGGCAATCTGTTAATTTTGATTTGTAAATATACAAAATCTTTTGCTCCAAACTTTTTATAAAATTGCGAAACCGAATCAACTGACGAACCTCCGAAATCCAATTCAAAAGATTGATCCGCTTTTTCGCGTACAAAACTATCAATTAAAAAGTACATAGCACCTTTTGTTTTACCTTCTTCAGTTATTCCGTTTTTGAGATAGGTGAATTTATTACCATTAAACATAAAAAAAGCTGCGGCACATAACTTGTCCCCATCATATACCGCAAGCGATTCCCCTCTGTTGTCATCGAGGCACTTGTTCATTAACTTTATAAGGGTTTTGTAATCAGAATCAGCAAAAATCTCAAGTTCTCCACCCTTGGTAGTTTTAAATAGAGAAACAATTTTTTCAGGCTCAATTCCTTTTTGTAGTTTTAGGCCTGATTTAATTGCCTTTTTTATACTCCTTTTTGTGTTTTCAGAATAATTTTTAGCAATCGTTTCATAGGGAGCACCTAAACTCAATACCTGAAATTTCTTTTCCTTAATTTCCGCATTTTGGTCATGTATCGAATTTGATTCATGCAAAGAAAACTCAATAAATTTAATAGCATCAGGTATGGCCTGAGTAAATTCCTTCACTAGTTTTTCACTTGGTTTTGTTTTCGAAAACACACCAAAATAGCGTGAAAAAAAAGGTTGGTAAGCATACTTAATTTTGTATTTTGTTTTTGTCGCTATTGGAAAAACTGCTTCATAGTCGTTTAGAATTAATGCTGACCATTTTTTTGCAACACAATTTAAGTACCATGAATAAGCAAATATAGAAGTATTGAAACTGCCTTCAATGCAGGCATCCCATTTTTGCTTGTCTATATTTTCAGATTCCAGATGGCGTATCATTGATTTTTTGACTATCGGTGTAGGTTGTAAAAGTATGCTTTGTTTTGTTCGTTTTGACAAACTCTTCCAGTTTCTGAATCGAATATCGGGATAACGCTTTTGGATGCCCTATCACCACCATATTGTTGAATTTTTTCTTTTGTAATTTTCGCAAAGCTTTCTTTAGCAAGTTCGCGTTATAACCATCAATACAAACAGTACAATCTGTAAATTGTGTGAGCATCTTTTTGCGTTGTCCAGGCGCAGGCATAGCTCTTCCATCTCCTAAAGGCTTGTGCAGGTATGGGTTTTTTCTTCCGAGCAAAAATAATTTCCAGAAGAAAATGGGAGAGTTACGAATGTAGGATATGGGGAGTTCGGTAAAATAACCGTTCGGGTTTTCTAATTCAGGTTCGTCTTCAAATTTGTAAATATCCTTATCGGGCGCATTTCTGAAATCATAAGAATAATTGTTAGAAACATAATATCCGTTCCGAAATACACTACTGTCAACAGAAATATTATTTTTTTTAAAGGCCTTTTTTAATTGAATGAATGGCTGCAAACACCAGCCTCCGGCACGATAAGCAAAAATCTTTTTACCTGTTAAATCTGAAAGTACTTTCTTATATCTAAATACGATGTCTTCAATTTCTGTTTCAGTGAAGTCTGTAAGTTTATATCTTCTTACATCGATAATCCAGCTTTCTCCATTATAATAGCTATCTTCCCAATGAGGGTGGATATGAAGTTGAATATCATGTCCTGTGCGCGACAAATAAGCAATTTGATCAGTAATATTATTATAATCGCTTTCCAGTTGAGGATGCTTTTTTCTGTATTCATCAAGCTTAATAATAAAGCCACAGTCTACAAAAAAACAGAAACGAACATCATACTTTTCAGCAATCCTGATAAGTTCAGATGTAGGATAAATTATACATTTTTCTACCGTTCCGTGGTTTTTTCCAAAGTAAATTTCATAATCCAATGTAATGTAAATATTCATTTTTCTTGAGCTTAACTTCCCCACGGAGTGTACATGGTAATTCCTTTTTCTTTATAATTTCTAATCATTACTTCCAGCATTTTATCCGCATCAATCAACATACTTTTGGCTTCACCAATCATTCCGTTAACCAGCACACCTTCTTTTTCAAACAGTGGTTTAAGTGCATCAC
Source organism: uncultured Bacteroidota bacterium (assembly GCA_903926385.1). Classification (GTDB taxonomy): domain Bacteria; phylum Bacteroidota; class Bacteroidia; order 2-12-FULL-35-15; family 2-12-FULL-35-15; genus 2-12-FULL-35-15. The sequence continues at coordinate 12,145 of CAIYIS010000084.1, forward strand.
AATTACGCTTGGCCGAATAATCAGGGTTATGAACTTTTGTTTTTACTTTCGTTTTAATACCATTTTTATCGGTCATTTCTACTTCAAATATTTTCGAATCATACACCGGAAACTTAAAGTCCACAGCATCTTCTAATGTATGCAAATTAGTACAGGCTCCGTTTAGTGTGGTACCCAGCATCAATATTTTCCCCTTCATAAGGCAAAGCTTTCTGAAAGGTGAATGTTCGTTATAAGGAGTAAGTTGTCCGTAATGGGAATTCGTAAAAAAATCAGCCAGCTTGCCCTTTGCACATACCGAATCTGTCGGATGCATACTTCTGAAAACATCTTCTGATTTTCTGAAATATTCTGTCACGGCACCCATTTGAGAGGGAGTGTTTCTTATATTAAAGTAAGGATGTTCTTCCAAATGTGTTTTATTTCTCCCGGTGGCACTAAATGTCGGAAACAGTAAAGTGCCTTCGTTTCCTATGGTTTCATGCAATGCAGCAACAAGTGTTTTTGCTCCACCATCCACATAACCTATTTTACTCAAACTAGCATGAACCAGAACAGAGTCTCCTTTCCGGATTCCAATTTTCTGAAATGCCTCAGTTAATTGCTGCTGGCTGATAACTGTTTTAAGTTCCTGTTGCTTTTTCAACTGGCTTTTTCTCTGACTTTTCTTCAGCTTTTTAGCCCAGTCTAACAAAAATCCGGGGGAATATTTCAGAATAAATTGTTTCAACATTATCTGGGTCCTTTCGATTTCACTGCATATTCCACCATATTAATGTATACAGCTCTCCAGCCGGCCCACAATTTTTGATTATTCAATGTGTCGTTATGCCAAAGGCTCATAAAAACTCCGTTTACCGATTTCACCTCATCAATCAAAGGTTTTATTTTTTGCATAGCTTCTTCGGGCCCTACTTTCATGTGGTATTTGAGAGTGCCTTCCATAAACGCAAATGGATGCACTTTTAGTTTCGTTTCTAGTTCCATGTCCAAATCATAGAAATTGAAAGGTGTACAAATACTGGCTCTGAAACCCACTTGCGAAGCATAACCCATCGTATAGTCATCAGTAATATCTAAATCTATTAAATTACGATAGGTTTCGGGTAGGGTTAGTTTCAAAAAATGTTGTCGGCTTTTGGTTACTTCCCGATGCAAAACTTTTCCCAAACGTTTTACTTCTTTTTTTAATTGTTCTCTGCTTTTATTCGAACCATATGAGGGATGAATACCTATTTCGGCATAATCGCCAATCATTTTAATCAGCGATTGAAACTCTACACTTTCTATCGGAAGGTTCTTGTCGTTCACTCCGTAATCACCCAGCAAAAAGAAATAAATGGAATCGAAATTATATTTCTTCAACATGTCAAGTTGAAAATCGTAGGTATCGTAAGGGTCTTTTTGTTTACCAAGCAAAACAGAGGTTCGTTCTTTTATATCATTGAAATTTAATTCCGATACAGATTTAAGGTAACCGCCTATACTTCTGGTAAAGCCTTTTTCGCGATATGCATAAGCATTATCAATATCAATGGTAGAAACAAATTTGTATTCCTTTTTACGAAAAACCAATTCAGGATATTTGTCGTGAAGTAATTCTTTAATCCATCCTGCCCAAATGTTCACCACTGGCTTTTGCAGAAAATGGTTCTGAAATGCAAGACTGTCCTTCGCTTCAAATCGGTCATGCTCGTCTCTTATATGGGGCAAATATTCCTCATAGCGCGAAACAAGATAAAACGAAGCTGCAAAAACATCGAATGGTAGTGCTGATATTTTTCCGGATGCATAAAAGGCTTTGTGTGCATTATAATCAAAGGTAGAAATATTTTGATCGGTTATTCCTGTTTCGAAAAGAAGGTTCCGCGAAATAAAAAACAACTCATCACTTACAGGATTGTTCGTGTAGCTTAGCTTAGCACCCGAGTGTTTCCTGAATTCTTCCGCATTGGAGGTTAATGTAAAATGAAGTTCCAGAATATCTTTAAAAATAAGATTAAAAATATACTTGTTGCGATGAGTAATTTTATGGGTGTAGATGAGCAACATTTCTTAATGGATGTTTTGTAAAATTTGTTCACAAATAAACTGTGCTGCTTTTCCATCACCAAAATAATTAGGATAAGAGATAGTTTGTGTACCCGTAAAATAGTTGTATGCTTCGGCTATTTTACTTTCGTCAGTATCTGTCAGTATGGCGGCACCACACGAAAGCAATTCCAACCACTCTGTTTCTGCCCTTAAAATAATGCAGGGTTTTTTAAAGAAAAAGGCTTCCTTCTGCACACCTCCGGAATCGGTCATCACAAGCTTTGAATTCTTTTCGAGTGTAATCATTTCCAAGTAAGAAACCGGAGCAATGATTTTGATATACCCGCTTGTTTTAACCTGCATATACACTTCAGGTTCCAGGTTTTTGGCGAGTAATTTGGATGTGCGCGGGTGCAAAGGTATGATTACATTTATCTTGTTTTGATGCGCTATTGCCAGCAACGATTTAAAAAGTTTATTGAGTCGTTCCGGTTCATCCGTATTGTTGTTTCTGTGAATTGTGGCTAAAATAAAATTATTTTTTTCGAGTTTATAATCCTTCAAAACTGTAGTCGATTTGTCAGCAATAGCTGAGAAATAAAGCGAATTGTCATACATCACATCTCCGCAATGAAATATCTTGGGGTTGTTAATGCTATATGGCCCGTTGTTGTTTTCAACAAAACCCTCTTTCAGCAAATTGGAGTATCCGGTTAACGATGGGGAAAATAGCAATGTAGAAACATGATCGCACACAATGCGGTTTATTTCTTCCGGCATAAGTTTATTGAAAGAGCGCAGCCCCGCTTCAATATGAATAATCGGTACTTGTATTTTCGAACCCGACACAGCACCTGCTAATGTGGTATTCGTGTCTCCATATAATATAATACAAGCCGGTTTTTCTTTCAATATTATTTCTTCAATGCCTTCTATCATCATCGAAGTTTGCTTTCCATGACTTCCCGACCCCACATTCAGATGATAATTTGGACGAGGAATTTCAAGCTCGTCAATAAACACCTGACTCATATTATCGTCATAATGTTGGCCTGTGTGAACAATCAATTCTTTTATTTTATCCGAAAAATTATTTTGTATTGCCCTGCTTAGTGCTGCGGCTTTTATTATCTGAGGTCGTGCCCCAATAATGGTAAGTATCTTAATTTGGCTCATTGTTTAATGTCTACAAACATCAATAAAAACAGGGTTTGTAATTCAATTGTTTTTTTTAAAGTATTCCTTCGTCTGCAAAGCTGTAATAACCGGAATCTGTAATTATCAGGTGGTCGGCTAGCGGAATTTCCATAATCTTTCCGGCCTCTTTTATACTTTTGGTAATCTTAACATCTGCATCAGACGGTTGCAAATTTCCTGACGGATGATTATGACAAATTATAATTGTACAGGCGTGTTGTTCTATAGCTGTTTTAAAAATTAATTTATTATCCACCACTGTTCCCGAAACTCCTCCCCGACTGATTATTTCTTTTTTGATAACCAAGTTGGCCCTGTTAAGCATCAGCAACCAAAACTCCTCGTGAGGCAAATCCAGAAATTTCGATTTCATAGTTTCAAATACATCCCGGCTGCTTATTATTTTATCTCGTTTTATCGCCTCCGACTCTTTTCTTCTTCTACCCAGTTCCAATGCCGCTATTATACTGATGGCTTTAGCTTCTCCTATACCTTTATACTTCATTAATTCGGCCACCGACAGTTTTCCGAGTTCGTTTAAATTATTACCCGAACCTGATAAAATTCGTTTCGAAAGTTCCACTGCCGTTTCGTTTCTGTTGCCCGAACCTATCAATATAGCTATCAGTTCGGCTTCGGTAAGCACATGCCTGCCTTTCGACAGTAGCTTTTCTCTTGGCCTGTCTTCCTCTGCCCACGATTTAATTCCGAATGAATGTTTGTTCTCTTCCATCTATTTTCAGAAGATAAAAGTAGTAAAAAAAATCATAAAAAAAGTCCCGCATAAATGCGGGACTAAATATATTAATTCAAACTACCGTCCGTACTTAATTATTTTTTAATTGCGTTCACTTTTTTAGTCAATTTCGATTTCAAATTGGCAGCTTTGTTTTTGTGTATTACATTTTTCTTTGCCAATTTATCCACCATAGCAATAACTTTAGGAAGTTTAACAGCTGCCGAAGTTTTAACTTCGTCTTCTCTTAAATCTTTCATAGCATTACGCATTGTTTTTGCCTGATAACGATTTGTTAGTCTTTTAGCATTGTTTGAACGAATTCTTTTAATGCTCGATTTGTGATTTGCCATTTTATTTTATTTGTTTTTATTGAAAGATTAATCTTTTTCTTTTTTGATTAACCTTTGTAACCATTGTTATTAGTAGCCCGTAGGGGAATCGAACCCCTCTTACCAGGATGAAAACCTGGCGTCCTAACCCCTAGACGAACGGGCCAAATATACTTCCCCTTTTTTTTGGGAGTGCAAATGTAGATTAAAAAATGAAAGTAGCAAAATTTTTTTTGCTTTTTCCTGATTATTTAACTAAAATCGTCATTATCGGCCTGAAATCTGAACCCAAGTCGTTTTCCTGTTTTTATTTGCATGCCTTCGCTGGCGGTTTGCATTTCGGCCACCGAAATCTCTTTTATAGAATCGAAAGGAGGTGTGTATAAATCAAAGTTGATACAATATAATATAGTCGATTCGAGTATGGCTTTTATGGCAGTTTCTTCTACTACAGAGTGAACAAAATCATTGTATAAAAATCCCAGTTGCCGCTTGCCTTCTACAAAGTAATGGTTTTCTTTATTTACAAAAATCCTTCCAATCACATACCCTGTATCGTTCACTCGGTTGTAGGCAAACGAGTCGTTCAGGAAATTGTAGATATTAATGATACCGCAAAAAGAGCGCAATGAATCTTCTTTTACATACGAACTTTTCCAAACATTATGCGATTTGTCGAACTCGAAAATGTTGGTGTGCATACTAAAGATAAGCAAATCTCCGGCTACTCTCAGTTCGAACTCAAATGCTCCTTTATCCTTAAAGTCTATCACCACCCGTTTATCGATAGCAATGGCTTCTTTTTTCAAATCAGCTGCTAGTTGTCGTGCTGTCGATTTAAGAAGATTAAACGTATTCAGCGCATTATGGTAAATATCTTGTTTTAAACTAGATTTTTCTTTGAGCGATTTTATAATCAACTCGCGAGGTGTAAGTCCATCCATGTTTTTATAAGTTAAGGTTCAAATTTGATAGCAATTAATAAGCTCTGGCAAATACAACTTTTTGAGTAGATGGTTTACCACTGTGAATACAAACTCCGCTTTCCTGTTTATTATTTAAAGGGATACATCTGATGGTAGCCTTGGTTTCTTCTTTTATTTTTTGTTCTGTTTCGCTGCTACCGTCCCAATGCGCCATTACAAAACCAGGAGTTTCTTCGAGTATGCGTTTAAATTCTTCATAAGTATCTGCTGTGTATGTTTTCATTTCGCGCATGGCGAGTGCTTTTTGATAAAGGTTGTTTTGTATTTGCTCCAGCAAGTGTTCTATCTTGTTTTCGATATCGGCTTGTTGCAGCGTTTCTTTCTCCATGGTATCTCTTCTGGCTACTTCTACCGTTCCGTTCTCTAAATCTCTTGCTCCAATGGCTATTCTAACCGGCACACCCTTTAACTCGTATTCGGCAAATTTCCATCCTGGACGCTGATTATCTCTGTTATCATATTTTACAGAAATACCTTTGGCTTCCATTGCTTTTTTCATTTTGCCCACCACTTCGTTTATCTGAGCCAGTTGTTCTTCTCCTTTATATATAGGAACAATGACTACCTGAAAAGGAGCCAATTTAGGAGGCAATACCAAACCCTTATCGTCAGAGTGAGACATTACCAATGCACCCATCAATCGGGTGGAAACTCCCCATGAAGTGGCCCATACATAATCCTGTTTGCCTTCTTTGGTAGCAAATTTTACATCAAATGCTTTAGCGAAATTTTGGCCCAGAAAGTGAGAGGTGCCCGCCTGCAAGGCTTTCCCGTCCTGCATCAGCGCTTCGATACAATAGGTCTCGATGGCTCCTGCAAATCGTTCGTTGGCAGTTTTTATTCCTTTAATAACCGGTACAGCCATAAATTTTTCAGCAAACTCCCCATACACATTCAGCATTTGTTCGGTTTCCGAAATAGCTTCTTCGGCTGTGGCGTGAGCGGTGTGCCCTTCCTGCCAAAGGAATTCGGTGGTTCTTAAAAATAAACGTGTACGCATTTCCCATCTCACCACGTTAGCCCATTGATTAATCAATAATGGCAAATCGCGATACGATTGTATCCATCCTCTATAGGTGTTCCAGATAATAGTTTCGGAGGTAGGGCGTACAATTAACTCTTCATCCAGCTTAGCCGTTTCGTCCACCACAATGCTTCCATCGGGTGCAGTTTTAAGTCGGTAATGGGTTACCACCGCACATTCTTTCGCAAAGCCTTCCACATGGCTGGCTTCTTTACTGAAAAATGATTTTGGTATAAACAGCGGAAAATAGGCGTTTACATGGCCTGTGTCTTTAAACATTTTGTCTAATGCCTGTTGCATTTTTTCCCAGATAGCGTATCCGTAAGGTTTAATTACCATGCAACCTTTCACAGCCGAATGCTCGGCCAAATCTGCTTTTACAACCAGTTCGTTGTACCATTCAGAGTAATTTTCTTCCCGCGTTGATAATTCCTTGCTCATATATGTTTTTTTGTGGTATAGTATTTGTAATTTTGCACAATAAATGCTTGACAAAAATAGAAAATAAACCTTTTGTAAATCCATTTGTCGAAGGAATATAAAAAACAGATTACCAAAAAATCATAAAAAATGAAAACTACATTTGTTATTTCAGCACTTGCCATCGTTGCCTTATCGGCTTGTAACTCGCCTAAAAGCGCTACATCTGGCAAGTATAATGATGACATCTATTATTCATCAAAAGACGCTGCTGCCGACCGCGAAAAAGCTCAATTGAAAGCAGAGAACGAAAGACTGAAAGCCGAAAACGAGAAAAAATCGCGTGAACTGGATGAGTATGCACGTGCTCAAGCGGAGAAAGAACAAAACGCAAATTCATCTAATAACTCCGGCAAAAGCAGTAATCCGAATGATTATGACTATTACAATCCTTCGAACAGCAATTCTTCGACCACCACTACTGACGGAAACGGAACGGTGATTAATAATACCACCAATAATTATTATGATAAACCATTTAATTATGATGATTATTATGATGACGAATATGCCGTAAGGTTAAGGCGTTTCCATAGTCCATGCGGTAATTATGGTTACTACGATGATTATTATACTAATTCTTACTGGTACAATAACGACCCTTATTATTATGGTTCGTCAGTGTACATGGGGTATAACTTCTGGGGACCTAGTTATTATTCGTATGCTTATAATCCCGGTTTTTCTTTTTACAGCAGCTTTGGCTGGGGATACGACCCATGGTTTAGCCCTTATGGTAGTTATGGTTATAATCCTTATGGCTACAATCCTTACGGTTATAATCCGTATGGTTACAATCCTTATGGCTACAACCCTTATGGTTACAACCCGTATGGAAATGGGTATGCTAACAATTACTTTAACAGTTATGATAACAACAGTTATTATTACGGACCTCGCGGGGGCAGCAGCGGTGCTGGTGGCAATGGCCGTCACAATCCTCAACCAAGCATGGCTCACAGATACATTAACTCGGTGGAAGCAGAAACTCATAAGCCTTTTGCCGAAACCAAAGGAAGGACTACTAATCCGCATTTGCTGAATACTACTGTTTCGGATTATTATAGCAAACCGACTAATCACAGTACGAATATTGACAGACCTGCCGGACCGGTAAACACAAACACCAGTCGTCCGGAAACGTTTGACTCGAGAGACAATACAAAACCTGTGAATTCGAATAACAACGCTAAACCGCGCGAACATGCACAAGATTATTATCAGACGAAACCGGTACCTAACCAAAGACCGGCAAACAATACCAGTCCGCAATATGAACAACCTAAACCGAGAAATGACCAACCGGCTATCGACCGTTCTCAACCTCGTAATGATCAGCCTGGGAATACTAAGCCTCAGCCACGATACGAGCAGCCAAGGAACGATAATCCTCAGCCTCGTAACGAAGCTCCGCGCAGCGAACCGGCCAAACCGAGAAGTGAAAAACCGAGAAACAATCCGGAATCGGTACATTTTGCGGAACCACGCAACAGCGAACCGGCTTCGTCAGCTCCCAGTGGTGGTACCATCAGAAGCGGTTCGTCATCTGGCTCAAGTGGAAGTAGTGGTTCTGCTCCGCGAAGTTCAGGAGGAGGAAGAAAAAGATAATTTCTTAATTAATTTTTATAGAAAATGAAAAAGCTAATAGTATTATTCAGCATTGCAATGGTGTGTGCATACAGCAGTTTTGCACAAAATGACGTGGATGCCATGCGTTACTCTCAACTTTCGTTTGGTGGTACAGCCCGTTTTGCTGGTATGGCCGGGTCGATGGGAGCTCTGGGTGGCGATATGTCGACCATTAGTTTTAACCCAGCGGGTATTGCCGTTTTCAGAAAAACCGAACTGAGCATTTCTCCTTATTTATATATACCTCATTCCTCTTCCACTTTTAATAATACTTCATCGGGCGATAGCAAATTAAATGTTAATCTTGGTAATATCGGCCTGGTGGGTGCTGTTCATTTAAAAGAAGACAAAAACGGAGGATGGCGTTATATTAATTTTGGAATTGGTTACAACACACTCGCTAATTTTAACACTCGCCTTAACATTACCGGTGTAAACAAAACCAGTTCGATGCTCGATGCGTTTACTCAACAGGCCAGCGGGCAGAATCCTTCACAATTAGATGCTTTTTCAACTAATCTGGCTTATCAAACTTATTTGATTAATCCGTTATCCATTACCGATACCACTCATTATAATCATGTGTTGATGCCGGGTTATGGAGAACAACAAAAAAAATCGCTTGATTCGAAAGGCTCTCTGGGCGAAATGTATTTGAGTTTGGGAGGTAATTACAATGATAAATTATTTATCGGTGGAACATTAGGATTGGTGCATGCCTCGTATTCAGAAGAAAGTAAATACGAGGAGGTGAATACAAATGATTCTTTGCCGGGTTTTAAATCCTTCACTTATTATCAAACATTGGCCTCTAAGGGCGGTATGTTTTTCAATGGGATTAATTTTAAACTCGGGGTTATAGTTAAACCTATCGACTGGCTAAGAGTAGGACTGGCAGTGCATACTCCAACTTATATTAGTTTTAAAGACGAATACTCGAGTGTGATGCAATCTGACGTGGGTTCGGCTTCGTATCAAACCGACACGGTGAAAGGAAAATTTAATTACTCCATTACCACTCCTTATCGCGCTATAGCCAGTTTGGGGTTTGTGATTCAGAAAATAGGAATGCTGAACGTAGATTACGAATATGTAGATTATAGTTCGGCTTCGCTCAACTCTCACCCCAATGTGTTTACAGATGTGAATACAGGCATTCGCGCCCGATACAAAGCTGCCGGTAATTTGAGAGTAGGAGCAGAGGTGAGGTTAGACCCTGTTGCTTTCCGGGTGGGATATGCCTTGTATGGCAGTCCGTTTAAAGGCGGAGACAACGCATCTGCCTCCAGAAGCAGTTACACATTTGGTGTGGGTTATCGCAGAGAAATATTTTATATAGATGCTGCTTATGTGTTTTCGAAATATACCGAAAAAAATTATTTGTACGATGCACCCTTGCTCGACCCTACAGAAACTACCTACAAGAATTCCAGCTTTATGATTACCTGCGGATGGAGATTTTAGTGAGTTAATAGGTGCTTGATAAATAAAATCTGTGCAACAGAAAGAGCAGAAATAAAATAAAGATGATAAACAGAAATCCCGAAGCAATTCGGGATTTTTTTATTGTGTTTTTTTGCAATTATTGTTTTTGCTAAAACGTGGGGGGAGAAAAATCTCCCGAAATGTATTTTGTGAATAAATATATTTCTTTATTCCCCGTTGAACGTAGTGGGGGGTCAAGGATAGAAATTAAATTTTAGTGTATTCGGCAAGATGCCGGTTAAACAGGACGAAGCGAGACGCTACGCCCAACGGGGTATTATTTTAGGTAAGTACAACTTACCAAATTATTATGTCACGAAGCCCTAGCGCACATACAACGCTTCAGCTTCGCGCCTACGGGGGGTTTCAAATTGCTTTTTACTTTCGTTTCAGTTTCGTTTCTGTTGTCGTGTCGCTGTCGTTTACGCTCGGTCTCACTATTGCTGCTAACGTTTGAAGGATTTATGCAGTAAGTATTGGGGGGATTTTCCGCAGACACTTTAAAGTTAGCGATTCTGCCCCCCCAATACTTATTGCATAAATCCTATGTGCATGTTGCACAACTAACACACAAATGTAAAGAACTTTTGAAAAGTAAGAAAGGAAAAAAAACAAATAGTTCGGAACTTTGCAGCATGCAAGG
>CAIYIS010000085.1 GCA_903926385.1 uncultured Bacteroidota bacterium
ATCTATCTTTCAAAAACTTGATGCAGTTTATACTCCATTAAGAGTTAAAATACAATATTCACTTCCGCAATAATTATCGATGACACCAATTAGCGTTGTAATAATAACCTTTAACGAAGAGCAAAATATTGCTAATTGTATCGATTCAATTGTTGACATTGCTGATGATATTGTTGTTGTTGATTCATTTTCAACAGATAAAACTTGTGAAATTGCCGAAAGTAAAGGTGCTCGAATTGTAAAACATAAATTTGAAGGACATATAGAGCAGAAAAACTTTGCGATTACTCAAGCAAAATTTCCAAATATTTTATCATTGGATGCTGATGAATTTCCCGATAAAAAACTTACAACTGAAATAAAAAAAATAAAAACTGATTGGGAATTTGACGGATATAGCTTCAATCGTTTGAACAATTATTGTGGCAAATGGATTAAACACGGTGCTTGGTATCCAGATATAAAACTAAGATTGTGGGATAGTAGAAAAGGCAAATGGGATGGACTCAATCCTCATGATAAATATGTTTTAGAATCTGAATGTGTCACAAAACATCTAACCGGAAACTTGTTACATTATTCTTATAATACAATTGAAGAACATTATAAAAAGGCTGATTATTTTTCGACTATTGCAGCTGAAACATATTTTCAAAAAGGGAAGAAATCTTCATGGTTTAAAATATTAATAAATCCAATCTCCCGATTTTTCAGAGACTATTTTATAAAATATGGATTTTTAGATGGGAAATATGGATTTTTAATCGCCAGGATAAATGCGAAAGAAGTCTATTTAAAATATAAAAAAACGTTTCAACTTCAAAAAAATAATTGAAACCTTTCTTCTTTTTTAATCATTAATGGTAATGTAATAAAAATGGTAGTAACAGCAACTCCAAGTTGGTTCTCTATCATAGGCTCTGTCATAAAAGAGAGAAATAATACAATATATACCATTAACAAAAAATCATTTTTATAGTTTTTATTATAAAAAAGCGGAAAGAAAAAACAGAAGATAAAAATTAGAAAACCTACTACTCCCATAGACGCCAAATAATATAAAAATTCATTATGCGGAATAATAGGAGTTTCGATCTCAGGAAATTTTTCTTTAAAAAGCTTTGTGTTTTTAATTTCTAAATCACCAAGACCACATCCGAAAAATACATTTTCTTTAAATAAATCAATAGCAACTTGATAAGATATTAATCTTGTCGACAATGAATTATAATTTGCATTTCCTTTACTATTGTATATACCAATATCACTTTTTGTATTTGTAACCTTATTCTTTAGAGTTGGTGAAAACATAAATATAATAATACTACAGGAAATTAAAACAAGAAAAAATGACATTCCTTTTTTAAAAGATCTAGTTTTAATCATATACGAAAGAGTTTCAGTAAAAGCTATGGCGTAAATAGCTATAATGCCACTTCTTACAGAATATAAGTGTATAAAAACAAACAAAAACATACCTACTACAACTAAAACTGTTTTAATATACTTAAACCGGTTATAATTTGTCTTTAACAAAAAATATGATGAGTATGTTGCTAGTGCAAGTAAAATACTGAACCTAACATGATTTATAGGAGAAGGCATCACTTTGGAATTTAAGTATGCAGCATTAATTACATCAAAATTAATGATGTAATTTATGAAAGTATAAGTCGCAAGTGAAAATGTAAATAACATAAAAACAAATAATATAGTCTGAAATCCTTTTCTATCGATATTCAATGAGCTTGCACATAAAGGCAAAATCAAAAAAGGAACTTTAATCTGCATCCTTTGAAATATATATCCATAATTTCCTGAATTAACAAAACCCAAAACTAATGATATAAAGATTAAGGATAATATAAGAAGATCTTTTCTTGATTTAAAATTAATTAAAAGTTCTTTTGTTCTCACTATTGATATTGTAAAAACTAATAGTAATAGCATAGAAAAACTAAGTACAGCTCTTGCATGAAACCAAAAAATAGTTTCACCAATTTCTTTGGAGTTAGAACTCGACTCACCAAAAAAAATTGATATTATCATCAAAACTAAAATTCCGATTGTAAGCTTCCTTAATAAATCATTACTAATTTTTAGCATTTAAGTTTAATTTTAAACAAAAGCAAAGTATAGTTTTAGTTACACATTTTCACAAAAAAAAAAGCTATCTCAAAATTACTTTTGAAATAGCTTTTATAATATTACGGCAACGACATACTTTCCCTGGTTTTATCCAAGTATCATCTGCGCAGATGGGCTTAACTTCTCTGTTCGGAACGGGAAGAGGTGTACCCCATCGCAATAGTCACCATAAAGATCGTTTATGAATTTGACAATAATTGAAAGAAAACACAATAATTTATTTTGGATATTTTATTTAAAAATATAAGTCTACGGGTAATTAGTACTGCTCGACTTTGATATTACTATCTTTACATCTGCAGCCTATCAACGTAGTAGTCTTCTACGACCCTTAAAGGAAGTCTCATCTTGAGGTAAGTTTCGTGCTTAGATGCTTTCAGCGCTTATCTTGTCCGTACGTAGCTACTCTGCACTGCAGCTGGCGCCACAACAGATACACCAGAGGTACGTCCGACCCGGTCCTCTCGTACTAAGGTCAGATCCTCTCAAACTTCCAACGATCACATCAGATAGGGACCGAACTGTCTCACGACGTTCTGAACCCAGCTCGCGTGCCACTTTAATCGGCGAACAGCCGAACCCTTGGGACCTTCTCCAGCCCCAGGATGTGACGAGCCGACATCGAGGTGCCA